>JBIPNO010000047.1:0-44587 GCA_044372775.1 Haloferula sp.
GGGGCTTGGATTTCCCCACCCGCGTGGGGATGGCCCGGCCACCCGCTCGAAACGATGGTGATCCTGTCAGATTTCCCCACCCGCGTGGGGATGGCCCGCAGGAAGCCTTCACCGGCATCCTCCCGGGTGTGATTTCCCCACCCGCGTGGGGATGGCCCGCCATTCGTGACCCTTGGCGGTTCCGCTCGCTGGATTTCCCCACCCGCGTGGGGATGGCCCGAAGCCCGCCGGGGTTAGCGGCGGGCTGGGTGGGATTTCCCCACCCGCGTGGGGATGGCCCGTCGAGCACGCGGGCGCTGGCGGCGATGGTCGCGATTTCCCCACCCGCGTGGACCGGAAGTATGAATGGTCTTCGTCGAACTCAAATTCAGAAGGTGGCGAGCCGTTTTTCTTCATCGTCTGGACAATCCTTGTGGAGCGCCCCTCGGTGATGTCCAGATCCACAAGAAAGTCCGAAACGACCTTGATCCGAGGCACCGAACTGGCAGAGGTGTGACGGATGGAAGAGGACGCGACCAGCCACTCAAGCTACCGGATTTCCGGGATGCCGGTTCATGTCGGTCGGGTTTTAAGTCCATCCGCCCATCCGGGACAGAATGGCAGTTTTTCCGACGGATTTCTGACAAAGAGACGTGTCGAAGCCTGCGATTCTGAAGAGCCCGGAAAAACGACCGACCCACAGAATCCTATGAAATCAAGAGATTACACGCCATCCGACGGCTACCCAGCCGATCCGCCAGTTTCTTCAAAGCGGCCCGCAGCATCCTGCGGGCCGCTTTGTTTTCGCGGACCGCATTGCCCCCGGAGAGAGTGGGATGAGAACCCTGCCGCAGGCCATGGGTTCGAACGCAGGAGCGAGCTTGGCGAGCAAATCCAAAGACCGCGCAGCGCTGACTGGCATGGCCGGAGGCAATCCCACTCTCTCCGCCAGTTTCATCAAAGCGGCCCGCAGCACCCTGCGGGCCGCTTTGTGTTCAAGGGCCGCATTGCCCAGGAGAGAGTGGGATGAGAAGCTTGCTGCTGGTGCCGTCCGATGCGGCTTGCTCCAACGCTGTTGCCGGACGGTTCAGCCTTTGCTTTTTCCCGAAAGAAGAGTACCGCCTCACGGGCGCAGTTCCGACCTTTTGCGGCCTTCTGTCAGACAAGCCCTTTCGGTCCAACTCTCCGCACTTGCTGGCAATCGGGGTAACGCCCCGCCTTTTCCCCTTGTGAAATCGAAGCTTAAAAGATTCAGCCATGCCCTGCTGGCGCTCATCGCAGCTCCGGTCCTAGCCTACGATATCCCCGGTTACACCCCGGATCAGATCATTCCGTTCAAGCAAACGGTCAACAGCACCGGCGGCGCGGTGACGCTGAACCTGCATGTCTTCACCCCGCCGGGCCACCAGCCATCCCACCAGCGGCCGGCCATCGTGTTCTTCTTCGGCGGCGGCTGGGTCGATGGCTCGGCCAGCCATTTCCACCCGCAGTGCGAATACCTCGCCTCGCGAGGCATGGTGGCCATCTCAGCGGAATACCGCGTGAAGAACCTCCACGGCACCACCCCGCAGGAGTGCGTGAAGGACGGGAAATCCGCCATCCGCTATGTCCGGCAGAATGCCGCCACGCTGGGGGTGGATCCCAACCGGATCGCTGCCGGCGGTGGCTCGGCAGGCGGCCACGTCGCGGCGGCGGCGGGCACGCTCACGGCTTACGAGGAGCCCGGTGAAAACTTAACCATCAGCTCGAAGCCAAACGCCCTGGTGCTCTACAACCCGGTCGCAGACAACGGACCCGGCGGCTACGGCCACAGCACGGTGCAAGCCTATTGGCAAAGCATCTCGCCGCTCCACAACGTCACGGCCGCCGCTCCACCCACCAGCTTCTTCCTCGGCACCAGCGACAGCCTCGTGCCGGTCTCCGTCGGCGAGAACTACCGCGCCGCCATGGAGGCTCTGGGGCTGCGCTGCGATCTCCATCTTTACCAAGACCAGCCGCACAGCTTCTTCAACTACGATGTCCCCAACGATAGCAGCGGCCCGTTCTACGGCTACCGGGACACGCTCTTCAAGACCGACGCCTTCCTCGTCTCTCTCGGCTATCTCTCCGATCCGCTTCACACGTCGGCGACTGCCACCGGCTGGGTCACCATCGCGGGCGATGCCGGTTTCTCGGGCGGTAGCGCGGCGACCGCTTCGCCCGTGACCACCGACGCCGATGGCGATATCATCGCCGCCCCCTTCGACCCGGTCGCTCTGACAGATGGTCAATACCTCCGCCTGTCCGGCTCCGTCACCTTCAACGCGCCGCTCGCCGGCGACGGCTTCCGCATCGGTCTGTTCGACGCCGCCAACCCGGTCGCGGCAGGCGCGGCCACCGGCTACACCGGCATCTGGGCGGGCGCTCCGGCCACCGCCGCCACCAGCATCGCCGCGGGCAACGGCACCGGAAGCCAGCCCTTCGACCCCGCCGCCTCCACTACCCTCGGCCCGATCCCGGCAGCCGCTGCCGCCGTGCCGGCCAACACCCCGGTCGAGTTCGACCTGACCATCGCCCGCAACGGCAACAAGCTCGATCTCGCAGCCCGCTTCACCAGCGGCGCGACTTACCGGACATCGCAGAATCTGATCAATCTCACCGCTTCCAGTTACATCTTCGACAGGGTCGCTTTTCAGATGGTTGGAAACTTGAACGCCACTCAAGCCAGCTTCTCCGACATCCGCATCACCCGCGGCCCGGTGCCCGTCGATCAAGTCCCTGCGCCGCCGCTCCCGCCAACCGGCGCGATCACCTATGTCGAAGCCTCCACGGTCACCGGCGGCAATACCTTCCTCACCAGCGATCCCTCGAACACCTCGTGGTTGAACACGAGCGCGAACAGCGCGACCTCGAACAACACCCAGTGGGTCGTGCGCTCCGGTGCCAATGACTTCGGCATCAACGACAGCTTGCTCCAGTCCATCGCGAATTCGGGTGACTTTCCGCGAATCACCAGCCGGCTCACCGGCATGCCCGATGGCACCTACACGATCTGGGCCTTCTTCTGGGAACAGGTCGTGAGCACCACCCAGAACTGGGGCATCTCCGCCGGGCTCAACTCCGCTTCGCTCGCCACCTACAGTGCCCCGCTTGCCGGCCACTCCCGGCCCGGGACCAATACGGCCGATGTGTCCAACGCCGCCGGCCTGACCTTCACCACCCCGGTGAAAGTCCGGCAAGCCTCCGACGGCAGCGGTGGATTCCTCCAGAATCTCTTCGGCGCGAAGCTCGGCCAGGTCACCGTCTCCGGGGGCTCCGCCGTGGATGTGTTCATCGACAACAACCTCGTCGGCACCGGTAGTTGGCGGGTATGGTTTGACGGCGTTGGCTTCCAACGGATGGGAGGCGACATGGACCCGCCCGCCAATCCGCCCTTGCTGGGCGTGGATTTCAATCGCGGCGACACGCTCGGCGCACCGAGCCAATCGTTGTTCCGGACCGTCTCCGGCTCGGCGACCCAGGCCGCGAATTCCAGCTCTTACACGAAGATCGTCGGAGCGCATCAGATCACAATCTCGCAGCCCGATGGCACGAATTTCGAGTTCCGCGGAGCCAACGGAGACAGCACCCGCGCCATCCCCGGCGGGGACACCTCGCTGTCGTTTCTCCTCGCCGATTTCATTGCCACCCGGAAGGGGGTGATCGACGTCAAGATCACCGGGCTCGCGGCGGGAGAATACCGCTTCCGCTCGTGGCACCTTGATTCCTTCACCGGCAGCGCTCTCGGGTTCGCGCAGGGCACCACCAATTCCGCGCCCAACCTCATCGAGGCTCAGGTGGGCGGCTTGACGCGTGCTGCCGTCGAACCGACGGCGCTCGGTTCCGCCGGACTCAACACCACTTTCCTCCACAACTCCCAGATTCCCGCGCTTGATTTCCCGATCGACCACGACGGCAGCTCGCCACTCACCATCCGGCTGCGCGCCATCGACTCGAACGGCAGCGACAGCTTCCTCCTTCTCAACGGCTTCGCCATCCACCCGGAGAACCCATGATCCGCCCGCTCGTTTTCCTCTGCGCGTCCGCCACGGCCAACCTCGCGGCCGCTCCGCCCAACGTGCTCTTCATCGCGGTGGACGACCTGCGGCCCGAACTCCGATGCTACGGGGAAAGCCACATGGTCACGCCGCACATCGACGCGCTGGCGAACCAGGGCCGGCTGTTCCGCAACCACTACGTCGCGGTGCCCACCTGCGGCGCGTCGCGCTACGCCCTGATGACCGGCCTGCGGCCCACCACCGCCACCGACGGCAACAATGCTTTCGAAAGCCAGATGCCCTCCAGCCTGCCCGTGCAGCCGGAAAGCTGGGCCGACCTGCTGCGCCGCAACGGCTGGCACACCGTCTCGCTCGGCAAGGTCAGCCATGAGCCCGACGGCTTCCGCTGGAACTCGCCATCCAACAACTACGACATCGGCCGTAGCTCCGTAACCGTCGCGGACATGCGCTTTTCGTGGAACGAGATCCTCTACGATCACGACAAGTGGGGTGCCCAGCGCTATCCGCTCTTCGCCTATGCCGACGGCACCGGCCGCGTTGCCAATGTTTCGCCCGCCTGGGAAATCGGCGTCGATGGCAGCGGCCGGAGCCTACCCGACGAGGCCTACCCGGACGGCCTGATGGCGCAGGCCGCCATCGGGAAACTGCGTGAGTTCGCCGACGACGGCACCCGCTTCTGCCTCGCCGTCGGTTTCTTCAAACCGCACCTCCCTTTCAACGCGCCCAAGGCCTACTGGGACCTCTACAACCCCGCCACCCTGCCCGGCGCGAGTCCGGCGGCCCTGCCCACCGGGGCCAACTCCACGACCACGGCCAACTCCGGCGAGATCAATCAATACACGGCCGGCAGCGACCGCGCCAAACTCCGCCACGCTTACTTCGCCTGCGTTTCCTACATCGACGCCCAAGTCGGCAAGCTACTCGCCGAACTCGACACCCTCGGGCTTGCCGACAATACCATCGTCGTCCTCTGGGGCGACCATGGCTGGCGTCTCGACGACTACGGCCGGATCGGCAAACACACGGTGCTCGAACGCGCGCTCGAAGCCCCGCTCATCATCCGCCCGCCCGCCAGCCTGCGCCCCGAAGTGTTCGCCTGCGTCCCTGCCGAGGGTGTGGTCGAGACCATCGACATCTACCCGACCCTTGCCGAACTCTGCGGTCTCACCCCGCCGTCATCGGCCGTCGGCTCCTCGCTGGTGCCGATGCTGCGAAACCCCTTCGCTCCCGGAAAGAACCACGCGTTCTCGATTTACAACTCGATGACGACCATCCGCACCCCGGGGTGGCGGCTGATCGATACCAATGGCGACAAGGACCTCTACAACCTGTCCTCCTTCCGCTACGAAGTGGCCGACGTGTCCGCCGGTAATCCTTCGGTCGTCAGCGCCCTCAGCGCCAATCTCAGCGTCCAAGGCACCCGTCCCGGCACCAGCTATACCACGTGGGCCGGCGGGAATCCGCTGCTCGCCGACCCCAACGGCGATGGCGATGGCGACGGCCTCACCAACCGCATTGAATACGCCGCGGGGACCGACGGGCTCGATCCCTCCGACCGTCCGCTGCCGGTCCTCTCCTTCGAGGACCTGACCAGCCTCGGCTTCTCGGATCGCGAGGCCGTCCTTCGTTTCCCGATCGCCACGGACGCGGATGATTCCACCTTGCTGCCAGCCACCTCGACCGACCTCCAGGCCTGGGCTTTCGATCCGCTGGAATTCCTCGATGCTCCGGAGTCCGGTGCCAACGGGAGAGAACTGAGATTCCGCGTGCGGGATCTCGCTGCCGCGAAACGATTCTTTCGTTTGGAAACATCGGGCGACTGAAAACGTAAGCCCCGCGTGCAAATCCTCACTTCTTTCTCACGCCGTCGTTTCCTCACCGGGGCCGCCGCCACCGCCGCGCTCGGCCCGTCGCTGCTGAAAGCGGCGCCCGCCAACGGGCGGCTGAACCTCGCCTTCATCGGTTACGGTAAGCGGGCCTATGGCGTGATGGATCACGCGTTGCGCCAGGCGGACGTCCGCATCGTCGCGGTGTGCGAGGTGGAGGGCACCCGGCTGGCGAAGGCAAAGGAAGTCGTGGAGAAGCGCTACGCCGAGGACGTGAAGTCGGGGAGCTACAAGGGCTGCGCGACCTACATCGACTACCGCGAGCTGCTCGGTCGCGGGGATCTGGATGCGGTGGTGATCATGACGCCGGACCACATGCACGTCCACCCGGCGCTCGCCGCGGCCGCGCGGAAGCTCGACATCTACTGCGAGAAGCCGCTCACCCGGACCATCGCCGAAGGGCGCCTGCTGGTGAACGCGGTGAAGAAGCACCAGGTGGTGTTCCAGACCGGCAGCCAGCAGCGCAGCGAGTTCGGTGGCCGCTTCCGCAAGGCGGTGGAGACGATCTGGGCGGGCCGGCTCGGCGATTTGAAGACGATCCGAATCGGGGTCGGTGGCCCTTCGAAGCCCTGCGATCTGCCGGAGCAGGAGAAGCCCGACAACGTGAACTGGGATCTCTGGCTCGGCCCCGCGCCGCTGCGTGGCTACCATGAGGTGCTTTGCCCGAAAGGAATTCACAACCATTTCCCGGCCTTCCGAAAATACGAGGAATACGCGGGCGGCATGTTGGCCGACATGGGGGCGCACCATTTTGACATCGCCCAGTGGGCCATGGGCATGGATACCAGCGGCCCGGTCTCGATCGAGCCGCCGGCCGAGGGCGAGACGGGTCTGAAATTCATCTATGCGAGCGGCGTGGAGATGATCCACGGCGGGCCGAGCGGCTGCACCTTCGAAGGCACCAAGGGCACGCTCCGGGTGGACCGGAACCTTTTGGAAAGCGATCCGCCGGAGATCCTCGCGACGCCGCTCGGCGACAAGGACCGCCGCGCCATCGCTTCCAAGGACCACCTCCGCAATTGGCTCGACTGCATCAAGAGCCGCGAGGAGCCGATCTGCTCGGTCGAGACCGGCCATCGCACGGCGTCGGTCTGCCACCTCGGGAATCTCGGCTACAAGCTGCGCCGCAAGCTCACCTGGGATCCCGCCAAGGAGGAGTTCCCCGGCGACGCCGAGGCCAATGCCCTGACCTCCCGCAAGCCGCGCGAAGGCTGGGAATACCTGTGAAGTCCCTACTTCGTCCCGCCCGAATCAGAGCCTTCCCGGCGAGTCGCGGCAACTCGATCCTTTCTCCGATCCCGCTCCAGCGCTAAAGCACCTGTCGAAAGCCCATGAAATCCTTCCCGAGATGGCTCGCTGCCGCCCTCGTCCTCGCCGCTTCCTCGCAGGCCGCGGAGAAGCGCCGGCCGAACATCCTCTTCATCCTCACCGACGACCAATCCCCCTTCGATTTCAAGTTCTACAACCCGCAGTCGACGCTCCGGTCGCCGAACATCGATCGCATGGCGTCCGGCGGCATGGTCATCGACGCCGCCCACCACCTCGGGGCCTTCACCGGCGCGGTCTGCACGCCATCGCGGCACATGATCATGAGCGGCCGCACCGTCTGGCGGCTGCCGGTCGGCCCCGGGGCAAAGGATTGCCCGCCGAACCTGGAGAAGAACACCATCGGTGCCGTTTTCAACCGTGCCGGCTATGCCACCATGCGGACCTGTAAGATGGGCAACAGTTATGCCGCCGCGAACAAACAGTTCAGCGTCGTCCACGATGCGACCAAGCGCGGAGGCACCGATGAAAGCGGCAGTGCCTGGCATGCGGACCGCGTGCTCGACTACCTCGGCGAGCGGGATGCCAAGAAGGACGAGCGCCCCTTCTTCATCTACTTCGGACTTTCGCATCCCCACGACGTCCGCGATGGCACGCCGGAGCTGCTCGCCCACTACGCCGCCATCAACCACCGGGATCCCTCCGCCCCGCCGGCCTTGAAGCCCGGCCAGCCGCCGCTGCCCCCGAACTGGCTGCCCGCCCATCCTTTCAACAACAGCCACATGAACGTGCGCGACGAGATCAAGGCGAGCGGCGTCTGGAAGCGACGCGACGAGGCGACCATTCGCAATGAGATCGGCCGCGAGTATGCCTGCTCGGAGAACATCGACCTTCAGATCGGCCGCGTGCTCAAGAAGCTGGAAGAAAGCGGCGAACTGGAAAACACCTACATCTTCTACACCGCCGACCACGGCATTGCGATCGGCCGCCACGGCTTGCAGGGAAAGCAGAACCTCTACGAGCACACCTGGCGCGTGCCGATGATCGTCAAGGGCCCCGGCATCAAGCCCGGAAGCCGCGCCCCGGGGAACCTCTACCTCGGCGACCTGCTTGCCACCTTCTGTGACCTGACCGGTGTCACCCCGCCGGAAACCAACGAAGGCGCCAGTTTCAAGCCCGTGCTTTTCGGCGAGAAACAGGACATCCGCGACAACCTCCACGGCGTCTACAGCGGCGGAGACACACCGGGCATGCGCAGCGTGAAAAGGGGCGACTGGAAACTCATCGAATACGAATCCACCAAGTCGGGCGTCCGTGAAACCCAGCTCTTCAACCTCAAGGACAACCCCCACGAGCTGCTGCTCGAACACCATGATCCGAAGGTCCGCGCCATCTCCGGCGTGTCGGCCGCGAAGCATCAGGTCAACCTTGCTGGCGACCCGCAGCACGCCACCAAGCTCGCCGAGATGCGCGCGCTGCTCCTCGCCCAGATGCGTGAGCTGAAGGATCCTTGGCGCTTTTCGAATCAACCGGACGACGGACTGGCGCCGCCGAAATCCAACCAACCCGGCCGCGCCGGGAAGTCCGGCAAGAAATCCAAACGACCACCCGCGCCATGAAGCGAATTCCGACACCCATGCGATGCCTGTTCCTGATGCTGTGCGCTGTCGTCGCCCTCCCGGCGGCCGATGCCACGAAGCCCAACATCGTCTTCATCATCACCGACGACCAGGGCTACGGCGACATCTCCGCCCACGGCAATCCCATCCTCAAGACCCCGCATCTCGACCGCCTGCGGTCGGAGAGCGTGCGCTTCGAGGACTTCCACGTCAGCCCCACCTGCGCCCCGACGCGCAGCGCCCTGTTCACCGGCCGCCACGAGTTCAAGAACGGGGTCACCCACACCGTGCTTGAGCGCGAACGCCTGGCTCCCGGCGCCATCACGCTGGCCCAGGTGCTGCGCGATGCGGGCTACGCGACCGGCATCTTCGGCAAGTGGCACCTCGGTGATGAAACGGAGTATCTGCCCTCGGCGCGCGGCTTCACGGAAATGTTCATTCACGGCGGCGGCGGCATCGGGCAGTCCTATCCGGGCTCCTGCGGCGATGCGCCCGGCAACAAGTATTTCAACCCCGCCATCCTGCACAACTCGAAGTTCGTGAAGACCGAAGGCTACTGCACCGACGTATTCTTCCGGCAGGCCAGCGGGTGGATGCGCTCGCAGAAGGAAGCGGGCAAGCCCTTCTTCGCCTACATCCCGACCAACGCCCCGCATTCCCCCTACATCGCCCGGCCGCAGGACTTCGCGCTCTACGAAGGCAAGGTCCCGTCGAAGGAACTCGCCCGTTTCTACGGCATGATCCACAACGTCGACGAGAACATCGGCAAGCTGTTAGGCGAACTCAAGGACTGGGGCATCGAGCGCGAAACGATCGTGATTTTCATGAATGACAACGGCACCGCGGCAGGGGAGGGGGTCTTCAATGCCGGGATGAGAGGGAAGAAGGGCACGGCCTATCTTGGCGGCACCCGCGCTTCCTCGTTCTGGCGCTGGCCGGGGAAACTCAAGCCGGGTGCGACCAAGGCGCTGGCCGCACACATCGACGTGTTCCCGACCCTCGCGGAGATCACCGGAGTGACCTTGAGCGACGGGGCGCGCCGTCAGATCGAAGGCCGCAGCCTGCTGCCGTTGTTGGAGAATCCCGAGGCGAGCTGGTCGGACCGCCATCTTTTCACCCATCACGGACGCTGGCCGAAGCTCGAGGATCCGAATCTTTCGAAGTTCAGGATGGCCGCGGTCCGCAACACGCGGTGGGCTTTGGTCAGCGAGAAAGGTGGAGCGAAGTCGGCCTGGCAGTTGTTCGATCTAACGGAGGACTACGGCCAGAAGAAGGACGTCGCCGCGGAGCATCCGGGCGTGGTCCGCGAAATGGGCGCGGCCTTCGACAAGTGGTGGGACGAGTGCCTGCCGCTGATGGTCAACGAGAAGGTCGTCGGGCCGGAACTCAATCCCTTCGCCGTCCGCTATTGGGAACAGTTTGGCGGCGGCCCGACTCCCGCCGACCGCCGGCGCATGGATCCCGCCAAGACCCTCAACCCCGGGAAGGCACCCGGCAAACCGAACAAGAAAGCCAAATGAAGAGCAATCGCAGGTCATTCCTCCAACAGTCCTTGATCGGCACCGCGGGTCTGGGGCTCGGCATCACCTCGACTTCGGAAATCCGGGCGGCGGAGGTGCCCGGTGCCGGTGAAGCCTCGATCACGGCCGATGTGGACGTGCTGGTGGTCGGCGGCGGGACCGCCGGTGCGATCGCCGCGATCCAAGCGGGCCGGGCCGGTGCGAGCGTCCTGCTGGTCGAGCGCGGCAGCCAGCTCGGCGGCACGATGACCACCGGCGGCGTGGCCTTTCCCGGGCTCTTCGATGCCTGGGGCAAGCAGATCATCGCGGGGATCGGCTGGGAGCTGGTGAAGGAAAGCGTCGAACTCGACAGCGGCAGCCTTCCGGATTTCTCCAAGGTGCCGCAGCGCCACTGGCAGCATCAGGTGTACATCAACCAGTTCCTCTACGCGATCCTCGCCGAGGAGAAATGCGGCCAGGCCGGGGTGCCGATCGCCTACTACGAGTTTCCGCAGGCCGTGACGAAGACCGACGGCGGGTGGCAGGTCGATTGCGTCGGGTTCGGCACCCGGCGTCGGGTGAACTGCAGGCAGATCATCGACTGCACCGGCGGCGCCGAGCTGGTCGGCCTCTTAGGCCTGCCGCGGCTGCGTGAGGAGGAGCGCCAGCCGGGATCCTATCTCTACATGATGGGCCAGGCCCACGAGCCCGGCCGCAACCAGATCCACCGGCTCTATGTCCACGGCGCGGACTCGACCAATTCCCGCACCGTCACCGCCGCCAACCTCGCCGGGCGGAAGTCCATCCTCGAGCAGCTCCGGGCGAAGAAGCAGCGGCTCATGCACCTCCAGCCGGAAACCGGCTTCCGCGAGAGCTTCCGCATCGAGGGCGAAACGATCATCACCGTGAACGACTACCGCTCCGGCCGGAAGTTCGAGGACGCCGTTTGCAACGCCTTCTATCCCGTCGACCTCCACACGAAGAACGGCGTGAAGCCCGAGCCGCTCAAGCGCGGGATCGTGCCCACCATCCCGCTGCGTGCGCTGATTCCGAAGGGCAGCCGCAACCTGATGGTCGCCGGCCGCAGCGTGAGCAGCGACCGCCTGGCGAACTCCGGGCTCCGCGTGCAGGCCTCGTGCATGGCGATGGGCCAGGCGGCCGGTGCCGCGGCGGCGCTCGCCGCGAAGGGGAAGACCACGCCCTTGGAACTGCCGCTCAAGGAAATCCACGACCTGCTCCGCGCCCACGGCGCGATCCTCCCGGGTGATGTCTGAAAAGAAGAACCCGCAGCTTGGCACCCTCCGCCGCCGCAGTGTCTCCCTGCTGACGGCGCTGAGTTTCGGGGTGCTTGCGGTGACCGGTGTGCTCGCCTTCATCCGGCCCTTCTCGCTGGACATCATCGGCCTGCACTCGCTGACCGGCTTCGTCTTCATTGCCCTGATCGTTTTGCATGTGGTCAACAACAGCCGGCCGCTCGCCGCCTACCTGCGCAGCCGGGCGCTGTGGGGCACCCTCGCCGTCACCGCGGCGATGACCCTGCTCTTCTGGTGGCAACCGGCCCCGGTGAAAACCGTGCTCGGCTGGAGCGGCAACCTCGGCCCGGCGATGGAGCGCTTCGAGATGCGGGAAGACGGGATGGTGTTCGATTACGCCCCGTCGCCGGATTACAAGATGCGGCTCACCGTCCAACCCGGACCCACCTACCGCAGCGACCCGCCGCCCGAGGTCGCGATCTGGCTGGAGAACCAGGGCGGCTATCACATCAAGACCCTGCGGGCACCCGCCGCCGCCGGGGAAGTTCCTTACTGGAAGTTCAAGCACGCCGGATGGGAGAAGGCCAAGCGCGAGGCGGAAGAGATCGGCGAGGTCGATGTCATCTCATCGCCGACCCCGAACGGATCCTTCGATCCCGCCGACTACATCCTCCCCGGCGATTCCGGTGACTCGACGCCCTACGCCCTGATGCTTGAGATCAACCGGGCGGGCGATGACCATGCATCGCTTGTGTATGCCGTGGAGATCGACAACTCCCTGCCGCGGACCTTCCAGTTGATGGAGCTGCGCGGCTACCCGAAGCGTGAGGATGAAAGCGACGGCAAGGAAGCCTGGCCGCTCCACTATGTCGACGAGAGTTTCGGTTCCGCGCTCGAGCTGGTCGACAGCGCGCTGTTGACCATCGAGCGAAGCCGCTAGCCATCGGAGGGCCTTCCGGAGGGACCGCTGGATTCAGTCGGCGAGCAGCCGGAGGCTTCACCGGGTGCGCGAAGGCTCCGCCCCGCAGAATGGTCCCTTCGCTCCGCAGGCGTTTTCGGTCCGCATCGCCAAAACCGCCGTTCCCGTGGCTTCTGCGGGCCAGAGGCTCCGCGCACCCGGTGGGCTCCGCCCTTTGGAACGGTCTCTTCGGCTTCGGGCGTCTGAGGGTCGTGTCGGGAATACGGCCGGCCCCTTGTTTCCTGTGGGCGGGCTCCGGGCTTCCGTTGAGGGCCGCGCACCCGTTGGAAGCTAGACAACCAGGCCGCGGATTGCTTCTCTGACCCGATGGATCCCAAAGGCTGGCATTCCCGCGGTTACCTTCCGCATCTGGATGCTCCTGGCGAATTGCAGGGCTTGACCTTTCGACTCGGAGATTCCGTTCCAAAGAAGGTGATCGAGAGGTGGAAGCGTGAACTGTCCCGCTTATCCGAGACACTACGTCAGATCGAGCTAGCAAAGCGGATCGCCCGCTACGAGGACGCCGGACACGGGGAATGCCTGCTGCGCCACAGGGAACATGCGCAAGCGGTGCAGGATAGCCTGCTTCATTCGGACGGGCATCGATATCGGCTCATCGAGTGGTGTATTATGCCCAATCATGTACATGTGTTGATCGAGACGCTTGAAGGTGTCCGGTTGGGAGACATCGTCCGGGCGTGGAAGACCTACGGTGCGAAGTTGATCGATCAGCGACTCGGTCGCAGAGGATCGATCTGGGAAGAGGATTACTACGACCGCTGTATCCGCGATAACAATCATCTGCTCGATTCAAGGCTCTACATCCAGAGGAACCCGGTGAAGGCGGGGCTGTGTAGCAAGCCCGAGGATTGGGAGTGGGGAAGTGCGGCAATGCGCTAGATCGAGGAGCCGGAGGCTCCACCGGGTGCGCGGAGGCTCCGCCCCGCAGAATGGTCCCTTCGACTCCGCAGGCGATCTCGGTCCGCATTGCCGATACAGCCGCTCTGGTGGCTTCTGCGGGCCGGAGGCTCCGCGCACCCGGTGGGCTTCGCCCTCGGGAATGGTCTCTGCAGCTTTTTGGGCATTTGAGGGCCGTGCCGGTGAGAGGGCCGCTCTGGTGGCTTCTGCAGGCCGGAGGCTTCGCGCATCCGGTGAAGCTCCGCATACCCGGTTAGGTCAGGCGAGGATCGCCTTGACGACGTGGCCGTGGACGTCGGTGAGGCGGAAGTGGCGGCCCTGGAACTTGAAGGTGAGCTTCTCGTGGTCGATGCCTAACAGGTGGAGCAGGGTGGCCTGGAAGTCGTGGACGTGGACGCCGTCCCTGGCGACGTTGAAGCCGAGCTCGTCGGTCTCGCCGTGGGTCATGCCGGCCTTCACGCCGCCGCCGGCCATCCAGACGGTGAAGGCGTAGGGGTGATGGTCGCGGCCCCATTTCGGGCGGTCGTCGAAGTTCCCCTGGATGAAGGGCGTGCGGCCGAACTCGCCGCCCCAGATGACGAGCGTATCTTCTAACAGCCCGCGCATTTTCAGGTCGCGGACCAGCGCGGCGCTCGGCTGGTCGGTGTCCTTGCACTGGGTGTAGAGCTCGGTGGTCAGGCTGTTGTGCTGGTCCCAGCCGGCGTGCATGAGCTGGACGAAGCGGGTGCCGCGCTCGATCATGCGGCGGGCGAGCAGGCAGTTGCGGGCGTAGGTGCCGGGCTCGTGGACCTGCGGGCCGTACATGTCGAGCACCTCCTTCGGTTCGCCGGAGATGTCGGCGAGTTCCGGCACGCTGGTTTGCATGCGGTAGGCCATTTCATACTGCGCGATGCGGGTGGCGATCTCGGGGTCGCCGAAGTCGTCGAGCTTGCGCTGGTTGAGCCGCGCGATGCCATCGAGCATGTTCCGCCGCAGCGCCGGGCTGACGCCTTTCGGGTTGTTGAGGTAGAGGACGGGATCGCTGCCGGGGTGGAGCTTCACGCCCTGATGGCGCGAGGGCAGGAAGCCGGAGCCCCAGTAGAAGTCGTAGAAGATCTGGCCGCAACTGGTGCCCTTGCTGACCGAGGTCATGGCGACGAAGGTCGGTAGGTTCTCGTTGAGCGTGCCGAGGCCGTAGGAGAGCCAGGAGCCGATGGTCGGGCGGCCGGGGAGCGGGTTGCCGCTGAGGAAGAAGTTGATCGCCGGGGCATGATTCACCTGCTCGGTGAACATGCTTTTGACGAAGCAGAGATCATCGGCGATGGCCGCGGTGTAGGGCATCAGCGAGCTGACGGTGGCGCCGCTGTGGCCGTGTTGCTTGAAGGGTTCGAGCGGGGCCAGCAGCTTCTGGGCGCTGGCGTTGGCCGTCATCGTGCTGAAGCGCTTGCCGGCGACGAAGCTTTCGGGGACGGGTTGGCCGTGGCGTTTGGCGAGCTCCGGCTTGTGGTCGAAGAGCTCGACGTGACTGGGTGCGCCGTTTTGGAAAAGATAGATCACCCGCTTGGCCTTGGGCGCGATCTGGGTGAGCAGGCTGGGTTCCGCGCCGAAGGCATCCTCACCGAGCATCGAGGCCAGTGCGGCCATGCCGAGGCCGGTGGCGGACTTGCCGAAGAAGTAGCGGCGGTTGACGAGGAGCTGGCTTTCGGTGATCGGGTCCATGATTACTCCTTGGTCAGGGCTTCGTCGGTGTTGAGAAGGGAAAGGCACACGGAAGTGAGGGCGGCGTGATCGACGGGGTCGAGCGCCATGTCCGCGGGGGCGTCGCCGTTGGCAAGGAAGGCCTTGGCGGCGGCGGGATCGGCCGCGAAGGACTCGCGGGCGGCGCGGTGGGAATCGAGCAGGATGGTCTTTTCGGCATCGTCCGGCGGGCGGGCGAGGACGAGCTGGAAGGCGCGGGCCAGGGCGGCAGCGGGGTCGGCGGATGATTCTCTAACAGCCCGGGCGGCGAGCAGGCGGGCGGCTTCGACGTAGGTGGTGTCGTTGAGGGTGGCGAGAGCGTGGAGGGGGGTGTTGGTGCGGGAAGGATTGACGCTGCAGAGTTCGCGCTTGGCGTTGTCGAAGAACATCGGCGGCATGCTGATGCGGCGCCAGAAAGTGTAGAGGCTGCGGCGGTGGAGCGACTCTCCTTTGTCGCGGACGTAGCGGACCTTGCCGAAGGTGGCGTCGGGCCAGAGGTTTTCGGGTGAGTAGGGCTTCACCGGCGGGCCGCCTTGGCGGGCGACCAGCAGGCCGCTGGCGGCGAGCGCCTGGTCGCGGAGGAGGAAGGCGGGCAGCCGGAAGCGTGGGCCGCGGGCGAGCAGGCGGTTGGCGGGATCTTTTTCTAACAACTCAGGGGTGACCCGCGAGGATTGCCGGTAAACGCGGCTGGTGACGATGCTGCGGACGAGCTGTTTCACGTCCCAGCCGCGGTCCATGAAGTCGGCCGCGAGCCAATCGAGCAGCTCCGGATGAACGGGGACCTCGCTCTGCACGCCGAAGTCTTCGGGCGTCTTGATCAGGCCGATGCCGAAGATTTCCTGCCAGAACCGGTTTACGGTGACGCGGGCTGTTAGAGGATGGTCGCGGGAGACGAGCCAGCGGGCGAGGTCGAGGCGGTTCGGCGGGGCGTCGGTTTCCGGTAGGGGCGGCAGGATGGGTGGAGTGGCCGGCGGGACTTCTTCGAGCGGCTTGTCGTAGGCGCCGATGTCGAGAACGTGGGTCTTCCGGCGCTCTTTGAGGTCGGCCATGACCATGACCTTGGGCAAGCTCTCGCGCAGGGACTTCAAGGGGCCGGCGAGGCCGGCGCGGGCGGTGGTGAGCGTGGAGTGTTCGATGTCGCTGCGGAGATGGGCGTCGCGGATGGCGGCCTGCTGCTCGGGCGTGCGGCTTGCGACGGGGATGCGGAGGAGCGGCAGCAGGGTATCGGCGGGAGCGGTCAGGGATGGCGAGGGATCGCCGGTGAGAGAGAGCCGGAAGCGGCCGAGGTTGTGATTCGGATGGGGGGAATCGTGGCGGAGGGTGATTTCAAGCGACGCGCCGGCGGGGACGTCGAGGGCTTCGGTGAAATGGAAGATGGCGGCGTGGTCGCGGTCGATGGACGTGCCGTTCCAGATCGCCCAGCCGGACTGCGGGTTGTCATCGAGCGTGCCGGCGACGAGGTAGATACCGCCTTGCTCGTGGGTCGCCTCGGCGCGGGCGATGGCGAGTCGGCGGGGCGGGGTGCCGGGGATGGAAAGGCTGACTTCGATGCCGGTGAGGACGAAATTCCCGCTGTCCGAACGGGCGATGCCGCCTTTCGTCATGGAGGGATGGCGCAGGGCATCAAGTTTCAGCGCGGAGAAATTTCCGGCCGGAGCGGGGGCGCGGACGGTGTAGGTGGCGTTCGCAGGGTTCGGGCCGGCCGTGAGGACGGAGCGGTCGTCGAGCACGGTGGCTTCGGCACCGGCGACGGACTCGATCGCAAGGGCTTGCCAGGGATCGACGGGTTGGCGAGCGAGTTCGGCGGCTTCCCAAGCCGGCTGGGCCTGGGCGAGGGCTTCGGCGCGGGCCTTGAGCTGCGAGTCGGTGTCGGCGAGCTGGCGGACGAGTTCGTTTTCCCGGGCGCGCTGTTCATCGGTCGGCACGGCGAGCACCGGCGGGGTCTGCGGATTGCCGCCGCTGCCGTCGACCGGGGTCTGATTGAAAAAGGCGAGCAGGCTGAAATAGTCGCGCTGGGTGAGTGGGTCGTATTTGTGATCGTGGCAGCGGCAGCAGTTCAGGGTGAGCGCCATCCAGACGGTGCCAGCGGTCTCCGCCATGTCCATGGCGTAGTCGACGCGGTTCTCTTCGGGGATACGGCCACCTTCGCCATTGATCGGGTAATTGCGCAGGAAGCCGGTGGCGAGGACTTGCTCGGGAGTGGCGTCGGGCAGCAGGTCGCCGGCGAGCTGCCAGACGGTGAACTGGTCGTAGGTGAGATTGCGATTGAAGGCGGAGACGACCCAATCGCGCCACGGCCACATGGTGCGATCGGCGTCGCCTTGATAGCCGTTCGAGTCGGCGTAGCGGGCGGCATCGAGCCAGGGCCAGGCCATCCGTTCGCCGTAGGCGGGGTCGGCGAGGAAGCGGTCGACGAGCTTCTCGTAAGCGTCCGGTGCGGGGTCGGCGAGGAATGCTGCGGTTTCCTCCGGCGTCGGCGGCAGGCCGCGGAGGTCGAGCGAAAGACGGCGGATCAGGCTGGTCTTCGGGGCTTCGACGGCGAGCTGGAGACCGTCCTGGGCGAGGCGTCGGGCGACGAAGGCATCGACCGGATGGTCTTCGCCGGGCGGGACGGCCGGCTTTTCGACGCGCAGCAGGCTCCAGTGCGGCTGATAGACGGCACCGGCTTCGATCCAGCGTTTGAGCAGGTCTTTTTCGGCATCGGTCAGTTTGAGATGGGAGTCGGACGGCGGCATCACCTCGTCGGGGTCGGTCGAGATGATCCGTTGCCAGGCGAGCGAGTCGGCGAGATTTCCCGGGACGATGGCGGGCTTGCCGCTGTCACCTTTCGCGAAGGCGCCTTCCGGGGTATCGAGCCGGAGGTCGGCCTCGCGGGCCTTGGCGTCGAAGCCGTGGCAGGCGAAGCAGCGGTCGGAGAGCAGCGGGCGGATGTCGCGGTTGAAATCCGGTGGGCTTTGCGCGCTGGAGCCTCCCGGTGCCAGTGCGAGCATCAGGAAGGAGAATCGGGCGTGGCGGGAACGGCGGGTCATCCGGGTTTCAGGAATGGCGGATACGGGAAAAAGCTCACGATTCTTCCCCGGAGGAAAATCGCGTCAATCCGGCAAATTTCCTCGAATAGGCCCGGAGCGATTTCCGTCGCAGGAAAACCGGAGCTTTCGTTCGGCCCGGGATCCGCTATTTTCCTCCCTATGAAAACCGCCTTGGTTTCCGCCTTGCTGCTCGCGTTGTTCCTGCCGGTGTCGGCCCAGACCCGGCGTCCGGAGCGCAAATCGTTGATCGACCGGGATCCCGACGTCATCCACCTGGCGGAGCACGTGAAGAAACCGATCGAACTCCGGGTGATCAAGGACGCCACGGTTTTCTCCGATAAGAACGGCAAGAATAAGCTGGGAGCCTTGGTGGCGGATCAGGTGGTGGTACTGGAAGCGATGACGGAGAAGGCCTACAAGGTCCGCGGCAAGGGGACCCGGCACGGGATTTCCGGCTGGGTCGGGCCGCATGCCTTCGCTTCGAAGGATCCGGATTTCGTCGAGAACCTGAAGAAGCTCCACGCCCGGCAGATCGAGGTGCAGGCCTTGATCGACGAGAAACAGGTGGCGATCGGGATGACCCCGGAAGAGGTCGACAAGTCACGCGGCAAGCCGACCAAGACCCAGGTGAAGCAGAACGACAAGGGCCAGACCGGGCGCTGGGAGTATGTCGACTACGAGCAGGTGTCGCACTACACCACCGTCCGCGATCCGATTTCCGGCCAGATTTACCGCCAGCTTTCCCACGTGACCCAGGAAGAGCGGGGCAAGACGGTGGTGGAGTTCGAGAACGGCGTGGTGACCTCGCTGGAAGAGAGCGAGCAGCGGCCGGCCGGCGGGGTGAAGATCGTGGTGCCGCCGGTGGTTTTCGCGTGGTGAGCCTGCCTTTCCCGGGGGAATCCACGGATATTCCGGGCGATGGGTGGATTTCGGGTTGAATCGCGGCCCGGAAGTGGTGCCTTTGGGGAAACCACAGGGCTCATGCCCTCGGGAACCAGGATTTCACTCATGAAAAAACCACGGATCGGAACGCGGACCAAGGGCTTCACCTTGGTGGAATTGCTCGTCGTCATCGCCATCATCGCGGCGCTGGCCGGCTTGGTCTTCGCCCTGACCAAGGGTGCCTTGGCGAAGTCGCGCCTCGCGGGCAGCGTGAACCGGGTCCGCGACATCGGCGTGCGGATCCAGGCCTACACCCAGGACAATGCCGGACAATTGCCGGTGTGGCAGGACCAGTCGCAGGGCCTCTACTGGTGGGGCATGCTGATCGACGACGTGCGCGACAAGAGCAAGCTGCAGATCTTCAAGAGCCCGGGGGACAAGTATTTCGACGTCGACCGGATCGACGCCACCGTGTCCTACGGCTGGAACGCCCGCGTCTGCGGCCGCTATGAAACCGCCGAGGGCGACGAAGGGCCGAAGCGGATGGTCAATTTCCGCGACCCGTCCCGCATCCTGGTGATCGCCGACGGCGCGAAGACCAACGGGTTCGGGGAACTGGGCGAAAACAAGCTGCCCGACCCCGACCGCTACGATGGAAAGGTCGCGGCGCTGATGCTGGACGGCTCCGGCAAGACGCTGCTGATCGAGTCCGAGTTCAAGCAGAACGCCTTCTGGTTCCAGACCGAGGAAGAGCGCGAGAATACGGGCAACCAGTAAGGCTGGACTGGCATCTCAGGCGGCGGCTCGAGGGATCGGGCCGCCGTTTTTTTGTTGGGGGCGTGGGACCCTGCTGACCGGATGGACCGGATTGAGCGGCGGATCGCCCCTGACAGGGAAGCGGTTCAACAGGAGAAAGCAGAGGGAGCAGAGGGAGCAGAGGGAGCAGAGGGATAAAGACTTGCAAGGATTGGCGGGCTTGCCGGCGAGGGTTGAATAAAACTACTCCATGAAAGGCTCCAATGAATCGATCCTCTGCTGTCTCTGCTTCCTCCTGTTCAATTCATTTTGGCTTTTAGGATCAAAGGTTAGCCGCCGCGATTTCGCGGATCCGTGCCTGGACGGCTTGCGGGCCCTGGTCGGTCGGGATGACGTGGACGAAAGGCTCGCCGGCGAGGGTCATGAAGACGTCGCGGCATTTCGAGAGGGATTCGTGCTTTTCGAACTCGTTCGCGGTGTCGCCGCGGCCGCCGATGCGGGAGAGCGCGGTGTCGACATCGAGGTCGAGGATGAACAGCAGGTCGGGCACCGGCGCGAAGGCCTCGTTCTGGCGGCGGATGTCCGCCGGGTCCATGCCGCGGGAGCCCTGGTAGGCCATGGTGGAGAAGTAGTAGCGGTCGAGGATGACCACTTTCCCCGCCGCGAGGGCCGGGGCGATGAGCTGCTCGACGTGCTCGCGGCGGTCGCGGAGGAGGAGCTTGAGTTCGTCTTCGGCCGGCAGCCGACCGGTGGCGGCGGTCGCGCGGAGCTTGGCACCCCAGGGTCCGTCGGTGGGTTCGCGACTCGCGACGACCTCGCGGCCTTGTTCGCGGAACCAGTCGGCCAGCAGGCGGGTCTGGGTCGACTTGCCGGTGCCGTCGATGCCGTCGAGGACGATGAAAAGGCCGTGGTTCATCAGGAATTGAAAAGCACACCCGACTGGATTGACCCCTGTTAGTCCATCCGGAATGCACCCTCCGGGCTGACTTTTTCGATGGTGTGAAGCACACCCGACTGGATTGACCTCCGTCGGTCCATCCGGAGTCCACCCTCCGGGCTGTTTTCTTGGAAGGTGTGAAGCACACCCGACTGGATTCGAACCAGTGACCGTCCGCTTAGAAGGCGGGTGCTCTATCCAACTGAGCTACGGGTGCGTTGCGGGACGGGTTCTAGCGTGCCGGGCGGCGGAAGTCAAAACGGATGGCGGGAAAGGTCTGGCGGAGGGGCGGGCGGGGGGCTTGGATGGCGGGGTGCATAGTCCTGGTCCACCGCCGCATCCGCAGCTCATGCAAGACGCGGAGCATCTGAAGCTGCTGTCGGTCTTTCCGCCTATTTGAACCGGTAGAGGCCGTCTTCCACGGTGACTTCGGGCGGGAGGCCGGTGCGCTCGAAGTGGTCGTGGCCTTCCTTGAGGTTGGTCCAGAAGTCGAACCACTCGCTGTCCTTCGCTTTTTCCATCCGTTCCGAAGTCATGCGGAAGGGGAAGAAATGGACGCGGAAGAACTTCTGGCCGCCGGCGTGGGCGGCGTCGCAGAGGGTGTAGATTTCCTCGATCTTTTCGTCGGTCATCGCCAGGCAGCCGATCGAGATGCGGTTGCCGTGGATCATGATGAAGGTCCCGGTCCGGCCGTGGTGGCGGTCGTAGGCGTTCGGGTAGCCGATGTTGAAGGCGAGGTGGAAGGCGCTGTCGGGCTTCATCCCGGAGGGCGGGACGAAGTAGAAGCCTTCCGGCACCTGACCGTCGCCTTCCGCGAGCTTCGGGCCCGGCTTGCCGGACTGCGCGGCGATCTCCCAAGTACGGAAGAGCTCGTACTTCTCAGTGCCGCGCTGGAGGACCCAGAGTTCGAGCAGGTTCTCCTCCTTGAAGGCGCGGAGGAAGACCGGGTCGCCGAGATACAGGCCCTTGGCGGCGAGGTCGCGTTCGAGGGCCGGGCGGACGCGGTCGGCGGCGGCCTTGGCGCGTTCGGGGCCGGGCATGGAGTCGCAGGTTTCGACCACGAAGGGATCCTGCGCCGGATCCTGCTGTCCGGGGCAAGTCCAAAGCAGCAGCGGGGTCGCGACGAGCAGCGCGGTGGCGATCAGCAGGCGGCGCATGCGGGGACGGAGGCTTGGGCGGCGGTGGCGGGTTGAAGGACGGCGCGAAGCACGGTGCGCAAGGCGGCGGGATCGGGCGAGGGCAAGGTATGGAGCAGCGGGTGCTCCGGCAAGCCGCAGGCGCGGGTGGCGACGACCGGGATGCCGCTGGCCAGCGCGAGCAGGGCGAGCCGCGGTTGGTGCTCGATCCAGGCGGGCAGCACGAGCGCCCAGGCGTTGGCGAGGTCGCCGGCGGTGGCCGGGGCACAGGGCAGGCCGGCGAAGGGGTCGGCGCTGCCTTCGCTGGCACGGCCGAGGAATTTCAGCTCGGCACCGATGCCTTCCTTCAGCGCCGCGGCGAGTTCGAAGGCCCCTTTTCGGCCGAGGCGCGAGGCGGGGAAGAAGACGGTGGGCTGCGGGGAAGGCCGGCGTGCGAGCGGGGCGGGCATGTCCCAGTCGATCTTCCAGGCCCGATCGCCAAAATGCGCGGCGAGGTCGCGGTGCGGGGTGATGAGTCGGGCGGCGGCGGCGAGGGCTTCGGTTTCGGCGCGGAGCAGATCGGGATCGGCGCGGAAGTCGCCGAGGGTGGTGGAAGCGGGGTGGGCGGACTTGGCGAGGTCGAGCCGGCGCTGGAGTTCGGCCATCGGCCAGCGCTGGATCAGGACGTCGAAGCTGCGACCGCCGAGCGCGCCGGATTTCCAAAGGTGGGGGAGCAGGTTTTGCGAGACGACGAGGTGGCGGCACTGCGGGTCGAGCTTCGCGGCAAAGGATCGGGCCAGCGAGGCCTCGCTCTCTAACAGGGTGCGCTGGCGCAGCGCACCCTGGGCGGGGAGCCGGCGCTGGCGGAAGGAGCGGAGCAGGGTGGAGACGGTGGCGTGCCAGGTGATCGCGCCGGGTGGCGGCGACCACTGGTAATTCGGCTTTTTCCAACGGTGGCCGTCGAGCGGGGTCAGCCAGCGGTCGCCATCGCGCGAATGACCGCGGCACCAGGAGTCGAATTCCGGCCAGCGGGCATCGAGCAGGAAAGCCGAGTGCCCCATCGCCGGGGCGTGGGCGGCGGTGGCGGCGGGGTGGCGGAAGCAGGCGACCATGCCGCAGCTCAGGCAGTCGCCGGAGGGGGCGGGACGCGGCGCGGCGGCGGCAGTTTCGGGGGACGCGAGGGCTTTCCCGGCGTGCGGCGAGCGGATGCGGATGACCAGGTCGGCGGCGGTGAGTTCGACCTCGATCCGCCATGGCTGGTCGCCGCGGAAGCGGAGGTCGACGTAGTTCCAGAAGACGGTGGCGTCGAGGTTCTGCTCGGCGGCGGAGCCGGGCAGGACGCGCGAGTGGGCGTGGCGCTCGACGACTTCCAAGCCCGCTTTCAAGGCCGCCTGATAGAGCAACCCGCTGAGCTGGCAGAGCCCGCCGCCGACGGCCGGGACCAGGCAGCCTTCGCGCAGTTCGCGGCCGGCGGTGAAGCCTTTCGACTTCGTGGTGCGGCCGAGCTGGCGCCAGAAGCTGAACACGCTGCCGGCGGGAATTTCCACGCCGTGGAAAGCGCGGGCGGCCTGGCGGAGGTTCTCGACCTTGCCGGCGGTGAGCGGGAATTCCTCGGGCGAGAGATCGCGCCACAGCGGGGCGCGGACTTCGGCGATCACCGGGGCATCGGCTTGCCGGGTGGCGGCGGGATGGCGCGGCGGGCGCGTGGGGAATTCCCGGAGTCCGCGGCGAAGCTGGAGCACGCGGGTTTTCAGGTGGAAGACCAGTGCTTGCAGCCGGCCGGGGAGGTGACGCTCGGGAGCGGGATGGTGGGTCATGGCAGCGCGTGGAAGCGCTGGCGGGTATAACGGAGGGGGCTTGAGGAAACTTCACGTGATTCGTGAATTTCCAGTGAATCCGCGCGGACGCTCGACGGATCCGGGCGGGCCGACTAGACCCCCCGCATGGCAGCGGCGATCGGCATCATCGGGGGCAGCGGACTTTATGAAATCGACGGCTTCGAGAAGTCGGCGGAGCGGGTGATCGCGACGCCCTTCGGCGATCCGTCGGACGCGCTGGTGGGCGGCATGCTCGGCGGGCGCGAGGTCTGGTTCCTGCCGCGCCACGGACGCGGGCATCGTTTGCTGCCGACGGAGATCAATCACCGGGCGAACCTGTGGGCGCTGCGTGATGTCGGCGTCCGCTATTTGATCTGCGTCACGGCGGTGGGCAGCCTGAAAGAGGAATACCGGCCGCGGGACATCGTGCTGCCGGACCAGTATTTCGACCGGACCAGCCGGCGGGAGCACCACACGTTTTTCGGTGGCGGGATCGTCGGCCACGTGTCCTTCGGCGATCCGGTCAGCGCCGGGATGCGGGGCATTTTGAAAGCCGCGGCGGAGCCGGAGGAGGTGCGGGTTCACGACGGTGGCACTTATGTCAACATGGACGGCCCGGCGTTCTCGACGCGGGCCGAAAGCGAGACCAACCGGAAGATGGGCTTCGACGTGATCGGCATGACCAACCTGCCCGAGGCCAAGCTGGCGCGGGAGGCGGAGATCGCGCTGGCGACGCTGGCGATGATCACCGACTACGACTGCTGGAAGATCGAGGAAGAGCCGGTGACGGCGGAGGCGGTGATGGGCCACCTGAGCGCGAACGTGGCGGCGGCCAAACGGATCATCGGGCGGGCGGTGCCGATGATTCCGGAGGAGGTGGAGTGGCCGGAGCACCGCTCGCTGGACGGGGCGATCATGACGCCGCGGGCGCTCTGGCCGACGGAAAGCGCGGCGAGGCTGGAGCCGATGCTTCGGCGCTTCTTGTGATCAAGTTGTTGGAAATGCAGGCGTGACATCGGCAAGGCGGCCGGTAATCTCCGCAAACTTTTCGTTTCCCACCCCATCGTTCCCATGAAGAACCCTCTCCAGACCTTCGGTTTCCAAATCCTCACTTCATCGAAAACGGGGGAGCCGGCACTGCCGAAGTTGTCACGACGGGGCTTCATCGCGCTGAGCGCGTCGCTGGGGAGCAGTTGCTCGATGATTTCCTCGGCCAAGCCCGACGGCCCGGCGGCGGCCGTCCCGCCGGTCGATCCGGCTTCCGCCCCGGCGCGGACGACGGCGAACACCACCTACCGGACGCCGAAAGTCCAGGGTCCGGTGCCGCGCAATCCGGACATGAACCTGCCGGCCGGCGGCGCGAGTTCCGGCATCACCTTTTCCCGAGTGGCGGTTTCCCAGCCCTACATCGCCATCACCTTCGACGACGGCCCGCACCCGAAGAACACGCCGCGGCTGCTCGACATGCTGCGCGAGCGGAACGTCAAGGCGACCTTCTACGTCATCGGCCGCAACGTCGATCTCTACCCGAACGTCCTGCGCCGCACGGTGTCGGAAGGCCACGAAATCGGCAACCACACCTACAATCACCCGATCCTCAGCAAGCTGGGCGACTCGACGGTGCGCGACGAACTCATCAAGTGCCGCGATGCGGTGGCCCGCGCCGCCGGGGTCAAGCCGCGGACCCTGCGCCCGCCGTATGGCGCGCTGCTCCAGCGCCAGCGCGACTGGATCCACCGCGAGCTCGACTACCCGACCATCATGTGGTCGGTCGATCCCCTCGACTGGAAGCGCCCCGGGGCCTCGGTGGTGACCTCCCGCATTCTCAGCAACACCACGCCGGGCGCCATCGTGCTGGCCCACGACCTGCACGCCAGCACGGTCGACGCCATGCCGGCCACGCTCGACGGTCTGCTGCGCAAGGGATTCAAGTTCGTGACCGTGTCCCAGCTTCTCGCCATGGGCAGCCAAGGACAGGTCGTGTCCGGCCAGTGAAGCGCGCCCGGTGCTTGAAGCCACGATGCCCGGCGAACGCTACTTCGCGGTTCGCGACCGCTTGTCGGAGCTGCTGAGCTGGATCGGCGGGCTCGCCGGGGAGGTCGGTCTCGAAGCCGAGCCGGACCATCCGCCGCCGGTGCTCGGCCAGCCGGTGCTGGTCGCGGTGCTGGGGGAGGTGAATGCGGGCAAGTCCTCGCTGATCAACGCCCTCGTCGGGGCGGAACTCTGCCCCGCCGGACCGGTCCCGCTGACCGCGGAGGTGCGCCTTTACCGCTATGGCGAAGAGGCGGATCACCCGGTGGAGCCGCTGCTCGCCGAGTGCCGGCGGCCGCTCGACTACCTGCGGAATTTCGACCTGCTCGATAGCCCGGGCACCAATGCCAAGAACGCCGGCCACGCCGGGATCCTGGAGCCGTTCCTCGAGCACGCCGACATCGTGCTGGTGACGTTCACCGCGGAGAACCCGTGGACCGCGGCGACCTGGGACGCGGTGTCGCGGCTGTCGCCGGAAGCGCTGGCACGGATGGCGCTGGTGGTGCAGCGGATCGATCTCAAGCAGCCGCAGGACATCCCGATCATCCTCGGCCACATGCGGGACCTGTCGGTCAAGCGGGTCGGTCACGTGCTGCCGATTTTTCCGGTCGCCGCCCGCCATGCCTTCGAAGCCAAGCAGTCGGATCCGGTGAATCCGGAACAGTGGCAAGCCAGCCGCTTTTCGGACTTCGAGCATTTCATTTCGGAGCGGATCTGCGAGTCGATGGAGCGCCGCCAACTGCTCCACGATGCCTGGCATCACGCCGCCCGGACGCTGCGGCGGCTGGAGTCGCTGTTCGACGTCCAGCGCCGTGGGATGGAGGACGACGCGTGGTTTCTTTCCGGCATCGAGCGCGAGATGGAAGGCCTCCGCGACCGCTCGCTGGAAGCCGCGCCGAAGGCCCTGGGCGCGGCGCTGGAGCTCTATCGCGGGGAGGTGGATGCGGTGGTCGGCCAGCTCCGTTCGCGGCTCGGCTGGTGGCGATCGCTGGCGCGGCTTTTCACTGGCGATGGCTCCGCGGCGGAGATCGAGACGACCTTCGCGGCGCGGATGCAGGAGGTGGCCACCGCTTTCGGCCGCGACGACGCGGGGCGGCTGGTGGACGCCTGCTCGGATCATTGGGAAAGCGTCCGGCCGCGGGTCAAGGAGCGCATGGCCTTTGAGGCCGGGCTTTGCACGGTGGCGGGCGAGGCGCGGGAGGAAGTGATCGGGCGCTTCGTCGCGCGGCTCGAAAAAGCGGTGCCGCAGGCGCTGACCGGCCTTCGTGTGCGCGGCGTGCTGGACCCGCTGATGCGCCGGCGCAGCGCTTCGCTGAAAGGCTTCACGGCGATCGGTCTGATGCTGGCGATCGCCGCCGGCACCTGTGGCGTGCTTTCGCTGCAACAGCCGGCGGTGCTGTTGTTAGGCGCGGCGCTGGCGGTGTTCGTGTTCGCGGCGGTGACCGCCTGGATCACCCGCGGAAGGATTGCCGAGGGCTATCGCGACCGCCTGCTGGCCGGGGGCGCGACCTTTGCCGACGGGCTCAAGGCGGACCATGGCGAGGCGATCCGCCTGCTGTTTCGCGACTATTCCAGCAGCCTGCTCGAAGTCCGCCGCCGGCTCGCCTCGGAAAAAGCGGCGCTGCAGCCGCGGCTGGAGCGCTCGAACTCGCTCTACATCGCGCTGAAGTCGGTGGAGCTGGACCTTTGACTCCGGATCAAGGCTTCAACTGGACCAGCGAGGAATCGATCTTCCCGCGCGTTTCCTTGCCGGGCTGGGCGTTGACGATGATGATCCGCGGCTTGGACTCCTCCATGCTGCGGAGGCGGGCGAGGCTTTCCTGCTTCGCCTGATAGGCACCCCAGACGCCGTGGATGGCGAGGAGGAGGGCGGCGATGATGGTCGCGTGGACCAGTATTCCGCGGCCGGGACGGGCGCCCGGGTAGGCGACGGCGGGGGCCTTGGTGGTGGCCGGAGCCATCGGGCGATAGGCCGCGGTCGGGCGATGAAGCGGGGTTTGGAGAGCGGCACGCGGGGCGGACCATTGGCCGAGGGCGTCGGCGAAAGCGGCGGCATCGGGGAAGCGCTGCGCGGGATCGGGGTGCAGGGCCTTCTGGCAGATCGCGGCCAGCCTGGCGTCGGGAATCGCGACCGGTGGCCCGCCCGCGGTTCCGGCGGGGGTGCCCGTGAGGAGTTCGAGAAGGATCAGGCCGATGGCGTGGACATCCGCCTGAGGGGTCGGGGCGTGGCAGGCGGCAGGGGTTTCCTGCGGGCCGCTGCCGGAGATCAGGCCGAAGTTGCCGATCTTCGGTTCGCACTTCTGGGTGAGGAGGACGTTGGCGGGATGGAGCGCGCCGTGGGCGATCCCCTTTCCGTGGGCATGGGCGAGGCCTTGGCAGAGATCGAGGACGATCTGCGTCGCCTGGCGGGGCTCGACGGCCTTGCCGCGGGCGGAATGGCGGAGGGATTTGCCCGGAACGAATTCCATGACCATGAAGAGCTGACCCTCCAGTTCGCCGGAATCGTAAACGCGGATGACGCCGGGGTGGGCGAGGTTGGCCATCGACTTCGCCATGGCCTGGAAGGAACGGCGGAAGACCGGATCGGCCGAGGTTTCACGCGGCACGAGGCGGATCGCGACGTCGCGGTCGAGCGAGCGCTGGCGGGCCTTGTAAACCGGGCCGGCGGCGCCGCGGGCGATCAGGCCTTCGAAGTCGAAGGCGGGAAAGAGGGCGGCGATCAGGTCGAGCTCGGAGGGGGTGGTGGCGTCGTGCGTCATGGGGTGAGGGAGGTGTGAAGCAGAACTTAACAACCAAGCTGCGTTGGCTGTATGGGTTATCCGATGGTTTGCCTCTTTCTGCCATTACGCGATGGCGTGGGGGGGGGGCGCTCGGCGGGGCCGGTCTCGCCGCGTGAACGCGAAAAACCCGGAGGCGGGTGAGCGCGCTCCGGGTTCTTGGAGACCGGGGAAGCCGGTCGCGGGATCATTCGCCGGCAGGAGGAGCCGGGCGGGCGGGGCGCTCGCCGCGGGGCGGGCGACCGTCACCACCGGGGGCACCCGGGCCGCGGCGAGCGCCGGGGCCGCCAGGTCCGCCGAGCATCGGGAGTTCCTCGCCGGCGTCGCGGGCGGTCTTGATCTCCTCGGGGCTGAGCTTGCCGTCCTTGTCGGCGTCGTATTTTTCAACGAGCGCCTTGCGCTTGGCTTCCATGGCGGTGCGCATGGCCTTGCGCTCTTCCTCGTTGAGCTTGCCGTCCTTGTCGGTGTCGAACTCGGCGAGCATCTTCTTCTGGGCTTCCTCGCGCTTGGCCTGCATGGCGGTGCGCGCGGCCTTGGCTTCCTCGTCGTTGAGCTTGCCGTCGCCGTCCTTGTCGAACTCCTTGAGCACGGCGGGCGGGACCTGGCGGCCGCCGGCACCGCCCGGGCCACGGCGTTGTCCTTCGGCGGGGCCTTCCTGGGCGGAGGCGGTGACGATGCCCGCGAGAGCGAGGGCGATGCAGGTGATTCTGGTCTTCATGATTTCGGTTGTTTTGGTTGGTTTCAGGTTCCGACGGGTGGCCATCCGTTGATGTGGGGAGGAACCCGATGCCCTTCGCAAGGTTGCGCGGCGGAATGAAATTGCCTCCCGACCTTCCGCCGTCTTGGATTCGCGCGGATGGCCAGCCCCGCGCCCGACACTTCAAAACGAACGACATTTCTGCGCCGCAGCGCGAGCACGCTCGGCTTGTGGGGATTCGTCGCGGCGGTCTTCATCAGCCGCTGGGGCTGGGCTTATGTCGGACTGGTCGCTGCGCTGACGGTCATCGCGACGCTGGAGTATTTCCGGATGCTGAAAGGAGCCGGCGTGAAGTGCTTCCCGCGCTTCGGGATGCTGCTTGCGGTGGGGTATTCGCTGGCTCTTTATTGGATGCTGTTAGGCGCGCCCGGGGCGGGGGAACTTGCAATGATCGGGCCTCATGGCCATGCCACGACTGCGGTTATCAATCCCTTTGCCGGAGGTCCTGCTTGGTTCGACGGTGCGGCGATCTTCGTCGCCATCGCGGGTGCCTTCACGTTGCAACTCCGCCATCCGATCCGCGGCCTGGAACCGATCCAAGCCGTGGCGGCGAATGTGCTCGGCTTCGTTTACATCGCCTTCCTTTTCAACTTCGCCGCGCGGCTGGTCTTCACCGTGCCGGGCGAGGGTGAGGTGCCGGGGGCGATGGTCCTGCTGTGGATGATCGCGGTGACCAAGTTCACCGACATGGGTGCCTACATCACCGGCTCGATGATCGGCCGTCACAAGATGATCCCGCATGTCAGTCCGGGAAAGACTTGGGAAGGATTCGGCGGTGCCATCTTCTTCGCGCTGCTCGCCGGTTGCGGGCTTTATGCGCTGGGTCATGACGATGTGGCCGGCTTCGCGACAGGGTTGCACGTGCTCGGCGGGTGGCCGCAGGTGATCGTGCTGTCGGTGGTGATGGCCCTGCTCGCGGTGGTCGGCGATCTGGCCGAGAGCGTGGTCAAGCGGAGCCTCGGCGCGAAGGATTCCGGCAACATGCTGCCGGGCATCGGTGGCTCGCTCGACCTGATCGACAGCCTCTGCTTCACCGCGCCGGTGGTTTACTTCTATCTCCAATGGACGATGCCCTGATGACTGAGCGGACGCGGAAAAAAGTGGTGCTGCTCGGGTCCACCGGATCGATCGGGCGCTCGACGCTCGAAGTGGCGCGGCTGCTGCCGGAGCGGATCGAGTTGGTCGGGCTCGCGGCGAACGGCAGCGTGGAGGCGCTGGCGGCGCAGGTCCGTGAGACCGGGGTGAAGCACGTGGCGCTCTACGATGCCTCTCGTACTTCCGAACTGCGGGCTTTGATTCCCGACGATGTCACGATCCTTTCCGGGCCGGAAGGTCTGGCCGAGCTGGCGGCGCTCGAGGGCGCGGACACGGTGCTGGTGGCGATCGTCGGCACGGCGGGTTTGCAGCCCGCGCTGGCGGCGATCGAGGCGGGCAAGGACCTGGCCGTCGCGTCGAAAGAGATCCTGGTGATGGCCGGCGAGATCGTCACCGCGGCGGCGGCGCGCAAGGGCGTGACGCTGCTGCCGGTGGACAGCGAGCACAACGCGATCTTCCAGTGCCTCGACGGCCACCGCGGCGGCGAGAAGGAGGTCTCGCGGCTCATTCTAACAGCATCCGGCGGGCCTTTCCGGACCTGGCCGGCGGAGCAGCTCGCGGAGGTGACGCTGGCGCAGGCGCTGAAGCATCCGACCTGGGAGATGGGGCGCAAGATCACCATCGACTCCGCCACGCTGTTCAACAAGGGGCTGGAGATGATCGAGGCGCGCTGGTTGTTCGGCATCGGCATGGAGCGGATCGAGGTCGTGGTGCATCCGCAGAGCATCGTGCACTCGATGGTCGAGTTCATCGACGGCTCGGTGCTCGCCCAGCTCAGCCGGACGGACATGTGTTTCCCCATCCAATACGCGCTGACCTGGCCGGAGCGGCTGGCGGGCGGATTGAAGGCGCTGGATTTCGCCAAGCTCGCGAAGCTGGAATTCGAAGCGCCGCGCGACGCCGATTTCCCGGCGCTGGGGCTGGCGCGCGAGGCCGGTCTCACCGGCGGGACGCTGCCGGCGGTTTTCAATGCGGCCAACGAGGTCGCGGTGGACGCCTTCATTGCGGGACGGATCCGCTTTCCCGACATCTGGCGGGTGGTCGGCGACACGATGCATGCCCACGAGGTCGCCGCGGCATCGTCGCTGGAGGCGGTGATCGGTGCCGATGGCTGGGCCAGGGCGATGGCAGGGCGCGCCTGTTGCACCGGCGAATGACCGATGCGGGCTTGGATGGTTGACGCTCAGGGCTGCATCGTCTCCCATCCGGGCCATGCGGAACGGCGAGGCGGACAAGAAGCGCGACATCAAGGGCGGACTCGGCTGGGTGCTGTCTTACTTGAAGCCGCACCGGAAGATTTTCATTCCCTCGGTCATCGCGCTTTTCGTGACCGCCGGGCTTTCCCTGGCCTTCCCCTTGTTCCTGAAAGACCTGATCGGTGATCCGGCGGACTCGCTGCGGAGCGGGGTGGACGCCGCCGCGACCAAGGCGCGGGCCGACCAGAAGATCCTCTGGCTGCTGGGCGTGCTGGCGGTCCAGGCCTTCATCGCCTACTGGCGGGTGAAGGGCTTCACCCGCTCCGGCGAGGCGGCGCTCAACGACCTGCGGCGCGACCTGTTCCGCCACCTGATGAAGCTCCCGGTGCCCTTCTTCCAGGACCAGCGCTCGGGCTCCGTCAGCAACCGCGTCTCGGCCGACCTCGGCACGGTGCGCGAGACCCTGCTCAACACGCTGCCCCAGGCGGCGCGACACAGCGTGGTGCTGGTCGGCAGCCTGATCGCCGTGTTCTTCTTTTCGTGGAAACTCTCGCTGGTGATGCTGGCGAGCATCCCGGTGGTGGTGCTGTCGATCGCCATGTCCGGCCGGAAGGTCCGCAAGCACTCGCGGGATGCCCAGGAGGCGCTGGCCGAGTCGGGGATGGTGATGGAAGAGAGCGTGCAGGGAATCGCCGACGTGAAATCCTTCTCCAACGAGTCCTTCGAGCTGTCCCGCTACGACCGGGCGCTCGACCGCTTTTTCGACGTCACGTTGAAAGGCGCGCGGGCCCGGGCGGCCTTCCTTTCGTTCATCATCTTCGCGATGTTCGGCACCATCGCCGGCGTCGCGTGGTTCGGCTCGCACATGCTGGCCAGCGGCGAGATCTCGCAGACCAACTTCATGGCCTTCGTGCTGTTCAGCGTGTTCGTGGGGGCCTCGCTCGGCTCGATGCCGGAGATCGTGTCGCAGGTGCAGGCGATGTCTGGCGCGACGGAGCGCCTGCGCGAGCTGATGGCCGAGAAGCCGGAAGCCGACGGCACCCGCGCCGCGGGCAAGCTGGCGGGTGATCTTGCCTTCGACAATGTGTCCTTCCGCTATCCCTCGCGGCCCGAGGCACCGGTGCTCGAGGCCTTGTCGTTCCGGGCGGAGGCTGGCAAGCGCATCGCGCTGGTGGGTCCTTCCGGGGCTGGCAAGTCCACGGTCTTCTCGCTGATCCTCGGCTTCCACCGGCCGGAAAGCGGCAGCGTGCTGTTCGATGGTGACGACGCTGCCGGGCTCCAGCTCGCCTCGCTGCGCAAGCAGATCGCGGTGGTGCCGCAGGAGGTCATGCTGTTCGGCGGATCGATCCTGGAGAACATCGAATACGGCCGCCCGGGGGCGACCGCCGCGGAGATCGAGGCCGCGGCGAAACTGGCCAACGCGCACGAGTTCATCACCGCCCAGCCGGAAGGCTACGCGACCCTGGTCGGGCCGCGCGGGGTGAAACTTTCCGGCGGGCAGAAGCAGCGGATCGCGATCGCCCGGGCGGTGCTCGCCGACCCGCGGATCCTTTTGTTGGACGAGGCCACCAGCGCGCTCGACACCGAGAGCGAGCGGCTGGTCAACGAGGCGCTCGAGCGCCTGATGGCGGGCCGCACCAGCCTGGTGATCGCGCACCGGCTGTCCACCGTCCGCCATGCCGATACCATCCTGGTGCTGAACCACGGCAAGGTCGTGGAAAGCGGCACGCACGACGAGCTGATGGCGCTGCGCGGGACCTACCGGCTTCTGGCCGAGACGCAGCTTGCCTGAGCGCGGCCCTTAGAATTTCACCCAACGAAACGTCGAAACGAACGAAAGACCATGAACACCACCTGGCACTACCACAGCGCTTCCGGTTCCACGGCGACCACTCCGGAAGAGAATCTCACCGAACTGGCCGACGCCGGCACCTTGACGCCCCAGACGCTGGTCTGGACTCAGGGCATGGCCGGGTGGGAACCCGCGGGCAAGGCCTTGCCGGACCTGTTCAAGGGGCCCGGCCTGCCGCCCGCCTTGCCGACCGGCGGACCGCCACCGCTGGGCAAGCGCTCGCACGAGGTCGACTACGAGATCATCGGCGAGTCGATCCAGATGGTGGAGATCGAGCTGGACCCGGGCGAGACCGTCATCGCCGAAGCGGGAGCGATGAACTACATGGAGAGCGGCATCGCGTTCGAAACGAAGATGGGCGATGGCTCGACGCCGAACGAGGGCTTCATGGGCAAGCTGATGGCCGTCGGCAAACGCGCTCTAACAGGCGAGTCGCTGTTCATGACCCACTTCACCAACCGCGGCACCGGCAAGAAGCGGGTGGCCTTCGCGGCACCCTATCCCGGCACGGTGCTGCCGGTGGATCTCGCGCAGCTCGGCGGCGAGCTGCTGTGTCAGAAGGACGCGTTCCTCTGCGCGGCGATGGGCACCCAGGTGGGCATCGCTTTCAACAAGAAGCTCGGGGCCGGCCTGTTCGGTGGCGAGGGCTTCATCCTCCAGCGGCTCAACGGCGACGGGATGGCCTTCATCCATGCCGGCGGCACGGTGATCCGCAAGGAGCTCAAGGGGGAGAAGCTGTTCGTCGACACCGGCTGCCTGGTGGCATTCACGAAAGGCATCAACTACGACATCCAGCGCGCCGGAAATCTCAAGTCGATGGTCTTCGGCGGCGAGGGCCTGTTCCTGGCGACCCTGGAAGGCCACGGCACCGTCTGGCTGCAGAGCATGCCCTTCGCGCGGCTGGCCCAGCGGATCACCGGCATGTATGCCAGCGGCCGGGAACAGGGCTCGGCGATTGGCGGGCTGGGAAACTTGTTCGGCGATTGATCAAAAGCCGAAGCGTGCCTTCACCGCCTCCCGCTTCAGCCGGAGTTCCCGCCATTCATTGACCAGTCGGCTGGCTTCGATCACCCCGCAGCCGGCCGGCAGCAGGAGTTCGCGCTCGTTCCACCAGACGCCGCGGATCGCGACAAGCGCGTGGAATTCGCCGTCGAGGATCGCCCCGAACGGCGCTCCGAAGCCATCCGGCGTGCCGAGCCGGCGGCGCCAGACGATGAGCTGTTCCAGCGTCTCCGGTGTGCGCGGCAGCGGGCCGAGTGCGGGCGTCGGATGCAGCCGCCGGACCAGCGAGTCGGGGCTTTCGTTGCCGTCCAGCTCGACCTCGAAGGGCGTGTGGAAATGAACGATCGAGCCGAGTTCCATGATCTCCCGCGGGCCGCGGCGGACCCGGCCGAGGTCGCCGAGTTTGGAGACCAGGGATTGGGCGACGTATTCGTGCTCGCGGATTTCCTTCTCGTCGACCGCCAGCACGTCGCGCTCCTCGGTGCGGGCGGTGCCGGCCAGCGCCATGGTCCGCAGCACGCCGCCGGAGACCGACAGCAAACGCTCCGGCGAGGCCCCGGCGAAGCCGCGGGTGCCGTCGGAGAAGCCGTAGCCTAACAGGGGCTCGGGGCAGTCGGCGGCGATGGCCAGCAAACCGTGGCCCGGCGGGGATTCGAGCACACCGCGCTCGACCACCACCGGGACGGTTTTCTCGAAGGAGCCGGCACGGATCGCGGCGCTGATCTCCTGGAAGACCGCGGCGAAATTCGAGGCGTCGGGCGGCTCCCAGTGGCAGGAAAGCTTGTCCACACGCTCGCCGAGCAAGCGGCCGGCTTCCCCGCGGGGTACGGTTTCCCAGCGCTCCGGGATCCACCACGGCTCGGCGGAGGTAAGGCCGAAGTCGTTGCGGTAGAAAGCGGCGCCGGAGCTTGGTACGAGATTCGTCGTACGAAACGGGCCGAAGCCGACGAGGGTGCGCCCGTCCGGCAGGTCGATGAAGGCGAGGCTTTCCACTCGGCGATCCAAGCCCGCAGGGCAAGGCGCGTCAATGGCCGCCATCCCGCCCGCTCAGTCGTCCGACGGTTTGACCCAGGCTGCGAGTCGCGTTTGCAAGGCGGCCAGATCGGCATGCAGTGCCGACAAGGCGGGATCCGCCTGCCAGCGGCCGGTGATCTCGAGCGCCGCGCGGTCGTCGGCTCGTACGGCATCGGCGGAGTAAGGCGAAGGCGGGCTGCCATAGAGCCGGTAGCCGGTGGACGCGCTCCGCAGGGGGAAGAGGCCGAGGAATTGTTGCTTCTCGCCGATGGAGACCGCCGGATCCTTCAGGTAGGTCTCGAGGACGGCCGACTGTTCCGGATCGGACACGGCGGCACGGGCGAGCAGGCCGGCACGGAGCTCGGGCTGATCTTGAAAGAGCTGCGGGTCTTCCGACACGAGGCCGACGATCAGGGATGGCTCGGCCGCGGCGGTTTCGTGCAGCGCCATTTCCCCGGCCTCCAGCGCCCGGGGCGATCGATCGACCCAGCGCGCCACGACGGCGGTGGTGGCCGGCGTGGCGGTGACGCGGGAAAGGTCGAGCGCTTCGGCGAGGCCGACCTTGTCCTGCCAGGCGGGGTTCTCTAACAGCTTGGTAAAGTGGCCGGCCAGTTCCGCGTCGGGTGCCTGCCACGGGCCGCCGAGCAGGAGCGGCTTGAGGGCGACGGCGAACTCCTCGGCGGAGGTCGTGGTGGCCAACACCTCCCTCGCGATGGCTCCGGCAAGGTCGGGGTCGGTGACGGCGAGCACGTCCAACAGGAAAACCCGGAGCGTCGGCCAACCTCGGAGGGCGCCGCCGGGTCCGGTCTCGAAAGGGATGCCGGTAGATGCGTCGGCACCCTCGCGCAGCAATTGCCCGATCACCCCGGCGAGCACCTGGGGATCTTCCTCGAGCCAGCGGTCCTTGATCGCGGCCAAGCGCAGTTTCAGGACATCGGGATCGGGGTCCGCTTCACATGCGGCGATCAGCGCGTGCCATTCCCCGGCAAGCCGCGGGTGGCTGCGGGGAAGGGGGGACGCGGCGGCGACGGTCGGCGCGGTTTTTGCCGGAGCCGTGGCCGGGTCCGTCCCGATCTCCCGGAACGCGACCCAGCCGCAGAGGACCGTGCCGCCCAGCAGCAGCAGGCGTCGCCATGCGGAACTCACTCGGCTTCGATTTCGAGTTCGAAGCGGTTGACCACGGCCGGATCTCCCTTCAGGCGATCCTGGACCAGCAGCGTCCAGCGGCCGTCGGGCTCGCCGCCCGAGAAGGCACCGCTCACGTCGTAGTCTTCAAAAAGCAGATCGCTTTCCCCGGCACCTTCACCGTTGTGGAGCATCGAAAACACGCCGCCCGGTCCGAGCAGGGCGACGATCAGGTCGCCGCGGTGGGCGGTGGAGATGTCGAGGTGGAGGGTCACTTTCGAGACCTTGGCCTCGTCGGGGAAGCTCAGCACGCTGAGCGGGATCCGGGTCCAGCTCTGCTTGCCATCGGGGATCTTCTTCGGCTTGGGCATCGCGAGCAGGGTCGAGCTGGCTCCCACGCCCTTGACGAATTTCATGGAGCGGCGCGGAGTGGAGAGGACGGGATTTGCCGCCTGGAGGAAGCTCCTGATGTCGGCCGACATCGCGTAAACTCCGGTTTCGGAAGGGCGGCCGGAGACCAGCACGCCGCCGGCCTTCCAGTTGCCGAGGTTATCCTGGACCCAGACCGGGCCGCCGCTGTTGCCGGGGCCGGTCGAGATGTGGGTGGCATAGAGGTAGGGGCCGACGGCCGGCTTGAAGGGGGTGATGTCGGGAGCCGTGGTGTGGAGGAAGTAGCCGCCGGATTCCTGGGTGTAGTCGAGTTCCGCCGGGTAGCCGGTGATCATCGAAATGTTGGAACGCTGCAAGTTGGAGACCCCTTTGAAATCCAGAGACGCCGGAATGCCTTCGACGAAGGGCTCCAGTCCCCAGGCCAGTGCGACATCCCGGGAAAAGGCGCGGCGGGAGTTGGGCCCGGCCTCGGCCACGATGTTGGCATACTGGGTCCAGCGGAAGTAGCCGCGGGAGGGAATCTCGAGCTCCGCACCCGGGGCACCTTCGTCGCTGTAGCCGCCGACCCAGGTCGGTGGAGGATTCCAGCCGGTATCGCCGAAGACGACATGCGCGGCGGTGAAGAAAAGCTGTTCGTGCTCCGCCACGAAGCCACTGCCCCGGGAATCGCCCGAAAAGACGATACCCGTGTAGTAAAAGGGCTCCGAGGCCAGTTGCCCGGCGTCCACCCGCTGGGAGGAGTTGGTCTTCGGCGCTTCACCGGCGAGGGCGGGCAACATCAACCCCGCCAAGGCGGAGGGAAGGTAAAAGTTCTTCACGGTTTAAGGTATGGGATTCGAAACAGCTCATATTCCTTAAATTTTTTTAAAACGCCTGTCAAGGCACGGGACCGGGCCGGGCTCGATGAGCGACCCGGGGAGTCGAGCGGAACCAAGGGCGAGGAACTTCAGGGGGCCTGCGATGCCTTCTCGCGGAGCTGGGTGATCTCTTCCGACATCGCGGAGGTCAGTTGCTCCAGTTCCTGGACCCGGTTGGCAATCCGCGCGGCTCTGAGACCGTGAAGCGCGAAGCCGATGCCAAAAAGGATCGATCCGAGTGCGGGCAGCCCGCTGCCCGCGATCAACAGGATGCTGCTGAAACCGGGTCCCCCGCTGCCGGATGAGAAGGAGTTCATGAAAAACAAGCCGGCGACCGAGGCGATGACCCCGACGGTGCTGCAGGCGACTCCCGCCGCCATCGTCCACCAGTCGCCGGCTCTGCCGGCGTGCCGGAGGCCCAGGATTCCCACCCATTGGGCGATGAGCATCGGCAAGGTGACGATATAGCCGAGCATGAAGAGTCCGCTGAATCCCATGTCCGGGAGCAAAGCGGCAGCCCACAGCCGCGTCAACGCTGCGGATCACCGCGGTCAAGCGTCACGGCTCTCAGGACGCTTCCTCGTCCTTCGCCAGCGGCAGCTTCGCGACCTCGTCAAGCAGGTTCACGATCTCGACGCCACGCTCGGCGGATCCATCGTGGCGGAAGGAAAGCACGGGCGTCGACTTGAGGACCACGCGCTTGGAGACCTTCTTCTGGATGCTGCCATGGTCGTGGTTCAGCTTTTCGAGCACGGGTTCCACCCGTCCGCCGAGCACGCCGATCCAGACCTTGGCCTCCTTGATGTCCTGGGTGGTCTCCACCGCGTTAACGGTGACCAGCGCGCCGTGCCACTCGTAATCCTTCTGGATCACGGTGCCGATCTCGCGTTTCAGCAGCTCGTTGACCCGATTGATGCGGTGAGACATGGGAAAAGTTCCAAGTTAAGAAGTTCCAAGTTCCAAGTGGAGAAGTTCCAAGAGCCAAGGAAGAGATGAGAGCCAAGTGCCTTTCCTTGGCACTTGGAACTTCCTTACTTGGAACTTCTGCTCAGAGGCCCTGCGGGATTTTCTCGAGGGTGTAGCACTCGATGATGTCGCCTTCCTGGTACTCGTTGAACTCGCCCAGGCGGATGCCGCACTCCATGCCCGACTTGACCTCTTCCACTTCGTCCTGGAAGCGGCGGAGGGTGGACATCTTGCCGTCGAAGACCGGCACGTTGCCGCGCATGACGCGGGCGTGGGCCTTGCGGTGGATCTTGCCGTCCTTGACGTAGGAACCGGCGGCGCGGCCCTTGGACTTGGAGAGCTTGAAGATCATCTTCACCTCGGCGTGGCCGATGATGTTCTCGCGGGTCAGCGGCTCGAGCAGGCCGAGCATGGCCTCGCGGACCTGGTCGATCAGTTCGTAAACGATCGAGTAGAGCTTCACCTGGACGCCCTCGGACTTGACCGCCTTGACGGCGTTGGCCTCGACCTTGACGTTGAACCCGAGCACCACCGCGTCGGCGGAGCTGGCCATCTGGATGTCGCCTTCGGTGATCGGTCCGGCGGCCGCGATGATGATCTGGGTGTTGACCTTGTTGGACTGGATGTCGCCGATCGCCTTGCGGATCGCTTCGACCGAGCCCTGCACGTCGCACTTGAGGATGAGCTTGAGGACGGCCTTTTCGGTGCCCGCGATGACGTTGGAGAAAAGATCCTCCATCCGGCTCTTCTGGGTCATCTTCAGGCGGTCGTTGCGGCGGTCGAGCTGGCGTTCGTCAGCCAGCTTCTGGGCGGCGCGGACGTTGTCCATTTCGACCAGTTCGTCGCCGACGTGAGGCATCTCCTCGAAGCCGATGACTTCGACCGGGGTGCCGGGCTTGGCTTCCTTGACGGATTCGCCGCGGTCGTTGATCAGGGACTTCACCTTGCCGGCGAAAGGGCCGCAGATGAACGGCGTGCCGACCTTGAGCGTGCCGGTCTCGACGATCACCGATGCGGTGGCGCCGCGGCCGGGCTGGACGCGGGCCTCGATGATCGCGGCGCGGGCGTTGCCCTTCGGGTTGGCCTTGAGCTCGAGCACTTCCGCCTGGAGGGCGAGCAGTTCGAGCAGATCGGGGATGCCGGCGCCGGTGAGGGCGGAAATTTCCACGAATTCGACGTCGCCGCCGAAGTCCACGGTTTGGAGGCCCTTTTCGGCGAGCTGGGTTTTCACCCGCATCACGTTGGCGGCCGGGAGGTCGCACTTGTTGATGGCGACGATGATGGTCTTCTGCGCCTTCTTGGCGTGCTCGATGGCTTCCAAGGTTTGCGGCATGATGCCGTCGTTGGCAGCCACGACCAGCACCACGATGTCGGTGATGTCGGCGCCGCGGGCGCGCATGTCGGAGAAGATCGCGTGGCCCGGGGTATCGATGAAAGTGATCGGCCGGCCTTCGTGCTCCACCTTGTAAGCGGCCACGTGCTGGGTGATCCCGCCGGCCTCGCCCTTGGTGATGGAAGACTTGCGGATGTAGTCGAGCAGCGAGGTCTTCCCGTGGTCGACGTGACCCATGATCGTGATGATCGGCGGGCGGAGCTGGAGGACATCCTCGGGCTCGTCCTGGGGCGCTTCCGGTTCGACGACGACTTCCTCGACCTTGTGGACACCGCCGCCCTTTTCGCGCTTCTCGCGTTCGAAGAAGAAACCGTGCGCTTCACAGACCTTTGCCGCGATGTCGGGCTCGATCGCCTGGTTGGGGGCGACGAACACCTGGAGCTTGATCAGGTCGGCGAGCAGCACGAAGGGCTTGAGGCCCATCCGCGCGGCGAGTTCGCTGACGATGATCGGCGGCTTGATGCTGATGTAATTGCCGGTGTCCTCCTCTTCGGCAGGAGCTTCGACCACATCGGCGACGACCGGCGAAACGGAAGTCGCGGGAAGCGGGGCCGGGATCTCCACCACGGGTGCCGGCTCTTCTTCTTCGAGGAGCTTGGAGATGACGGGCAGCACGGCCTTGCCGGACTGGCTGGTCTTCTTGACGGACGGGCGCTTTTTCTTGGCGCTGTCGTCGAAAATGTCGAGGGCGTTGGCCTTGGCGGCATCGAGGGCGCTGGGCGGAGCGGGAACCTCCGGTGCGGGTTGCGCGGCGGTGCGTTGGCGTTCGCGGCGCGAAGGTGCCTTGGCCGTCAAATCGAGGACCTGGCGTTTCGGAGGAGTACTGTCGCTGTCTTTGGCCATCAGGCGGGTCGTGTCGTCGGTTCGAGGCCGGATGCCGGCCCCGGGGATTTGAAGTTTCAGGCGGAGGCGGAGTTGGCCTTCGCAAGGGCGAGGATGTCCTGAGCACGCTCTTCGGACACCTCGAGGTTGGAGGAAATGTAATCGACATCCATGTCGGCGACAAGGTCGACGCTCATGCCACCGGCGCGGAACAGCTTGTCGGCGAGATCGTCGTCGAGGCCGAGTTGCTCGGCGATCGAGTGGGCGGCACCGGCGATCTTCTTCTCGAACTGCTCCAGCTTGCTCTCGTCCTTGCGGACCTGGACATCCCAGCCCATGAGGCGGGAGGAAAGGCGGGCGTTCTGGCCGCGGCGGCCGATTGCCTTGCTGAGGTCTTCCTCTTCCACGGTGACGTGGAGGACGCGGTTCTCGGCATCGACCGAAATCGTTCGGAGAACGGCCGGCTTGAGGGCTTCGCGGACGAATTCCTCGGGGTCCTCGCTCCAGCGGATGATGTCGACCTTCTCGTTGTTGAGTTCGCGGACGATGTTCTTCACCCGGGCTCCGCGGAGTCCGACGCAAGCGCCGACCGGGTCGACCTTGTCGTCGGTGCTCCAGACGGCGACCTTGGTCCGGTAGCCGGCCTCGCGGGCGATCCCGCGGATTTCAACGGTGCGGTCGGAGATCTCGTTGACCTCGGCCTCGAACAGGCGACGGACGAAATTCGGATGGCTGCGGGAAAGGATGATTTCGGGGCCACGGCCTTCGTTTTCCACGGCCACGACGTAGGCACGGATGCGGTCGCCGATGTTGTATTCCTCGGTCTGGACCCGTTCGCGGGAAGGCATGATGCCTTCGAACTTGCCGAGGTCGATCAGGACGTCGCTGCGGTCGAAGCGGCGGACGGTGCCCGAGACGATGTCGCCGGCGCGGTCCTTGAACTCCTCGTAGATCATCTCCTTCTCGGCCTGGCGGAGGCGCTGCATCATCGTCTGCTTCGCGGTTTGCACGGCGATGCGGCCGAAGTCCTTCGGAGTGACGTCGAATTCCATCTGGTCCTCCGGCGCGGCGTCGGCTTTGCGGCGCGAGGCGAGCTTGAGGGGGACCTCGTTGAATTTGTCCGCGTAGTCCTCGTCGGGCACCACCTTGAGGCTGGCGAAGATCCGGGTCTCGCCTTTCTTGGTGTTGACCTCGGCGCGCAGGGTCTCGATGGCGTCAGCCCCGGGAACCATTTTGCGATAGGCGGAAATGAAGGCGTACTCGAGTGCGGCAACGACCTTGTCACGGTCGATGCCCTTTTCCTTCTCGTAGTAATCGATGAGTGCGACGATGTCGTTGGTCATGGCTGGCAGTGCGGCGCGGTGCGCTCCGTATGTCCAGAGACGCAAAAGAGCGGGTTTTTCGACCCACTCTTTCGTGTCGGAAGATTGATCGGCGGGGGAATAGGGCGGAAATCCTTGAGTTGCAAGCCGAATCTCGGAAGCGCTCCGGCCCTACAGCGGACGCCACCGCAGGCCCTTGAATTCGCCGCTGCTCTGCCAGGTGGCGAGGCCGAAGGGGGCGCAGATGTCGATCGGTCCGGGGCGCAGCGAGAGCTTGCGGCCGGTGGTGTCGAGGTCGACCACCGCTTCGCCGTCGATCCACGCTTCGATCCGCTCGCCGGCCCGCCGCAGCCGCAGGGAATACCAGCGGTCCTTCTCGAAGGCGTGGTGGCTGGTGGTCTCGTTGTCGGACGCGTCGCGGTCGTCGATGGACGAAAGGCCCACCATGCCGCCGCCCCAGCCGCCGACGATCCAGGTGAGGCATTCGCCGCTGGTCCGTGCGGGAAAGGTCAGGCCGCAGAAGAAGTCGGAGCCGTCGAGGCGGCGGGCTTGCAGTTCGATCTCGAACGGCGGGGTCGGCTGGGTCGCGGTCCAGCGGATCGCGCTGAGGGCCTCGCCCCATTGGAGACGGAGGACGCCGGGTTCCGGCCGGGTGAGTTCGCCGCCCATCACCTGCTGCCAGGAATCGTCGAGCGGCTGCCACGCCGGCTCCTTGGCGACGGGCGGTGTTTCTTTCCGGCAGGAGGGCGCGGCTCCGGCGGCCAGGGCCAGGGTGATCCAGTTCCGTCGCTTCATGGAAAGCGAGCCTGCCGTCCCGGAAGGTCCGCTGCAAGGCCGGGCCTTGGCGGAGCGTGTGGGAAGTGCATCTTTCTCCCGTGATCCGCGCTCTTTTGTTCGATGCCGCCGGGACCTTGATCGAGCCCGCCGAACCGGTGGCGGCGGTTTATGCCCGGCATGCGGCCGGATTCGGCCTGAACCTGGAAGCGGCGGTGATCCGTCAGGCGTTTGGCCATGCGTTCGGCTCCAGCGGCGAGCCGGATTGGAGCCTGCATCCGGAAGGCGACGGGGCCGAGCGGGCATGGTGGCGGCAGGTCGTCGGCCTCACGCTGGGCCGGGCTGCCGGGCGTTCGCTGCCTGAGGAACTGGTGGACGATTGCTTCGAAGCGCTCTTCGCCCATTACGAGTCGCCCTCGGCGTGGCGGGTCTTTCCCGAAGCCGGGGAGGTCCTCGGCCAAGCCCGGCACGAAGGCTTCCGGGTGGCCGTGGTTTCGAACTTCGACCGCCGGCTGCACCGGATCCTCGACGGGTGGGGCATGGAGTTCGAATTCGTCCTGACCTCCGCCGACGCCCGATGCCGCAAGCCGGACCCGTCGATCTTCCGGCAGGCGCTAGAGCGGCTGGACATGCGGCCGGATGAAGTTTTGCACGCCGGGGACTCCGCATCGGCCGACGGTGCGGGAGCCCGCGCGGCGGGGATCGAGCCCTACCTGCTGGAGCGCCCGCGCAACGATCTCCGCGGCTTCCTTGAGCTGGCCTTGGGCCTTCGAGGAAAATGAACTTGCCAAATCCGGACCCCGCCACTACCCATCGCCGCCCCGGCCGCCGGCAGACCCGCCTTGGCCGGCGAAATCCGAAAGAAAGCGAGGATAGCTCAGTCGGTAGAGCAGTTGGCTTTTAACCAATTGGTCCTGGGTTCGAGTCCCAGTCCTCGTACTTCTCTCAATCGCCTTACCTTCAATGGTTTGCGCGTCGGGAAGTCGCCCGAAATTGACACCAAATCCTGTGCATGAAGGCAGGTGGTGACAAAATGGTGACAAACGGGGGATCGGAAGTTGCAAGCTCCACAAATCCAGCGGGTTCTGAGGACGGAAAATCTGTTAGAGTCGCGAAAGGGCGCAAATCCGGCAAATCCCGCAAGCCCGGTCCGCTTGCCACCGTGAAGTTCGGCTCGGCCAGCGTGCCGGTCTATCGCTCGGAATCGAGGGGCCGCATCCGCTTCATGGTCTGCTCCTACCGGGACGGCAAACGGCTGCGGAAGGTTTTCAACCAACTGGACGAGGCGAAGAAGGAGGCGCTCTTCGTGGCGCAGCGGATCCAGTCCGGCATGCAGCATGTGACCGACCTCAAGCCGCACGAGCGCGACAATTACAAGAAGGCGGTCGAATTGCTCGATTCACTCGGAATTCCGCTGGTCGCCGCGGTGGAAGACTACGTGCAGGCCCGCAAGCTGGCCGAGAGCGAGTCCCTCACCTCGATGGCCAACGACTACCGCCGGGTGTTCAAGCCGCTCACCCGCCGCGCCACGGTGCCGGAACTTGTCG
>JBIPNO010000006.1:0-158723 GCA_044372775.1 Haloferula sp.
CTCAACCTTCTCCGTCACGACCAAACCATCAAGGACACCATGCGTGGCAAGCGGATCCGCGCCGCCCTCTGCGAGAAGACCCTCCAAACCCTCATGAAACTCGACTCTCCAGAATGAGGTAGCCCTGGCACCATCGACGGGCTGGCGCTCTACCAGACGGGAACCCCCGGTGCCACTTTCGCGAGCTGGATCTCAGGATTCTCCGTCGCCGGCCTCACCGCTGCGGAGGACGACTTCGACCAGGACGGCCTTGCCAACTCCGTCGAGAACCTGCTGGGCACCAGCCCGGAGGTCTTCAGCCCGGGCTTGACCAACGTTTCCAGCAACGGGAGTAACTTGGTGTTCCGCCACACCCGCAGCACCACGCCGGCCACCGATCTCACGGGGTCCTACGAATGGTCCACGGACCTGGGAACCTGGCAGGCATCCGGCGTGCCGGCGGGAGGCACGACGGTCACCTTCGCGACTCCGGTCGTGGTCACGCCGGGCACTCCGGATCTGGTGGAAGTCACCGCTACGGTCACCGGCACGCCGGCGTCCAAGGTCTTCGCCCGCTTCAAGGCCACGCTGAACTGAGCGAAAGCCCGGGACTTCCCTTCATGCAGGGTTCTCCCCACCATCGGCCGCATGCGTGCATTCATCCTCCACGGCAAGGAAGACCTCCGGCGCGGCGAACTGCCGACGCCGGGGGCACAGGCCGGACAAGTTCTCGTGCAAGTGCGGAGGGTCGGGATCTGCGGGTCGGACGTGCATTATTTTAGCCACGGCCGGGTGGGAAATTTCGTGCCGAAGCGGGCGTTCGCGCTCGGTCATGAATTTGCGGGGGAAGTTGTGGCAATCGGCGAAAGTGTGACCGGATTCTCGATGGGCGAGCGCGTCGTGATCGATCCCTCTCAGCCCTGCGGCGAGTGCCTCCACTGCCGCAGCGGCCCCTACAACCTGTGCGGGAACATGCGCTACTTCGGCTCGGCGAGCTGCGATCCGCACCTCGACGGCGGTTTCGCGGAGTTCGTCGCCGTGCCCGCGCGCAACTGCCACCGGATGCCGGACGCGATGACCTGGGGCGAGGCCGCGATGCTCGAGCCCTTGTCGGTCGCGCTCCATGCCACGCGGCGTGCCGGAAATCTGGCGGGCACCTCCGTCTTCGTCGCGGGCGGCGGGGCGATCGGGCAGTTGATCGCACTCGCAGCGAGGGCCTTCGGTGCGGTGCAAGTCGTGCTCGGTGATCCCGCGGAGTTCCCGCGCCGCTTCGCCGTGGAGCAAGGCGCGGACGCGGCGCTGAATCCGGCCGATGCCGATGCGGAGCAACACGCGTTCGACCTCTCCAGCGGCGGCTTCGACGTGGTCTTCGAGGCGGCAGGTTCGCCCCACGCGCTGATTCACGCGCTCAAGATCGTCCGCCGCGGCGGCACCATCGTGCAGGTCGGCACCCTGCCGCCCGAGGTGCCGCTTCCGGCGAATCTCATCATGTCGAAGGAACTCACCGTCACCGGCTCCTTCCGCTTCGCCCATGTGTTCCCGGCGGCCCTGACCTTCGCCGCGAGCAAGCGAATAAAGGTCGAGCCGCTCATTTCGCGCACCTTTCCCTTCGACGAAACCCCGCAGGCAATGGCGCTGGCCGTGGCGAAGGAAGGCGTCATCAAGATCCAGATCGAATCATGAGAACCCGCCCGCTTGGCAACACCGGCCTCCAGGTTTCCATCCTCAGCTTCGGCGCGTCGTCGCTCGGCGGCGTCTTCTACGCGGTGGAGGAAGCCGACGCGATCCGCGCGGTGCACGCGGCGCTCGACCTCGGGATCAACTACTTCGACGTCGCCCCGGCCTACGGCGGCACTCGCTCGGAGACCGTGCTCGGCAAGGCGCTCCGCGGCATCCCGCGCGACCGCTATTTCCTCTCCACCAAGATCGGCAAATACACCAACCCGGAGAAGTACGGCGACGACACGCTCGACTACTCCCGCGAACGCACCCGGCGCTCGATCGACGAAAGCGCCGCTCGGCTCGGCACCGACTACTTCGACATCATCCACATCCATGACATCGAATACGAAGACCGGCGGCACACCGAATGGGCGCTCGGCGAAGGCTTCGAGGCAGTCTCCGAATTGAAAGCGGAAGGCCGCATCGGCGCGGTGAGCTTCGGGATCTATCCGATGGACCTCTGGCACCGCATCCTGACCACGCTGCCGGTCGATGCGGGGCTGGTCCACAATCACTACAGCCTGCACGATACCCGGATGCTCGAACTCCTGCCGCTGGCGAAGGAGAAGGGCATCGGCCTGATCAACGCCTCGCCTTTCGGCAGCGGGCTTCTCACCGACCGCGGGCCGGCCGACTGGCATCCGGCAAATGCGCAGCAACGCGCGGTTTTCAAGCGGGCCGCGGAATACTGCGCTGCCCGGGGCACGAGCATCTCGCAACTCGCGCTCCAGTTCTCCAGCCAGCATTCGGGAATTGCGACCACGATGTTCAGCAGCGCGAGCGCGGATTCCGTGAAGCGCAACGTCGCCTGGGCCGAGGAGGCCTACGATCCCCTGCTGGCCGAAGAGGTCCGGCAGATTCTCAAGCCCGTCACCCACATCGACTGGTTCTAATGAAAATCGATTCCCACCAGCACTTCTGGAACTACACCGACCATGCCGCCGACTACGTCTGGATGAGCGACGAGTATGGCGCGCTCCGCCGCGATTTCCTGCCGGGCGACCTCGCGCCGCTGCTCGCGGAGATGGGCTTCGACGGCACCGTCGCCGTGCAGGCCCGCGAGATGGTGGCGGAAACGGAGTTCCTGTTAGACCGGGCGGACCGCACGCCGTGGATCTTGGGCGTCGTCGGCTGGGTCGACCTCTGCGCGCCCGATGCCGCGCCCTTGGTCGAGCGATACGCCACACACCCGAAGCTCAAGGGCCTGCGCCTGCTGATCCACGACCGACCCGATCCGGAGTTCGCGGTGTCGCCCGAACACCTGCGCGGCATCGCCTTGCTGGAGCCGCACGGACTCACCTACGATCTGCTTTTGAAGCCGCCGCACATCGAGCCCGCGACGCGGCTGGTGGACCGCTTTCCCAACCAGAAGTTCGTCGTCGATCACATCGCGAAGCCCGACATCCCCGGCGGCGGACTTGCGTCGTGGGCGAGGGACCTCCGCGAGTTGGCGCGTCGGCCGAATGTCTTCTGCAAGGTCTCCGGAATGGTCACGACGGCCGATTGGGCGACCTGGACGCCGGAGATGTTCCAGCCCTACCTCGACGTCGTGCTCGATGCCTTCGGATCCTCGCGCCTGATGATCGGCTCCGACTGGCCGGTCTGCACCTGCGCCGCGAGCTACCAGCGGACGATGCAGGCCACCAGCGACTGGGCGGCACGGCTGAGCGCCAGCGAGCAAGCGGCCATTCTCGGCGGAGCCTGCGCGCGCTTCTACGGGCTGGAGCCGCCGCTGCGGCGCTACGGGATGGTCATCGGCCTGCGTGACGAGCGGGAAGCGGAATACCGCCGCGTCCACGATGGCCCCGGCGTGCGCGATCTGCTGCGGGAAGCGAATATCCGCAACTTCAACATCTTCCTCCACCGTCTGCCGGACGGGAAGCTCTACGAGTTCGCCTACTACGAATACTGCGGCACCGATCACGCCGGCGACATGGCCCGGCTCGATGCCCATCCGCGCCACGTCGAGTGGCTGAAACTCTGCGACCCGATGCAACTCCCACTTCCAGGCGAGAAGTCGTGGTCGATCATGGAGCCGGTCTATTTCAACGCCTGACCCATGGAACTCGGACTCGGACTCTACCGCCACCAGCTCGACGACGAACACTTCGCCTTCGCCGCGCAGGCCGGCTGCTCGGCATTGGTGATCCACCTCGTCGATTACTTCAACCAAGGCGGTTCTAACAACTCAAAGGACCAGCCCACCGGCGACCTCGCTGGCTGGGGCAGGGCGGGGGACCCGGACGCGCTGTGGAGCGAGGAAATGCTGCGGGATATCGTGGCGCGCGCCACGAAGCACGGGCTCAGGATCGCCGCCATCGAAAACATCGATCCGGCCTTCTGGTCGGACGTGCTGCTCGCCGGACCGCGCCGGGCCGAGCATCTGGAGAACGTGAAGACGCTGGTGCGCCGCATGGGTGCCGCGGGGATCGGTTGCCTCGGCTACAACTTCAGCCTGGCCGGCGTGGCGGGGCGGGTGCGTGGACCTTTTGCCCGCGGCGGTGCCGAGGCGGTGGGCATGGACGGGCCGGTGGACGACCCCGTGCCGGACGGCATGGTCTGGAACATGCGGCTGCGCGACACGCTGGGACCGGGGACGATTCCCGCCTGCACGCACGACGAGTTGTGGGACCGGGTGAAGGTCTTCCTCGATGCCGTGCTGCCGGTGGCCGAGGCGAGCGGCGTGGTCCTCGCGGCGCACCCCGACGACCCGCCGATGCCCATGGTTCGCGGCACTCCGCGGCTGGTCTATCAGCCTGGGATGTACCAGCGGCTGATCGACCTGAACCCGAGTCCGGCCAACCGCCTCGAATACTGCATCGGCACGCTGGGCGAGATGACGGAGGGCGACCTCTACGCCGCCACCGAAAGCTACGCCCGCCAGGGTCGGCTGGGCTATGTCCATTTCCGCAACATCACGAACAAGGTGCCCTACTACAAGGAGACCTTCGTCGATGACGGCGACATCGACATGCTGCACGTGGTGCGGATCCTTCATCAGGCAGGCTTTCAAGGCGTGATCATCCCCGACCACGCGCCGCAGATGAACTGCGCCGCGCCGTGGCACGCGGGCATGGCCTTCGCCCTCGGCTACATGCGGGCGGCGCTGCAAGGGGTGGTTTCGGAGACCAAGCGACCTTTGCCGGGCGATGTAGTCTCTTGCTCGGCAGGCGGTCGTTTGGCGTAAATACGTAATTTATATGCGCGGGAGAGCATTGAAGGCTTCATGCCCAGGGGGTAATTAGTGGGTTGTCACGGAATCGTCGCCACTCGCCGACTCTCCTGAAAAACCCCGTTTCAAGCCATGAAAAACCGCCTCACGCTCACGCTGTCTGCCATCGGTGCGACGTTTCTTCTAACCGCCCAAGGTGCCGTCATCGTCCCAGTCGCATGGAAACAGTCGAATGCGTTCAACACCTCCCGGCTTGCTTCCAACCTGTCGAATTCCACGGGAATGAACGTCGGTGAAACGCTCCTGTTCAACACCGACGGGACGCCCTCCGGAGAGGCGAGCAACGTCAACAATATCTCATGGGTCACGTCAGCCAAGACGACGGGAGGTGGAGCCGCAGGGATCAACGCGGAGATTTCCGAAAACCGTGTCTGGGTCGTAGTCGATCTCGGGGCTTCCTACGATCTCACCACGATCACGATCTGGAACCTTAACTGGGATCCCACGGATGCGAACGACTACACGGATCGTGGCATTAGCCAGTTTGATCTCTATGTCCGCGATACGGCCGCGGACACCAACGATGGCACGGTGGGGGGGACTGCGATCAATGTCTCCCAGGTCAGCGATGCCACGAACGCCCTCAGCAACGCTTCAGCCTTTGCCCTTGGAAGCTCGGATCCGTGGACCTTGGCCATCTCAAACCAGGCGCTCTCCGAAGCTCCGGGCAATGATACATACGCCGGACAAAGCTTCAATCTCACGGGAACCACCGGGCGCTTCCTAGCCATCAAGGCGGACTCCTATTTCGGTGATGCCGGCGGTGTCGGTCTAGGCAAGGTCCGGATTGAGGGAACCCTGGCCGTTCCCGAACCGGCCGCCGCGCTCCTCGGTTCGCTCGGTTTTCTGGGCCTGCTGCGCCGCCGGCGCCGACAGCACCATTGCTCTTCGTGGTGATCTTTCCTGCGGATGTCTCACCCGCTGTCCGCCGGCCTGATGCATTTGATGCCCGATTTGCGAGAACCCGGGGATTGTGATCCATTCCAAGCAACCCGCACGACCATGCGACTTCATTCCCTTCTTCTGCCTCTCTCCATTCTCTTGATGGCCGCGGGGCATCTTCCCGCCGCAACGGAGATCCACGTCAGCCCGCAGGGCAACGATGCCAACGCGGGCAGCGCCGAAAACCCGCTGGCCACTCCGCAAGCGGCACGCGACGAGGTGAGGGCGCTCGTTTCCAAAGGACTCACCGAAGCGGTGGAGATCGTCTTCGCCGCCGGCACTTACACGATGGCCGGGACGCTCGAACTCCGGCCGGAGGACTCCGGCACGGAGAAATTCCCGGTCACCTGGAAAGCCGCGCCCGGTGGCAAGGTCGTCTGGGACGGCGGGCTCGGGATTCCCAAAAAGTGGAGCAAGGGCGAGGGCGGCATTTGGCAGGTCGATCTGACGGGGACCGGCCCGGAACGCTGGAACTTCAGGCAGTTGTTCGTGGACGGCAGGCGCGCCACCCGCGCCCGTTTCCCGAACGCCGATGCGAAGAATCCCTTCCTCTACGCGACGGGCGGCGACCTCGACCATGCGATCATCGATCCCGCCCTGGTCAAGGAGAGTTGGGGAAGCGCCAAGGACGCGCAGATCAACATCGTGCCCCAGTGGAGGTTCTTCAACCAGTGGAACACCGTCACCAAGGTCGATACCAAAGCCGGACGCATCGACATCGCCGACAGCGAACGGCACGCGAAGATCATCCCGGGCAACTGGTTCTGGATCGAAGGCGTGAAGGAGGAACTCGACCAGCCCGGCGAGTGGTTCTTCGACGCGGAAGCCCGCCGCCTCCACTACATGCCGCCCGCCGGCGTCGATCCGAACACGCTCGCCATTAACGCTCCCGTGCTCAACCGCCTGGTCAATGTCCAGGGCGACGTGAACGCCGGCACCCATGTCCGGAACGTCCACTTCGACGGCATCGAATTCCGCCACACGTCCTTCACCCTCGGCCACATCGAGGCGCGGGTGCACACCGACACGGTGATCATGTTCGAGAACACGCTCGATTGCTCTGTTAGAAACTGCCTCTTCGAGAACATCGGGGGTTACGCGCTGTGGCTGCACCTCGACAGCCGCGGCAACAAGTTCGACCGCAACACCGTCCGCCACTCCGGCGGCGGCGGCGTGCTGATGACCGGCGCGCGGCTTTCCTACATGGACGACACGAAGATCTACACGCCCGGCGAAGCGGCGGCGAAGGTCGCGCCGATCCTCAACGAGGTCACCCGCAACACGGTCGAGCACTGCGGGAGGATCCGCTATTACGGCGGCGGCGTGCACCTCGACTCGCGGCCCTTCTCGATGTCGATGGAGCCCGGCAACCTGATCTCCCACAACTACTTCAACGACCTCTCGCGCAACGGCGTCTTCGCCTTCCGCAACCAAGGCGGCAGCGTGGTGGAATACAACCACATCCACAACGCGATGCAGACGACCATCGACGGCGCCTGCATCCACTTCGCCACGATGAACCACCTCAACGCGCCGAATTTCATCCTCAACAACTGGCTCTACGACGCCTGGGGCTACGAGCAGAAGCCCGACGGCAAACCCAAGCGCAAGCTCGGCAACGGCATCTTCCTGGACTGGGACACCAGCAACACCACGGTGCGCGACAACTGGATCTACAACGTCGTCGGCGGCGCGATCAAACCGATCTGGGCGAACCAGAACCTGGTCATCGAGAACAACCGCGACTCCGAAACCCGCATCGTGCCGCCCTTCGAGAAGGACCTCGGGCCGGAAGGCAAAGCGACCCACGGCATCGACCTCGCCACGAACCGCCTCACCGGCAGCGTGATCCATCATGACGACAAGAAGCACGTGACGACCGGCGGCAAATGGACGCCAAGAACCGTTAACGGCATGTGGGGGCTTTTCCGCTTCGACTATCTCGTCGGCACCGCCGCCAAACCGGCGGAAGTCACGTTCACGCTACCCATTCCGGAAGACGGAACTTATCAGATTTCGCTGCTCTATCCCTCCGGCAAGGACCGCGCGAGCAACGTGCCGCTCACCGTCGTGCATGCCGACGGCAAGGCGGAAATGGAGTGGGACATGAAGAAGGGCTCGCGGCACGGTTTCGCGACCGGAGTTGGGACGTTCCGCTTCAAGGCGGACGGCACGAACACGGTCACCCTTTCCACCCGCGGGACCGATGGGAACGTCATCGCCGACGGCGTCGCTTTCGTGAAGGTGGCGGAATGAGCCGTATCGCGCTGCTTGCGGAAAGCCCGCTGGGTGATTCCCCCTGCCAATATCGCGGCAACATCAGTCCGCCGCTGGACGGCCGCTGGCTGAAAGGCGGATGGACCAGCCACTTCGAGTGGCCGGGGACGGAGGCTTTTCTCGATGTCTTCGGCATCGCGCCGCGGGCGAGGTCCTCGTGGTTGGAGGAGATGACGCCACCTTATGCCCATCCCCATGTGGTGGCGGATATGAAGCGCACGGCGAGAGAGAAGGACTGGCCATTCATCAACGATTTGGGAGTCTTGCTGCTCGAACATGGCGACCCGCGTGGATGGCTGCACCTTTTCGACGCAGACTTGATCCAGAAGCTCCGATTGGAGAGCCCGATTCCTGCTGAAATCATCGCGATGAGGCCTGCCCTTCGCCTCGCAGCCGGAGATAGAAGCCAACTTTTTGCCGCACTTTCAGCCGAGCGAATTTTTTGGCAACGAACCTCCGAAGCGAGGCTGAAGTATTATGAAAAGCATCTGAGACCCTACCTCTCGGCGGTGAGAAGGGCAGAGGCCGGGAAGCAACTCACTCTTCTGGGGCAACATGAAATCCGACTGGCCTGCGCTCAGGAACATCTGCCGCTCAGGCCTCTTGGCGAAGCGGAATTCACCGAGATGATCGCCGAGGCACGTCAACTCACGCTGGGCCTGATTCATCCTTCCCTCGCGGAATGGTTGCCTGACATGGCCGCGAACTATCGTATACTCATTCCGAGCCTGCCATGAATCCCGCCATCCAGCCCCTGACCGCCGATCAGCAGCAGCGCATCCGCCAGATCCGTGAAGACCACATCCGCCAGTCCTTCGGCGACGAGATCGCCCGTGTGAGCAAACTGCCGCTGATGGAGCGCTATCGCTACGTCGCGTGGATGATCGACAACGGCCGCAAGCACGGCGTGAAGCACACCCGCGAGCCGCGCGGAGTGACGGAGTAGGAGCGCCAGACCCTTCAGCTTGAAGCCATGAAAATTCCCCTGACATTCGCCCGGGGCGTCGCCGTTCACTTGGGATTCGAGGTGGCAGTGGTGTTCGCCGCGCTTCTTTCCGCTTCCCTCCCGGCATGGGCGGAGAGCGGCGAAGCAGCCCGGGCGCCCAAGGAATTCCGCACGGCCATCATTTATGACGACCTGTTTCTCGAACACGACACCGGTCCGGATTTTCCCGAACATCCGGAGCGCTTGCGCTGGTTGATTCCCCATCTCAAACAACATCCCGTCGGCGGGCGGCTGCTTTGGACGGCCCCAAGTGAGAAGATGGACCCGATGCCGTGGATCTTATCCGTGCATGATGCGGCCTACGTGGCGGAGTTGAAGAAAGCCTGTGAAGCGGGCGAGACCCGGATGCAGGGAAGCTCCGACACCCCGATTTCCAAACGCACCTATGAGGTGGCGGTCGGGGCGGTGGCCGGCAGCCTGACCGCCGTGGATCTGGTGATGGAGGGTCGGGTGAAGAATGCCTTCGCCGCCCTGCGGCCGCCCGGTCATCACGCCATGCCCGACAAGGCCAAGGGCTTCTGCTTTTTCTCCAATGCGGCCATCGCCGCGCGTTACGCGAGGAAGCACCACAAACTCGAACGGGTGATGATCGTCGATTGGGACGTGCATCACGGGGACGGCACCCAGACGGTCTTTCTTGCCGATCCCACCGTGTTCTTTTTTTCGACCCACCAGTACCCGTTCTATCCGGGATCCAGCGGGTCGCCGGACATCACCGGCGAGGGAGCGGGCAAAGGATTCAACCTGAACGTGCCGCTGGCGGCCGGCAGCGGGGACGAGGAGGTACTCAAGGTTTTCCGCACCGATTTGACGGATGCTTTCCGGAAATTCAAACCCCAGCTGCTCATCATTTCGGCCGGCTTCGACGCCCACCGGGATGATCCTCTCGGTGGCCTTGAATGGTCCAGCGATGTGTATGCCGAATTGACGGGAATCCTCCGGGCCCTCTGCCGGGAGCAAGGCCACGAGCGGATCGTCTCATTGCTTGAAGGCGGTTACAGCGAACGCGGGATGACCGAGGCGGTGCGCCGGCATGTAGAAGCCCTTGAGGCGCTGGAAGCCCCGGCGGTAAAACCATGACCCCTTCGAGCTTGGCGGGACGAAGGGGAGGATCTATCGGCAGGCCGGGGAGATGATGAGATCGATGATGGAAGAGGGTCGGACTACCAAGATGCACGGAGTAGCGGTCATGGCCGACCAATGAGCTTTAGGTGGATCCACATTGCCCTCATCCGCATGTCATCAGAGATCCACTGTCCCCATCTCAGCGGATGACGGGTTTGTTCCTGATTCTGGAGATTGGGATCAGAAAACCCGCACCGAGTAAATCTGGGTACGCTCGATTCCGTGGGTGGCCAGCACCTCGAGCCTCAGCCGGACCACGCCGCGGAGATCCGCGGCGTGGCGGCGGTTGCGGAGGTGGTTGCCGCGGATGTCGGCGATGACGGTGGCGGTGCCATCGGCGTGCTCCGCGGTGAGGCGGTAGTCGCGGACGATGGACGGGATGGCATTCATCGGGTAACCCTGCCAGCTCTGCGAGAAGTGGAAGTGAAGCGAGGAGTCGAACAGCACCTGCACTTCCGTGACGGCTTGTGGCCCGTCCCACGCGAGGTCGATCCACTCGGGTTTCGCGAAGTCGGTGGGCGCGGAGACCCAGAGGTTCGGCAAGCGGGTCGGGCGGGGACAGCCGTTGACGACGTTTTGCGGCGCGTAAAGGTCCTGCTCCGGCAGCGTGCGGCAGCAGTAGGCGAAGTTGAGGAAACCGCTCTGCGCGGTGAACCTGCGGGCGTGATCGTTCCAATCGGGTGCCAGCACCGCCGCGCCGTCGGCATCCACCGCGCGCTTCATGCCGATGCTCAGCGCACGGGAGGTCCACTTGGTGAACGGATTCGGACGGATCGGATCTTCCGGACGGGGATAGTACCACTTCTTGCCTAGTGGCGTTTCCGTCATGTGGACGGCGAGGTCCGGGTTCTTTCCAAGGATCAGGAAATGCCAGCCGGGGCGGGAAATGCCGACGTGAAGCGGTAGCTCGATCCATTGGTCGCTCCCTTTTGAAATGCGGATGCTGCTTTCCGCGAGTTGGTCGTCCGGAAAGGTCGATCCGTTAGCGGGACCCTGGTGGAAGCGGTAGTGGAGTTCGGTGTCGCGCTCGGCATCGACCCGGAGGGAGATGGTTTCCAGCCGCTCGCTGGCCACGGGCATCTGGAGCAGGCGGTCGTCGGACAAGCGGTCGATGCCCCAGCTCTCGGTCGCATCGTTTTCGGCGAACATGCTGGAGGCGGTGACCTTGGCCTGCGGAGCGATGTCGCGGGCGACCTGCATTTCCAGCGCGTGGATATGGTGGTCGGCGAGCAGCAGGTCGCTTTGCACCGCACGGACCGCGGGGCCTTCTGTTAGAGCGCGCGGATCGAGCTTCGTCTTCACCGCGTGGCTGGCCGCCGTGCCGACCGCCTCGCCGAGTTGGGCGCAGGTAAGCATCACGCGGGTGCTGGACAGCGCGTAGTGGGTGGCGCTGATGTTGCGGCCGGCGAAGAACAGGTTTGAAATGCGGCGCGAATAGAGCGAGCGCAGCGGGATGTTGTGCGGGCCGCGCAGATACTGGTGGGTGCTCGGGTTGACCTTGTCGTGGAAGCCGCCCGGCGGGTGGTGGTCGAAGCCCCAGCCGCCGAAGGCGACGGCGTCCTCGAAGTGCGCCTGCTCGTCGATCTCGTTCATCGTCAGGACGTGGTCGCCTTCGAAGCGGCGCGACTCGCGCTTGCCCGGGACCGCTCCCATCCAGTCGAGTTCGTAGTTCGTCAGACGCTCCGCAAGCGGTGAGCGGTTTTTGAGATAATCCCACACGGCGAGGGTGATGCGCTGGACCTCGTCCTTGATCTTCCGCGTCTCGTGCACGGTATCGAGCGCGCCGCCCCACTCGAGCCACCAGAAGCCGCCGGTGTCGGGGAAGAAGTGTTCGCACACCGGACGGTAGGGGCCGAAGTCGTCGGGGCCGAGTTCGAGATCGACCCACGGCGGCCGCGTGAAGGGCACCGGGCGTCCGGCGTCGCGCGCGTGCATGTGGAGGCTCATGCCCATCGTGTCGGGAGCCGGCTGGTCCGGGCACATCGGCTCGTTGAATTCGGAGCGCGCCTCGACTCCCATGCGGAAAGGAGCGCCGGCTAGGGAACCCACCACCCCGTCGCCCGAACAGTCGGCGAGATATGGGGCCACGAACTCATGCCATGTCTCCTCCATGGAGCAATAGGCGGTGATGCTGGTGACGCGGTCGCCCGCATCATTCATCGCGACCTTGCAAACCGCGCAGTTGAGGAAGAGTTCGAGGTTTGGTTCGTTGCGGGCGAGTGATTCCAGCTCGAGGTTCCAGCCTTCCGGCGAACAGGTCGGGTTGCGCAGCAGGTTGTTGAGGAAGAGTTCTTCGATCAGCCCGGTCTCGCGCGAGAACACGAAGTTGCACTGCGTGGCTCCGACCGGCGGGACGCGGATCTCAGTGCTGGCATTGCCGCCGAGCACCGGGCGGTCCTGGACAAGGGCGGTGCGGACGCCTTGGCGGGCGGCGGTTACCGCGGCGCAGAGACCGGACAGGCCGCCGCCGATGACGACGAAATCGTAAGGGTGGGTGATCGTTTTCAAGAGGTGCTTTCTTCGGGGATTCTCTTCGCTCCCGCGAGCGATGCGACAAGGAAGAACACGAGGCAGGTGACCGGATAAATCCAGAGTTCGTCGATTCTGGACAGGCCGCGGGCGTTGAGAACGAGGATGACCACGGCGGTCGCAATCGATGCGAGTGCGCTACCGAGCAGGATGGGAAAGCCACCCCGGCGGGCGAGTGCGAAAAGCGCCATCATGAGCAAGGGGCCATAGGTGAGCACGGGGAGCTTGTAGGCCAGCACCAGCAGGCCGCCGCCCTTCGACAGGCTGCCCGCGAGGTAGGCGAGGAGGCTGAGCGCGACGCCCCAGGCGACCACCGAGATCCGCGACATCCTCAAGCATTGCTGGTCGCTGGCGCCGGGGCGGATCAGCTTGCGATAGATTCCGTTGACCGTCGTTTCGGATAGAGCGGCCAGGGCGGAATCGAGGGTGGAAATACCGGCGGCGAAGATCGCCGCGATGATCAGTCCGCTCACCCCGACCGGCAGCGAATGGATGATGAAATAGGGATAGACGCTGTCCTTGTTCCCGGCGAGGAAAGCGGCGGCTCCGGCGTCGAGAGGGAAGTGCTTGTAGTGGAGCCACAAGCCCAGGCCGACCGCCGCCATGAGCAGGGAGAAGAGCACGATCCCGAGTGAGCCAAGCACCGCCTTGCGTGCCTCCTTCGCATCGCGGCAACACATCATCCGCTGGGTGACCACCTGATCCACGGAATTCTGCGCCAATTCGAATATCGCGAAGCAGAAGAGACCCGTCCACAAGGTCCAGGTCTTCGACGGATCGAGCGAGACATCGATCAACTTCAACTTCGCCGCTTGATCCAGTTCCGTGACGGCCTGGGTGAGTCCGATCGGCAAACCGCCGAAGATCGTGACGAGCGAAATGACCGCGCCGGCCAGCATCAGGGCGAACAGGATGAAGTCGGTCCAGATCACCGTCGTGATCCCACCCATCAGGGTCCAGATGATGGCGAAGAGCCCGATGATGAGAACCGACTGGCCGATGGGCATGTTGACCACCACGCTCAGGACCAGAGCGACGGCAAGCAGCCGGAGACCGTGGCCGAGGATGGCGCTGACGAGGAACAGTCCGCGCGATAGCTGCGCCGCTTTCGAGCCGAGGCGGTTCTCGATGAAATCGTACGGGCTGTAGATCTTGCGCTCGTAGTAGGGCTTCACGAAGAGCAGGACCATGAGGAGCTTCGCGACCACGAAGCCCATGAGGGTGCCCTGGAGATAAAGCAGGTTTCCCCCGGGCCGGAAGATCGCGCCCGGGACCGCGATGATGGTCACCGCGCTGATTTGCGTGGCCATGATCGAGCCGGACACCGCCCACCACGGCAGGCTTCGTCCGCCGAGGAAGAAGTCGTCCATCCCTCTCTGTTTGCCTTTGAGCAGGTGGCCCAGAACCGTCGTGCCGACCACGAAGACGGCCAGGACGGTCCAGTTGATCCATCCGAAATTCATGATGATGGGGAATTGGGCTTGGGTTTCATTCGGGGGTGAACGGCGGAGACGCTAGGGAGATCCGCCGGATCGCGCAATACGTCGGGGCGCATTGAATTTACTCTTTTGCGCCAAGTGAAGCGGGCGGGCCCGGCGGTCCAGCCCTACCGGGGCAGAGGCTCGCGGCAAGATGCCGCAGCCACTTTTGTGGGCGGACCTGCGTTACCTCGCGGCGGCGGCGGCGGATGCCCGGGCGAATTCCGCCGCTCCGGGTCACCCGCCGGCCGCCCGCTCCGTCCACTTCCAGGTGCCGTCGGCGTAGAGCTCGAGGATGGCATCGTAACCATCGGCCGAGGATTTGCCATTCCCCAGGGCGATGCAGGCGACGCCGTGGCGGGCCATGACCTGGCGGACGTTGCGGAACTCGTCGTCGTTGAGCGAGGAGTCGAGGTGGTCGAGGAAGGCGAAGCGCGGCTTGGCGAGGAGGGCCCGGGCGACGGCGAGGGTCTGCTCGTCGCTGAGGCTGAGCTCGGTCGTCCAGTGGTGCGGGGTGTCGAAGTCGCGGTGGCGGGCGGCGGCGAGATCGAGGCCGAGTTCGTTCAGCACCGAAAGCATCGCGGTGTCGCTGAGGGGTGCCTTCGCGTCCGGCGGGGTGAGCAGTTCGCGGAGGCTGCTTGGCGGGAGATAGGGCTGCTCTAACAGGAATGCGAGCTGCTCCGGCGGCGGGCGGAGGATGCTGCCGCTGCCGGACTCGTGGAGGCCGGCGGTGGCGTGGAAGAGCGCGAGCTTGGCGGCCTGGTTGGGACCGATGATCAGCGCCGATCTGCCGGGGGCGAAGGTGAGGCTGAGATTCCGGAGAAGCAGATGATGGTCGGCGGAGGAGGCGTGCAGGTGGAGGCCGGAGTAGGTGATGCGGTCGGTGCCCGGCTGGCAATCGAGGCAGGAGGCGGTGTCGCGCAAGGCGGCGGATTCGGAGGCTTCGACCAGTTCGCCGAGACGGGTGACGACCGCGGCGTAGGACGAGATCGACTGGAACTGGGTGACGATCAGCGAGAACGCGCCGACCAGGGTGGCGAAGGCCATGGTGGCCTGGCCGATGACTCCGAACTCGACTCCGCCGGCGATGAACAGCGGGGCGACGAGCAGGGCGGGGATGATCTGGATCAGATAGTTGTAGCCGGTGGTGAAGAAGTTCAGGTTGCGGTTCACCGAGATGATCCGGCGGAAGTTTCCAACCAGCTGGTCGATCCGCTGCGCGAGTCGTTCGCTCATGCGGGACTCGTCGCGGGTAAAGGCGAGGCCCTCCGCGTTGTGGTGGACGTAGATCAGGTCGGCGCGGAAGTCGGCCTCGCGATCGGCCTGCTGGTAGTTCAGCCGCATCAGCGGCCGGCCGAGCCACAGGGTGAGGCCGGAGCCGGCGGCGGCATAGGCCACGGCGATGGCGAATAGGGTGGGGCTGATCGACCACAGCACGCCGGAGAACGAGATCGCGGTGAAGGTCCCGTTGAGGATCATCAGCAGGAAGGACAGCGTGGTGGTCGTCAGCGTGCGGATGTCTTCGGCGATGCGCTGGTCGGGGTTGGTGATCGAGCCGGTCTCCTTGAAATGGAGATAGGTGTGGCGGTCGAGGTAGGCCTTGGCCACGCGCTGCGTCTGCCACTCGCGCCACAGCAGTGCCAGGCGTTCCTCGGCGAAGCGGAAGAAGACGGCGACGACGGTGGAGGCGGCGAAGACCCCGAGGTAGAGCCAGGCATTGCGGTGGAAGCCGCCGAGGTCGCGATCCGCGATGGCCGACATGAAATCGCGGCCGACGTAGCTGTTGAGCACGTTCATGCCGTTGATCGCCAGCATGAGGACGAGCAGGCTTCCGAGCAGCAGCTTCGCCTTCGTCCCGACCCGCGAACGGAGGAACATCCCCACCACGTGGCCGAGGCGGGGCAGCGTTTCGCGTTTGAGGGAGACCTTCCTTTCGGTCATGGGCTGAGGGATTTCATGTCACCCTTCAGCGGGATCATGGTCCGCTTCCATCGGGCGAGGAAGCGGTGGCGGCCTTCTCCTGGCGGCGGTCGGAGAAGCGCTGCACGAACACATAGCAGACCGGGATCAGGAACAGTCCGATGATGGTGGAAATGCCCATGCCGAAGACCACGCCGGTGCCCATGGTGCTGCGGGACGCGGCGCCGGAACCGCTGGCCAGCATCAGCGGCACGCAGCCGAGGATGAAGGCGAAGGAGGTCATCAGGATCGGCCGCAAGCGCAGCTTCGCGCCCTGGAGGGCGGCCTCGAGCGTCGGCATCCCCTCGTCGCGTTTCATCTTCGCGAACTCGACGATCAGGATCGCGTTCTTGGCGGCGAGGCCGATCAGCATGACGAGACCGACCTGGGCATAGACGTTCATCTCGAAGTTCCGCAGTAGGAGGCCGACCATGGTGCCGAGGATCACGGTGGGCACGGAGAGCAGGACGGCGAAGGGCAGCGACCAGCTTTCATACTGGGCGGCCAGCAGCAGGAAGACGAAGAGCACCGCCATGCCGAAGATCGCCCCGGCCTGGCCTTCGGATTTCTTCTCCTGGAGCGTCAGTCCGGACCATTCGTAGCCGACGTTGGACGGCATGGTGGCCATGACCTCCTCCATCGCCTTGAGGGCCTGGGCCGAGCTGTAGCCGGGCGCGGGCGCGCCCATCATTTCGGCGGCGAGGTAGAGATTGAAGCGGGTCGTGAAGTTGGGGCCGGACATCTTCGTGACCGTCACCAGCGTGTTCAAGGGCACCATTCCGCCCTCGTTGTTCCGGACATAAAACCTGCCGATGTCGTTCGGCTTGCTGGTGAACTCCGGTTCGGCCTGGAGGAAGACCTTGTAGACCCGGCCGAACTTGACGAAGTCGTTCACGTAGAGGCCGCTGAGGTAGGCCTGCAAGGTCTGGAACACGCTGTCGACCGGCACGCCGAGCGTGCGGGCTTTCTCGCGGTCCATCTCCACCTTCACCTGCGGCGTGGCCGGATTGAAGGTGGTGCTGACGCGGCCGATTTCCGGGCGCTTGGCGGCGGCGGCCTGGACCTGGGCGACCATCGCGGCGAGTTGCTCGACGTTTCCACCCGAGCGGTCCTGAAGCTGCATGGTGAAGCCCGACACGTTGCCGTAGCCCGGCAGCGCCGGCGGACCGAAGGCGAAGACGCGGGCCCCGGGGATGGCCTGGAACTTCTTGTTCCATTCCGCGGCGATGGCCTTGGCATGGAGGGCCGGATCCTTGCGTTCCTCCCAGTCTTCCAGACCGATGAACATCAGCCCGGCGTTCGGCACGTTGAGGTTGTTCAGGATGTTCATGCCGCCCAGGGCGAGCGCGGAGCGGACGCCGTGCGTGTTGTTCACGATCTCCTCGACCTGCTTGAGAATCACATCGGACCGTTGGAGCGAGGCTCCTTCCGGCAGTTCGATCGCTACGAACAAGTAGCCCTTGTCCTCGTCCGGAATGAAGCCGCCCGGCACGACCTTGCCGAGGCCCCAGATGCCTCCGCAGACGATGACGAGGATCAGCATGGAGAAGGTGGCCTTGCGGGTGAGACCGCCGATGATCCTGCCGTAGCGTTCGATGATCCAATCGAAGAACGCGTTGAATTTCCTGAAGAACCAGGCGATCGGGCCGCGGCCGGGACTTGGCTTGCGCAGCAGCAAGGCCGACAGCGCCGGGCTCAGCGTGAGGGCATTGATCGCGGAGAAGATCACCGAGACGGCGATGGTGATGGCGAACTGCTGGTAGAGACGGCCGGTCACGCCGCCCATGAAGGCGACGGGGACGAAGACCGCGCAGAGGATGAGGGCGATGGCCACCACCGGGCCCGAAACCTCCTTCATCGCCTGCCGCGTGGCATCGACCGGAGTCATGCCGTGTTCGATGTGATGCTGCACGGCCTCGACGACGACGATGGCGTCGTCGACGACGATGCCGATGGCCAGCACCAGTCCGAACATGGTCAGCGTGTTGACGCTGAAGCCGAGCAGGGGGAAGGCGATGAACACGCCCAACAAGGAAACCGGCACGGTCAGCATCGGGATGATCGTCGCGCGGAAGCTCTGCAGGAAGATGTAGACTACGACCAGTACGAGGACGATCGCCTCGAACAGGGTGTGGACGATGGATTCCATCGAGGCCTTGATCGGCAGTGTGGAATCGAGCGTGATCTCGTAGTCCATGTCGGGCGGGAAGCGGAGTTTGGCTTCCTCCAGGATTTTTTTCACGCTGTCCGCCGTTTCCAGCGCGTTGGCACCGGGAGCGAGGTAGACGCCGAGCGCGCCGGCCGGGGCCTGGTTCAGGCGCGCCCGGAGATCATAGGTCATGGCGCCGAGTTCGACCCGTCCCACGTCCTTGATTTTCACCTGCTGCCCGTCCGCGCTGGAGCGGATGATGATTTCCTCGAACTCCTTGGGATCCTTGAGCAAGCCCAGCGCGCGGACGTTGAACTGGCTTTCCTGGCCGTCCGGAGCAGGCTCGGCGCCGATCCGTCCGGCGGGCGACTGGGCGTTCTGCTCCTTGATCGCGCTGGAAATGTCGGTCGGGGTGATGCCCAGCGAGGCGAGCTTCTCCGGATCCAGCCAGATGCGCATGGAGTAATCCTGCGCCGTGAAATTCTTCACATCGCCCACGCCGCGCACCCGCTTGATCTGGTCGACGAGATTGATATCGGCGTAGTTGCCGAGGAAGACGCCGTCGTAGGTGCCTTTCGGCGAGGAGAGGCCGATGGCCAACAGGATGTCCGGACTCGAGCGGTTGGTGATGACCCCCTCGCGTTTCACCGCGTCCGGCAACTGGGCTTCGGCCTGGCCCACGCGGTTCTGGGTGTTCACCTGCATGATGTCCACGTCCGTGCCGACATCGAAGGTGACGTTGAGCGTCATCTTGCCGTCGTTGGCATTGTAGGACTGCATGTAGAGCAGCTTGTCCACGCCGTTGACCTTGGATTCGATGGGCGTGGCCACGGATTCCATCACCGCTTCCGCGGCGGCGCCGCGGTAATTGGAGGTGACCTGGATCAGGGTGGGGCTGACGACGGGATACTCCGCGATGGGCAGGCGCGAGAGCGAAACCAGCCCGACGATCACCGTGAGGATCGAAATGACCATCGCCACGATGGGGCGGCGGATGAAGAACTCGGCCATGATCGTTCAGCGTTGGGGGCTTGGAGAATCGGCGGGGGCGGCGGCGGGTTCAGCCGCCATGACCTGGACCCGTGACCCGTCGTGGACTTTCTGCACGCCTTCGAGGATGATGCGCTCGCCGGGACTCAAGCCCTCGGTGACCGCGACCTCGGAGCCGACCGTATCGCCCAGGCGGACCGGGCGCTGGCTGACCTTTTGATCCGCGTCGACCACCCAGACGAACGCCTGCCCCTGGAGTTCCGAGATGGCGCGTTCGGGGATCTTGATGCCCTCGCGGCTGCCGGCGTCGATCCGGGCGCGGGTGAACATCCCCGGCCGCAGGAGCTCGGTCGGATTGGGGAATTCGACCCGCATCCGCATGGTGCCGGTCTTGATGTTCACCGCGCGGTCGAAGAAGACGATCCGCCCCTTGTGCTCGTGTTCCTTGCCGCCCGGCAGGATGAGGGTCAAAGGCAGCATCCCCAGGTCCTTGCCGATTTCCTCGGCGCGGACCTTGGTACGGATATAGTCCGCCTCGCTGATATTGCAGTAGAACCACATCGGATCGAGCGAAGACATGGTGGCCAGCAGGGTGGGTTGACCTTTGCCGACAAGGTCCCCGACGGAGACTTCCTTGGCCCCGATCAGTCCGTCGATGGGGGCCTTCACCTCGCAGTAACCGAGGTCGAGCTGGGCGGACTCCACGCTGGCCTTGGCCGACTCCACCATGGCGGTGCTTGCCTCCAGCGAGGCTTCGGCATTGTCGAGGTCCTGTTGGGAGACCCCGCCGTTGGCGACCAGCGGCTTGAGCCGGGTCACGTCGATTTCGTACTTCTTCTGCGCGGCCATGGCCTCGGCCAGCGAAGCCTTTGCCACGGCCAGCTTCTCGACGAAGGGCCGCCGGTCCAATCGGAACAGCAGGTCGCCCTGCTTCACCTTGCCACCCTCGGTGAATGGGATCTCTTCGACGTAGGCTTCCACCCGGGCGCGCACCTCGACGTTCTGGGGCGAGTCGAGCTGGCCGATCAGGGTGCTGGTCAGCGGGATCGTCGAGTTCCGGATCTCCATCACCTGCACCATGGGCAGGGGGGCTTGCGGGGGGGCGGGCTTTTCGCAGCCGGCCAAGAGGCTGCCGGCGATCACCGCGACCGCGATCCGTCGCGCGGACCGGTGGTCGGCGAGCCGCCGGTTGCAAAGGAACCTACCGAATCGAACCTTCTTCATGACGGCCGAGGCTATCGAATCCGGCGGCGATTGCTATGTGGATCTTGCTTTTTTCCGGGTGGATTCCACTTGATCGACCTCAAGTATCAACTTCCCCGGCGAGTGTCGGTGGCCGGCGTGAGTGCGGACCAAGGCACGACAGTCACGCTAACAACGCCCTCCCGCTTAGAGTCCCGACTTGGCCGACGAGATGGCGCCGGGCGACCAGCCGCCGCCGAGGGCACGGTAAAGGCTGACCACCGCGAGGTACTGGTTGACCCGGACGCGGGCGAGATTGATCTCGGCGGGGAAGAGTTCGAGCTGGGAGTCGAGGATCTCGAAGTAACTGGCGCGGCCGGCGGCGTAGCGCTCGCTGGAGATGCCGACGGCCTCGTTGAGCGAACTGACGGCGCGCTCCTGCTCGACCCGGGCGGCGGCGAACTTCTGGCGGGCGACGAGGGAGTTGGAGACCTCGCTGAGGGCGACCAGCACGGTTTTCTCGTGGCGGATCCGGGCCTCGTCCCACGCGGCGCGGGCCTGCGCTTCCTGGGCCTGGAGGCGGCCGCCCTGGAAGATCGGGCCGGTGACGTTGGCCGCGACTGACCAGGCGTTGCCCTTGCCGTCGGTCAGGTCGGACAGGTCGGGGCTGATGCGGCCGGCGACGGCGGTGAGGCCGATCTTCGGATAGTATTCCGCGATGGCGACGCCGATCTCGGCATTGGCGGCGCGGAGGAGTTGTTCGGACTGCCGGAGGTCCGGGCGGCGGCGGATCATGGCGGTGGGCAGGCCGGCGGGAATCGCGCGGTCGAGGTCGCTGCCGTCGCTGAGGCTTCCGCGGGGCTGGATGGCACCCGGGGCGCGGCCGGTGAGCAGGGAGATCTGGTTCTCTTTCTGGGAAATCAGGCGCTCGATCTCGGGGATGGTGGCGGCGGCCTGGGAGGCGGCGGCCTGGGCGCGGGAGGTTTCGAGCTTGGAGGCGATGCCGCCTTCAAGACGGGACTGGAAGAGATCGAAGCTCTTGCCGAAGGAATCGCGGCTGCGGATCGAAATCTCCTTTTCGAGATCGAGTTCGAGCAGCTCGAAGTAGGCCTGGGCGATGTCGCCGACCAGCGAGACGATCACCCCGCGGCGGGCTTCGTCGGTGGCGAGATAGCGGGCGAGTTCAGCCTCGTTGAGGCGGCGGATGCGGCCCCAGAGATCGACTTCCCAGACGGCGTTGAGGAGGGCGGAGCCGCCGTCGCCCGACTTGCCGAAGGCGGTGCCGCCCTGGTTGCGGCCGGTGATGGCGTCGCCGGAGTAGCCGACGGAGGGCAGCGCGAGCGAGCGGGTCTGGTTGGCAATCTGGCGCGCTTGTTCGACGCGGCTGACGGCGATGCGGAGGTCCTGGTTGTTGGCCAGGCCTTCCCTGATCAGCGACTGGAGCTTCGGATCGCGGTAGACTTTCCACCACGGCAGGTCGGCGATCGACTCCGGGCTGGCATTGTCGTCGCCGCGGAAGCTGCCGGGCAGATCGGCACCGGGGCTTTCGAAGTTCGGGCCGACGGTGCAACCGGCGAGCAAGGTGATCGCGGCGGCGCTGAGGAATCGGGTGTTGAGCATGGGCCTGAGGTGCGGCGGGAACTTAGGGAATGTTCCGGGGATTGCCAACCCTTAGCGCGGCGAAAGCGCGGCGCGGATGGTCGGGTTTGTTGGAAACACCCGCGAACGGAGCCGGTCTCCGGGCCGGTCATTCCGCGAGCATTTGCTCGCGGACCCGCTGGAGTTCGGCTTTCTGCTCGTCGCTGACTTCCGGGAATTTCAGGTTGAGCCGCTCCAGCGTGAGGCAGATCGTCTCCGAAATCGCCAGCCGGGCGAACCACTTGTTGTCGGAAGGAATGACGAACCACGGCGCGTGCTTGGTGCTGGTGTGGTTCAGCATGTCCTCGAACACCTCCTGGTAGCCGTCCCAGTGGGCGCGCTCCTCGTAGTCGGCGATCGAGAACTTCCAGTTCTTGTCCGGTTCGTCGATGCGGGCGAGGAAGCGCTTCTTCTGTTCCTTCTTGGAAAGGTTGAGGAAGAACTTGATGACCACGATGCCGTTGGCCGTGAGGTATTTCTCGAAGCGGTTGATCTCCTTGTAGCGGCGCTCCCAGAACGCCTTGCCACCGGGTTTGCCGGGGAGCTTCTGCTTGGCGAGGAACTCGGGGTGCAGCTTCACCGCCAGCACCTCCTCGTAATAGGAGCGGTTGAAAATCCCGATCATCCCGCGCGCCGGCAGGGCCTTGCTGGCGCGCCACAGGTAGTCGTGGTCGAGCTCCTCGGAGGAGGGCGTCTTGAAGCTGGTGACATGGCAGCCCTGCGGGTTGACGCCGGACATCACGTGGCGGATCGCGCCGTCCTTGCCGGCGGCGTCGATCGCCTGAAAGATGACCAGCACGCCGTAGGTGTCCTGGGCGTAGAGCTTTTCCTGTAGGTCGGAGAGGCGGGTGACGTTGGCGGCGACCTTCTCGAGCGCGCCCTCCTTGTCGTCGAAGCCGCCGGTGAAATCGGGATCGTAGTCCTTTTTCAGGGAGATCTTCGCGTCGGGGACGACCATCACGTCGCCGAGGCGGAACTCGACTTTTCCCTTATCTCCGACGCTGATCTTGATCTTTCGTTCGGGGTCAAAGTTTACTTTCATGGGCTTGTCGTGTCGTTGTTCAGCCGGCCTCCGGACGAAGGAGGTCGTTGTATTCGGAATCGGGCGCGGTCCCTTCTTCGATGTTGGCGGGCCTGGTGGAAATCACGCGGACCTGGCTCGGGAGATTCTGCATCAACTCCATGGCCTCCCCGACGGTGGGAAAGAGGAATTGCTTGCGCCTCTCCGGAACGGGCATCCGGACGAACCAGTGGGTGGCGAGCCACTCGCCGGAGCGGCTCAGCAGGAACTCACCGCGGCGCATGGCGGGGTCGGCGGGGTCGTAGCCTTCCTGGGCGATGAGATAGGGGCCGTTGGCATCGCGAGCGGGAAATTCGGCGGCAGCTTTCAACTTCGAAAGGCTGATCAGGCGGCAGGCGCTGAAGTGATTGGTGAGGCGTTGGGAGCTCATGGAGTCAGGGGTGGAAGGAAGTTCTCAGGACGCCGGAAAGAGTCGTGTAATCAAACGCGATATCATCCGGTCGCTCCTTGATGGCAAGATCAAAGCAGTGGGACCCCCGCGAAGCTTCGCATTTCCTCCGAAGTCTCCGCCCATTCCTGCTCCGGTGGATTCGTCCGTTGCCAGAATCGGGCCGGGATGATAGCCCTCTGAGGCCATGAAAGCCCCTGTTCTGATAACTTGTTTGACCGTTCTTTGCGCTTCCGCCCAGGAGCCGGTCGACCTCGAAGCCCGCCGCCAGTCGGTGGTCACCCTCCAGCAGCACCTCGAGATGCGCCAGAAGCGCTTCGACGAGGTGGCCGCGGAAATCCGCACCCGGAGCCAGGCGACCGACAAGAAGATCGGCGAACTGGTCGACATGCTCGCGGGACTGAAGGATTCGGAATCCTCGAAGCGCCGGGTTTCGCAGATCAAGGGGGAAGCGATCGGCGGGCTCCAGAAGATGATCGAGGTTTACCGGACCGAGCGCCGCGGGATCGTCGAGAAGCTGCGGACCGACGGAAGCGCTCCGGCGGAGGCGCTCAAGAAGGACATGGCGGCGATCGATGCGCTGGCCGAGAAACGGGTGGCCCAGATCGTGGAGCTGGTGAAGTCGATGCCCGGCGGCGAGGACGTGCAGAAGTACGAGTCCGCGGGCGGCTACTACTACAACGGCTTCTACGAGGAGGAGACGCGGGTCAGCGAGGCCTGGCGTCAGAACCGGCGCGACAAGGTGGAGTCGGAGAAGCAGCGGCGCGAGGTGCAGCAGGCGCTGGAGAAGGCGATCGCGGATCTGGAGGCCCGCCAGGCGACGCTGAAATCCCAGTTGGCCGGCGGGAAACTGACGGCACCCGAGAAGGAGATCTTCGAGCACGAGCTCGGCTACGTCACCAATCTGCTCGGCCAGCGCAAGGCCCAGTTGATGGAGGTGACCGCGCCTGCAACGCCAGCCGGCGACGATGCCTCCAAGGGCGAGTCCGAAGATCTCAAGCAGCTCTTCAACGACGCCCGCCGGGACATCGCCGGCGACTTCACCAAGACGTTGAAACTCTATCATGCCGCCGCTGCGGAGCGTGAAAAGATCCACGCGGCGCAGGAAAACCTCGAGGCCCGCGAGAAGTGGCTCTCCGAGAATGATCCGGCCTTGAAGAAGGGCGAGTGAGGTCAAGGCGGGCTGATTTCCCGTACCCGGAAGAGCTGGGCTTTCCACGGCTCCAGTTCGAAGTAGAGGCCACCGTCGCGCATCTCGTCGCCGCTGCGGTCGTGAACTTCGTCCGATAAACCGTCTTCAAGCCGCCACTGATCTCCCCTGAGCTCATCCCACGGCACTTCGACCCGGCCGTGGGCGGGGTCGGGATGGAAATTGATGACGACAAGGTAACGTTCGTCGCCCATCCGCCAGCACCAGGCGAGCAGGTGGTGGCAGGTGGAGTTGCCGGGCCAGCCGTGACGCTCGCAGAGCCGCCACTCGCCGTTGCGGAAGACGTCGCGGCGGGTCTCTAACAACAACTTCGCGTAGAAGTCCGCCAGCGTGGCGTCGGCCGGTTCCGTAGGGCGGCGAGCGAGGAAGACCGGGAGTCTTGTCTTCAATCCTTCGAACTGACCCTCGTGCAACAGCTTCGCCCCGGGGAGCGTGAGGATCGCGACGGCAGCCGCGCGGTTTTTGCCATCGGGAAAGGTGGCCGCCGCCCGTGGTTCGTCGTGGTTCTCGATGAAGCGGACCATGCCCTGCTGATATGCCGCATCGGCGCGGAGGTGCTGGTGCACGCCCTCGCTGTCGCCGTGTTCCATCCGGTCGTAGAGCTTCTTGTCGTAGCAGTGGTCGAAGCCCTGCTGCTGGAGCTCCCACTCAAGGTCCCAGTAGGCCTCGGCGATGAAGCGGAAGTCCGGCCAGCGCGCCTTGATCGCCGGGATGAGTTCGCGCCAGTAGTCGCCGGCCGGTATCGCGCCGGCACGTGCTCCCCAAGTCCGCCCGAAGACGGTGTTGAGCACCAGCATCGCCATGTCGCAGCGGACGCCGTCGCATTGTCCGGCAAGGTCCGCGAGGGTCGCGATCGCCGCCTGCCGCAGAGCCGGATGAAACGCGTTGAGCTGAAGCACATCGGGCCACGCGGGGTAATAGGGATCGCGGCCGCGGGCGAAGACGCTGCCGCCGATTTCCACGAAAGACGCCGGATCGTTTCTCACGTCGTCGGGGCTGCCCTGGATGAAATATTCCGGATGATCGGTCGCCCAAGGATGGTCGGGCGCGACGTGGTTCGGGACGAAGTCGAGGATCAGGCCCAGCCCGCGTTCGCGGAGCATTTCACGCGCGGCGGCGAGTCCTGCTGGTCCGCCGAGGTGATCGTCCACGACGTAGCGGCGGACGCAGTAGGGAGAGCCGACATTGTCCGCCGCGACGAAATCCGGCAGCGCCCGGTGGAAGTCCTCGAGCAGCCCCGGGTTCCGCAGGGAGATCTCAATCCCGGCCGGGCTGCGCTCCCAGACGCCCATGAACCACGCGGCGTCGAAGCCGCCGGCGGCGATGCGGTCCCACTCTTCCGGCGGCACCGTGGCGAGGTTCACCGGGCGCTGGTGCTTCCGGCTCAGTTCGCCGAGCCAGACCCAGGTGTTGATCTCGTAGACGACCGGATGTTGGGGCCAGGTGTTCATGGGTGCGTGCCCTCGCTTGAAGGGCGGCTCTTTTCAAATGCGGATTTCTTGCCGCCGGCCAGCGCTTTCCCCGCGTCCAGCGTGCCGAACAGGTGCATCGTCTTGGCCACCAGCCCGGTCCAGCCGGTCTGGTGGCTGGCCCCGAGGCCCGCGCCGTTGTCGCCGTGGAAGTATTCGTAGAACAGGATGAGGTCGCGCCAGTGGGGATCGTTCTGGAATTTTTCGCAGCCGCCGTAGACGGGCCGTCTGCCGTGTTCGTCGCGCAGGAAGATCCGGCCCAGCCGGTCGGCGATCTCCTTGGCGACCTCGAACAGGTTCATGGCATTCCCGGAGCCGGTCGGGCACTCGATTTTGAAACGATCGCCATAGTAGAGATAGAAGTTCAGCAGCGCGCGGAGGATCAGCACGTTCACCGGCATCCAGACCGGTCCGCGCCAGTTGGAATTGCCGCCGAACATCCCGCTGTCCGACTCGGCCGGCAGGTAGTCGACCCGGTGCTCCTGGCCGTTCACGTGGAAGATGTACGGGTGCTTCTCATGGAACTTCGAGAGCGCGCGGATGCCATGGGCACCGAGGAATTCGTTCTCGTCGAGCATCCGGGTCAGGATCCGGCGGAGCCGCTCCGGGTTGACCAGCGCCAGCACCCCGCGTTCCACTTCTCCCAAATGCCCCGGCCCGGTGGGATGGATGCTTTCCTTGAGTTCGGGGATCCGCCCGAGGCGCTTCATGAGCCCGTCCATCGCTCCCGGGATGCGCTCCCGCTGCCATTTCTCGATCACCGTCGTGGCGCACAGCGGAAGCAGCCCGACCATCGAGCGCACCTTGAGCCGGGTGGCGCTACCGTCGGGCAGTCGCAGCAGGTCGTAGTAGAAGCCGTCCTCTTCGTCCCACATCCCGTCGGCGCCGGCCCGGTTGATCCCCGCGGCGATGAAGTAGAAGTGCTCCGCGAACTTGGTGACCATGTCCTCGTAGGTCGGATCGTGGGAGGCGAGTTCCACCGCGAGTTCCAGCATGTTCTGGCTGAACAACGCCATCCACGCGGTGCCGTCGGCCTGTTCCAGATGGCCGCCGGTGGGCAGCGGGGCGCTGCGGTCGAAGACCCCGATGTTGTCGAGGCCGAGGAAGCCGCCTTCGAAGACATTCTTGCCGAAGCGGTCCTTGCGGTTGATCCACCAGGTGAAGTTCAGCACCAGCTTGTTGAAGGTCTCCCGCAGGAAATCGAGATCCGTCACCCCGCCGCGCAGGGCCTGGTCGGTGCGGAGCAGGAAAAGCGTCGCGAATGCGTGGACCGGCGGATTCACGTCGCTGAAATTCCACTCGTAGGCCGGCATCTGGCCGTTCGGGTGCAGATAGGCACCCTTGAGCATCAGCTTCATCTGATCCTTGGCGAAGTCGGGGTCGACAATCGACAGCGGGAGCGTGTGGAAGGCGAGGTCCCAGGCCGCGTACCACGGATACTCCCACTTGTCGGGCATCGAAATGATGTCCTCGTTCAGCATGTGGAACCACTCCGAGTTGCGCGCGGCGTGATAACCGGAATGCAGCGGGTTGGAGTGGTGCTCGTCGAGCCAGTTGTCGCCGTCGAAGAAGAAGAACTGCTTGCTCCATAGCATGCCCGCGAGGGCCTGCCGCATCACGTTGGCCTGGTCCGCGGAGAGGGACGGCGGGGTCACCGATTGATAAAATTCGTCCGCTTCCCTCAGCCGGGTGGCGAAGACTTCGTCGAAGTCCCCGCCGATGCCGGCGGGCGCGGCGGTTGTCCGGCTCAGGCGAAGCTTCACGGTGGCGGACTGGCCGGGAGCGATCGTCATCTCATGGTGCGCCGCGACCTTGGTGCCTTGCCGGTCCGGGTTCACCGCGGCATGGTCACCGAGGACCACGCGGTTGTGAATGCCATCCTTGACATAGGGTCCCTCGTTCTTTTGCCCGGGGAACAGCCGTTCGTTGTTCGTCTCGTTTTCGGTGAACAACAGCGGCACGTCGCCTTCGCACGAAAGAATGAATTCTCCGAGCAGCGGATGGCATGCCGCGACCGTGCTCGCGCCCGTTTGGGAGATGATTTGCTTGAGGACCGGTTTTTCCGGCGAGCGGTTGGATTCGGCGATCCACGACGCCCAGTCGTTGCGGAACCACAGCGTCGGCAAGAGATGAAGCTCCGCCGCGTCCGGTCCCCGATTGACGGCGGTGATCTTCACGAGGAGGTCTTCGGGACCGGCCTTCGCATATTCGACGAAGACGTCGAAATAGCGGTTGTCCCGGAAGACGCCGGTGTCGAGGAGTTCATACTCCATCTGGTGGCGGTTGCGCCGGCTGTTGATCGACACCAGGTCGGCGTAGGGGTAGGCCGCCTGCGGATACTTGTACAGATATTTCATGTACGAGTGGGTCGGCGTGCTATCGAGGTAGAAGTAATATTCCTTCACGTCCTCGCCGTGGTTGCCCTCGCTGTTGGTCAGCCCGAACAGTCGCTCCTTGAGAATCGGGTCCTTGCCGTTCCACAGGGCCAGCGCGAAGCAGAGGTGCTGCTTGTCGTCGGAGATGCCGGCGATGCCGTCTTCGCCCCAGCGGTAGGCGCGGGAGCGGGCGTGGTCGTGGGTGAAGAAGTTCCAGGCGTCTCCGTTCGGGCTGTAGTCCTCCCGCACGGTGCCCCACTGGCGCTCGCTCAAATACGGCCCCCACTTCTTCCACGGAGCCCTCGCTTCCCGGGCTTCGGCCAGTCTGACTTGTTCGGGGTTCATGGCTTCGTCTCCGGCGGATCGCTCAGTATTTCTCGGGCACGAATTTCCTTCCGATCAACGAGGCCTCGTCGTCGTAGGCGTGCTTCATCGAGCGTTCGGGCAACTCGATCTTCTCGCGCGGGACTTCCTGGTAGGGGATGAGGTCGAGGATGTGGCGGATGCAATTGAGGCGGGCGCGCTTCTTGTGGTCGGAACGCAGGATGTGCCAGGGCGCGTGCGCGGTGTCGGTGGCGTCGAGCATCATGTCGCGGGCCCGTGAATACTTGAACCACTTGCTGCGGGAGGGCAGGTCCATCGGGCTGAGCTTCCACTGGCGCAGCGGGTCTTCGATGCGCGCCTCGAAACGGCGCTTCTGTTCCTCGTCGCTGGACTCCAGCCAGATCTTGATCAGCTGGACGCCGCCATCGACGATGTATTGCTCCATCTGCGGGCAGTTCTCGAGGAAGCGGGCGTGCTGCTTTTCCGAGCAGAAGCCCATGACATATTCGACGCCGAGCCGGTTGTACCAGCTCCGGTCGAAGATCACGATCTCGCCCGCCGCCGGGAAGTGCTGCATGTAGCGCTGCATGTACATCTGCGACTTCTCGCGGTCGGACGGTGCCGGCAAGGCGATCGTCCGGAACACGCGGGGGCTGACCCGCTCGGTCAGGGCGCGGATGGTGCCGCCCTTGCCGGCGGCGTCGCGGCCTTCAAACACGATGATCACGCGCAGGCCCTTGTGCTTGACCCACTCCTGAAGCTTGCACAGCTCGGCCTGCAGCTTGCGCAGTTCATGGGTGTATTCCTTGGTCGTCAGCTTCGCGGGTTCGGCGGCCTGAACCTCTTCCACGGGTCTCTCCAGATCCCGCTTTTTGCTTTTGTGCCTGGCCTTGTGTTTCTTGCTCATGGGTTGGTTGGTGGGGTTGATCCGTCCATCGACTTTCTCAGGTCGGTGAGCGCCTGGTCCGAATCGGTGACCTGGATCAGGCCGACGCGGGGGTATTCAAGATCGACGATCACATAGACGGTGACCGAAAGGACCAGCGCGAAGGCCAGCGAGTGCAGCGGGTTCAGGCGCCGCCGGACCGCCATGTCGTAGCCCGCGAACAGCGCGCAGGCGAGGGCGAGCACGCCGAGCAGGACGAACACGACGAGCGGCGGATGAATGCGGGCCGCCTCCGTGCGGGTCGTCGTGATGTCGATCATCGCGTTCAAGGCGGGCAGCAACATCATCTGCCCGACCGGCGAGCCGTTCTCCGGGGTGGCGGACACGGCCAGCTCCCAGATTTGTCCCTGCAGTCCCGTGGAGCGGGCCAGTTCGGCTTCCACTGCCGTCATGTCCGGCACTTTCCGGTAGGTCTCGATACGCGAGTCGAGATAACTCCGGAAAAGATCGCGCATCGGTTCCCGGCTGGACTCCGGCAGAAGATCGACCCGCAGCCAGGCGGTGCCGATGGCGTTGGCTTCCTGGACCACCAGTTGGCGCCTCCCGTCGAAGCGGGCGAGGGCTCCGGAGAACGAAAAGGCGAGGACGAGTCCGAGCAGCGCGAAGATGGCGCCTTCGAGCGCGCCCAGGCCTTTCTGGGAGATCTCGCCTTCCCGGGCCAGATTGCGGGCGCCGATGCGCCTGCCAAGCGCCAGCAACAAAAGGATTCCGACGAAGAGGGTGGCGGCCAGGAGCGCGCCGATCAGGATCATTTTCATGATGGAGGGTTTGGGGATGGAGTTGGCTCGCGCGATTCACCGGCCTCGAAGGCCGCCACCGCGTCGGCGACTGAAGCCCAGCGGTTGATGCCGCCGAGCTTGGCGTCGATGCCTTCCTTGCGCAGACGGTCGCGGACCGAGGCGCGGGCTTCCACGGCTTGCAGCGCGATGCCGGACGCGGCGAGTTCATCGGCCAGTCCGGCCAGGGTTTGCGCGCTTTGCAGATCGACGTAGGGGGTGGAGGAAAGATCGAGCAGCACTCGCTCCGGTGGCGGGCTTTCGGCGCGGACCCGGTCGAGGATGGTGTCGCGGACGTGGTCGATGTTGAAGTAGATCAAGCTGGATTCGGTGCGGAAAATCAGCATCCGCGGGACGGCCACGTTGTCGGGATGGCGCTCGAGATCGGAGAAGCGTCGGGTCCCGGGAATCCGGCCGAGCACCGCGACGTGCGGCCGCGAGGCGCGGCGGATCAACTGCACCATCGAGATCACCGCGCCGATCATCACGCCGCGCAGCAGGCCGGAGCCGAGCACGCCGACGATGGCGGCCATCGCGACGACGAACTCCTGGCGTTCGAAGCGCCAGAGGTCCTTGAGGGCTTGGAGCTTGAACAGCCCGGCAACCGCGACCAGCACGATCGCCGCGAGGACCGGCTGCGGCAGCGCGCTGAGCATTTGTGAGAAGAACAGGGTCACGATCAGGATCAGGCCGGCCGCGATGAGACCCGAGAGGGGGCTGCGGGCACCGCCGCCTTCGTTGACCAGCGACTGCGACATCCCGCCGCTGACCGGGAAGCCGCGGCCGAGGCCGGCGGCGAGGTTGGCGGCGGCGAGTGCGAGGAATTCCTGGGTCGAGTCGAGCCGGCCGCCGTGTTTCGCGGCGAAGGTCCGGCCGATCGCCGCGGTCTCCACCGCGCCGAGCAGGAAGCAGGCGAAGGCGAGCGGCAGCAGCGTGTTGAGGTCGGCACGGGTCACCGCCGGCAGGCCGGGCGCGGGCAGGCCGGCGGGCACCGCACCGAGCAGCTTCACCCCGCGGTCGCCGAGGCCGAGCATCATCGACGCGGCGATCCCGCCGATCACCACGAACAGGGCGACCGGCTTGTTTTTGAGGAAGATCTTGCCGGCGATGAGGACCGCCAGCGCGGCGAGCCCGATGGCCAGCGAGGTCGGATTGGTCTGGCCGAGATGTTTGAGGAAATGCCCGCTGTTCTCCCAGAAGTCGCCGTGCGCGCCGTGAACCCCGCAGAGCTTGGGAATCTGGGTGCTGGCGAGGAACAGCGCGACACCGCACTTGAAGCCGATCATCACGCTTTCCGAGATGAAGTTCACGATCGATCCGGCTTTCACCGCCCAGGCGATGAACGCGATGAAGGCGACCAGCAGGGCGGTCGCCGCGGCCAGCGCCTGGAAGCGCGAAGTGTCGCCGCCGGCGATCTCGCCGAGCGACGCGCCGACCAGCAGCGAGATCGCGGAGGTCACCGTGATCGCGGTGTGGCGCGAGCTGCAGAACAGCCAGAAGACCAGGCCGGAGAACAGGCAGGCATAGAGGCCGGCTTCGGGCGGCAGGTTGGCCAGCGAGGCGTCGCCGAGGCCGGCGGGCAAGAGGTAGGCGCCGAGCGTAATGCCGGCGACCAGGTCGCCGCGCAGCCAGGACGGCTTGTAGTCGCGGAGCCAGCCGAGCGCCGGAATCCAGCAGGCGGTTCCCTGCGGAAGTGGCGGGCGGGTGGCGACCAATGAGCCGGGTGATTTCGGAAGCTTCATCGGGAGGGAGGCGGACCCTGTTCGGGGCTAGAGGAAATGGCCCCGGGTTCGCGGAGATTCGAGCACCGGGCAGCCTGACGGGAAGCTCGGGGAATGGCTCCTCATTTCCGCTGAAAAACGCCCCGCTTTCTGTGCCGCGGCACACTTGCGGCTCTCGCGGATGGATATTCCCGGTTTCGCCACCGACCAGCGGTTCCCGCCCGTCCTTCTGCCCGGCTCGCGCACGGCACGGATCGATCAATCCGGCAATCCGGGGTCGACCAACGGGATCAATTCAATCCGGTAATTGGAGTCCGGATGGCGCGGGGAGGGACCGGCTGCGAGCATCACCCGCTCGCCGGTCAGCCCGTTTGCTGCCAACCACTCCGCGGCAAAAGGCCGCCAATCGTCCGGCTCGTCGGCGAGGTCGAACGGTTGCACACCGTAGGAAAAAACCAGGCCTTGGCAGGTCGCGGGGTCGTCGCTCGGTGCGACGATCCAGACTGCCGGTTTGGATCGCGCGATGAAGCGCGCAGTGGTGCCGCTGCGGGTCGGCACCAGCAGCAGGTCGATCGGCAAGGTCTCCAGCGAATGCTCCACCAGCGACCCCATGCGGTCGCCGATCCAGGCCTCGGAATCGCCGGCGACCCGCTGGCGTTCCTTCGCGAGGGTGCCGGTTGGGCGGTTCGCCTCGGTGAAGGCGGCGATTTTCGCCAGCATCATCACGGCCTCCTCCGGATACTTGCCGACCGCCGACTCGCCGGAAAGCATCACGCAATCGCTGCCGTCGAGGATCGCGTTGGCGACGTCGGTCGCCTCGGCGCGGGTCGGCAGGCGGCTGCCGATCATCGACTCGAGCATCTGGGTGGCGGTGATCACCGGCTTGCCCGCGAGGTTGGCTTTGGCGATGAGGATTTTCTGGATGTGGGCGATTTCCTCGATCGGCACCTCCACCCCGAGATCGCCGCGCGCGACCATGATGCCGTCGGAAGCGGCGAGGATTTCATCGTAGCGCACCAGTGCGTCGGAGCGCTCGATCTTCGCGATGATGAAAGGCACGCGCCCGAACTCCGCGGCGGACGCGCGCACGGCTTCGATGTCCGCCGCACCCTCGACGAAGGATTGGCTGACCGCGTCCACCCCCGCGCCGAGGGCGAATTCCAGGCAGGCGCGATCGTGCTCGGTGAAGGCGCTGATGCCGAGGTCGATGCCGGGCAGGTTGAGCCCCTTCCGCGAACTCAGCTCGCCGCCGACCGCGACGGTGCATTCGACGTCCGGACCGTGGACGCGATCCACGACGAGCTGCACCAGGCCGTCGTTGAGGAACAGCCGGTCGCCCGGTTTCACGACCCGGGGCAGCGGCTCGAAGCTCATCGAAACGCGGCGCACGTCGCCGACGATGTCGTCGGTGGTAAGGGTGAAGCGATCCCCGGTCGCGAGCAGGACCGGTCCCGGCTCGATCTTGCCAACGCGCATCTTCGGGCCCGGCAGATCCGCCATGATGGCGACGCGCCGGCCGGTCGCCTTGGCCGCCGCGCGGATGCGGGAAATGCTGGCGGCATGGCTGGCGAAGTCGCCGTGGGAGAAGTTCAGCCGCGCGATGTTCAGCCCGGCGCGGATCAGGCGTTCCAGCATTTCCGGCGAGTCGGATGCCGGGCCGATGGTGGCGACGATCTTGGTTTTGTGGGACGGCACGTTCATGAGGATGACCAAGGAATGAGCCGTGCCGGAGCCGAGGGCGATCCTGTTTTCGCGCAAGGTGCCGCTGATCGAGGACGGGCGATAAGGAGGGCGGACACTCCTGTCCGCCCGGATCGCAGCCGTTGCGCCGCTTGAGCGGGTGGTCGTAGGCTTGCGGCAAGATGCCGCAGCCACGGGAATCCGCCTGTTAGAACTGGAACACCAGCCCGATGTTCGGGCCGCTGGTCTTGGTGTCGTAGAGGAAGCCGCCTTGCTGGTAGTCGACCGACAGCATGCGGTAGGCGAGGGCGATCGAGGTGTGCTCGGTCAGGCGGTAGGAGACGCCGGCGATGACCTGCCAGTATTCGTCCGAGGAAATGTCGAAGCTGCCGAAGGTGCCGCTGGCGAAGAGGCCCCAGCGTTCGCCCAGGCGGTGCCTCACGCGGAGGCCGACCACCGGATCGATCCACGCCTGCGAGCCGGAGCCGGAGCGGAGGGCGACCGGCAGGCGGGGGGTGAAGAGGTCCATGTCGACCTCCAGGCTGTTGATCGCGCCGCCGGCGACGACTTCGAAGCGGGTGTCCTCGCTCTGGAAGAGATCGTAGCCCACCAGCAGCGATCCCATGATCTGGTTCTGGGTGATGGCGAGGTAGGAATTGGCGGTCGGCTGCGCGGAAAACGAGACCTTCAGCCAGATCGCGTCGGCGGTGATCGACCAGGGTCCCTTGCGGGCTTCGAAGGCACCGCTGAGGCTGCCGTCGAAGTTGTCCAGCAGGTCGTCGAAGCCGATGTCGACGCTCGCCGGGGCCATGCCGGCGACGCCGATGTCGCCTTCGAGGCCCATCATCGGGACGTAGAGGTTGGCGAGGAACTCCCATCCGGAGTCGGGCTCCGCAGGGGTGATGGCCGGTGCCGGTGCGGCCGGTTCTCCGGCATGGACGGCGGCGGCAAGGAGGACGGCGGGAAGCAGGAGGAGTCGTGCGGATTTCATGGTGATGGTCGGTTGGAGTTTGGAGCGAGAAAGTCTAACGGTTGCCGGCGGCGAAGGGACTGGCGTCGGAGACGATCACGCCGTTGCGTTTCACGTATTCGTCCCAGAGGCGGATCATCGCCTCGCGCTTTTCGGGATGGCGGGCGGAGAGGTCGTTGAGCGGCAGGCTATCGACGGGCTTGCCGTTGCGGGTGTAGGCGACTTTCGCTTGGGTCGGCAGCAGGCCCTTCATGTCCTGCCGGTGGCTGCCGGCGCCCGGCAGCATCGTGAAATCCCGCTCGAAGCCGCGGTCGACGGGCCATTGGCCGGGCTCGTGGCCGAGGTGCCACTTGCCGGCCATGAGCGTGTGGTAGCCGCCGTCGCGCAGCAGGGTGGCGATGCTTGGCGCGCGGGTGTTGAGGTGGCCTTCGTATCCCGGCTTTCCCTTCTGCGTCGGCCCGGTCCATTCCGCCATGTTGCCCATGCCGGCGATGTGGTTGTCGGTGCCGGTGAGCATCATCGAGCGGGTCGGCGAGCAGCTCGGTCCGACGTGGAAATCGGTGGCCCGCAGGCCGCGCGCCGCGAGGGCGTCGAGGTTCGGCGTGCGGATCTCCCCGTCGAAGCAGCCGAGATCGGAGTAGTCCATATCATCGGCCACGATGAGCAGGAGGTTGGGTCGCCGGACCGGCGGGTCGTCGGCAGCGGAAGCGGGTGTCGTGAGCGAGACGCAGGCGGCGAGGAAGGCGGTGCCAAGGCGGCGCGGGGCGCTGCGCGCCGGCGGGAGGAAACGAAGAATCGCGTTCATTTGGGTTTCGGGTGGCAGTCGATCAAACGCCACTTTATCAAGGAGGCTCCTTTGCGCACTTCGAGGGTTGTGGTGATTCGTAGCCGAAGCCTGCGGGGATGGCTCCCTCTATTCACTGAAATTCCCTGCGATTCTTGTGATTGCGCGACGGGTCTTCCTGCTTCCGACCGCGCTTCCGGGATCTCAAGGAAAGCGGATGATTCCTCCCGGGGTCCGCCTTTCTCTTCGTGATTCTTTCCGCCCTGGCCCCGCGGGCCGCATCCGCGCAATCACGGCATGAGATGAACGGCGGGGCCGCCGATGGCTTGCCGGTGAGTTGGGATCATGAACCGGCCCGCGTGGCATCGGCACTTCCACATCACCGGTGCCGCATCCGCCCGCTCCGTCTCTTCCGCACCAACGGTGCATGATCTCCGGATCCCGCGTCGTGCGCACCAACGGTGCATCATCCCTCAGCCCGGCCCATCGGGCCGGGTTGCCGCCGGGCCGTGCAAGGCGGCCTGAAAGGACGCGATACAGGAGGGTCGCCGCCACCCCCATGTCGCCCCCCGTTGGGGTGCCCGATTTTACGGATTCCAGACCCGGGCCGTTGGCCCGGGCTGAGGGATGGCGGGCCTTTGGCCCTGGATGCTAGGGATTCCGGACCCGGGCCTCACTTCGCCACGGTGTCCAGCTCCTTGCCGAGTTCCTCGATCGTAGTGAAGCGCTTCGCGCCGGGCATGCGCCAGAGGTGCTTCACTTCCTCGAGGTGCTTCTCGTAAACGTCGCGCGGCTTGCAGTCGCGGACCTTGCAGATGGCGGCGGCGCGGCCGATGGCGACGCCCATCATGCCGATGGTCTTCATCACGCGGATGGTGCCCAGCGCTTCGCGGGTGACGCTGATGTTGCGGCCGGCCATCAGGAGGTTCGGCACGTTGCGCGAGTAGAGGCAGCGATAGGGAATGGGGTAGCCGATCTTGTTGTCGATGGCGTGGCGGTGGATCGCCTTGGCAATGAAAGGCCGGTCGGGGTTGGCCTTGGTGTAAACCGGGTGCGGGACGTGCAGGTCGATCGACCAGGTGGTCAGCACGCAGCCGTCGGGGAAGGCCTTCTTGCCGTCGATGTCGGTGTCGCTGAGGATCACGTCGCCGAGCAGTTGCTGGGTTTCGCGGGTGCCGCCGACGTAGGCCATCCAGTCGAGTTTCGCGCCGCTATGTCCCTTCTTCTCAGGGTCGCGGGCGGTGTAGGCGCTGTGGTTCTTGATCGCGTTCCAGGCGCTGAAGGAGGCGAGCAGGTTCCAGTCCCGGGTCTTTTCGAGTTCATGGATCGGATGGTTGTTGAAGCCGCTTTCCCAGAACCACTCGGCATGGCCGCGTTGGGGATAGGGGAAGCCTTTCTCATCGAGCGTGAGCATCCACGGCTCTTCGCGGAAGGGCTGGGGCTCCGGCTCGCTCTTCCACATCCACATGTTGCTCATGCCCATGCGGCCCTTGTCGGTCATCAGCAGGTCGGCGCCGGCCCATTGGCCGATGAAGCCGTGGCCGGTGCAGTCGGCGAACAAGGTCCCGGTCACCTTCTTGAGGCCGCCGGTCTTCACTTCGAGCAGCTTGACGGCGGCGATCTCCTCGCCGCGCATCTCCAGGCCGTAGCCGTGGTGGCCGAGGAAGAGCGTGATGTTCTTCTCCGCCGCCACCACCTGCGCCTTCTTGTCATCGACGAACTGTTCGCCGGGCGCGGGCGAGGCCTTCGCCTCGTCCTGGATCTCGCGGATGATGTCGGCCATGAGGAACTCGCTCGGCGGCAGGTTGCCCTTCGCCCAGACGCGGATCTCGGACGAGCCGTTGCCACCGAGGACCTCGCGGTTCTGGATCAGCGCGACCTTGCAACCCATCCGCGCCGCGGAGATGGCGGTGCCGAGGCCGCCGTAGCCGCCGCCGATGACCACGATGTCGAAATTCCCGGCATCCTCGATGGCGCCGGGAGCACCGGGGATCTTCCAGGCGATGCGATCCTCCAGCAGGCACTTCTCCGGCGGCTTGGCTCCCTCGGCGCGGCTCAGGAAAATCGCGTCCACGCGGCCGTTGAAGCCGCTGAGGTCCTTCAGCGCGATCGTGGTGCTGCCGGCGGGCAGCGTGGCGCTGCCTGCTTCCTCCCAGTGCCACTTGCTGTCGCCCTTGCCGAGTTCGCCGCCGAGCTGCTTGCCGCCGACGCTGAGCGTGAAGCGTCCCGCGCCGCCTTCCCGGCCGAGGGACTCGGACCAGTCCATGGTCCGCACCCAGACCTTGTAGGTGCCGGCCTCCTTGATCTCGACCGCCGTGCTGGCATCCGCCACCGGATTGCCCAGGCCGTGGGCGATCAGGTAGGGCGAGCCCATGGTTTCGATGAACTGGGTGTCGATCTGCCAGCCGCCTTTGGTGGCGAACTGCTCGGCTTCGATCACCAGGCTTTCGGCAGCCGCAGGGGCGGCCAGCGCCGCGGTGGCGATCCAGGAGATAACTCGGGTTTTCATCATGTTGGGAAAAGTTGTTACGGAAGGTGGGGTCAGTTCTGTCAATTCGTGGGGCGGGTCCCGGTTCAGGGTTTCACGACGACCGGCCAGCCGGGGAACTGCCGCGCGTCCGGCTTGGTGACGTCGGCAAAGCGCGGCCAGCATTCGAAGGTCACTTCGCCGGCGGACTTCTTGAAGCGGATCAGCCCGTAGCCGTCGGCCCAGCCGGTGTCGGGCGCGAGGTTGGTTTTCTCGTCTTTCTCCCATGCGGCGATCTTCTTCCGCTCCGGATCGGGATTGGCGTAGGCGACCATGCTGATCTTGTTGTGGAAGCCATCGAGGAAATCGCCGGTCCACGGCAGGGGCGAGCCGGCGACCGGATTCGCGCCCGGCTTTTCGTCCTCCGGCCACCACCAGCGGCCGTAGTAGTTGTTGACGATGGCCGGGACGATGAAGGACCAGGGGCCGTCGCGGAAGTCGTCGATCCCGTGTTGCACCACGCTGGCAAGGTGCTGGTCGCCGCCGATGTGGACGGCGCGGGCTTGTTGGATCAGGCGGAGCGCCTTGTTGCGGCCGGTCTGCGGCCAGCCGTTCGAGTCGAGGTCGGCGTGGAGACGGTTGCCGCGGCTGCCGTGGAGGTGCACGCCGCCGCAGAAGCCGGTCTGCGAAAGTACGGCTTTCATCGTAACTCCGTCGCGCATCCCGGCCCAGTCGGCGAGGAACTTCTCCTGGCGCTCGCCGAGGAGCTGGAGGCCTGGGGTGTCGATCACCTTGGGATCATACTTCGGGTCGCGGATGTGGTCGGGCCGCGGGCCCTTCATCGGGTGGCGGCCGAGCGGACCGGTCTTGAACTTGCGGTCCTCGAGGATCGCGAAGTCGATCCCGCCTAACAGAAGCCGGGTGTAATAGACGCCGATGCCCTGCTCGACCGGCTTCGGATCGTAAGGATCGGGCAGGTGGGCGCACTGCTGGCGCTCCACCATTTTCACATACTCGGGGTGGAAGAAGTAGCCGCCGTCGTGGCCGGCACCCGCCTTGGCCTGCTTGCCGCCCTCGCCCCACAGGTTGCCCTGGCCGATGTCGTGGTCGTCGGGGATGGTGACGCAGGGCCGCTCGCGGAAGATCTCCCTGAAGGCGAGGCCGAACTTGAGCCAGGCGGCGGTGTGCTCGGTGTGGTCGTAGGACTGGTCGCCGGCGAAGAAGACGAGGTCGGGGTCCTGGTGGTTGATGTTGCGGGTGTATTCGGGGCGCAGGCCGCGGTCATTGTTCGAGTTGCAGGAAAGCGCGGCGACGATGATCTCGTCGCGCTCGCCGGGGTCCTTGCGGATCAGGCCTTCGAACATCGCCTTTTCGCCGTGGCGGAGGCGGTATTTCACGTTCCGGGAAGCATCCCACTTTTCAATGCGGAAGCAGGTCGACCAACCGAGGTCCTCGACTTTCTGGCGGGCGACTTCCGTCCAGGCGCCGTCTTTCTCCAGCTCCAGCCTGACCTCGCGGGTCTCCTTTGGATAGAGCGGGTAAAGCTGGGCGCTGAGTTTCAGCACGCCGTTGTGGACGGTGTAGATGCCGAAGGCGACGACCTGGTCGCGCGGGACCTTGAGGTCGATGATGGGATTCGCCGGGCGCTTCCACCAGGCGTTGGTGCAGAGCGAATCCTCCTTCTTGAGGAACGGGGATTTGACCGGCGGCTCGCCGGGGTCAGCGGGCTGGGCGGCGGCGAGGCCGATGGCGAAAGGGATGAGCAGGAGTGGTTTCATCGGTTGGGTCTAACGCTTGGATTTGCGGGCGGGCTTGTTGCGGTCGGCGAGGCGCTGCGGGGCGATCCCGTCGAGCGGCCAGTCGGCGGAGGGGGAATGATGGGCTTTCATGAGTGCCACGGCCTTTTGGACGAGTCCGGGCTTGTCGGCGGCGAGGTTGTTTCTTTCGCCGGGGTCCTTCGCCAGGTCGTAGAGTTCGATTTCCGCCTTCGGCCCGTTTTTCACGGCCTTCCAGTCGCCGAAGCGGACCGCCTGGATGGGCTTCTGGCCTTCGTGGAGTTCCCAGTAGAAGGACTCGCGTTTCGGCGCGGGTCCGCCCTTGAGGTGGGCGGCCAGCGAGAGGCCGTCGGTCTTGCATTCTGCGGGGACTTTCGTGCCGGCGAGCTCGGCGGCGGTGGGCAGGAAATCCCAGAAGGCCCAGGGTTCGTCCGAGACCCGGCCGGCGGGCACGCTGCCGGGCCAGCGGGCGATGCCGACCTGGCGCAGCGCGCCTTCGTAGAGGCCGCGCTTGAAGCCGCGGAGGCCGTTGGAGGCCTGGTTGAAGCGCTTGCCGATCTTCGACTCGGGCGAGAAGGAGGAGCCGTTGTCGCCGGAGATGATGACGAGCGTGTTGTCGTCGATGGCGAGTTCCTTGAGCAGGTCCAGCAGTTCGCCGACGTCGGAGTCGATGCGGCTGACCTGGGCGGCGTAGGACTTCTCCTCGAGCGACCACGGCTTGTCGGCATAAGCACCGAGATCGTCGATCTCGTGGCGACCGTGGGGCAGCGTGATGGCGTAGAACAGGAAGAAGGGCTTCGATTTGTTCGAGCGGACGAAGTCGAGCGCCGCCTTCTGGATCAACTCCTGGGCATACGTCTTGCCGACCGACTTGCCGTCGTTGCCGGGGAGTTCGATCTTCTTGTCATTGTCCCAGAGATAAGTTGGGAAATAACTGTGGGCATGGCGCTGACAGTTGTAGCCGAAGAAGCGGTCGAAGCCCTGCTTGAACGGGCTGCCGGTGGTGTCGAAGAAGCCCATGCCCCACTTGCCGGTGCAGCCGGTGGCGTAGCCGGCGGACTTGAGGATCTCCGCGACGGTCACGGTTTCGGCGGGCAGCGGCTTCTGGCCTTCGGGCGCGATCTCCCAGTTGCCGCGGACCGGGCAATGGCCGGAGTGGAGGCCGGTCATCAGCGAGGCGCGGCTGGGAGCGCAGACGCTGGTGCCGCAGTAGGCCTGGGTGAAGCGGGTGCCTTCGGCAGCCATCCGGTCGAGGCGCGGGGTCTGGATGACTTTCTGGCCGTAAACCCCGAGGTCGCCCTGCGCGAGGTCGTCGCTGAGGATGAAGATGAGGTTCGGCGGTGCCGCGGCCGCGAGTCCGGTGGCGGCGGCGCAGAGCAGGGCGATGCGGTGGAGGATGGTCATGAGTCGTCAGCGGTTTTCGTTAGAGGGTGAGGTAAGGGCCTTGGCGGCGGCTTCCGGCTTGTAGGCGGGGTTCGGCTTCGCGGGCATCGGCGCGTCGGTGGCTTGGATCCAGCCGAGCAGGTCGTCGAGCAGCTCGTTGGCCTTGGCCGGCTCGCTCGCCGCGAGGTCGTTCCTTTCACCGGGGTCTTTCGCGAGGTCGTAAAGCTCCACCGCACCGTTGGCGGGGGTTTTCGCGCGGCCGCCGTCGAGCTGCCATTCCTCGTGGAAGAGGTGCAGCTTCCAGTCGCCCTTGCGGATCACCGAGACCGGACGGCTGCGGAAGCCGAGGCGGACGTCGCCCTCGCGGCCGCGGATCACCGGGTTGTCGAGGTAGCCGGGGAAGTGCCAGAACAAGGACGGGCGTGTCAGCGTGCCGGTTTGCTTGAGAAGCGGCAGGAGGTTTTCGCCATCGAGCACCTTGCCGTCGGGAACCGGGGCTCCGGCGGCGGCGAGGAAGGTCGGGAAGAGATCGACCTGGTGGACCGGCGCCTGCGACTCGCCGCCCGGCTTGATCGTGCCGGGCCAGTGGGCGATGAAGGGTTCGCGGATGCCGCCTTCGTAGTAGCCGCCCTTGTTGCCGCGCAGGGGTTCCTGCGACGATTGCTGGGTGCCGCCGTTGTCGGAGGTGAAAATCACCAGCGTGTTCTCCGCGAGGCCGAGTTCCCGGATCCGGGCGAGCAGGCGGCCGACGCCGTCGTCGAGGTCGAACAGGCAGGCGGCGTAGAGCGGGTCGCGGTGCTGCTTGCCGGGCGGCTTGTCCTTGAACTTCGCGAGGCTGGCGGGGCGTGCTTCGAGCGCGGTGTGGATGCCGTGGTGGGCGACGAAGGCGAAGAAGGGTTTTTCCGCGGCCTTCGACGCTTCCATGAAATCGCCCGCGGCCCGGGTGATCGAAAAGATGCCCTTGGGATCCTCGGGCCGGTCGCGGCGCGGGTTCGGGCTGCCTTTCTGCGAGTCGAAGACCACTTCGAAGCCCTGCTCGCCGGGAGCGGCGCCGTCCCTGCCGTCGAGGTGCCACTTGCCGAAGATCCCGGTCGCGTAGCCGGCCGCCTTGAGGGCATCGGCCACGGTGATGTTAGAAGGAGCAAGGCCGGACTTGTTCGGTACCGGGACCAGCCGCTGGAAGCGCTCCGGTCCGCGATTCGTGCTGCCGACGGCGAAGACGTGGTGGCGCGGCGAATAGGTGCCGGAATGCAGCGAGGCCCGGCTCGGCGCGCAGTTGCCGGCCGCGGCGTAGGCCTGGCGGAAGATCATTCCTTCCCGGGCCATCCGGTCGAGGTTCGGCGTCTCGTGGTAGTCGCTGCCCTGGTAGCCGGTGTCCTTCCAGCCGAGGTCGTCGGCGTAGATGAGCACGACATTCGGCGGCGGCGGGGCCGCCATCCCCGCCGCGGCGAGCAGGATGCTGAAAAGAATGACGACGGGTTTCATGGCGGGCAGCGGCGAACGGCGTGGAAGCGTCGGATATTCCGCGTGAGCCTGTCCACAACCGCTCGCATTGACGATACTCCGCCGGACGGGAGAATCTGCCGATGGAAATTTCCGCACGTTGCCGCGGATTCGAGGCGAACCCCGGCGTTTCCCCCTTCCCGACCGGGTCCCGGGAATGAAGTGACGGCGATTTCCCGGCATCACGCTCCCGCGATCAAACACCGCCCCGGCATCCGGCCTGCGCGAATTCGAAGGATCGAAACGCAAACTCTCCGGCCGGATTCCGCCTTCACCGGAGTTCGCTCGCGAACGGGATCACCGGCAACCCGCGACCTTGATCCCAAGGCTTCCGTCTGATGGAGTGCTCCGGATGAAAAGCGTCCTGACCGGTCTTCTGTTCCTCGTTCTTCCCCTGTCGGCCGGCGAACGTCCGGTCGTCTATCCCTTCGACGTCACCCTCGGCGGCACCAAGGCTGAGATGAAGGAGGGCAACGTGCTGTTTGCCGAGGTGTCCAAGCCGGTCGCGGATGATGCGGTGCTGGCCCTTGAGAAAGTGGTCCCGATGCTCATCGTCAACGCTTTCCCCTGCAAGGAAGACGGCACGGTGGAGGAGGCGCAGGCGGCCGGCATTTACTTCGCGAACAACGTGAAGGAGGTGAAGCTGGACGCGACCATGGACAAGAAGAAGCTGCCGCCGGGGACCTATCTCGCGAACATCGTGGCGGAAGGGAAGACCTCGCGCATCGTGTTCACCATCGCCGCGCCGGACGCGAAGCCGAAGGTGGATTTCTCGAAGATCCTGGGATTCCTGAAGAAGAAGGCTGGGAACTAGGAGATTGGGAAATTGGGAGATCGGGTAATTAGGGAGTGGGCGCTGGCGTGATCGGGAGGGTCAGGACGAAGCAGGTCCCTGCGTAAGTGTGCTTCAATTCCAGTTCTCCCCCGCCGCCCCGCGCGAGGCGGCGGGAGAGGGCGAGGCCGAGTCCGACGCCGGGGCGGCTTTCCGCGGCGGCGGCGGCGGACTTGTGGAAGGCCCGGAAGATGCGTTTGCGTTCGGAGGGCGAGATGCCCGGGCCGTGGTCGCGGACGAGGATGGAAAGTCGGTCGCGTGCGGCTTCGGCGGTGATGGCCACTTCCTTCGTGCCGGTGGCGTACTTCGCGGCGTTGTCGATCAGGTTGAACAACACGTGCTCGACGGCCGCGCGGTCGGCTTTGACCACGCTCTGCCACGCGGGATCGGAGGGATCGCAGGACAGCTTCATGCCGGCCTCTTGCAGTCGCTCGGCGAAGCGTTCGAGCATCGGGCGGACGAGGTCGCCTGCCGGCAAGGTGGCGGGCGCGGCACGGGCGCTGCCTTTCTCGATGCCGGAGAAAGCGAGGACGTTCTCGACGAGATGCGACAGCCGCCCGGCCTCGCGGTGCAGCGTGCGGAAGTACTCGCCGCGCTTCTCTTCCTTCACCGCGCCGCTTTGCAGCATGTCGGAGTAGAGCTGGAAGGTGGTCAGCGGCGTGCGCAGCTCGTGGGTGACGGCGGAGACGAAGGACGCGCGGCGTTCGCTCAGCCGCATGATGCCGCGGACCATCACCGCGACCGCGGCAAGGGCGCAAAGCACGGCGATCCAGCCGATCATGAGCGGGGTGCCCAGCGGGGAGGAGCCAGAGGGCAATCCTTCGTTGCGTTGCAAACGGTAGGGGAGGGAAACGAGCGCCAGGGGATCCGTGGCAGAGGTGCCGGCGGGTTCGATGTTGGCGCTGAGCGGTTCAAGATGCGCGGCGGGGAGCAGGTCGGCCACTTCGGCCAGCAGGCGCCGCCGCAGCAGGGCGGAGTCGAGCCAGACACCCTGCACGATCGTGATCAGCGGTCCGGGGGGAGGTGGCCAATGCCCGCTGATCTGGAGCGGTGGAATATCCCGGTAGCTCACCTGCCGCAGTAGGAACAACTCGCCGCCGATCCAGACGGCGCGCATCATCCCGGTTTCGACTCTCTGGGAAAACGAGGCGGTTCCCGGCAAGGTCCAGTCCGGGGACAGGGGTAGCAAAGGCCCCGACGTTTGGGTGGGCGCCGCCTCCAACTCCGTGGCATTCATGTTGATGGCCTGTTCCATCACCTTGGAGGTCTGCTCGATCACCTTGGCCCGCTGGGCACGTTCGGTGTCGTTGAAGTTGGATTGGTAGGCGACATCGCGGCGGGCCCCGATGTTGCCTTTCTCCTGCCGCAAGTTGGCGTTCAGGCTCTTTTCGAAGCTGTTGCTTTTGGCGACCGCCTGCCACGAGGCCTCTCCGGCCTGAACCGCGCCGCGGAGGAGATCGCCATTGTCCAGTGGCAGGGGATGGGAGTTCAGGATGACCTTCAAGCGCTCCAGCTTCTCCTTCGCGGCGGCGGCCCGTGCCGTTTCTTCCGGGCTTCCGGAGGAGCGTGGTCCAAGCTCCGGCGACGTGACATCGTGATCCCCCGATGCTTCGAAATGAAGATGGATCAACGGGTCGGAAACCGCAGTGACGCCAAGCTCCGTCAAGTTGCTTGGAACGCTGGAGAATTGAAATCCGGATCGATAATCGCCGGGTGGGATCCGGTTCTCCGCCAGGATGATTGAGGCTCCTTCCGCGTCCATCCGCCACAAGGCCAGCCGGGTCCGCTCCTCCAGATCGGCCCGCGCTTCCGCCTCTGCACGTTCTTTCTCCGAGTCCAGCACGCTGCGGGTCAGCCAGCCCATCGCGCCCAGCACCATGGCCGCGCACAGGGCGAGCGCTCCCCAGATCAACCAGCCGCGCGAGTTCTTCATGGCGTGTCCTCCGCGTGGAACCTCCATCCTTTCCCGCGCACCGTCACCAGCATTTCCTGGTCGCGGTCGCGCAGCTTGGTGCGCAGGTGCATGATGTGCATGTCCAGCGTGCGGGTCTCGGTGCGGGCGGGATCGAGGCCCCAGACGTGGCGCAGGATCTCGTCGCGCGAGACCACCCGGCCGGCGGCGTCTAACAGGTAGCGCAGCAGCCCGGTTTCGCGTTCGGAGAGCAAGGCATCGCCGCCGTCCGCGAAGGCGATCTTGCCGGAGGTGAGGTCGATCTTTCCGCCGCGCAGGTTCCTTTCCTCCGCCGGGGCGGACCGCTCGCAGGTCCGGCGCAGCACGGCTTCGACCCGCGCCAGCAGCTCGCGGACGCTGAAGGGCTTCATCACGTAGTCGTCGGCCCCGAGACCGAGGCCGCGGACCCGGTCGTTCTCCTCGCCGCGGGCGGAAAGGATGATCACCGCCTGGCCGGGGCGCTTCTTCTTGAGCTCGGCGAGGATCGAGAAGCCGTCGCGGCCGGGCAGCACCAGGTCGAGCAGCAGCAGCCGGTAGTTCGCCTTCAAAGCGAGGTCGAGCCCGCCGTTCCCCTCGCCGGCTTCCAAAGTACGGTACCCGCCGTATTCCAAGGCATCGACCACGCCGCGGCGGATCGCCGCGTCGTCTTCGATCACGAGGATGGTGGTGTCGGACATTTGAAGTAAACCACGGAATACACGGAATCCACCGCTGGGGGCAAGGCGGCTTTACTTCACCGACTTGCCGGCGAAGGGGATTTTGGTCGTCTTGATGTCGAGCAGCGGGCCGAGTTCGTGGACGTTGGTGTAGCCGTGGCCGTGGAGGGTGATGAAGGTGGGGATGTTCAACGCAACGACCTTGCCGGTGAAGAGCTCGGGCTCGCCTTCGAAGTTGTTGTTGCAATAGATCAGTACGCGGGTGGCTTTCGTCGGGATGATCTTGCGCAGCGATTCCTCGTTGAAATCCGAGAAGTTGAGATGGACCGCACCCTTCACATGGAGCTGGTCGTATTTCTCGCGGCTGCGGGCATCGAGAACGATGGTTCCGGGCTCGGCGGCGAGGCGGAGGAACTCGTCCTCCGCGAGCCGGCGCGATTCGCGGAGCTGGGCGACCTCCTGGGTCAGGATCGCGAACCGCTTGATGTCGATTTGCGGGTTTGGGGCTTCGCCAGCGGCGAGGGTGGCGGTGCAGAGGAGCAGGTGAAGGATTTTCATGACACCAGGACCATGGCCGAATCCTCCGGTCCCGTCCGTCAAGGCCGGGTAAATTCGGCGTATGCGCGGATCGAAACGGTCTGTTGCGCGGTCTACCGGTATCCAGTGGGATCGTTCCGCTGCTGCCTGGTGCCAATCACAAGTGCCGTCAGCGCGATCAGGCCGGACAGGCTCGCGGCGGCGAAGCCGGCTTTCCGGCGGGTAAAGGTGTTGCCGCTCCAGATAAGGGTGCCATCCGGCTCCTGGCAGGCCGGTTCCAACGGCGCGGCGGGCGTGGAGTAAGTCGAGTCGCTGCCGGGCCCGCGAATGATCCAGTATCTGCCCGGAGCGATGGGATCCGTGACGCGGTGAAGGGAGCGGCCGTTGGACAGGGCGATCTCCTTGCCTTTCCGATCAATCAAGCCGCCGCCGCGGGGGCCGATCACCGGGAGCAATTCGTGCCGTGCGAAGTTCGAAGCCCAGGCGGGTGGATTTCCTTGATAGAGGCAGGGAATCACCAGCTCGCCGGTGCGATCAATCCAGCCGGCCCGCAATTCATCGGGAGCAGTCCTCATCGTGACCCGCGCCATGTCGAAATCGTCGAAGGACTCCGCGTGAACATGATGGAAGGGAAGGACGATCTTCCCGCTGGCATCGATGAAGCCGCTGCCGCTCGCGGCGCTGGCGGCGCACATGCCTTTGGCATCGAAGCCCGCGAGGTGGTTGAAATACAGCGGGACCGTCAGTTTGCCGGTGGGGTCGATCACGCCCCATTTGTGATTCATGGCCACGCAGGCCCGGCCCTGGCCGTCGAAGCCGGTGGTCTGGTCCCAATCGTGCGGGATAACCGATTCGCCCTTGCGGTTGATGAAGCCCCACTTGCCATCCTTCATGACCGCGGCGGGGTCGTCGTTCCGGAAGGGCATTGCCTCGTCCCATTGGCCGGGGAAGGCCTTGCTGCCGTCGGTCATGACCCAGCGGGAGGCACCAGGAGCAGGGATCAGGCACATGCCCCGGCTGTCGGGGGGGCCGGGTAGAAGATCGGGGTGGATGCGGGATATTTGAATCGGAGCATAGGGGGTCTTTCGTCCGTAGCGGTCGATGCGCCAGTGATCGCGGTCGTTGGAAACGTAGGCCATTCCATCTTCGTGAAAGGGCGATGCATACTTCCAACGCGGAGGGTGGATCATCCGGCCGGAGTCGTCGATGTAACCCATCTTGCCGTTGCTGCCGTACACCGGAATCCGCACGCCCGGCTTCAATGGCAGCAGGGCGGCGACCGTGGCTGCCAAGGCGGCAAGCGATGACAGCCAGAGGAGGGATCGGGTGATGCGGGTCATCGGTCAGGATCGTGTTTCCGGCGGGAATATGGATCGCGGCAGCTCCGGCTTAGCGAAAGGAAACCGGCCTTTTGTTTCGCAGCCACCTGGAGGCCTCGGAACGAGGCGGTGAATTCCTATCGCCGCGACTGGATCAGTTTCCAGATCTCATCAACGTCTCCGGTGAACTCCCGGAGCTGGCCTTTTTTGCGGGCTTTTTCGATTTGGGCATGGCTCCGTTTTTTGAAGTGGTCGAGTTCGGCTGCGGTAGCGCCGTACTCGCGTTGGGCGTAGTCGGTGGATTCCACCGTAGCCGGTCGCAGAGCGACCATTCTCCCGTCGACCACGATGCCGATGTCTTCGCCCTTGAGCGCGCGCCGCAAGAGGCTCGAAAAATTGCCGCGGGCTGCGGTCGGGGTGAGGGTCAGCATGCTCCTATCGATCAAGTGAGGCATTTCTGGCTCAAATGCGAGCAGGAGATTGCTGACGCTGCGAAGCGGAAAATTCTCCTTTGCTCGGCGCCGACGTTTGGCCCACACCTTCGCCCGTGCTCACCGTCTTCCGCCGCAGCGGTCCCTTCGCCCATCGTAACGCGCGGCTGTATGTGTTCTTCACGGTGCTCTACAACGCCCGCGCCTACTACCCGGTGCTGGCGATCTTCTTCACCGACCTCGGCCTGACGCTCGAGCGTTTCGTCTTCCTCAATCTGGTCTGGGCACTCGCGATCTTCCTGCTCGAAGTGCCGTCCGGCGCGCTGGCGGACACGATCGGGCGGAAGAAGCTGCTGGTCTTCGCGGCGGTGGTGATGGTGGTCGAGATGACGATCCTGCTGACCGCGCCGAAGGATGGCGGAACCTTGCTGTTCGCGTTCTGCATCGTGAACCGCCTGCTGTCCGGTACCTCGGAGGCGGCGGCGAGCGGGGCGGACGAGGCGATCGCTTACGAGTCGCTGCCGGAGGAAGGCCGCGAGAAAGCCTGGGACGAGGTGATGGCGACCGCGATGCGCTGGCGCTCGGCCGGCTTCCTGTTCGCGATGGCGCTGGGTGGGCTGCTCTACGATCCGTCGTGGTTGGCAAAGCTGGGACTCACCGTGCCGGTGGAGGTGGCGCACCGCCTGCCGGTGGCGGTGGTGCTGCTGCAAGCGCTGGCCTGCGTGGCGATCGCACTGCGCTTCGAAGAGACGCCGCACCCGGCCGGCCGGTTGGGCGAGCGCTGCGTGGCGGCCTTTCATCTGACGATGCGCACCGCGCGGCGCGCCTTCACCACGCGGAGCATCGCGGTGGTGATCCTCGGCGGCCTGCTGATCGATTCGGTGGCGCGGAATTTCGCGACGATCAACAGCCAGTATTACCGGCTGATCGGCATTCCGGAGTGGGCCTTCGGCTTCATCGGCGCGGCGGTCGGGGTGACGAGCTTCTTCGTCCCGGGGATCGCGAAACGGCTGAACGAGCGCTTCTCGCCACTCGGTGTTCTCGGAATCTCGGCGGGGGTCGGCGTGGTGGCGCTGGGCTTGCTGGCACCGGCCTGGCCGTGGTTCGGGCTGCTGCCGGCGATGCTGCTGATGACCCTGCTCGGCCTGGTGGGCTTCACGGTGAGCCGGCACTTGCATGCGTCCGCCGAATCCACGCAGCGGGCGACCTTGCTCAGCGTGAAAGGCCTGGCCTTCAACCTCGGCTACGGGACCTTCTCGCTCGGCTTCTCGATCCTGTTGGCCCGGCTGCGGGAGACGCAGGGCGACGATGCCTTCCGCGCCGCCTTGCAATGGCAGATGCCGGCCTTCGCGCTGCTGATCCTCGCATTCTTCGCCTGGGCCTGGCGCGGCCGGGCGGCGTCTTAGAAGGCGAGCTTGCGTGGCTTGGCGGCGGGCCGGTTGAGCTTGTCGCAGGCGATCCGGCAGAGCTCGAAGACCATCGGTTCGCTGATCTCGTAGATCACGCTGGTGCCCTGCTTGGTGCGGGCGACCAGGCCGGCGTCGTGCAGAATCTTGAGCTGCTTGGAAACGTTCGCCTGGGTGGTGGGCAGCACGTCGACGAGTTCGCCCACGGCTTTCGGCCCCTCCTTGAGCTCCTGCAAGAGGGCTAGGCGGGTGGCTTCGGCGAAGACGCGGAACAGGTTGGCGACGCGTTCGAGATCGGAGGTTTCAAGCTTCATCACGTTCGTTTCCGGGGAACGCCGGAAGATTGCCACAAAATTTCGCTTGCGCAAGCATAACCATATGGCTATATAAGAAACATCAAAGCGCTGTGAGCGCCGACCCCGAACCTCATTCCGATTCCACCACCATGAATACCCTTCTTGATCCCCAGTCCGTCCGCGAAGCCCATGCCGCCGGGAACGTCCGCCTGATCGACGTGCGGACGCCGGCCGAGCACGGCGAGGTCCACATCGAGGGCGCGACCCTGATGCCGCTCGACCGGCTCGAACCCTCCAAGGTCAGCGGCCCCAGCGTGCTGGTCTGCCGCAGCGGCAAGCGCGCCGAGCAGGCCCGCCAGAAGCTGGCCGCCGCCGGTTGTGAGAACCTGTCCGTGCTCGAAGGCGGCGTGATGGCCTGGGAGCAGGCCGGGCTGCCGGTGAAGCGAGGCAAGGCCGTCCTTTCGCTCGAACGCCAGGTGCGCATCGCGGCGGGGATGCTGGTTCTGACCGGCACCATCCTCGGCACCTGGGTGCATCCCGGCTTCTACGGCCTCGCCGCCTTCGTCGGCGCGGGGCTGACCTTCGCCGGCCTCACCGACTGGTGCGGGATGGCGATGCTCCTCGCGAAGATGCCGTGGAACCAGCGCTCCGGCGTCCAATGCGCCGGCAACTCGTGCTCCGTCTGACTTCCTCCAATCTTGTCTCTGGTTTCTTGTCTCTAGCCTCTCAAAATCCATGTTCCTCCGTCAAATCACCGACCCCTCGCTCGCGCAGAACGCCTACCTGATCGGCTGCCAGCGCAGCGGCGAGGCCATCGTCATCGACCCCGAGCGCGATCTCGACCGCTACTTCGCCGTCGCGGCGGAGAACGGATTCAAGCTCACCGCGGTGGCTGAGACCCACATCCACGCCGACTACCTGAGCGGCGCGCGCGAGTTGGTGGAGCGCCACGGCGCGACCGCCTATCTTTCCGCGGAAGGCGGGCCCGACTGGCAGTTCGAGTGGGCGAAGGGGAATCCCCAGGCCCGCTTTTTGAAGGACGGCGACACCTTCAAGGTCGGCAACATCGAGTTCAAGGCGCTGCTGACCGCGGGCCACACGCCGGAGCACCTGAGCTTCCTGGTCACCGACCTCGGCGGCGGGGCGGACGAGCCGGTCGCGCTGCTGAGCGGCGACTTCCTTTTCGTCGGCGATGTCGGACGGCCGGATCTGTTAGAAAGCGCGGCCGGCCAGGCGGGCGCGATGGAACCCTCGGCGCGGACCTTGTACGAGAGTCTTCGTAGTACGGCCAGCCTGCCGGAGCATCTCCAGATCCTGCCGGCCCACGGTGCGGGCAGCGCCTGCGGCAAGGCGCTCGGCGCGGTGCCGGTCAGCGTGCTCGGCTACGAGCGTCGTTTCAACGGCGCGCTGCGCGAGGCGCTGCACGGGAGCGAGGACGACTTCGTCAAAGACATCCTGGCCGGTCAGCCGGAGCCGCCGCGCTACTTCGCCCGGATGAAGCGCGACAACAAGATCGGCCCGGCCTTGCTTCCCGATGGCAAGCTGCCCGAGCCGCGGCGGATCGGTGCCGGCGAGCTTTCGGAATGGATCGAAGCCCCGGGCCGTGCCGTGCTCGACCTGCGCTCCGACCGCAAGGCCTTCATGACGCGCCACCTGAAGGACTCGATTTTCGCCCCGTTGGCCGGTGGCAAGCTGCCGGTCTCGGCGGGTTCCTATGTCGACGAGAAGACCCGGCTGCTGCTGGTGTTGGAAGACGAGTCGCAGCTTGAGGAAGCGGTCCGCCAGCTCGTCCGGATCGGCTTGGACGAGGTTGAGGCGTGGATCCCGGCGGGCGAGGCGACCCATGCCCACGAGTGGACCAGCACGATCCCGCGGATCCTGACGTCGGATCTTTCCAACGCCTTGGCGGAAGACCCCGGCGCGCTGGTGCTGGATGTCCGTGGCGCGGACGAATTCGCGGCGGGCCATGTCGAAGGTGCGGTGAACATCGCCTACACCAGGCTCGGTGTCCGCCTCGCCGATCTTCCGAACCGGCGGCCGGTCTATGTCCATTGCGGCAGCGGATTGAGGGCGTCGATGGCGGTCTCCTACCTCGCGGCCAAGGGGGTCGACGTGGTGCACGTGGACGGGAGCTTCGGCGAGATCGGGGCCTGCGCCCTGCCCGCGTCATGAATCCGGCCGCATGGCTCGGCGCGCTGTTGATCGGCCTCTCGCTCGGCCTGACCGGGGCGGGCGGCAGCATCATCACGCTGCCGGTACTGGTCTATCTTGCCCACGTGCCGCCGGCCGAAGCGGTCGGCTTGAGCCTGTTCGTCGTCGGCGCGGCGGCCGCGGCCGGGGCGATCCAGCGGTTGAAAGCGGGGGACTTTCATCCGCGGGCGGCGCTGATGTTCGGCTTGGCGGGAATGGCCGGCGCGGCGGTGGGTGCGAGGTTCACCCGGATGGTCGAGCCGGAAGTGCTGATGATGATTTTCGCCGGGCTGATGCTCGTGGTCGCGCTGCGGATGCTGCTGAGCCGCGACGGGGAAACGTCCATGGCCGCGGAGTGCAAGCCCTTCCGTTGCCTCGCGGCGGGCGGCGGGGTGGGCATCCTAACAGGCTTCATCGGCGTCGGCGGCGGTTTCCTGCTGATGCCCGCCTTGGTCAAGTTCGCACGGTTGCCGCTGCGGGTCGCCACCGGCACTTCGCTGGCGGTGATCGCCTTCAATTCCGCCGCGGGCTTCGCGGCGCACTTTCACGACGGCCCGACCGATTGGAAGCTGGCGGGCCTGTTCTCGACCCTCGCCGTCGCCGGGTCCATCGCCGGCAACCGCCTCGCCGCACGGCTGCCGGTGAAGCGCCTGCGCCAGGGCTTCGCGGCGATGGTGCTGCTGACCGGTGCCTGGGTGCTGTGGCAGAACCTGGGATGAGGGCTCGGTTCGTCTTCGGCACGATCTGCCAGACTTCGGAAATCTGGTTGCGCTCGGGGAAGCGGGAGCCGAAGCGGTCGGTCTGGCCGAGATCCACGGCCTGGACGCGCTGGCCGGGCTTCTTGATCTCGGCGAGCAGGCGGGCGCGGCGGTGGCGATTCCGGAGTCGGGCTTGTTTTCTCAAACGGGGCAATCGGTCGGAAAGGGTTCCGCATCGGGAAACGGTCACCGGCGGAGGCGGAAGAAGCGGCGGGTGTCGGAGGTTTGGACGTACAGGACCACTTTCTCGATGCCGGGGCCCGCGGGCTGGGTGAGGGGGGTGAAGGACGGCTCGTCCGCGACCGGGGTCCAGGTCTTGAGGTCGGTGCTTGTTTCTAACAGGGCCGGTTCGGCTTCGTCGGTCGGGCGGAGGTATTCCAGCGCCCAGCCATCAGGGCCGGAGACCAGATGCAGCGGTGGGAGATCCGTTCCGCCGCCGATCGTGCCGGCGGTGGAAGATCGAGTCCGGGAAGCCAGGGCGGTGGCGGGATCCGGCAGCACGTTGGTGCCTTCATCGGCGACCGCGACGGCCTGCGGCGGCCAGGAAAGAAGGGGCGGGAACCAGCCGAGCGCGGGATGGGGCAGGTGGCGGAGCCGGAGCGGTGTGGCGTCGGTGACGCCGGTGGGCAGATCAGGCTTTTCCCACGGTGAAGCCCCGTCGCGCCAAGCGACCGGATACCACCAACCGGGAGCGACTTCGACTTCGGCCAGGCTGACGAGGTCGGCGGGCGGTGCGTCGCCTTCCGCGATGACCACTTGCGCGCCTTCGATCCGGACGCTGCCGAGCGAGCCGCCGGGCGGGAGGCGGTGGAGGATGTATTCCGCGAAGTCGGGCTGGCCGTTGCCGTCGAGGTCTTCGTCCGGGCTTGCGAGCAGGGGCGTGCGGTTTTGCCAGCGGCGGGTGTCGCCGAAGTCGCCGAGGTCGGAAGTCGCCACGGCACGGATGCCCTTGTCATGGCCGAAGAAGATCCCGTCGGGAGTGCCGACGGCGGGGTAGACAAAGGTCCGGTTGGCCGGACCGGGCGGGAGCTTGGAGGTTGCCAGCGGCGCGCCGGTGGCCCCGTCGCGGATCGAGATGCCCGCGCTGCCATGGTCGATCCAGGCGAAGTCGCGCGTCGTGCCTTGCGTCGCGCCGGTGATGGCCCCTTGGAACGACCAGACTTCACGAAAGGTGGCCGGATCGTAGGCCCGGGACATGCCCGAGCGGTCGAGGAGATAAAACAGCGGCTCGCCTGCGATGAGCTGGCCGCCGGTGAATTTCGGCCACTTCGGCAGCTTGAGCTTCGCGCCCACGGCTTGGGCGAACAGGCCGGTGTCGTTTTGTTCCCGGGCACCGCGGATGCCGGCGAAGACCCGGTCCGGCTTCAGGTCCACGCCGAATCCGAGTCCGCCTTTCTTGCCGCCGGACTTGCGGACGACCGGCTTCAGGTCGGACCAGCGGTAAACGAAGACCGTGGATTTCTTCTCCCACGGCGAGAGGCTCGCCGCGGAGAGCGCGAAGTGGGTGGGGGTCGCGTCCATGTGGAGGGCGATCATGTTGTTGAACGAGTCGTCGGCGATGCTTCCCAGGAGGCGTTGCGAGGAGAGTTCATACACTTCGACCATGGCCGCGCCGGTCGGCGGGTGCTTGCAGAACACGAGCAAGCGGTCGCCCTGCACCAGGGCGTCCAGCCCGAAGGCGCGGCGGTAGATCGGGGCGGGATCGTGCATGTCCAGCAGCACCGCGCCGCTGGCGGGATCGACCACGATGACCCGGCCGTCGGGATTCACGTCGGGATAGGTGGCCCCGGTCGCCAGCACCAGGCGGCCGTCGCCGTGGCGCAGGGTGAACGGGGGCAGATTGAGCGCGTCGATCGCCGGCAGCGCGCGTGTCAGATGAAGTGGCAGGCGGGGGGTGCCGTCGTCCCGGTCGACGGATAGGCGGCGGTTGAGCGGCTGGGCCCCGGCGATCTCGGCGCGGATTTCCAACGGATGGGATTTCCCATAAAGCGGAGTCTCGGGCGGCGCGGTGAGCGGGAGAAGATGCACGTGCCGGTCGCCGGGAACCGGGAAGGACGACGACGGGATCGCGAAGGGCCGGTAGAGCGTGGGTCTGCCGCCGGTCGCCTGGGTCAGCGTGACGGAAAAGGGGTGCGCGAAGGCTTCGCTGGACTTGAAGGGAATGACGGCCTGCTCCTCATCGAGGCGGAGACCCTTGCCCAGCCACTCCAGGCCGGGACGCTGGCGGTCGGTGCGGATGTCGTAATGGTGGGTGAAGGAGCCGGTCACCCCGTCGGGCCGGGTCTCCGAGAATGAAATCCGGCCGAACATCCCGCCCGGTCCATGGCTGCGGAGATAGGTCGCCAACGGAGTGCTGTCCGGCAGCCGCGAGTCGTAGTGGAGCGGTGGCGAAACCTTGAGGCCGGTGGCGATTTCCCAGATGCAATCTTCCGCAAACACATGCGTGCCGGTCACCGCGCCGCCGTTGCGGAGATCTTCGCTCGACCAGCGGATGGTGGCGGTCGTGAGATCGACCGCGCGGGTGATGCCGTTCGATTGGAAAACCAGCAGGTCGTCGCGGAGGGTGAGTAGCGAGGCGGCAGACTCCAGCGCGATCTCGCCTTCGATCTCCATCGTGTCAGTCCGGTACCAGCGGAGGTGGTTCACGAAGCCGGGCACCCTCGGGAAGGAATCCGGCGCCCGCCAGGAAACCGCCAGCCGTTTTCCGTCGCCGAGGGTCTCCAGGAAGTTCGGGACGATGCCGTCGAAGATCGGGAAATCCACCCCGTCCGCCGGTCCATCGAACGAATAGATCCGTGTGGTGAAGGGGGCGCTGTAGCCGTAGCCGCCGGTGCGGACGAGCATCCGTCCGCCGCCGAGCAGTGTGGTGGCGGGCGAACCCGAGTTGGGGATCGCGAAGCTGCGCTTGGCGAGGGTCGCGCCGGTGGTGGAACTCACGCGGTAGAGCGTGATGCCGCCCACATGATTGACCGCTTCCAGGCCGAGCGGGGTTTCGAGCACGTCGGGCTGGGTCCACGAGTCGCCGGATGGGATCTCGGTGACTCCGCGATGGTTGCCGGTCTGGCGGTTCCAGAGATGCAGGTTGCCGGAGTAGTTGACAGGGCCGGCGATCACCCCGGTGAAGATATGTTGAGGCGTGACGTTTTGCAGCGCCGCCCCCGCGCTGTCCTTGAAGGGGAACTCGCGCCATTCAAGGCCGCTGCCGGCGATGACCACGCCGGGCGAAAGGATATCGGGAAGGCGAAGACCGTCCGCGTCCAGCAGCTCGATGCCGATCGTCTCGAAGGCCTCCGCAACCAGGTCGTCCTTGATCGCGAGCGGCACCGCGACCGTGCGGGTGCCGGCGGGGAAGGTGACGACCTGATCGAGCGGCACGTAGTCCAGCCCCGGCGTCGCGGAGCCGCCGGCGGTGCGGACGCGCAGCGAGAGCTCGCGATCGGCAGCGCGGTCCAGCGTGAGCGGCAGCGGGACCGTGGCGTCCGACTCCTTCAAAGGCGGCAAGCCGGGTGGCAGCAACTGCGGGCGGGAGGCCTGCGGGTCGTAGATCCGGACTTTCCCTTCGCCGGTCAGGTGGACGAGATTGCCGGAGACGTTCAGCTCTGCCGACCAGCTCGAGGAGGCCCGCGGGATGGAGCCGCGGAAATCGAGCTCGAAGCCCGCGGCGGGAGTCCTGCGGTAGCGCCGCACTTCCATCACCTCGGGTGCGAAGAACCAGAAGCCGTCCGCGGCGGCGTCGATCGCCTGATTGGAGCGCGACCACGAGGTCGGGATATCGAGCACCGGAACGATGTCGCCGGTGGCGATGTCGAGGCAGCGGAAATCGTTGCGGGTGCGGAAATACAGGTGGTTCCCGTGGCCCGCGGCGATCCCGTCCATGCCGTCCTGCCAGCGGACCGTGACGCGGCGGATTTCCGCGAGGTCGGACAAGCGGTGGATGACCACCACCTGGTTGCCGATCTGGCTTTCGGTGCCCCACCGCGCGATCCATTCGTCGCAGGCGGCGAGCAGCGCACGGGCCGGGGACGTCGCGGTGCCGGCCAGGGTGCGCAGGGTCATGTCGTCGGACCCGCGGGAGTAAGTCAGCACCTGCAAGTCGATGCCGTTGCCCGGTGCTCCGAGGGCAAAGGCGCCATCAGCGGTGATGACGGGGCTGCCGTCGGCGTGGCGGAAGGTCGCGGGGAGATCGCCAAGGGTGGCATTGTCGGAAAGCCGGATCACGCGGAAGCCATCCGATGTCAGGTAGCCGCGATTCTTCTCGAGCAGGGCTTTCCCGTCGGCCGCGAAGACCGGTCGGTCAGCGCTGTCGAGCGCCGTGCCGGTTGCGGGCGACACCGCGCCGTCCGGCGTGTAGGAAAAGGTCCACACGTTGGCCGTGTAGTTCGACACGTGGACCGTTTGGCCGGTGTGGCCGATCCATTGGACGGGATAGCCGGGATGAAGCGTGGCCACCGGTTCATCCAAGGGCAGCGCCGCCGCAAGGGGACCGGCGAAGGCGAAACCGCAGAGGGAGAGCAGGCGGACGAGGTTCACGGTTTGACGTAGAAGTGGCGGTATTCGGAAAGTCCCAGCGGCAGGTTGGCGGTGAGGTCGTAGCGGGCGCGGAAGCGGGCACCCCGCGACGGCACGGACTCCGGGGCCGCGATCTCGTTCGGGGTCGTCTTGTTCGCCACGCCGTAGCGGTTGCGGACCGGGCCGCTCCCGTGGCGCAGGGCGAGCACTTCCCACGGCCCGCCGGCCATGGAGAACTCGACCAGCATGGTCATGTCAGGCGGCATGGGCCCGGAGATTTCCACGGTCGCATAGGACCGGTGGTAGCCGTCGTTGTGCTTCACCTGGACCACCGGGATGCTTCCGACGTGTTCCTCGACGTAGCGCTGGAGGTCCGGGCGCGGATCGTCGGGGAGTTCCTCGGCGTAGCGCTGCCAGAGCTTGAAGCTGCCGGCGCGGTCGAAGGGGACGGAAAAGATCTCCTGCCACGCCGGGTAGAGGAAGCTGTCGATGCCGATGACGTTTTTCCCGAAGCTCGCCAGGTCGGTCAGCCGCATGCCCGTCTCCTCGTCGAAGATCCCGTGGGCGTCATCGCTCCGCAGGCCTTCGCCCCGCGAGAAGTTCCGCAGCGGCAGCAGTCGTGCCGACGAGGGCGAGGCGGTGATGGCCAGGGTCACGGGATCGATCCGGAAGATGCCGTTGAAGGCGCGGGCGAGCACGCTGCCGTCATCCGCCAGATCGAGGTTCACCCCGAACTGCGATGGAGCCCAGGTGGCGGCCGGCGAGAAGAACACCTGGCCGCTTTTGAGCGAGGGCAGGGCGCCGAAGCGCAGCACCGCACCGGCGAAGGGCTGCCCGCGCTCCTTCTTCGGAAGGAAGGGCGGTCGCCATTCGGCATTCGGCAGGCCGAGCCACAGCGCGCCGCCGGCGAAGGTCATGCTGCTGCCGCCGCCTTCACCGGCGAGCTTCAGGCTGGCGACCGGCTTGAAGGTGGCGCGGCTGTAAAGGATCAGCCCGCCGGCCGTCTTGCGCGCCCCGTCCTGATCGCTGGCGGAGGCGATGGCGACGTAGTTGTCGTCGAAGGCCACCGTGGGATTCGCCCAGAACTTCCACGGGATCACCGCGCGGAAGCTGCCGCTCGCGGCATCCAGCACGCACAGGCTGCGCGTCGTCTTGGTCGAGCGGTTCGGGGAGTCCACGTTGTGGGTGGCCACGATGACGATGTCGCGTCCGGCATCGATGATGCTTTCGCCGAACCCCGGGTGCTTGAGCGCGGCGGGAGCCCAGATGGTACGACGGACCTCGTAGGTCGTGGCATCGAGTTCCTGGACGCAGCCGCTGAGCTTCGCGGATACCGGATGGGCCGCTTTCGGGAAACACACCCACAGGCCGTCGCCGCGCCGCATGATGCCGCCGACGCCGGTGAGGGCCAGCGCCGGATCGAGCGGGATCAAAGTACGATAGGGATCGTAGTCGCAGGGCGAGGGCTCGATCAGGCACTGCTCGGTGATGAAGCCGTCGGCATCGAAGAACTGCAAGCGGATCGGAGCCTGGCTCCGGTGGGTCGCCCTCTCGGAATGGATCGGCAGGTCGTAAAGCAGCGGCGTGCCGTCCGCAGGGATCAGCAGGTCGGCCGGGCTCAAGGGGCTGTACTCGGACTTGTCGCCGTAGCTGCCGTGCTCCATCCGCGCGGCACTGACGACGAGCTTCACGGGGATGGCGGCCGAGCTGCGCTCGCTCGCTGTCGCCTCGATCCGCCCGGGCGCGCCGCCTTCGACCGGATTCGCGATGCGGAGCGACCACCCGGGCAGCGTCCGCTTGCCGGAGAGCGTCCACAGGACGCTGCTGGTGCCGTAGGTGGTCCGGTCGCCGAGCCAGCAGATCACGCCGTCCGGCGTGGCGGCCAGTGACATGCCTCCCTGCGGGCCGTAGTAACCGTTGACGTAGCGGGTTTCGATCTTCTGGCTGTCGAGGGAGAGCTCGACCGTTTCCAGCAAGACTCCGGTCAGCGGATCGATCACCTCGAGGCGATTGCGCAAGCCGGCCCGGTAGAGCAGCCCGTCGCCTCCCGTGATGTTCGACCCGGTGGGTCCCGAGATGGGGCCCGTGGGCGCGGGATCGGCCGCGATCCATTTCTGCACCCCGCTGCCTTCAATCACCGCCACCTGCTCGGTCTTGACCGGCAGGTTCGCGTTCTCCGTGCCGGCGATTTCAAGGGCCAGCGTCTCGTGCGGCTCGGGGGTGAAATCTTCCTTCACGATCAGCGAGCCCTCCGCCTCCACCGCGCCGGGCGGGAAGGTTATCCATTGGTCGAAGGCGGTGAAATCCGCGCCCGGGGTGGCGGTGCCGCCGTTCCTGCTGGTCACGCGCACTTTCACCGTGGCCGCGGAAGGCCGGTCGAGCCGCACTTTCACCGGCAGCACGCCGCTGATCTCCGGGCTGCGGCTTGGAATCAGAAAGGCCGTCGGCAAGGTGCCGGGGTCGGCGTCCGCGATCAGCAGCGGCTCGTTCCAAGCCCTGCGGGTCACGACCCGATAGCCGTTGAAGAAAATCGCGCTGCTATCGATGCCCAGGCTCCACCCGGGCGTGTCGCCGGAGAGATCGAAATGCATCAGCGCCCCTTGGTTCTGCTTTTCCGCCGGCAGGTTCAGCCACACCCCGGTGGGTGTGCGGGCGGCGGGATTCGGATCGCTGAGGGTATCGGCGGTGAGCATCCGCGAGCCGGGTTGGGCGGCTTCCGGCAGCACCAGCGGCTCCATGGCGGCGACACCCACCCGGGCCAGCAGCGGCCGGAAGGATCCCCATTGCTCGTACTCCGCAACCAGGATCTTGCCGGCATGGAAAGCGTAGATCCCCGAGCGGGGCGGCAGCGTCCATGAATCGAGGACTTCGCCGGTGTCGATGCTGCGACGTTCCAGCCATCCCGACCCGCGATCCAGACTATCGTAGGAAAAAACCACCAGTTCGCGCCCGTCGAGAATCACGTCTCTCGACGAGGACCCGCGAACCGGGATCGAGCGGCGCTCCCCGTCGTGCGGGTAAACTTCGACCGGTCCGAAGCCGCGGGTCACGGCGATCGCGTGCTCGTTGATGTCGAAATGGTAGGGATGATAGATCGAACCCTCCGTGCGTCCGCGGACCTCGCCCGTGGCGGCGTCGAGGAACTCGGTGAAAACCGCGGACGTCTCCGGATCCTGGAACTGATAAGCGAGGTAGCCGCGGCGGACGTGTTGGGGCCAGCGGTCGGCGGGCAGCCACGGGACGCCTGTCTGCCAGGCCCCGTTTTCCCAGCGGTAGGCGGCTTCGACGCCGTAGGGAATTCCCCAGGAGGTCCTGGCTGCCACCAGGGCCACCGGGCCGGCGAGGATCCCGTTCAGGAAAATGTCGTCTTTGGTGACAAAAGTCGCCGGCGCATGTCGCGCCGGTTCCGCGAGATAGGGGATGAATCCATCATCCGCGCCGACGGGGAGTTCTGCCGCGGGAAGGGCGGCCAGCCCGCCAAGGAGAGCGAGAAACGAAGCGATCCGTTGAGGCAGCACGGGGAGGATACTGAAACTTCGGCCCGGTGGAAGCAAGCGGCGGGTGATCGGAGCTTTCGACCGGATGACGGACCTTTCTGATCGTGCGGCGTGACGGATCCCTGACTTTGTCAGACCGCGGATTCGACAGGTGCCACGACGCTCTTGTCGTCTTGGACGGATGGCTCACGACAGGAGTGTCGTGGCTCCTTAAGTTCACGCCAGCGTGCCTTCGGTCACGCCGAGTTTTTCGAAGGCCTTGACGTTGTCGAGCAGGGTGGCGGCACCGGTTTTTCCGGAGAGAAGGTCCTGGTAGGCGGTGATGGTGCGGAGGGCGCCGAGGTCGTCCTCGTCGAGGAGTTCGACGCGGAATCTCGACAGGCCGGTGCTACGAAGGTCCTCGTAGAAGCGGGCGCCGGTCTGGGCGCGGCCGTTGAAGAGGGTGTTGCGGCAGCCGACGTCGGCGGTGAGGCGGTGGAGCTGGCCGACGCGGTCGCGCAGGTGGACGACGTGGCTTTCGCAGGGCCGGCCGCAGTCCTTGTACGTGGTGCCGCTGCTGAGGAAGGTGCAGAAGACGCAATGCTCCATATGGAACATCGGCATGTGCTGGTGGAGCGTGAGCTCGAACCACTCCGGCGGCGCGGCTTCGAGCAGGTCGAGCACCTGGCCGATGTTGAGGTCGTAGGAAATGGTGAGCGTGTCGAGGTTCGCGGCTTCCTTGAGGAGCTTCGCGGTGATCGGGTTGGCGACGTTGAGGGAGAAGTCGGCGACCTTTCGCAGGTCGCTACGATCTTTGTAGTAGTCGAGCGCGGCGAGGTTGCGGAGCAGGATGCCGTCGGGTTCCGCGCGTTCGATGAGCTTGAGGTAGCCGGTCTCGCCGGGCTTCATGATTCTTGGCGTCGCCAAGAAGATGGTGGATGGTGGATGGTGGATGGCAGATGATTTGAGGGCAACCGCTTCGCGGTAGCGGCGGGGGTCTTCGAAGTCGCAGTAGATGGTGGCGACGTTCCGGTCGAGGGCGGCCTGGACTTGCGGCAGGGTGCGGCAGAGGACGGACAATTGAGGAACCGGGTCAATCAGGTCATCGGGGTCAATCCGGTCGATGGAGGGAAGCAGGTCGTGGACGGTGATGGAAGAGGGGCTGCGGGCGAGCCGCCCGCGCCCCTCTTCTTTGGGCAGGGCATCGACCAACTCGCGGCGGAGACGGTTGAGCTCGGAGAGGGGGAGGTGGCAGTCGCCTTCGAGCTGGAAGTCGAGGGATGCGAGCTCGTAGGAGGTTTCGCCGAGGCGGCCGAGCTGGGCGCGGAGGGTTTCGGCGGTGAGGGGGTGCTTGGCGGCGGGGGCGAGCGGGATTTCGCTGAGGACGGAATGCGGGCCGCTGGTGAGTTTGAGCGGCTCGCCCGGCTGGCCGGTGGCGGTGAGGTGGAGGGCTTGTTTGACCTCGCGGAGCTTGGCGGTCTGCCAGAAACGGCGGATGTCGGACTCGAGCTTTTCGTCGGAGGTCTTGTAGAGCGTCTGGCCGGGCTTGAGGCGGCTGAAATTGATGCCGCTGAAGGTGCGGTGGAAGACGATGCGTTCGCCTTCGATTTTCCAGATCTTGGCGCCTTGCTCGAGATCGCGGTTTTCACCGGCGTCGAAGACCACGCCGTCGCCGGGCTTGATCGGGATGCCGGTGCGGTCGCTGAGTTCGATCCAGGTGCCGCCGCAGGCGGAGATGGTGCCGAGCAGCGGGCCGCGTTTTTTACCGAAGCGGCCGTGGGTGAGATACGGGTGGTTGGTGCCGGCGAGCCAGCCGGTGGTGAGGCCGCGGGAGAAGGTCATCTCCAGTTCGTAGCGGTCGGCGGGGGTGATTGCCGATTGTCGATTGTCGATTGTCGATTGATGATTGTTGAGCGTGGCGTCGAGGGCTTTGCGGTAGACCCGCGTGACGGCGGCGACGTATTCGGGGGTTTTGAGGCGGCCTTCGATTTTGAAGGATTTGACGCCGGCGCGGACGAGATCGGGGATGAGGTCGACGGCGGCGAGGTCCTGGGGGCTGAGGAGGTAGCGGTGCTCGCCGAGGTCGCGGGTTTCGCCGTCGACGACGAGTTCGTACGGCATGCGGCAGGCCTGGGCGCATTCGCCGCGGTTGGCGGAGCGCTGGCCGAGGGACTCGCTGGTGAGGCATTGGCCGGAGTAGGCGACGCAGAGGGCGCCGTGGACGAAGACTTCCAAAGGGGTGGAGATGGGAGATGGCAGATGGGAGATGGCAGATGAGGAAAAGCGCTCGATCTCTTTGACGGAGAGTTCGCGGGCGAGGACGGCGCGTTCGAGGGGGAAGAGGGACTCGATGAAGCGGAGGCCTTCGGGGGAGGTGATGGTCATCTGGGTCGAGGCGTGGAGCTCGACGTCCGGGGCGATCTCGCGGGCCATCTTGGCGAGGCCGAGGTCCTGGATGATGAGGGCATCGACGCCGGCTTCGGCGATGAGGCGGAGCTGGCGTTCGGCGGATTCGAGTTCGCCGGTGAAGATCAGCGTGTTCATCGCGACGAAGCCCTTCACGCCATGCTTGTGGAGGAAGGCCATCAGCTCGGGGAGGTCGGCTTCGGTGAAATTGTCGGCGCGCAGGCGGGCGTTGAATTTCGGCATGCCGAAGTAGATCGCGTCGGCCCCGGCGGCGACGGCGGCGCGGGCGCAGTCCCAGTTGCCGGCGGGGCTGAGGAGTTCGGGCGTGAGGTCGGCGTGCATGGAGGGGAGCTAGACGGGGAAAGGGGGAATGTCGAATGCGGGGATGGGATTTGCTGAAGCGATGAAGGGCGGTCCCTGCTTCTCGGGAAGGGAGAATGGATCGAACCGCGGAGGCGCAGAGGTCGCGGAGAGAGCGCGAAGTTTGGGGAGGTAGGACGACGGGAACAACGAAAGGGGCGAAACGAGCGAAATTTGAAGAAGAAGGGGAGGAGGGTTTTTGGTGCTGATTTTCGGGGAGTTTCGTTTCTTTCGTTGTTCCAAGCTGCCTTCCGGAGTCGGGTGCGATTTGGTGCGGCCGCGTGGTAAGGGAATCCGGCGACAAGGAGGCGTTGCGGTGGCTTTTCTAATGTGAATTGATTAGGAAGATCACTCTCACCTCCTTGTTCGGGTTCGCCTTGGTGGTCGTCCTGCTGCTGCCTTTCGTGAGCTTTGGAGTCTCAAAGGAAGAAATGAAAATCCGGCGAGCGGGAATGGACTGCGCGTCCATCGTTTCGGCGCTAAAGGCCTGCGCCGAGAAAGGGGCTCGTCCGCCTACGACCGGGCAAGGACTCGAAGCTCTGGTCGAGCGACCGACCGTTGAGCCTCTTCCGGAGGATTGGGCCCGGATTGCGATCCAGGTGCCACTGGATCCTTGGAGGCAGGCTTATCGCTATCGCGAGCTTGCCAGAGACGGGATCCTGTTCCGATGGGAAGTGAGAAGCATCGGGCCGGATGGGATCGCGGGGAATGAGGATGATATTGCCCGGGAGTTCGAGTGGGAGGGTCGATGAGGTGGGAGCATTGAAGAAGAAGCGGGAGGCTCGGACATTTCCACAAGGTGAGGCGGGCCGCTTGGGACCGTTCCGGACGACCGAGTGCGGATCGTCCCTACCCTTGAGGCCGAGGGCGATCGACGCTACCTTTCGCTCGACAGGGGGCGCGGGGATTTCTTCCCTTGCGGGCGATGAAGGGAATCTTGGCGTGATGGACAGCGTGCGCGTGGACAAGTGGATGTGGGCGGTGCGGCTGTTCAAGACGCGCGGGCTGGCGGCGAAGGCTTGCGAGAGCGGGCGGGTGCGGACGGGGGAGCGGGTTTTCAAGGCGTCGTCGGAAGTGAAGGGCGGGGAGCTGTTGGAGCTGCCCTTTCCCGAAGGTCCGGGGACGCGGGTGGTGCGGGTGCTCGGGCTGATCGACAAGCGGGTGGGCGCGCCGGAAGCGCGGGCGGCTTGCGAGGAGATCACACCGGCCGAGGTGATCGAGGCGCGGAAGATCTGGAGCGAGGGCCGGGCGCAGCGGTTGATCGGCGAGCAGGGGCGGCCGACGAAGAAGAACCGTCGCGCGATGGACGAGAAGCGCGGGTTTTTCGAGTGAGGGGAGGCGGGCCGCGAGAAGCACGCAACTTGCAAAGTTGCGCTACTTCGCCTGCGGCGGAAGGGCTGGTGGCTGGACGCCGCAGCCACTGAGGAGCGTCGGACAGGAAGTCGGGGCTCCCCGCTCAGAAGCGGCGGCGCAGGATGACACCCCGAGCATGCCGATATTCGGGCGATTCATCATTTGCGGCGAGCGGGCAAGAAAAAGCCGCCCGGGATGGCCCGGGCGGCTTGAGGAGTCGGATTCGCGGTGGCCGGATCAAGGGATGTCGATCCGGAGGCGGGCGAACAGCTTCGAACCGGTGGCCAGCGCGCGCGGGATACGCACGGTGACGCGGTCGATGTCGGTGCCGAAGAAGTCATCGTCCTCGTTCACAATCACGCCGTTGACTCCGGCTTCCGCCGCGGTCCAGCCGGCGAGGGTCGAGCCGTATTCCACGAAGGGATCGTAGGAAGCCGAGTCGTCGGTGCGGCGGAACACGAAGTTGAGGTAGGTGGCATCCGTGCTGAGGGTGGGCAGCAGGGCACTGGAGTCCGAGCCGGGACCGGAGGGGTCGCCGCCGATGACGAACTCGATACCGTTCGGGATGCCGTCGCTGTCGGAGTCGGTGTCGGAGCCGGCGCCGGTGATGCCGTTGGCGAGTTCCCAGGCTCCGTAGACGTCGGCCACCACGTTGGTGATTTCGATCCGCTTGTTGGCGTCGTCGTAGTTCACCGAGTAGCCGGCGGGGAGGCCGGTGACGGTGCCGAAGCTGCCGCTGCGGGTACCGGTGAAGGAGGCGATGATGTAGGTCGGCAAGGTGGCACCGCCGCCGAGGGTGGTGATCGCCAGGGTGCTGGTGGCACCGAGGGTCAGGTCGCCGGTGACGGCGAGGCTGTCGGCGGTGGCACCGTCGATTTCGCAAGCGTAGGTGCCATCGATGGCGGAGGCACCGGCGGCGAAGGAGCCGGCGGAGGCTCCGGGAGCCAGGGTGCCGGCGCTTTGCACCGTCAGGGTGCCGACGATGGAACCGGAGGCGAGCAGCACGCCGCCGCTGACCGTGGTCGCGCCGCTGTAGGAGTGGGCGATTCCGCCGGCGAGTTGCACGGTGCCCGGGCCGGCCTTGGTCAGGGCTCCGGTGCCGTTGTCGGGATTCTCCAGTTCGGTGGAGATCACGAGGTCGGGCGCGGGGCTGCCGGTGACATCGGCCACCGTGAAGACCTTGGCGCCGTTGAGGATACCGAGGGCCAGACCGCTGTTGGCGGTGGTGCGGGAGGCTTCGCGGGTGATGACGGCGGCGGTGCTGCCACCGGAGACCGTCACGTTGCCGTTGAGCTGGTAGTTTTCACCGTTGTAGCTGCCGGTGCCGGAGCCGGTGGTCACCGTGGCACCGCCGCTCAGGTTCAGGGTGCCGATGTGGGCGTGGGCGCTGGTGCCGGTATTGGTCAGGGTGGCTCCGGCAGCGATGTTCATGACCGGGGCGTTGGCGGCGGTTCCGGTCGGATTGGTCGCACCGAAGACCAGCGAGCCCTGGTTGATGTTGATGACACCCGAGAAGCCGGCGTTGGCACCGGCCAGGGTGAGTGCGGTGGTGGCGTTCCCGTTGATATTGAGGGTTCCCGCTCCCGCGGCGGCACTGCCGAGCAGGCCTTCGAGGGTGACGGCTCCGGTCCGGTTGTAGGTCAAGTTGGCACCGGCCGACAGGGTGACATTGCCAGAGCCGATATCGCCGGTGGCACCGCCGTTGCCGGCCTGGATGGTGCCGCCGGTGATGTTGGTGCCGCCGGTGTAAGTGCTGTCACCGCTGATGATCTGGGTGCCAGCGCCGATCTTGGTGAGGGCGAGGATGTTCGGGCCGCCGGTGAGGAGACCGGAGAAATTGCCGTCGGCACCGCCGAAGCCGACCGTGAGGGTGGCCGTGCCGCCGGACGGGGCGTTGGTGTTGACGGTGCCCGCTCCGAAGAGACCGGCGATGGTCTCCGAAGTGGTGGAGAAGCGGAGCAGGCCGCCGGCCGTCACGGTGACATCGCTGGTATCCGGGATCCGGTTGCCGCCGGTGCTGGCGATGCCGATCTGGACGGCTCCGTTCGCACCGGTGGTGGAGATGGTCAGATCGCCGACCCAGTTGGCTGGAGTCGTCGGGAAGATCGAGCGGCCGGTGCCGGTGACGGTGATGCCGCCGGTGCCGGTGATGTTCTCGTAGTCGGTGCGGTCGTTGGCGTTGGAGTCGAAGATGACATCCCGCTGGAGCACGATGTTGGTGAACTGGTTGTTGTCCGCGGCGCCGCCGATATTGGCGCGGCTGCCGAGGGTGGCGGTGCCGGTGCCGTTGTTGGAGACGACGACCTGACGGCCGAAGTTGACGCGGTTGGTGTCGAGGTAGAGCGCCACGTTCGAGGTGCCGGTGGCGGAGTCGCCGAGGGTGACGGTGCCGGTGCCGAGGGCTTCCGCGCGGCGGATGTTGATGCTGCCTTCGCTGATCACGGTGCCGCCGGTGTAGGTGTTCGGCGCGTTGATGGTGAGGATCGAGCTGCCCTTCTTCACGAGATTGCCGCTGCCGCCGATGAAGGAGGTCGGGTAGCCCGCGGTCGTGTCGGCGCTGGTCGGGTTCGGGGTGATGCCGGGGTCCGGGCTACCGTTGGCTAGGTCGATGTTGAGCGTCGCGTCGTTGGCGAAGAAGCGGTTGTTCACGGCCTTGCGGGTGAGCACGAGGTTGGCGTCGGTGCCACCGATGGTGAACAGGTTGCTGACATCGAGATTAGCCGAAAGAGCGGTGCGCACCTTGCCGGCCCAAGTGCTGGCGGTGTCGCCGGTGAGGGCGGCCACCGGGATGGTGAGCGGGGAGCCGGGGAGGTCGGCACTGGTGAGGGTGACGATCACTTCGCCGTCGGTCGCGACGTTTCCGAGCGCGAGGGCGGTTTCGACCTGGGCTTGGCCGGCGTTGTTGAAGACGAAGTTATTGGTGTCGGAATCGACGACGACCTGTCCGGGCTGGAGTTCGCCAAAGAGGCCGACATTGGTGACAGCGGCGGTGTCGTCGAAGGTCACGAGGTCGCCCCAGAAGAAGCCCGACGGCGCGCCGTCGCTCCAGTTCGAGGAGCTGGTGACGTCCCAGAGACCGCCGGTGCCGTCCCAGGTCAGGGCCTTGGTGTCGATGCTCAGGAGGACGCGGGAATTGAAGGAGTCATCGCTGAAGCTGGCACTGCGGTAGAGGGATTGGCCGACGAGGAGCAAGCCGGAGGCCGGGTTCCCGGTGAGAGTGCCGTATTGGAGGACTTCGATGACGGGGTCGATGGTGGTGAGCGGGCTGGCCAGGCTGACGCTGCTGGTGCCGGTGAGGGTGACATTGCCGGTCACTGCCAGACTGCCTGGGGTGGCGGGATCGACCAGCAGCTGGGTGCCGGCCGCATTGCCGAGGGTCAGATCGCCGCCGATGGAGCCTTCACCGGAGAGGTTGCCGAGGTCTTCGGCGATGACGTTGCCACCGAAGGAGCCACTGATGGCGAGCGTGCCGGCGGCAAGCGAGAGGGTGCCTGTGTAGGGGCTGGTGCCGGAGAGGTTGACGGTGCCGCTGCCGGTTTTGAAGATCGGCACGGAACCGGAGAGCGCGGCGGAGATGGAAGTGCTGGCGGCTCCACCGCCGAGACCGAGGCTGCCGCCGCCGAAGGTGTCGATCACATTGATCTCGGCGCTGCCGGTGATGTTGCCACTGAGGTTCGGATTGAAGCCGTCGACGTCGAAGGCGGAGGCGGCAGCTGCGACCATGGGCGCGTTCCATGACGAATCGGCCGTCGCTTTGATGGTGCCGCCGTTGAGGATGACGGTATCGTTACCGGCTTGGGCGATCGTTCCGCGGTTACCGATTTCGACCACGCCGTTCGGCGAGATGGTCAGACTGGAGGCGTAGGTGGCGGTGCCGGCGCGATTTCGGTCGAGCATGATGCCGACGGCCTTCAAGGTGGCAGTGCCCGTTCCGCCACCGACGACCATGGTTCCCAGGCCGTCCCAGCCAATGTTGATGAGCTGGGCGTCGCCGGCATTGGCGGAGAGTGCGGAGGCGTCGAGGGTGCCGCCGGAGAGGTTGTAGACGGATCCGGGAGTCAGGGCACCTTGGTTCCAGTGGCCGATGCGGAAGCCGTTGCCACCGGCATCGACCACGACGCTGCCGCCGGTTTGGTTGACCGCGCCGGCGGTGTTCCCACCGTCGCCGATATTGAAATAGCGGCTGGCGATCCCGGCGCCGGCTTCGATGTTCAGTGTGCCGATGAGCGCGCTGGCGCTGTTGGCGGGAGTCGAGGTCAGCGACACGGAGGCGACGTTGACGTTGGCACCGGTGGCCAGCGTGATGGCACCGGAGTTGACGCGGAGGTTGCCGATTGCGGTGTCGGTGCCGAGGACGGAGTTGATCGTCATCACGTCATCCGCGCCGGTTCCCTGCCATTGGATGCTGGAGCCTGCGTTGCCGAAGCTGATGGCAGTGGGCAGGGTGAACGAGGTGTCGAGCTGGTAGCGCAGGGTGGCCCCGGCACCTGCGTCGCCGAGGGTCGCGGCGGTGGCGTTGGGAAGGAGGTTGGTGGTCGCGGTGCCGGCGCCGATCTGGGTGGTGCCGCGGAGGAGATTGAGGGAGCCGGTGAAGCCGGTGCCGTCGCCGGTGAGAATGGTGAGGCCGCCGTCGGTGCGGGTGAGCGTGCCGCTGCCGCTGAGCGTTCCCTGGAGACGGAAATTGTTCACGCTGCCCCAGTTCCGGATGGTCCCGCCGGCGGGCCCGATCTCGAGGTTGCGGGCGAAGGCGACGTTGACGTTGGGATCGATCAATCCGCCGCCGTCGAGAAGGACCTCATTGGCGGCGTCACCGAAATTGGAAGCCGCGTGGACGACTCCGGAGGTGATGGTGACCTGGCCGGTGAAGGTGCTGGCACCTGTCAGGTTGAGGAAGCTGTTGGAGCTGCCACCGCCTGCGGAAAGATCGCCGTGGGCGGCGAGGGTGAGGTCGCCGGTGCCGATGATAGCCGGATTCCAGGTGAGCTGGAAGCCGCCGGTTCCTCCAAGAACCGAAGTGTTGAAAATCGAGCCACCGCTGATGTCGATGGAGCCGCCGGAGAGGGTCACGCCCCCGGCTTCTTCGAGAAGGATCGACGGAGTCGCGACGGTGCCGGCGATGGTGACGGTTTTCGCCGCGGTGGCATCGGTGCTGGCGGAGAAGACCGCGGACTCACCGTTGACCCAGCCCACCGTGGCGGAGGATCCGGTGGAGTCGGTGCTCCAGTTGGTGCCGCTATCCCAAGTGCTTCCGGCGGTGCCCGCGCCCGGGGTGGGGCCGTTGACATCCCAGTAGAGATTGGCTGCCTGCACCGATGGAGCTGCGGCGACAGCGGTTAGAATGGCGGCGTTGAGGAGGGAGCTTCGCAAGTTCGTCGGCTTTTTCATCAGTTTTGAGGCAGTGATCGGTTTCAATATGTGGAATCCCCAACGGCCTTGCAAATATTTTAAACTTTACGGCAGAAAAATGAGGTAAAATGCCATTTCGAGCGTTTTTGATGGAGGTGAACCCGATAAAGCCAAGGATTTGGGGAAGCGCTACGGGCGCAGAAGGTCAAGAACGCCGCCGGAAGAGGCGCTCGATCGAGCCTTTCGGGCGAGATCGTCGGATCGAAAGGGAGGGGCACCCGGTGGCCTTTAAGCCGACGGGGAGAGAGCTTCGGCGATCTGCCGCCATTCCTCGTCCAGGCTCAGGTCCCGGGCTGGAACCGGCTGGCGAGCCCGGGAATACCAGTAGGCGGCATTCTCCAAGTCGCCCTCCTCGCGATGCAGCCAGGCGTGGATCCACGCGCCGGCGGGATCCGGAAGGTCCTGGCAGGCATCGTGGGCCCCATGCCAGCGGCCGGCCAGGGCCAGCCAGAGCACCCGCTGCTCCGCGGTCAATGCGGCGGGCGGGTTGGCGTCGTGGCGGGCGGATAGGGCAAGGGCGGCGGCATCCATGGGCGAGAAACGACTGGCAAAGCCCGGGGCTTCCGTCTTTCTTCATTCCTGTCATGAAAAGAAGCCCCCTGTTCCTTCTCTCCGTCCTGTCGCTGCTTCCTCCTCTTCCGGCTGGCGAGCTTCCCCAACTCAAAGAAAACCCCTGGATCGGCTACTATGTCGGCTACGAGCGGCGGAACTACCATTTCATGGTCAGCAGCTCCGGCGAATGCCTGCTCTCTCCGATCAGCACGAAGGGTTCCCCCCTGAGCAGCCGTCTCTCCATCAAGATCCGTCCGGTGGTCGAGGATGTCCTGCCGGGCGGCCAGATCGTCGCCAAGGCGGCGGTCGACGACGGGTGGGAAGCGGTCACACCGGCCTCCGTCGATCCGGAATCCGTGGTTTACCGCGGAACCGTGACGGGCGGGGCGCGCTTCGAGGTGAAACTTGAGTTCGACGGCGACCAGATCAGCGCGGGCGGCCGCCTTTTGGAAAAGGGAACTTTGGCCAACCCGCGGTTCATGATCCGCATCCAGGTTCCGGATGTTTACTATCACGAGAACGATGCCGGAAAGAAGGCGGAGAAGGCCAAGAAGGACCGGATTGATCTCGTCCGGACCGATGGCAAGAAGCTGAAGCTCGATCTGATGACCCCGCTCGACGCGGAGTCCGCGGAGTTCAATGGTCCGGGAGTCCAGCAGGCCCGCGTCGATATCGAAGGCTACCGGGGGCTTCGGCTGGACCTCGATGCCGGCAAGGACGCCTTCTTTGAATTCTGGAACAAGGGCGAGGTCGCGCTGGTCGAGGGCTTCACCCTGGGTTGGCGGCCGGATCCGGTGAAAGACCCCGAAGGCAAGGGGCGGGTCGTGCTGAAAGCCCGCTGAAAACCGCGGGTTGAGGGGTTTCAGTACACCGGAGAACACTTGGTGGACTCCCAGTACACTTCATGGTAGGATTCTGCCCGGAAATCGCCCGAGGCTTCATTTTCAGGGGACTTCTCCTGCGAAACGCAGGCGAAATTTATTTAAAATTCTGAATTGAAGAGGCTTTCTGGATTCGGTTTTTGATCTTTAAGTCTCTGAAAAACAAGGGATTAAAATTTTGTTACGGTAGTCCTGAATTTAAATTGACGATTTCGGTGTACTTTGGTGTAGTTCGAGGCACTTCAGCGGCTTGACCGCATCCGATGTCCTCCTCCACCAAAGTTCACGAGAGTCACTTCGACTACAAGATGGACCCGAAATTCCGGGTTTCCATCCCTGTCGAATGGCGTCCCGAGACGGAGGAGACCGCGATCCGGCTCCAGCTCTCGAAGGAGCACGATCTGCCGGTGATCAAGGTTTTCACGGAGGAAGAGTTCGACCTGAAGTTCGAGCAGGTGGCCAACAGCAACCTGACCCCCGCCAAGAAGCAGCAGATCGTCGGTCACCTCCGCATGATGTCGAAGAAGGCCTTCGTCAGCGGCCAAGGCAAACTGACCGTCCCGAAGGATTGGAGCGAGCAAGTCGGCATCCAGTCGGAAGGCCAGGTCATCCTCGCCGGCCGCGGACCGTTCTACATGCTCTGCACCCCGGACACTTTCGAGCGCATCAAGCAGATCGAGCTCGGCATGGACGACGGCGACCTCGGCGTCCTCTAACCAAAGATTTCACCCGCCCACACCTGATAGAAGCGACAACATGCTGTTCGCCCAACCAACTCCTGCATCCGCACAAACCGGCTCCGCGACACCCATCGCGGCGTTCGGCAAGGTGTGGGAGTTGGGCTGCATTTTCCAATCCGAACGGACCGGCGCACTCGGGACAGCGCTCCGCTCCGTTCACTTCAAGACGGCTGTCCGTCCTGCATTCCATGGCTGGTTGGCAGGACGGCGGCCGGAGAATTTCCTGGCTGGGCGGAAGGGGTCACTCGGGACAGTACCCCTTTCGCTTTCAAACCCGGTGGTCCGTGCAGCTTCTGGCTGGTTGTCTGGACGGACCCCGGGACATTTTCCATGCGAACGGACCGGCGCACTCGGGACAGCGCTCCTTTCCGTTCATTCCCAAACGGCTGTCCGACCTGCGTTCCATGGCTGGTTGGCAGGGCGGCGGCCGCTGAATTTCCTGGCTGGGCGGATGGGGTTACTCGGGACAGTACCCCTTTCGCTTCTTAACTCGGTGGTCCGTGCGGCTTCTGGCTGGTTGTCCGCACGGCCCCCCGAAAATTTTCCATGCGAACGGACCGGAGCACTCGGGACAGCGCTCCGCTCCGTTCATTCCCAAACGACCGTCCGACCTGCATTCCATGGCTGGTTGGCAGGGCGGCGGTCGTTGGATTTTTTCAGTGCCCAGGCGGCACCCGGCGAGTCGTCCGGCTACCATCTCTCCGTGCTCCCTTGCGAGGTGAGCGAGTGGATGCGCGCGGGCGAGGGGATGGACCTGATCGACGGCACGCTCGGCGGCGGCGGGCACAGCGAGGCCTTTCTGAAAGCCGGCGCGCGGGTGCTCGGCGTCGACCGCGACCCGGAAGCGCTGGCCTTCGCGTCGCAGCGGCTGGCCGCCTTCGGCGAGCGCTTCCGCACCTGGCAGGGGAATTTCGCAGATCTCCGGGACATCCCCGAGGTCCGGGGGGAAAAGGGGGCCGATGGCTTGCTTTTGGACCTCGGGGTCTCGTCCCGGCAACTCGACGCCGCGGAACGGGGATTCTCGTTCCGCGGCGCCGGCCCTCTCGACATGCGGATGGGCCCGGCTTGTCCCTTCGATGCGGCCGAGGTGGTCAACACCTGGCCGGAAGAAGAACTCATCCGCATCTTCCGCGAACTCGGCGAGGAGCCGCGCGCCCGCCGGATCGCCGCGGCGATCGTGAAGCGCCGCGCGACCCGCGCCTTCGACACCACCACCGATCTCGCGGACTGCATTGAAAAGACCATCGGCCGCACCGGCCGCATCCACCCGGCGACGAAAGCCTTCCAGGCGATCCGCATGGTGGTGAACGACGAGCTCGGTTCGCTGGAGCGCGCCTTGGAGGCATCGGTCGATGTCCTCAAGCCCGGCGGCCGCCTGTTAGTGATTACTTTCCACAGCCTCGAGGACCGGATGGTGAAGCGCTTCATGCAGCACCGCTCGAAGCCTTTCCTCGACCAACCCGGCTGGCCCGAACCGCGGCCGAATCCCGACTGGTGCTTCCGGCTGCCCGTTCGAAAAGCGATCGCCGCGAGCGACGCAGAGATCCGAGTCAACCCGCGGGCCCGCAGTGCGAAACTGCGGGTCGCCGAGCTTCTGGACCCCACCGTTTCACCCCGATGAACCGCCTCCGCTCCGAACCGAAGACCCACTCGTCCGTCTTCATCACGCTGATCCTCGCCGCACTGGTGGTGGTGACCGGCGGCATCATGCACGCGGTTTACAAGAACTCGCAGGTCCGCACCGCCCGCCTCATCGACCAGGCCGAGCAGCGGATCGACCAGACCCGCGTCAGGATCCGCATGATCGAGGTCAACACCGACGAGCTGCTCGACCGCTTCGACATGCGGGAGCGACTCCATGAAAACGGCACCCAAATGATTGAAGTGACCCCGGCCGACATCGAGGAGATCAAGGCCGCCCGCCCCGAGCCCGAAGTGGCTTCCCTCCGCGATTCGACATGACCTCCCGCGCCTTCCAAACCCGCTGCCTCCTGCTGTGCTCGGTCCTGGTGACCGGGCTCAGTTTGCTTTCGGTCCGCCTGATCCAGATCCAGGCATGGGACCGCAAGCACTACGCCGACAAGGCGCGGCTGACCTTCGAGCGGCGGGAGATCCTGACCGGCTTGCGCGGCAAGATCGTGGACCGCAACGAGGAGGTGCTGGCCAAGAGCATGCCGGTCGCGACGATCCACGTGAACGTCAACCATTTGACCGATCCGCTGGTGATTTCCTATCCGCTGGCTCATGAACGGGTGAGTTTCGTCCCGGGCTGGGAAGCGCTCGATCCCCAGGCGCGGAAACGCCGCGTCCTCGCGGAGCGCAGCGTGATCCTCAAGGAGTTTGAGGAGATGCCGGCCGATGCGATCTTCGAGAAAGCGCTCGCCCAGGCGGTGAACATCCTCGCCCGGCCGCTGGGACTCCGGCGCGAAGTGATGAGGGAGCGGATCAAGAAAGCGATCCGCGGCGGTGTCCAGGAGTTCGCCCTGGTGAAAGACCTCAAGGCTGATGCGGCGGAAGGAGTCCGTGAACTGATCGCCAAGCATTGGCTCGAAGGATTCTTCCTGCGCGAGTCGTCCAAGCGCTGGTATCCCTCGCCGGATCTCGCGACCCACGTCATCGGCTACACCGGCGAAGTGGAAGGCCGCGACGAAGATGGCGGGAGGATTTTCCGCCAGGTCGGCAAGTTCGGCATCGAGGCGACGGTGGAAGAATACCTCGCCGGCAGCGACGGCTGGCAAGAGCACCGCCGCGCGCCGAACGGTGCCCGCATCCCCGGCGACTCGTCCAGCCTCAAGCCGCCCCGCGCCGGGCTGAACGTCCAGCTCACGCTCGACATGGGCGTCCAGGCGATCATCGAGGAAGAGCTCGACGCCGGGCTGAAAGAGTTCGAGAGCCAGCGTGGCTGCGTGATCGTCATGGATCCGAAGACCGGCGAAATCCTCGGGATGGCCAGCCGGCCGGACTTCAACCTCAACCTGCTCGAGGACCTCGACAAGTCGGCGGCGAACTTCGCGCTGCAGGCGAACTACGAGCCGGGTAGTACTATCAAGATCGTCGCCGCCGCCGGCGCGATCAACGAACGCCTCGTCAGCCCGCAGACCTCCATCTTCTGCCACAACGGCCTCTATCAAGTGGGCAAGGTGCGGGTGCCCGATCATCATCCTTACGGCTACCTCACGGTCGAAGGCGTGCTTGCCAAGTCCAGCAACATCGGGGCCTACAAGCTCGGCCTCCAGCTCGGCTCCAAGCGCTTCTACGACTACATGGACCAGTGGGGATTCGGCGTGAAGACTGGCATCCAGCTCAGCGGCGAGAGCCGCGGGGTGGTACGTGACACCGGCAACGCGGTCGATTTCTCGCGCGCCACCTACGGCTACGCGCTCGCCGTGACGCCGCTCCAGATGGCCTCCGCCTACTGCGTGATCGCCGGCGACGGCAAGCTGCGCAAGCCGCACATCGTCAAGTCGGTGATCGCCAACGACGGCACCGTGGTCGAACGCTTCGAGCCTGAAATCGTCCGCAGCGTCCTCCGCCCGGAAGCCGCCAAGGCGATGCGCGGGGCGCTGGAGAAGGTGGTCGACATCAAGGGCACCGCGCTGCTTGCCAAGGTCCCCGGCTACCGCGCCGGCGGCAAGACCGGCACCGCCATCCGCATCAAGGACGGCCGCTACCAGCCCGGCCACTACACCGTGTCCTTCGCCGGCATGCTGCCCGCCCAGGATCCCGCCTTCGTCTGCATCGTGGTGATCGACGATCCGCTGACCAACAAGGTGAAGCGCTACGGCGGCACCATCGCCGCGCCGGTCTTCGGCAAGATCGGCGCGCGGCTCGCCGCCCACATGAATCTCACTCCCACCGAACCGGTGGAAGACAAGGACAAGCTCGCCGGAACCCTGGAACCGTGATTTTACGCGATCTCATCGCCTCTTTAAACCGCCCGCTTGCCGTGGGCCCGCTCGACGTCGAGATCCTCGCCGTCACGGCGGACTCGCGCCTGGTCGAACCCGGCACCGCCTTCGTGGCGATCCGCGGCGACGACCGCGACGGCCGGATGTTCATCCCGATGGCCCTGGAAAACGGAGCCTCCGTGATCGTTTCCGACAGCGCCGCCGAGACCGGGCATCCGGAGGACGTGCCCTACATCCAGGTCGGCGATGTCCGCCACGCGCTCGCCGCCTTGGCCCGTGCCCTCGCCGGCGAGCCGTCGAAAAAGCTCAAGCTGGCCGGCGTCACCGGCACCAACGGCAAGACCACCACCGCGTTCCTGCTCCATCACCTGATGAAGCGCGTCTGGCACCGCGCCGGCCTGCTCGGCACCGTGCTGGTCGACGATGGCGAGGAGTCCAAGCCCACCACCTTCACCACGCCCGGCCCGGTCGAACTCAACCGCCTGCTGGCCCGCATGGCCGACCACGGCTGCCGCGGCGCGGCGATGGAAGTGTCGTCCCACGGCATCGACCAGAAGCGGATCGACGGCATCGCCTTCGACGTCGCGATCTTCACCAATCTCACCCAGGACCACCTCGACTACCACGGCACGCTCGACGCTTATGCCGCGACCAAGTTCTCGTGGTTCGAGTCGCTTGCCGCCGATCCGCTCGGCAAGAAGCCGGTCGCCGTGGTGAATCTCGACGACGGCCATGGCGAGAAGCTGGTGGCGCTGCTCGGTGGCGGCCTGCCGATCCTCCGATACGGCTTCAACGTCCACTGCGACTTCCGCGCGAACAACTTCAAGCAGAACGCCCGCGGCATGGAGTTCGAACTCACCGCCAAGGGGAAGAACTATCTGGTCCGCGCGCCCTTGATCGGCCGCTTCAACGTTTACAATTTGCTCGCCGCGCTCGCCGCCGCCAGCGCGCTGAAGATCCCGCTGCGCGATGCCGTGGCCGCGCTGGCCGATGCCCCGCAGGTCCCCGGCCGGATGGAACTCTGCGGCGCCCGCGATGGCGTCACGGTGTTCGTCGACTACGCCCACACTCCGGACGCCCTGGAAAATGTCTGCCGCACGCTCAAGGAGCTGAAGCCCAACCGCCTCATCACCGTCTTCGGCTGCGGCGGCGACCGCGACAAGACCAAGCGCCCGCTGATGGGCAAGGCGGCATCCGAGCTGAGCGACGTTTGCATCCTGACCTCCGACAACCCCCGTAGCGAGGAACCCGAAGCCATTCTCAAGGACATCGAGGCCGGCATGACCGGTGCGCGATACAAGACGGTGGTCGACCGCACCGAAGCGATCCGCATCGCGATCCACGCCGCCAGCAAGGGTGACATCGTGCTGATCGCCGGCAAGGGCCACGAAACCTACCAGCAGTTCGCCGACCGCACCATCGACTTCGACGACCGCCGCGAAGCCCGCCGCGCCCTCGACGAACGCCCCGAAGAACCGCAACGCAACAAGCGATGAACCCGATCGACGCCAGCACCCTGGCCCGACATGCCGGAGGCGAACTCGCCGCCGGCCGGGGCAGCGTGTTCGCGAATGCGGTCTCGACCGACACCCGGAGCATTCCCGCCGGCTCGGTCTTCTTCGCCCTGCGCGGCGAACGCTTCGATGCGAACGACTTCGCCGCCGCGGCCATCGTCGCCGGAGCCTCGATCGTCGTGGTCGAACGCTGGGACGGCGATTGCCCGGACCACGCCGCCGTTGTGAAGGTCGCCGACAGCCTGTCCGCGCTCCAGCGCTTCGCCGCCTGGTACCGCCGCCAGCGCGAGCTGCCGGTCGTCGGGATCACCGGCTCGAACGGCAAGACCAGCACCAAGGATTTCACCGCCGCCGTGCTCGGCCGCGCCTATTCCGTCTGCGCGACCCGCGGCAATCTCAACAACCACATCGGCGTGCCGCTCAGCGTCCTTTCGCTGGAGGATCACCATGGTGCCGCGGTCATCGAAATGGGCATGAACCACGCCGGCGAGATCGCCCCGCTGTGCGAGATCGCCAAGCCGAACCTCGGCATCATCACCAACATCGGCACCGCCCATATCGAGTTTCTGGGCACCCGCGAGGCGATCGCCGAAGAGAAAGGGGCGCTGGCCCGCTTCCTGCGGGAAGACGGGGCCTTGTTCGTGACCGCCGGCTGCGATTTCCACGACTACTTCAAACGTCGTACCAAGGCGCGCGTCATCACCGTGGGCAACGGCCGCGGCGCGGTCCGGGCCGAAAATCTCCAGCAGGAGGACGGCCGCTCGACCTTCACGCTGGTGATCGACGGTGCCCCGTCCGCCCGGGTCGACCTGCCGGTCACCGGCCGCCACATGGTGAACAACGCCCTGCTCGCCGCCGCCGCCGGCTGGTTCCTCGGGATGGCACCGGAAGTGATCGCGGCGGGACTCTCCTCCACCGAGCTGACCAGCGGCCGGATGCGCCGCTACACGTCGGGCGGGATCACGGTGTTCGACGATACCTACAACGCCAATCTCGAGTCGATGACCGCGGCGATCGACACCTTGGCCGAAACGCCGGTGCGAAACGGCAGCGGCCGCCGCTTCGTCGTGCTCGGCCGGATGGGCGAACTGGGGATTCACGGCCCCGAAGCGCACCTCAAGGTCGGACGCCTCGCCGCGGCACGCGGGCTGCACGTCATCGCCGTGGGTGATGGCTCCGAAGGCATCGCCGAAGGGGCCGGCAACGCCGAACATTTCCCCGACGGTGCCGCCGCCGCCGCTTGGCTGACCGGCCACGTCAAGGCGGGCGACGTGGTCCTTTTCAAAGCCAGCCGCAGCGCGGCGATCGAGCGCGTGATGAACGAGGCATTTCCTTCCCAAGACTGATGCTCTATCTGATTTACGAATGGTGGCAGGCGGCCTTCGACGCCGAGAAAGCAAGAGGCGTCCAGGAATGGGCGCACACCTTCAGCTTTTTCAACCTGCTGCAGTACATCACCTTCCGCGCCGCCGTCGGTTGCCTGCTCGCGTTCTTCCTCAGCATCGTGGCCGGCCCGCGGGTGATCCGCCGCCTGATCTCGCTGAAAGTCGGCCAGCCGATCCGCACCGCCGCCGAAGTCCACAAGCTCGCCGAACTCCACGGCGGGAAAGTCGGCACCCCGACCATGGGCGGCGTGCTGATCATCGGCTCGGTGTTGATCGCCACGCTGGTCTGCGCCCGGCCGCTGAATCCTTTCGTCGCCGTCTGCGCCTGCACCATGACCGCGCTCGGCCTGCTCGGCTTCTGCGACGACTACAAGAAGGTGAAGCAGAAGAAATCCGACGGCGTCAGCGCGCGGACCAAGCTGTTCTGGCAACTCGTGGTCGCGGTGATCGCCGGTTGCTTCATCTACTTCAAGAAGGAGATCTCCGGCTTCGGCGCGACGCCGGAAGAACTGCAGAAGGGCTTCGCCGGCTTCCGCCTCGGCAGCGATCCGATCGGCATCGGTTCGATCTGTTTCCCGCTGACCAGCGCCCCCAAAGCGCCCATCATCGACCTCGGTTGGCTGTGCATCCCGTTCTTCGCCATGGTTATCATCGGCTGCTCGAACGCGGTGAACCTGACCGACGGCCTCGACGGCCTCGCCACCGGCTGCACCATCACTGTCGCGCTGGCCTACGGCATCCTCGCCTATCTCGCCGGCCACTTTTACATGGCCACCGACTACCTGGTCATTCCGCACAACCGCTTCGTCGGAGAACTCACCGTCTTCGTGCTCGCCCTCGCCGGCGCGGGCTTCGGTTTCCTCTGGTTCAACTGCCACCCGGCCAAGGTCTTCATGGGCGACACCGGCTCGCTGGCCATCGGCGGCGCTCTCGGCACCGCGGCGATCTGCGTGAAGCAGGAACTGCTGCTCGTCATCATCGGAGGTGTCTTCGTGATGGAGGCGCTCTCGGTGATGCTCCAGGTCGGCAGCTTCAAGCTCCGCAAAAAACGCATCTTCGCGATGGCCCCCATCCACCACCACTTCGAACTCCGCGGCTGGCATGAAAGCCAGGTGATCATCCGTTTCTGGATCATCTCCATCATGCTCGCCCTCGCCGGTCTCGCCCTTCTCAAAATCGCCTGATGAGCCTCGCTGGAAAAACCGTCGTTGTCCTCGGAGCCGGCCGTAGCGGCCGCGCCGCCGCCGCGCTCGCGCTGCGCGAAGGCGCGACCGTGCACGCCCACGACGCCGCCGACAGCATCGGCGGCATGCCGGACGGCACGCTGCTCCACCCGTCCGCCGACGAAGCGAGCGGCCGCGCCACCGCCTGCGACCTGCTGGTGGTGAGCCCGGGCATCGACACCTACGGACCGCTGGTCGCCGCCTACTCCGCGGGAGCCGGCCAGGTGATCGGCGAGACCGAGTTCGCCTCCCGCTACTACAAAGGTCGTATCATCGGGATCACCGGCACCAACGGCAAGACGACGACCACCGAGCTGGTCGAGCGGATCCTCCGCGCCGGCGGCTACGACGCCGCGCCCTGCGGCAATTACGGCGTGCCCCTCAGCGAGGTCGTCATGCGCGATCCCGTGCCGACCGCCCTTTCGCTGGAGCTCAGCTCGTTCCAACTCGAGACCATCGTCACCCTCCGCCCCGACGTCTCGATCTGGCTGAACTTCGCGCCCGACCACATGGACCGCTACCCGACGGTCGAGTCCTATTTTCACGCGAAGCTCCGCATCTTCGAAAACCAGAACGCCGCCGACACCGCGGTCATCCGCGCCGGCGAGAAGCTGCCGCCGATCCAGCCCCGCGTCGTGACCTTCTCGACCGAGGACGCCTCCGCCGACTGGTTCTCCGACGGCCGCATCATCACCCGCAAGGGCGAGACGGTGCTCGACCTCGAAGCCTCGACCCGGATGCGCGGTTTGCACAATGCGGAGAACGCCATGGCCGCGATCGCCGCCTGCGAGGCGCTCGGCATTCCCGTCGATGTCGCGGGCAAGGCGCTCGATGGCTACGCGCCGCCACTCCACCGCTGCGAGCTGGTCCGCACGCTCGACGGCGTCGAATACCTCAACGATTCCAAGGCTACCAACCTGCACGCCTTGGAAAGCGCGCTCCGTTCGCAGACCCGCCCGGTTGTGTTGATCGCCGGCGGCAAAGAGAAGGGTCTCGACTACGCGCCGGTGGTCCCGCTGCTCGAGAAGAAAGCCGTCGCCGCCGTGACCTACGGCCAGATCGCCGTGCCGTTGGCCGCGGTGTTTTCCGCGGCCGTGCCGGTTGAGCAAGTCACCACGCTCGCCGAGGCCATCGCCGCCGCCCGCCGTCTCGCGCCGCGTGGCGCCACCGTCCTGCTCTCTCCTGGCACCTCCTCTTTCGATCAATTCTCCGGCTATGAACAGCGCGGGGATGTCTTCCGTGAACTCGTTCTCAACCTTCGCTGATTTGCACTCATGAAACTGTCCAGCTTGTCCGTCAAACGCCGCCCGGTGAAGAAGGGCGCCTTCCGTACCTTGTTCGCCAACGTCGCGCGCAAGAAGCACCGCGCCGCCACCGCCGCCGCGCCGATGCCCGAGATGGAAGGCGACGTGCCGAACCTCGGGATCGCCCGCGCTTTGGTCGTCATCCTGATCATCCACGTCGTCGCCATCGCCGGCATCTTCGCCCACAGCCACTTCTTCGAAGGTGACGCCGCCAAGGCCGCGGCCGCGGAACCGGAGCTGCTGGAGCCCGTCAAGCAACAGCCCAAGGCCGACAAGCTCCCGCAGATCGCCGTCGGCGAGGACTTCCATGTCGTCAGGACCGGCGACACCTACGAGAAGATCGCGATGGCCAAGGGCGTCGAGGTCGCCGATCTCCAGGCGGCCAACAACCACGCCTCCTTGGAAGCCGACCTGATCCTCCGCATTCCGGCCCGCACCTTCGTCGCGTCCGAGCCCGAGGAACTGACCCGCCTCCGCCAGGGCAGCGTGGTGCTGGAAAGCCCGGTCGAAATCGCCGACACCCTGCCGGCCGATGAACTCCGCAGCGCGCCGATGGTCGAGACCGAAGCCGCCGCGCAGCTCGTCCGCCCGAACGTGACCCGCGACGTGGAAGCCGGCCGTCCGGTCGAGCAAGCCGGTGCCGCCGCCGCCACCTCGCCCTCCGCAGGGACCAAATACACCGTCAAGAACGGCGACACCTTCTGGAAGATCGCGAAGAACAACGGCACCACTCCGGAAGCCGTGATGAAGGCCAACCGCATCACCGACCCGCGGAAGCTCCGCCCCGGCATGCAGTTGGTCATTCCTTGAACATTCCCGTTTCCCCATCCCCCCACCGTCATGAACCGCAGCGCCTCCATCATCCTTTGCACCGCCGTCGCCGCCCTGGTGACGCTCGGCCTCATCATGCTGGCCAGCACCAGCGCCTGGGTGAAGAACGTGGAGGACCCGTATTACTTCCTGACCCGCCAGGGCTGGATGGTCGGCGTGGGATTGATCGGTGCCTGCCTGCTCGCGCGGCTGGATCCCATCTGGCTGCGCCGCGGCTGGCCCTGGGCGCTCGCCGGAGCCTGCGTGCTGCTCGCTCTCTGCTTCGTGCCCGGCGTCGGCGTCGAGATCTTCGGGTCCAAGCGCTGGATCAAGTTGCCGGGAATCGGCCAATTCCAGCCGTCGGAGCTGGCGAAGATGGTCGGCGTCATCGCCCTCGCCGGTTGGTTCGCCCGCTGGCAGACGGAAACCCACACCTTCTGGCGGGGCTTCGTGCTGCCCGGCATGATCATCGGCCTGCCGCTCGGCCTGATCGCGATCGAGACCGATGTCGGCTCCGCCCTCGCGCTGGCCGTCACCGCCGGGGCGATCTTCTTCTGCGTCGGCACCCGCCTCATCTACATGGTGCCCGTCGCGGTGGCCGGCATGGTCGGCGCGGCGATGTTCATCCACTCCAACGAGAACCGCTGGTCGCGCATCGTCGCCTGGCTGAACCTCGAGGACCCCGTCCACCAGCTCGGCAAGGGCATGCAGCAGTGGCGCGCCCTGCTCGCCTTCGGCAACGGCGGCCCGATGGGCGTCGGTCTTGGCAACGGCTCGGAGAAATTCGGCACGCTGACCTTCGCCCACATCGACTTCATCTTTCCGGTCGTCGGCGAGGAACTCGGCCTGCCTTTCACTCTCGGCACCGTCCTTTGTTATGTCCTGATCGCCGTCAGCGGCTGCTCGATCGCCGTCCAGGCCTCGAATCTCTTCGACCGTTGCCTCGCCCTCGGCCTGACCTGCGTGATCGTGGTTCCGGCGATGGTCAACATCGCCGTCACCACCGCCGTCCTGCCGAACGACGGCCTGCCGCTGCCCTTCGTCAGCTTCGGCGGCACCAGCCTGGTCTTCTCGCTCGGCGCGGTCGGCCTGCTCTGCGGCATCCACCGCCGCTCCCGCGTCACCGACGAGCGGCCCATGCCGGTGGCCGGAGTGAAGTCGTACGCGGTGAAGCTGTAGGCGCGGACCGCTCCTGCGGTGCGGCTAATGGAACTTGCCGCCGATGAATTCCACCAGCCGTTCGTCGCTCATCTTGTTGGAGGTGCATTCCCGGGCCGCGGTGTTCTTGAACTGCGGCGTTTCGGCCAGGTAGCGGAGGAACTGCTCCTGGGCGGTGCCGGTGCCGGTCACGTGGACCTCTTCGGCGTTCGTCATGAAACCGGCGATCTTCTTGAAGAACTGTTGAAGCTGGGTCTTCTCCTGATTGTGGGCGATGTTCTCGTTCGAATTGCCGCCGGCCGCCGGATTTTCGGCATGGCCGAGGACGGAGAATTCGCTGCCGGGCGCGTCGGCGCGGCCCACGATCGTGGCGTGGCGGGTATCCATCCAAACGCCGAACTGTTTCTTGTGATTGACTGACATCCGGTGACCTGCGGCCGGACCGGCCGAATAGCGAATGATCTTTTTCGCAATCGCGGCGACCCGGGTCCGCTCCGGGCTTGACGGATCCGGTTGCGATCGCCCCGGTCCGATCTCATGTTCCCGCCGGGGCGCATGAAAGACATCGCCCTTCCGCCGCGTCCAACAGGTCGAACTCATGCGCGTCCCCGTTCTGCTGCTCGCCCTGCTTTCCTGCGTCACCGCGGAGGAGAAGCACTGGGCCTACGTGCCGCCGGCGAAAGCGGAAACGGCCGGTCATCCGGTGGACGCGCTGCTCGATTCCGCCTGGAAGCAGGCGAAGCTCGTGCCGGCCGATCTTTCCGCCCCGCGGCAGTGGCTGGAACGCGCGGCCTTCACGCTGACCGGGCTGCCGCCGTCGGACGAGCAATTGCGGCGGATCGAGGGCAGCCCGGACGAGGGCACCTGGAAAGCGCTGGTCGACGAGCTGCTGGCCAGCCCGGCGTATGGCGAACGCTGGGCGCGGCACTGGATGGACGTGGCGCGCTATGCCGACACCCGCGGCTACCATTTCGACCAGGACAACCGCTACCCCTTTGCCTACACCTACCGCGACTGGCTGATCCAGGCCTTCAATGCGGACCTGCCCTACGACCGCTTCGTGAAGCTCCAGGTCGCGGCGGACCAGCTGGTCGACCGGCCGGATCATCCGGACCTCGCGGCGCTCGGCTTCCTCACCGTCGGCCTGCGCGGCGGGCCGGTGGAAACGATCGACGACCGGGTGGACGTGGTGACCCGCGGCTTCCTTTCCAGCACCGTCTCCTGCGCCCGCTGCCACGATCACAAGACGGATCCGATTTCGACCAAGGACTACTATTCCCTCTACTCGATCTTCGACCACACGGTGGAGCCCGAGGACAAGCCGGTGATCGGCAAGCCGGCCGACGAGGCGGCATTCCAAGCCTATCAGGCCGAGGTCGCGAAGCTGGACGAAGCCGATCGCGCGGCGCGCCAGCAACTCGTCGATCACCTGCGCTCGAAGGAGGCTCTTCCCAATTACCTCGAGCTCGCCTGGCGGGCGCGGAAAGACAACTGGGACCAGCGGCAGGCGACCAGCGAAGGCTTCAAGCGCGGACGGCTGCGGCCGAACGCGCTGATGCGCTGGAAGGACTTCCTCAACGAGCACGCCGGAGTGGAGCGGGTGAAACGCTGGCTCGGCGAGATGGACTCGGCGGCCGATGATGCGGCGCGTTCGGGCCTGTGCGCCGCGCTGGCGGCCGAATGGACCACGGCGGCGGAGGGCAGCGAGCTCGCCTTGCTTTCGGCGAAAGGCGGCTGCCCGCTGAACTACGGGGTCGACCGCGTCCACGAGTTCATGGACGTGGAGGACGGCAACCAGAACCGCCAGCGGCTCAGCGCGATGAGCAAGCTGATGGCCGAGCACGCCGGCTCACCGCCGCGGGCGATGAGCCTGCATGACAAGGCGCAGTGGGGAAAAGCGGTGGTGTTCGAGCGCGGCAATCCGGCGGCGCGCGGCGAAACCTTCGACCGCCATTGGTTGTCTTTCCTCGGCGGCGGCAGCTTTGAAGAAGGCAAGAGCCCGCGGCTCTCGCTGGCGGAAAAGATCGCCGCTCCCGCCAACCCGCTGACCGCCCGGGTGATCGTCAACCGCGTGTGGGCCTGGCATTTCGGTGCGCCGCTGGTGGATCCGGGCGACTTCGGGCCGCAGACGCCGCGGCCACCCTTGCTGCCGCTGCTCGATACGCTGGCGGTCGCGTTTCAGGAGAAAGGCGGATCGCTGAAGGAGTTGCACCGTCTGCTGCTCACTTCCCAAGCGTTCCGGCTCGCCGCCGAAGGGGCGGAGGGGAACGATGCGATCGATCAGGCCAACACGATGTTCTGGAAGTGGAACCGCCGGAGGCTCGACTTCGAGTCGATGCGCGACCGCGTGCTGGCCGGCGGCGGCGCGCTCGACGCCCGCACGACCGGCGGCCGCTCGGTGCGGCTGGAAGAGCCCTCGTCGGACGCGCGGCGGAGCGTGTATGCCTTCGTCGACCGCTACGCCCTGCCCGGCACTTTCGTCTCGTTCGACTTGCCGCATCCGGACCATCACAGCGCGAAGCGGGTCGAAACGACGGTGCCCCAGCAGGCGCTGTATTTCCTCAACGGTCCGCTGGTCCTGCGGCAGGCGTCCCGTCTGGCCGGTGATCCGGCGTTCCGCGGACTGCCGGACGACCGGGCGCGGACCCACTGGATCTATCAGAAGCTCTTCCGCCGTGCGCCGTCGGACGAGGAAGCGCTGGCCGTGCTGGACTGGATCGGCAGCGCCCAGTCGGCCGACTACGCGCCAGCGTTGCGCGGTCATTGGGAAGTCCTGCACGGCCCCGACGAAGGCAAGCCGTCCACCGCCCTCAGCCCCTTCCCGGTGTTCGCCGACAACGTGTGGAAGATCACGGCCGATCCCGCGACCTCGCCGATCCGATGGCTCAACGTCGGGCCCGGCGGCGGCCATGCCTCGGCGCGGCACACGATGGTGCTGCGCTGGCGCTCCCACGGGGCCGGCCAGGTGCGGATGGCGGGCCAACTGACCCGCACCCAGAAGGGCGGCAACGTCCTCGCGTGGCGGATCGACGGCAAGGGCGCGCCGCTCGCCGAAGCCCGGCTTTCGCCGGATGCCTCGGCCGACATCGCAGGAACCTGGATCGACGTGGCGCCGGGAGATACGATGGATTTCGTACTTCGCGCGCCCGACGGCGATGCCTGCGGCAACGTCGCCTGGAACCTCCGGATCGAGGGCCGCGAAAGCGAGGCGGGTCCGGTGACGGAGGTCGGCGAGTTCACGCGCGAGTTTCCCACTTCGAACGATCCCGTGCCGGCCGCGGTCGCCGCCGATCCCTGGGCCGATCTGATCCAGATGCTCTGGGCCTCCAACGAGTTCCACTTTGTCGACTGAAACCATGTCCCACCACCGACTCACCGCCAACGACATCGTCCTCGACCGCCGCGACTTCCTGGAGCGCTGCGGGATGGGCTTCGGCGGGTTGGCGCTCGGAGGCCTGCTGGCGGGAAATGCCTCCGCGTCCACGGTTTCCCAGCCGCACTTCGCGCCGAAGGCCAAGCGGGTGGTGCATCTGTTCATGAACGGCGGGCCGTCGCAGGTCGACACCTTCGACCCCAAGCCGAAGCTCCAGGAGTTCCACGGCAAGACAATGCCGCTCGACGGTCTCAAGACCGAGCGCCCGACCGGGGCCGCGCTGCGTTCGCCGTTCAAGTTCCAGCGCTACGGCAAGAGCGGCCTCGAGGTCAGCGAGTTGTTCCACCACACCGCGCAGCACGCCGACGATCTCTGCGTGATCCGCTCGATGACCGCCGACGTGCCGAACCATGAGCCGTCGCTGATGCTCATGAATTGCGGCGACGGCCGGCTGTCGCGACCCTCGATGGGTTCGTGGATCAGCTACGGACTCGGCAGCGAGAACGAGAACCTGCCGGCCTACGTTTCGCTCTGCCCCGGCGGCATGCCGATCAAGCGCGCCGAGAACTGGCGCTCGTCGTTCCTGCCCGGGAACTTCCAAGGCACCTACCTCGACAGCTCGATCGAGGACGTCAACCGGATGATCGAGAACCTCCGCAACCCCACCGCCCGGGAGGGCCGGCAGGCGCGGCAGCTCGAGTTCCTGCGCCAGGTCAACGAGCGCCACCTCGCCTCGCGCGGCCACGACCCGCAGCTCGAGGCCCGGATCCGCAGCTTCGAACTGGCCTACCGGATGCAAGGCGAGGCGACCGATGCCTTTGACGTGAAGAAGGAGCCGCAGCACGTCCGCGACCTCTATGGCCCCGGCGCTTTCGCCCGCCAGTGCCTGATGGCCCGCCGCCTGTTAGAGCGGGGCGTCCGCTACATCCAGCTCTGGCACGGCAACGGCCAGCCTTGGGACAGCCATGACAACATCGAGGACCACCGTCGCCTGGCCAAGGAATGCGACCAGGGCATCGGCGCCTTCCTTGCCGATCTCAAGATGCGGGGTTTGCTCGACGAGACGCTGGTCCTCTGGGGCGGTGAATTCGGCCGCACCCCGGCAGTCGAGCTGCCGCAGGCGGGATCGAACCAAGGTGTGATGAAAGGCCGCGACCACAACCACTACGGCTTCACCGTCTGGATGGCCGGCGGCGGGGTGAAAGGCGGTCACGTCCACGGCGCGACCGACGAGTTCGGCTACAAGGCGGTCGAGAAGCCGGTTCACGTCCACGATCTTCACGCGACGATGCTCCACCTGTTAGGCTTTGATCACGAGCAGCTCACCTACCGCTATTCCGGCCGGGATTTCCGCCTGACCGACGTCCACGGCAAGGTGGTGCGCGACGTGTTGGCATGATCCGGGGTGGGTGATCGGCAATCTTTGATATTTCGTTTTGACGTAATACTGCGGTCTTCGTAGCGTAAGCGGGTCCCATGAAGTGCCCCCGCTGCGTGCAAGTGATCCACCGAGGAGCGGGTCTGTGCCCGCACTGCGGATTCGGCATCGCGGAAATGGATGCGCGGCACGGCACGGACAATGTTTCACTGCGCCGGCTGGCCGATGTCGCCGGCCTGATGAAAAGCCGCGAGCGGACCAAGGTGCAAGCCGCGCTGGACGACTTCGCGCGGCGTTTCCCGCAGTTGTTCTTCGCGGTTTACACCGGCTCCGGCAAGGGCGGCGGGAACGTGCGTCAGTTCGGGTTCTGGCTGCTCAATCGCGCCGCCTTTGAAGACGTGCCGGTCGACCGGCCGAATGAGGCGGGCATCCTGCTGGTCATCGATGCCGAGTCGAAGTCGGCCTCGGTCACCTGGGGCTACCTGCTCGATCCCTTCCTGACCGAAGAGGACACCTTTCTCTGCCTCAGCCGGGCTCATGCGTATTGGCTCGAGGGCCGCTTCGCCGAGGGCACGGTCCGCATGATCGCCCAGCTCGGGAAGATCCTGCGCAAGCGGGCGGCCCAGGCGCGGCGGGACCCGGAGCGCTTCGAGCGCAAGGTCGCCCCGCCTCCAAAAACCGGCGAGATCGCCCGGCGGATCCGCGAGGGGCACCGGCAGGCGACTCCGAAAAGCACGGAGGTGATGCCGTGAAGTTTCTTGCTTGGATGCTCGGTGCCGGACTGGCCGCGGGTGCCGTGGAGCCGCCGATGCCGGCTTGGCGCGATGAAGACCGGGAGGCCTTGGAGAAGGGCGAGCTGGTGCCGGGCTTGACCCTGCTCACCGAGGAAATCCCGGACGAATCCGCGGAGGAACCCGAAGTGCCCTCGCCCACCGCGGAAGAAATCGCCAACGCGGATTCATCGTCGCCGGAAGTCGCGGAGAGCTACCTGGAAGCCTACTTCGGCGCGCGTCCGGACGATTTCCTGGTTGATCCCCAGAACCTGCTCGGCAGCAAGGATGCCCGCGACCGGCAGAGCTTCCTGAAATACCACTCCGGGGATTCGGAGGTGGATCTCTTCGTTTACCTTTTCGACGGCCATCAGGTGATCCCTTCCGAAGTCCGCGAGGAGGAAGTGGTGGAGCGCTTCTTCTCCGAAGGAAAGCCGGCGGTGGTGGTCTACTACTACCTGGGTGCGCCGGAGAAATCCGACATCTACCTCAGTCCCTTTCTCAGTGACACCGTGTCGGCCCCGGAGCAGCGGCGGGCTTTGAACTCGTCGGTCGAGGAAGCCATGGAGAAGCCCGACGCGATGTCCCAGTTCGAGGCATTCTGCGTCCAGCTTTCGATCCGCATCTACTGGATGGAGCGCGCCGCCGGACTGGTGAAGGACGCGCCCGCCACCCCGCTGGCACGCCGGGTCGAGGCGGCGGAAACGAAGAAGGCGGAGTCGCCGGCCGTCGTCCAGGCGAAGGAATGGGGTCATCGCTACGGCGTGCCCGGCGGCATCATGGCGGGGGCCATCCTCGTCGTGGTCGGCGGGCTTTCGGTCGCCCGGCACCGCGCGCGCTATCGCTTTCCGGCCTTCGACGTCTCGCCGCGGCTGGGCGGTTCCCATGCGGCGGGGATCGGTGCGGTGATTTCTTTCGGAAGCACCACGCAGTCTCCGTCCTCCCAGAGGAACGAGGTGCCGAACTACCTCGGACTCTAATTGCGATGACCGACTGGGACGACCTCTGGCAGAAAGAACAAACACCCTGGGACAAGGGCTACCCTGCACCGCCGTTGACGGAATATCTCGACGGCATCGGCGAGGAACTCCTCCGGGCGCGGCGGGTGCTGGTGCCGGGCTGCGGCAGCGGCCACGATGTCCGGGAGCTGGCGCGCCGCGGCGTCGGGGCGACCGGGCTCGATCTTTCGGAGACCGCCATCGAGCGCGCCCGGGCCCACCCGCCGGCCGGCCGGGAGGACTACATCTGCGGCAGCCTGTTCGACGCGGAATGGCGGATCGGCCGGGAGTTCGACGCGGTCTGGGAGCACACCTGCTTTTGCGCGATCCATCCATCGCTCCGCCCGGCCTATGCCCGCGCCCTGTCCGAGATTCTGCTGCCGGGCGGGCACCTCGTCGGTTTGTTTTTCCTGACGCCATGGGATCCGGGCGAGGAGGCGCAGGGGCCGCCTTTCGAGTCCACCCGCGAGGAAATCGTGGAGCTGCTGGCGCCGTGGTTCGAGTTGCGGAAAGACCGGGTGCCGGGCCAGGCGTATCCCGGTCGCGAAGGGCGGGAGTGGCTCACGGTCTTCGAGCGCCGCAATCGCCCCAACCCGGGTGTTGCGGAATCGTTTCCGCCTGCCTAGACTATGATGTGATCACCCGCATGAGGGAATTTCCCACCGCCGCGTTCGCCGGAGTTCTGGCGTCCCTGTTTGCCTTTCCGCTCCAAGCGGACGTCGCCCGGCCCACGGTGAACGACAAAAAGGCCCCGGAAGGCCGGCACGACCTCGAGGTCATCCAGAAGCACCTCGTCGATGCCTTGCCCGCCAGCCGCAAGGCCACGGTGTGCATCGACCTCGGCGAGGGCTCCGGCAGCGGCGTGGTGATTTCGCCCGACGGCCTGATCCTGACCGCCGCGCACGTGACCGGCGGTGTCGGCAAGGAGTTCACGGTGATTTTCGAAGACGGCAAGAAGGTCAAGGCCGAGTCGCTCGGGCTCGTGGCATCGAGCGATTGCGCGATGGCGAAGATCACCGAGGAAGGTACTTGGCCGTATGTCGAAGTCGACCGCGGCGACACGTCCAAACTCGGCGACTGGGTCTATTCGCTCGGCCATTCCGGCGGCTTCGACAAGGAACGCGGTGTCAACGTCCGGCTCGGCCGGCTGGTGCAGGTCAAGGACGACACGGTGCAGTCGGACTGCTCGCTGATCGGCGGCGATTCCGGCGGCCCGCTGTTCGACCTGACCGGCAAGCTGATCGGCATCCATTCCCGGGTCGACGGCAGCCTCCAGGTCAACATGCACGTGCCGGTCCGCGAGTTTGTCAAGAACTGGGACGGCATGCTGAAGAGCGAGTTTATCGGCGAAGGCCCTTTTGCGAAAAAGCCGGAGAAGGGCAAGGGCTTCCTCGGGATCGGCACCGGCCCGCGTTCGGAAGGCGGGCTCAATGTCGAGAAGGTCGGTCGCGAATCGCCTGCCGAGAAGGCCGGCCTGAAGAAGGGCGACGTGCTCCTCAAAATGGACGGCACCGAGCTCACCACCAAGGAACAGTTCCAGGACTTGCTGAAGGAAAAGGCCCCCGACGACCGGGTGGCGCTGGAACTGCTCCGCAACGGCAAGACCGAAACCCTCACCCTGCGACTCGGTGAACGCTAAGCGATCCATTTCATCCGCCCTTTTGCTGCTGGCCTCCACCGGCATGCTCCCGGCCGCCCAGACCCTCGAGGCGACCTACCGCACGACCGGTCCCGCCGTCCATGCCTCCTTCGAGTCCGTCCGCGGCGTGTTGCAGACCAGCAGCGCCGTGATCCAGCGCGGCCGCAAGGAGATCGTCTACGGCACGGTGGTTTCCGCCGACGGCCACATCCTGACCAAGGCCAGCGAACTCGGCGACCTTGAGGGCCTCAGCATCACCGTCGGCGACAAGATCTACGAACGGCCGGTCAAGCTGGCGGAAGATCCCGCGTGGGACATCGCGCTTCTCAAGATCGACGCCACCGGCCTGGTCCCGGTCTCGCTGGCTTCCGACGCCGCGGACCCGGAGCGCGGCCACTGGGTGGTGGCCAACGGGGCGACCAGCAAGACCCGCCGGCGCACCCAGATCGGCATCATTTCCGCCACCGCCCGGGAGATCGAACCCGCGGGCGGCGCGGTGCTTGGGGTCACGCTCGAGGAGAAATCGAAGAAGCTCATGGTCACCGAGATCCACGAGAAGAGCGGGGCGGAGGCGGCCGGCATGAAAGTCGGCGACCGCATTCTCGCCGCCGGCGGCGAGACGGTCGAGGACCGCGAGGCCCTCGGCAAAGTGGTCAAGAAACTCCGGGTCGGCGACGACCTTGATCTGACGGTCGAGCGCAAGGGCGAGAAGCTGGATCTCAAGGTGCGGCTCGCCGGACGGGTGGACCTTTTCGGCGAGGAGATGACCCGCAACGACATGATGAGCGGCCGCGTTTCCAAGCGCCGCAGCGGATTCCCGCGGGTCATCCAGCACGACGTCATCGGCAACGCCAGCACCATGGGCGGACCCCTACTTGACCTCGACGGCCGCTGCCTCGGGATGAACATCGCACGCGCCACCCGCTGCGAGACCTTTGCGATTCCGGCGGCCGATCTCAAAGTCCTAGCGGACCGGATGATCTCGCAGGCGCCGTGACGGCTCACCGCTCGCGGTGCTTCTTGAAAATCGCCAGCGTCCGGTCGCGCTCGGCCGCGTGATCGACGCAGGGCAGCGGGTAGCCCGGCGCGATCGGCAGGCCGTTCTTCGGCGGATCCAGCAGTTTGATGGCCGGCACGGACGCGAGTTCCGGCACCCAGCGCTTGGTGTAGATCCCCTGTGGATCGTAGCGTTTGGCCTGCGACCAGGGGTTCTGGATGCGGAAATACGGCGCGGCGTCCGCCCCGGTGCCCGCGCTCCATTGCCAGCCGCCGTTGTTCGAGGCAATCTCCGCATCGATCAGGTGCTGGTGGAAAAACTGCTCGCCGAGGCGCCAGTCGATGTGCAGGTCCTTGGTCAGGAACATCGCGACGATCATCCGGACCCGGTTGTGCATGTGTCCGGTGGCCAGCAGTTCCCGGATCCCGGCGTCGACGATCGGGAAGCCGGTGCGCCCCTGCTTCCATGCCTCGAATTTTTCGTCCGGCTCCGCCCACCACAGTCCCCGCCAATCGGCGTTGAACTCCTCCTCCAGCACGTTCGGGAAATGCCAGATCAGGGCCATGTAGAATTCCCGCCAGGCGAGTTCCTTGATGAAGGTGTCGATGCCGGATCGCGCGCTTTCGGAAGTGGCGGACTCCCGGGCCTTGATCGCCTTCGCATAGACCGTGCGGGGGGAAAGCAGGCCGAAGCGCAGGTCCTGCGAAAGACGAGAGGTGCCGGACTCGGCCGGGAAATCGCGCTTCAATCCGTAGTTCTGGACCTTGCCGCCGATCGCCGTTTTCAGGCGTTCGTGGGCCGCCCGTTCGCCGGCCTCCACCAGGTCGGCGTCCGTCTCCGGCAGCCCCCAGTGGCTGTTGTCCGGCAGCGGCAGCGATGAAACGTCGGCCGGAGTATGCAGCGGGCCGGGCTTGGGAAGGGGCAGGGGCTTTTCCAGCGAAAGCCAATTCCGGCTGTAGGGCGTGTAAACCCGGTAGGGCCTGCCGTCCTGGGTCAGAGCTTCGCCTGCGCCATGCAGGGTGACGTCGTGGAAGCCGTGGCAGGCGATCCCGAGTCGCTTCGCCATCGCCTCGACCTTCGCCTCCATCGCCCGGCCGAAGGGATCGGGGTCCCGGTTGAAGTAGAGCGCGTCGGCCCCGCTCTCGGTGATCAAGCGCTCGAGCTCTTGGTCGGCCGCGCCGGACCGGATCACCAGCCTGCCTTCCAGCGTCTCCAGATTGCGGTCCAGCGAAGCGAGGCAGCGGCACAAGAAGGCCTGCCGCTTCGGCCCGGTCCAGAGGTGGGATCCTTTCCAATCGCTGACCACGTAAACCGGCAGCACCGACGCCGATGCGGCCGCGGCGGCATGCAGCGCGCTGTTGTCGAGAATCCGCAGGTCGCGGCGGAACCAGTGGATCGCAAGTCGGGCAGGGGAAGGCATTTCCCCTACCAACGCCATCCGCGGACACCGCGCAAGCCGGGTGACGCGATCAAACGCCGCCGAGCACCTTCTCCGCTTTCTTGACGGTCACGTTGCTGAGGCGGCCGTTCACGCGTTTGGCCCCGTCCAGCAGGGTTTTCAGGTCCGCGAGGGTGGCTTCCGCCACTTCCAGAGCCTTTCTTCCTCCTCCATACTGTTTGTCGGAGAAGTATTTCGTGAACGTCACACCGCCGCGGCTGAGGCACAAGCGCCAGCCTTGGAAGGCGGTGTTTTCGTAGGTAAATCGAGTCAGGTTGCGCTTCGATTTCATGGAGGGGGCATTTTCGAGAGCATTCATTTGGGAAGATGCCACGGGATCAGCCTCATGGCCACTCGATTTTTGTTTGGGAAATGTTAGAGACCGCCCGGAAGCCCCTGTTTCAAGGGATTTCAGGCCACTTCATCGCCCGAAAAAATTCGTTGCCAAGGTCCGGACGATCCCGTTAAGTCCCCGCCCCGCGAGCCCCGCAAAGCCGCCGTCGGTCCTCCAGACACCCCGCGAGAGCGAGGTGCCACGCTCGCAGGAGGGAAACCCGGCTACTGAAATACCGCATGTCCGCTACCAAACTCGCTCGATTCGAGCTCCCGAACCGCCTCGTCAAACACGAGGACACCGCCACCGAGACCTTCGCCCAGTTCACCGCCGAGCCTTTCGAGCGCGGCTACGGGCACACCCTCGGCAACTCGCTCCGCCGCGTTTTGCTCGGCTCCCTCGAAGGTGCCGCCATCACTTCGGTCCGCATCGCCGGCGTGCAGCATGAATTTTCCAGCCTCCCCGGCGTGGTCGAAGATGTCACCGACATCGTCCTGAACCTGAAGAAGGTGAAGTTCCTCCACCACGACAAGGAGCCCCGCATCCTCACGATCAAGGTCGAGAAGGAAGGCGTCGTCACCGCCGGCGACATCCAGGGCGACAACATTTACGACGTGGTCAACAAGGACCAGGTCATCTGCACCCTCGACAAGAAGGTGAAGTTCGACTGCGAGTTCGAAGTCCGCGTCGGCCGCGGCTTCTTCACCGGCGACGAGAACAAGCGCAAGGACCAGCCGATCGGCGTCATCGCCATCGACTCGATCTTCTCGCCCGTCACCCGCGTCAAATACGCCGTCGACACCACCCGCGTCGGCCAGATGACCGACTACGACAAACTGGTGCTCGACATCTGGACCGACGGCCGGATCACCCCGCAGGACGCGCTCCTCCAGGCCTCCGCCATCCTCCGCCATCACCTGGACGTGTTCGTCAACTACGACGAGAACGCCGTGGACTTCGAGGAAGCACCGACCGAATCCAACGAGGAGAACGCCGCCCTCAAGAAGCTTCTCAACATGTCGGTCAACGAAATCGAACTCTCGGTTCGTGCCGCCAACTGCCTCAACAACGCGAACATCACCTCCGTCGGCCAGTTGGCCCTCAAGTCGGAGGCCGAGATGCTCAAGTACCGCAACTTCGGCAAGAAGTCGCTCAACGAGATCAAGGACAAGCTTTCCGAACTCGGCCTCGGCCTCGGAATGTCCCTCGATCCATCGCTCCTCTCGGGCCCGGCTCCGGCCGTGCGCGGACCGCGCCTCGGCGTGGAGGACGATGCTCCGGTGGGCCTTGCCGACCTGATCGCCCAGAACCTCGACGACTAATTAAGAAAGGGACCGCACCCGATGAGACATCGACGCAACACCACCAAGCTCAAGCGCACCGCCGCCCACCGGCGCTCGCTGCTTGCCAACCTCGCCTGCAGCCTGATCGAACATGGTCGCATCCGCACCACGCTCGCCAAGGCCAAGGCCCTCCGCCCGGTCGCCGAGAAGATGATCGGCCTCGGCAAGCGTGGAGACCTCCACGCCCGCCGTCAGGCTGTCGCCTTCCTTCGCCAGAAGGACATCGCCAAGAAGCTTTTCGACGAAGTCGCCCCGCTGTCGAAAGACCGCCCGGGTGGCTACTGCCGGATCACCAAGCTCGGCGCCCGCATGACCGACTCCGCCTCGATGGCCATCATCGAGTGGGTCGACCAGCCGGCTGAAACCGAAGCCGTGGACACCGAAGCAACCGCGGCCGCCGAGCCGGTGGTTGCCGAGGAAGCTCCTGCTGCCGAAGAGCCCAAGCCCGCCAAGAAGAAGGCGACCAAGAAGGCCAAGGAAGAAGTCGCTGAAGCCGAGTAATCGCTTCCCCGATCCAACGTTTCTGAAAGCACCCGCCGGAGCGATCCGGCGGGTGTTTTGTTATCAATAGTCCGCCACCGGCGAGTTCGGTAGGGTGGCGCCGGCTTCGGGGACTTTTGCGGCCAGTTCGGCGATCTCCTCGTTGAGCTTGTCCCATTTCGCGGGGTCCCACTTCAGCGGGGCCTGGAGCTTCTTGCGGAAGCGCTTCAGGCGCTTTTCCACGTCGGCGACGAGGAAGGGCGAGAGCTCGCCGAGCCGGGCAGCGGCGTCTTCGGCGCGTTCGGTGCGGTGGCAGATCATGGCGAGGTCGTTGCCGGCCTCGATCGCGGCGACGACGTCGCTGTTGTCGGGGTAGCGGTCGGCGATGGCTCCCATGTCGAGGTCGTCCGTGAGGACGAGGTGCTGGTCGAAGCCGAGTTGATCGCGGAGGAAACCGGTGATCATCCGTTTCGACAGGGACGACGGGCGTTCGGGGTCGATGGCGGGAAACAGCACGTGGGCCAGCATCACGGCATCGAACTCCGGCATCAGCGCGGTGTAGGGGATGATGTCCTCTTTCAGGAGGTCGGTGATGGTCGCGTCGCTGCTGGGCAGGTCGAAGTGGGGATCGGACAGCGCGCGCCCGCAGGCTGGGAAATGCTTGGCGCAGGAAAGGATGCCACGTTTCCGCATCCAGCGGTTCCACTGGCCGGCGTGGTCGATGACCTTTTGCGGATCGCGGCCCCAGCAGCGACCGCGGAGGGAATTCTGGAGTTTCGGATGGTGGTCGAGGTCGAGCACCGGGGCGAAGTTCAGGTTGAAGCCAAGCAGGCGGAGCTGGTCGCCGGTCAGCACGCCGCCGCGGGCGGAGAGCAGCGGGTCGTCTTTCGCGGCGAAGGCATTGGCCGAGGGCAGGGACGGGGCGATGTCCTTGGTGCGGGTGACCCGGCCGCCCTCCTGGTCGATCGCGAGGATCGGCTCGTCGAGGCAGAGCTGCCGCAGACCGTCGGTGAGTTGGCGCGTTTGTTCCGCCGAGGCGATGTTCCGGCCGAAGAGGATGAAGCCGGCCGGTTGGAGCTTGCGGAACATGGCCGCTTCGTCCGGAGTGATTTCCGGACCGCGGACGCCGAGCAGGAGCAGTTGGCCGTTCATGGCGGCAGTGTGAAGCCAGAGACGCCGGTGAAAAGCCGGATCAATCGGCCGCGCCGACCTTCAGGTCGCTGAAGCAGGCGTGGGTGTCGACCACGCGGAGTCCGACGCTGCCACGGGGGTAGGTGGCGTCGCGGGCTTGCAGCACTTCCTTGCCGTCGACCGAGACCACGAAGCGGTCCCCGCGGGCGCGGATGCCGAGGAGCAGCGGACGGGTCTTGTCGACTGCTAGATCGGCGCGGGCGATCTCCTTCCAGGATTTGCCGTCGGTCTTGCCGAAGATCACGCGCTTGTCGTCCGGGAGGATCCCGGCGAAGTAGCCGTGCTGGGCATCGAAGCCGACGGCGTGCTTCGTCACTCGCACCAGCAGGCCGGCATCGCGGCCGCCCTCGACAAATCGGATCTTCACCGAGGCGTCGAGGTTCGCGATGTCGCCGCCGTCGAGCACCAGCTTCTCGCCGCTGCGGTAGTCGTTCACCGGATGGGCGGGCACGGTGCCGAGGTGGACGCCGTCCTTCTCCGCCGCGAGGAACTGCTGGTGGCCGAAGTACGAAAAGCCTCGTAGATCGGCCGGATCCTGAAGGCCGCGGCTGACGGGAAGTGCCGCGGCGGGGACCGTCTCGCCTTTCGGCCGAGGCATCGCCTGGCCGGCCTGGACCGGCGTGCCGAAGTCGGGGAAGCCGTCCGCCTTGAAATTCACCGGCTGCAGGAAAACCGCGCGCCGCCATCCGTCGCGGGCATCGACCTTGGCGTGGAAGACATGCCACATCTCCGATCCGTCGGGCGCGGGGACGAAGGTGCTGTGGCCCACGCCGATGGTCTTGCCGCCGGACTGGAAGACCGGCTTGGGGTGCTTGGTCCATGACGCGGGATCGAGCGGATCGGTGCCGGTCAGCTCTAACAGCCCCAGCTTGTAGGTGTCCTTCCACGACGCGCCGCAGGAGTAGGTGACGAAGGTGCGGTCGCCGCGCTTGAGCACCTGCGGGCCCTCGTTGAGGCCGCGTGATTCCGCGTTCTCATCGGTGCGCTCCCAGAGGTGGGTGGCGTTGTCGCACAGCAGCGTGCGCGGGGCGGCGAGCTTCAGCGGGCTGGCCATCGGGGCGATGTAGAGGAACTGCCTGTCGGTGCCCGGCTTGTCCCAGCCGGACCAGAGGGCGTAGCGCTTGCCGCCGTGGTCCAGCACCGTCATGTCGATGGCCCAGAGGTTCGGTGATTTCCCGTACGCACCGTCGCCGGTGGCGAAAGGTCCGTGGAGCTGGTAGGGTCCGAGCGGATCTCCGCCGGCGGATTCCAGCGCGTAGGCGAGGTGGTTCTCGTTCCTGCCGTCGGACGCGGCGAAGTAGATGTACCATTTCCCGTCGAGCCGGTGCATCTCGGGCGCCCACACCTCCTTGGAAAAGGGTCCGCTTTCCGGGGCCTGCCAGACGACATGGCGGGTGCCGATCGAGGTCAGCCGGTCGGAGAGCCAGACGGAAATCCCGCGGTTTCCTTCGGAGAAGCACCAGACGTAGCGGCCTTCGTGGAAGGACACCCAGGGATCCGCACCCTCGGCGATCGGATTGACGAACTCGACCGCGCGGGCCGGCGTGGCGAAAAGCGCGATCAGCCCGAAGGACGCGGCGGCGAAGAGTGGCTTCATGCCCACGATCCCAACCAAGCCCGGCCGCAGCGGCCAGCGGCAAGTGCGTTCCCGGTCGCCTGGATCACTGCTGGCGCTGCTGGATTTCCTGAATCCGGCCCTGGAGACGCTCCTGCACGTTCTCCGGCAGGGCATTGCCGTTGATCCAGGTGGACGCGGCGTTGAAATCCCGGCGCAGCCAGCCATCGAGCATGCGGCCATACATCTGCTCCTGTTCGCGCGGGTCGGCGATCTTGCCGATGTAGCTGGCGGCGATGTCCGGCGCTTCGCCGAAGGAGTGCCAGACGAACTGCTGGTAAACGCGGTCGTTGGCGTCGGCCGCATTGGCATCGAGGAAATCCGCGGCCGCCCGCGGGTCTTCCATCGCCATGCTGTTGGCCACGCCGCGCAGGGCATTGGTTCGGATGTCACCGGCGGGGAGGCCCTGGTAGTAGGCGACCGCGCTGTCCTTGTCGGTTTCCATCCAGGCGGAAATCACGTTGTCCATCGAGCGGTCGGCCGCTTCGCCCGGATTGCGGGCCAGCCAGTCGGCGGTGCCGGCCGGGTCTTTCGTCGCCATCGCCTCGGCGACGCGGGCGATCGCGCCCTGCTTCAAAGCATCGTCGGTGATGCCCTCCGCCCACAACTTGGCCGCATCGTTACCTTGGGCGAGGATGCTCGGCAGCAGAACGCTCAAGGCTTCCCCGCGCTCCTCGGAATAGGGCATGCCGGCCAGAAGCTGCGAGGCGCGGGCCGGGTCGCTGGAGGCCAGGCCCTGGATGATGCCGATCATCCACGGGTTGCCTTCGCCTTCCTTGGCCTCGTGATTTTGCTCCGCCCACTGGATCGCGCCGGCGGGATCGTAGCTGGCCCAGGTGCTGAGAATGGTGGTGCGGGCGAAACGGTTGCCGGTGTTTGCCTGGGCGTAGGCGAGGGCTTGCAGCGGGTCCTTCTTGCCCCACGCGCTGAGCAGCATGGCGTATTCGGTCATCCGCGATTCGGTCATGCCGAGCGAGCGGAAGGAGGCGACCACGGACTCGAACTCCGACGGGTCGACCGAATTGACGAAGTCGAGCCAGGCCTGGGTCCGCGCGATCGGATCGGTGTTCCGCATCAGCTCCTCCATTTTCGCCAGAGCCTCGGCGCCCTTGGTGGCTTTCGGGGCCTTATCCCGGAGTCCGGCGCGGTCGGTGAGCCGCCGCGAAGAGGTGCCGGAGCCGTCCCCCGCCTCCGTGCCCCGCGCTGAGACCTTGGCGGGCAGGCTCGAATCCGGTCCACCGCCGGTTCCATCGGTCGCGGCGGAGGGCGCGGTCATGCGGCCGGCGAAGAAGGCTCCGGCGCTGGCGACGGCGATCGCGCCGGCCATGGTGAGGGTGCGGTTGGACGAGCTCATGGGAAGATGGGGTGCGGGTGAAGCGCCGCCGGGGGCGCGATTCGTTCAGTTCGAGGGAGATCTAGTCACCCGGCCCGGCCGGCTTTTCAAGCGGCGATTCTTGTCAGCGGACGCGGGTGCCCGACGGGTGGACGATGATCCGGGCCTGAGGGTTGTCCCTCAAATAGGCGAAGGCCCAGCCGAGCAGCACCGCCAGCCGGTTGCGGAAGCCGATCAGGAAGGCGATGTGGATGAACAGCCAGGCGGCCCAAGCGAGCAAACCGCGCAGCTTCATCCTGCCGGCTTTCACCACGGCGAAGTTCTTGCCGATGATGGCCATGATGCCCTTGTCGAGATAGCGGAAGCGCGGCCGGAGCTCGTGCTTGCGGTCGGCGAAGCGGGTTCCTTCGAGTCGCTTTTCCTCCTTCAGGAGTTTCGCCACGTGGCGCCCCATCTGGGTGGCGGCGGGCGCGACTCCGGGCACCGGCTTGTCATCGGCGTCCTTCATGCGGACCAGGTCGCCGGCGACGAAGATGTCCGGCAAGCCCGGCAGTGAAAGGTCGGCGAGCGGGGCCAGCCGGCCACCGCGGTCGGCCAGCGGCACGCCGAGCATCGCGGTCAGCGGCTGGGCCTCGACCCCGGCCGCCCAGATAATGGCCCGGGCTTCGAGCTGGGTGCCGTCGGTGAAATGCAGCGCGCCCTCGCGGACCTCGTCGACCCGCATGCCGGTCCACACCTCCACGCCCAGCGACTTCAAGCGCTGGCGGGCGTATTCGCTCTGGTCCTCGTCGAAGGCTTCCAGCACCCGGGCCGATCCTTCGATCAGCACGACGCGCAACTTCGAGGTGTCGATCCGCCGGAAATTCGTCCGCAGCGAGCGATGAATCAGGTCCGCGAAGGCGCCGGAGAGTTCCACGCCGGTCGGTCCGCCACCGACGATCGCGATGGTCATCAGCCGCGTCCGCTCGGCCTCGTCGGTCGTCAGCTCCGCCTTTTCAAGATTCGACAGCACGTTGCGGCGGATCGCCTGGGCATCGGCCAGCGATTTCAAGCCGAGCGTGTGCTGTTCCCACTCGGCCTTGCCGAAGAACGAGGTCCGTGCGCCGGCGGCGAGCAGCAGGTAGTCGAAGTCGTAGCGGGTGCCGGACTTGCCGCTGGCGTACTTGGCGGTGGCGTCGATGCCGGTGATCTCGTCCATCAGCACCGTCACGTTCGGCGCGTCGGCCAGGATCTGGCGGATGGAGCGGGCGATGTCGGGCGCGGCGAGCGAGGCGGTGGCGACCTGATAGAGCAGCGGCTGGAACAGGTGGTGGTTCGTGCGGTCCACCAGGGTCACTTCAAAGCGGGAGTCGCCGGACAGGGTGCGTGCGCATTCGAGGCCCGCGAAGCCTCCGCCGATGATCAGGACGCGGCTGGCGCTTGCAGGACGGGATGCCATGTCAGGAGGGTCGCAGATCCCTGCTGAAACTCAAACCGAGCTTGTGAAAAATTTCACAAGCTTTCGCGGCGGGGATTCGCGCCCCACGGACTCCAGCGGCGGGGGGCAACCCGGGGAATCACCAAAACGCAGGATTCGGGGAACTAGCGCCCCGTTCATCCGCCTGTTGTATTGACAATGGGTCTACACAAGGGACCCTTCCGGAACCGTTGGTCACGTCCCGCCGACGCTTCGTTGGCCGCAATGAATCCAGCGAATGAAGGTGAAACCCACATCGAAGCGCTCCGGGACTTTTCGTCCGCAGGTTGGAGACTGCCCGCAGACCAGCTCTCAAAAAACCTCATCATGAAAATCCGATTGCATCCGAAACTTGTCGCTTGGCGCCAGGCTGGCGGTTTTGCCCTCGTGATCACGCTCACCCTGATGGTGCTGCTTACCTTGGTCGCGGTCGGCTTGCTTACCTTGTCGTCGATCACCCTGCGAGCCACCGGCCAGGGTGAAGCGATGGCCCTTGCCCGCAGCAACGCCCGGCTGGCCCTGATGCTGGCGCTGGGCGAATTGCAGAAGCACGCCGGTCCCGACAAGAAGGTGACCGCTCCCTGCGAACTCCTTCGGCAGACGCCGAACATGCCGCGGTTGACGGGTGTCTGGGATTCCTGGGACGCCATCTCGTCCGCCTCTGCTTCAAGCCCGGATTACGACGGGAAGAAAAGGGACCTGTTCCGGTCCTGGCTGGTATCGGATGCCGAGCCGGAGGCCGTGCGGAACCGTGAATACGACGGCCCCCAGGGCGACACGATCCGGCTGGTGGGCCCCGGCACCCTCGGCATCGGATCGCCGGCTCCAGCGGACATGATCCTCGCCGGAAAAGTGCCGGTCGCTCGAAATGGAAAGGCGGACGGCGCCTACGCGTGGCATGTTGCGGACGAATCAATCAAGGCGCGCATCAACGCCTACCGGGATCCCTCCCAAAATCAGGAACCCTGGCAGAAGTCCGCACTCCTCGCCGGTCACCGGCCGGATGCTTCCGCAATCAGCGCTGCGGATGGGTCCGGACTTTCCTTCCTCCCCGGAGACGCCACCGCCGGCGACTTCAAGGCCTCCACCGAGCTTTCAGGCAAACTGGCCAGCTTGGACCAGTTCGAGTTGCTGCCGGATGGCAAGCCGATCGGGCGATTCCGCCATCACGTGACCCCTTACTCTTACGGGCTGCTAGCCAACGTGCGCGAGGGAGGGCTCAAGCAGGACCTGACGTCGATGTTCGAGATGTCCCCCACGACCTTGCCCAAGCCCTACGACAGCGCCAACGCCCGGCTCTACGAGACCACCCACAAGATCACGGGCACGTCGGATCCCTTCTGGTCCACGCTGAAGGGCTATTATGACGTTTACAAGGAGGCGACGATGAAGGCGGCCACTCCCGTCTACTACAAGGCCCCCCAGGAAACGGTCTCCCTCGCGAACGCGGCACGGGTCACCCCGCCCCGGAAATTCTACCCGGCCCCGGTGATCTCCCGCGTGGAAATGCTGTTCTCCGTGGTGGTCCGGGAGTCCCACGGTCCGTGGTCGGCCGCCAGCACCGGGCTCACCGAGCACACGCGGATGGTCCACCTGCTCTACGCGCCGGTCGTCACCCTCCACAACCCGTACAACGTCAGCCTCAAATTCGACAAGCTGGACCTCGACATCAACGGGATCCCGATCGCCTTCAATTTCATCGTAAACGGCCAGCCTCAGAACCGCGAGCCGGTATCCTACAACCGGATGTATGTGAACCTTGCCGACCGCACCGCGAAGGCCTTCATGCTGTCCATTTCGGATTGGGGTTCCTTCGGCTCGAGCGCGCCGTCGCCGATCACCATGAAGCCGGGCCAGAGCCTGGTTTGCGGCCCTTACATCGACGGGAACGCCATTTTCGGCAACGCGGGTCACGACGGGGCCGCGGTCTTCTTCGACTACAGCAACAACCTCACCGGGAATGCCAACGCGCGCGCCAAGTGCAAGCCGGGCTTTCTGGGCAAACAGGTCTCGTTCGACGTCGACTGGATCACCCCGGACAACGGTCCGTTCTCCACGGATGGCAACCGCGGGGTGCTGATCGTGAAACCGGCCGACCGCTTCTACATGGAGTACAAGATGAGGCCGAATGCCAACGACAACGGCACCGCCACCACGGACAAGATGACCGTGTCGGCGAAGCTGACCTCCCAAGGCCGGGAAATGGAAATCGGCGGCTTGCAATTCGACTACGATACCAGCTCGATCGGCAAGAAATACCCCGACCTCTACCGCTATCCGGATGCCCGCAGCGTGCCGAACGATCTTCTCGTGGAAAACCTCTGGGAGCCCAATCTCACGCCGATCAAGAACCATGCGAAGGTGAAGTCCTTCGCCCTGCTTTCCGCCCGCGCCCGCACCGCCAACGGCGGTGTCTACGACCACGGGAGCCGGGACAAGCAGGCCCGGGGTGAGAACCTGCTCCACGACGGCAGCCTCGCGGGCGTGCCGCTGCTGCATCACAATCCGGCCAGAACCCCGACCGTCGTCGACCTCAAGAAGGATCTTCCCGGACGCTATTCGCATGAACTCAACCTCGATCCCCTCAAGGGTTCGGTGGACGACCTGTTCGACATCGATGCCTCCAACCGGGGCTACCTCCTCACGGCGAACAAGAAGCTCAAGGGAATCAAATCCGGCAGCTATCTGGAACTTCCCACCGGTCCGATGCAGACCATTGCGGACTTCCGCCGCTCCAACGCCATGACCAGCGCGCTGCTGCCGAACTTCGTCCAGCCGGTCGCCAATTCCTACCCGTCGCCCCTGATCCCGCCCGAAAAGTTCCTCCAGAGCGGCGTGGTCGCCTATCCCTTGCTCGACCACTCGGTGCTGGCCAATCACGCGCTCTACGACCGCTTCTATTTCTCGACCTTCGCCACCTACAGCAATTCCCGCACGCCGGAGAAGGTCTTCACGGGCTTCATGGACCGCAGCCAGCCGCTCGCCTCGCAGGCCTTCGAGCCCTATCTGCCGGAAGGGAAGACCGTCGATGAGGCCAAGAGCGAGCTGTTCAGCGGCGCCCGCGCTTCGGCCAATGCCCTGAACCTGGCGGCCGAATATCAGATGGTCCGCACCCCGTTCAACGTCAACTCGGTGGATGTGGAGGCATGGAAGGCCGTGCTGTCCTCGATGAGCGGCGAAACGGTGCAACTGCTGTGGGCCACCACGTCCGCCCGTGGTGAGAAGGAGGGACAGTCCATCCCGATGTTGCCGATGTCCCTGGTCAACGGCGGCGTGGTGGGGCGCTTCGAAGGGAACGACGTCCGCAACATCGACAACGCGCTGACCAACGATTTCAACGGACATCACCGGCTCGAGCCGGCGCAAATCGACTTGCTGGCCACCAAGATTGTCGAAGAAGTGCGGGAGCGCGGGCCCTTCCTCTCCATGTCGGAATTCGTCAACCGCCAGGTCCGGGCCGCTTCCGGCGGGGCGATGGCCGGTGCCCTGCAGTCCGCCATCGACGAGGCGGGAATCAACAACGGTTTCCTCGCCGGATCCGTCGAGCCGGTGCGCGGCACGGACGTGTCGGATCCCGCCACCTACGGGTTCCCGAACCCCGGGGCATCGGTCGGCAACCCCGCCGCCGGGGCTCCCGGCTGGCTCAGCCAGGGCGACCTGATGCGGGTGCTGGAGCCGGGGGCGACCGTCCGCGGCGATACCTTCGTGATCCGCACCTGCGGCGAGGCCTTCGATGCCGATGGCAAGGTCGTGGCGCGGGCCTTTGCCGAAGCGGTCGTCCAGCGCGTGCCGGAATACGTCAACCCGGCCGACCGCCCGTCCGTCAACGTCTGGGACCCTGCGGTCGCGACCGCGGCGGAGGACAACAAGCGCTACGGCCGGCGTCTCAACCTCGTCTCATTCCGCTGGCTCTCCCCGGAGGAAATCTAATAGTTTCACCGCCCATGACCCGGTTGCTCGCCTGCCTGCTTTCCCTTTCCCTTTTCCTGTGCCTGGCCGCCGCCGCCCAGGAAGCTCCCGCCGCCGGCAAGCTCCGGCTGCGGGCGGTGCTCCATGATCCGCTCAACCCCCAGGCCGAGCTGTATGTCCGCGACGCCAAGGGAGCCCTGGTCCGCCTCTACCTCGCACTGGAGGGACTCACCGAGGCGCAGAACGTTTCCCTGACGGACGGATCCTTGCAGTTGTTCAGCTCCGCCACGGTCGATCCGGCCAAGCCGCTGGAGCATCTTGCCGCCACGGTCGCGGTGCCCGCCGACGTCAAGCGGGCGATCGTCCTGGTCTTTCCGGCCGCCGCCGAGGCCAAACCGCCTTACCGCATGGTGGTGATCGACGACGGCGCGACCGCCTTCCCGAAGGCCGAGACCCGCGTGCTCAACCTGACCAAACTGCCGATGGCCATGAAAGCCGGCGAGCATTCCGTCAAGCTGCCGCCGTCCGCGCTGACCGCCGTGCCGAAAGTCACCAAGCTCAACGACCTCAACCAGGCCCAGACCGAATTCTACCGCAAGGGCAAGGGCGAGAACGAGTGGCTGCTTCTGGCCGAGCGGCCGATGCAGTTCACCGACACGATCCGCAATCTCATCCTCGTGTATCAAATGCCCAAGGTGGAGGAGCCCCAGTTGCGCACCCTGGTCGACACCGACCTGCCCTGAGTGATGCCGGTCGGGTGAGGCAGAATTAAATCAATCGTTTGACAGCCGGAGGGGGCGATACCAGCTTCGCACGAAATGAGTGCGGTCGCAGGAGATTCCAAGGTAGCCACCAAACAGCGGTTGATCGAAGCCGCCGAGGCCTTGTTCGCGGACGAGGGTTTCGACCGGGTTTCAGTCAGGGACATCACCAACAAAGCCGGGGCGAACGTGGCGGCGGTGAACTACCACTTCGGCAGCCGCGAGGGACTGGTCGCCGTGGTGCTGGCCCGCTACATCAATCCGGTGAACGAGGAGCGGCTGGCCCGGCTTGAGGCGTTGGAGCGCAAGGTCGGCGGCAAGCCGGTGCCGGTGGAAGAGGTGCTCGATGCCTTCGTGCGGCCCTTCGCCACCCAGGTCCGCCGCTCGGAACTTTCCGAAAAACTCTTCTTCAAGCTGATGGGCCGGATGTTCGGTCAGGAAGGCTGCAACCTGCCGCCGGTGGTGGAGACGCTCTTCGTCACCATGCTCAACCGATTCCAGAAGGCCTTCGCCAAGTCCCTGCCCGGACTGGCCGCGGAAGACGTCTGGTGGCGCATTCATCTGATGGCGGGCGCGATGATCCACACCATGGCCCACGCCGATACCCTCCAACGCTTTTCGGGCGGCGACTCCGGCAGCCCCTCGCTGGAGCAGACCCTTTCCCGCTTCATCCGCTTCACCGCCGCCGGCATGCGCCAAGGCGCGGACGAGCCGCAGGAAGAAGAGAAGCCGAAGGGACCCCAGGTGGAGTTCCCGTTCTAACAGGCTTGTCATGAATCCCTCCCGTGCGAGCGCCCTGGCGGCGGTTCTGTTAGGCAGCTGCGCCTTGCAATCGCCCGCGTCCCGCAGCGGCGAGGCGGGGAGTGTCCCGGGTGCCTGGTCGACGACGCGCGAGGCGAAGGCCGGCGTTGACCGAAGGTGGGTGCGGACGATCGGCGGCGGGGAATTGGCATCGCTGGTGGACGAGGCCCTGCGTTCGAATCCCGACCTGCGGGCTTCCGCGGCGCGGGTCGATCAGGCCGCGGCGCTGGCGAAGATCGCCGGTGCGGACCGCTTTCCCAGCCTGGGCGTGGGAACCCAGGGCGGGCGGCAGAAGCAGAATTTCATCGGCTTCCCCGGCGGCGGCGGGAGCTCGACCAACAACAATTTCGGCGTTTCGCTGGAGGCGGCGTGGGAGGTCGATGTCTGGGGCAAGGTGAAGGCCGGCACCGAGGCGGCGATCGCCGACGCGCAGGCCCAGCAGCAGATCTACGAGGGAGCTCGTACTTCGCTGGCGGCCCAGGTGGCGAAGGCGTGGCTGGCGGTGGCGGAAGCCAACGAGCAAGTGGCGCTCGCGGAGCGGGCGGTGACCTCGCGGCAGGAATCCGAGGACGCGGTGCGCAGCCGCTTCGAAGGCGCGCTGGAAGCGGAGGGCGGATCGGCCGCGCAGGTCCGGCTGAGCCAGTCGGACCTCGCGACCTCGCGCGCCCAGCTCGAGGCGCGGCGCGGCGACCGGGACCAGGTGCTGCGGCAGTTGGAGCTTTTGTTAGGCCGCTACCCGGCGGCGCGGATCCGCGATGTGGCGAAGCTTCCCCCGATGCCTTCGCGCCCGCCGGTCGGCCTGCCGTCGGAGCTGCTGCTGCGGCGACCGGACATTCTTTCGGCGGAGCGCCAGCTCGCGGCGGCAGGGCGGCGGCTGGACGAAGCGGAGAAGGCGCGCTTCCCGTCGATCCGCCTGACCGGCAGCATGGGCACGGCGACCGACCAATTGGGCGATCTTTTGAGCAGCGACTTCGGCGTGTGGTCGCTGGGCGGCAGCCTGACCCAACCGATCTTCCAAGGCGGCCGCATCCAGGGCGGGATCGAGCGCGCGGCGGCGGTGGACCGCGAGTCGGTGGCGAACCTCCAGCGCGTGGTGCTCGGCGCTTTCGGCGAGGTGGAGCAAAGCCTGGCCGCCGAGCTTTATCTCCAGCGCCGCGAGGACGAGACCGCGTCCGCCGCGGCGCTGGCGAAGGAGGCCGCCAGCCGCGCCGCGGAGGAATTCCGCGGTGGCACGGGTGATGTCCTGACCTATCTGGCAGCCCAGCAGCGGGAAATCGACACCGCCGCGCAGGTCATCGCCCTGCGCCGGCTGCGGCTCGCCAACCGGGTCGATCTGCACCTCGCCCTCGGCGGGAATTTCACTCTCTAACATTTTCTAACGCATGGAAACGGAACGGAAAACGGAGCTGCGGGCGGTGACCTCTTTCCTGGTCGCCCTCGGCATCCTGGTCGGTGCCGTCTTCGGAGCCATCGTGCTGGTGACAAACGCCCGCAAGGCGAAGCAGGAGGAGACGCCGCGCGCCTTGCCGACGGTGGAGGTTTTCATGGCGCGAAAAGGCGGCCACGAGGTGATCATCCGCAGCCAGGGCGTGGTCGAAAGCCGCCGCGAGACGAAGCTCGCCAGCGAGGTCGCGGGGCTGGTCACCGAGATCTCGCCGAACCTCAAGCAGGGCGGGACGGTGGCCGAGGGCGAGGTGCTGTTGCAGATCGATGCCGCCGACTACCGCGCCGCGCTGGCCCGGGCGGAGGCGGCGCGGGCCGATGCCGAACTCGCGCTGATCCAGGAGGAAGCGCGGGCCGCCCAGGCGAAGCGCGACTGGGAGCAGCTCGGCCGCGGCGAAGCGACGCCGCTGGTCCTGCGCGAGCCGCAGCTCGCCAGTATCCGGGCGCGGCTGGAATCCGCGGTGGCGGAGGTCGAGCGGGCGGCGCGCGATGTCGAACGCAGCACGGTGCGCGCGCCTTTCGCCGCCCGGGTCCGGCAGTCGCCGGTCGAAGTCGGCGTGGTGCTGGCCCCCGGCGGCATGGTGGCGGAACTTTACTCGGCGGAGGATCTGGAAGTGCGGATGCCGCTGTCGCTGGAGGACTTCGGCTTCATCGGCGAGGAGAGCCGGACAGGAATCAAGCTGCGCGGAAGCATCGGCGGCGAGGAACTCGAGTGGCCGGCCGAGGTCGCGCGGGTCGATGGCGAGGTGGACCGCCGCACCTTGTCCGCCTACGTGACGCTCAAGGTGCTGCCGTCCGGTGGCGCGCGGCCCTTGCCGCCGGTCGGGCTGTTCGTGCATGCCAGCGTGAAGGGCAAGGCGCTGGCCGATGTCTGCGAGATCCCGCGGACCGCGCTGCGCGGCGAGAACGAGGTGATCGTCGTCACCGCGAAGAACCGCTTGGAATTCCGCCGCGTGGAAGTCGCGCGGACCACCGGCACCCGCGTGATCGTTTCCAAAGGCATCGACGACGGCGACCGGCTCTGCCTGACCCGCCTCAATGCTCCCGTCAACGGGATGGAAGTCCTGGTCGAAGAGCCCGCCGAACCCGCCGCAGACTGAATCATGGAACGCGCGATCGAATGGTTCAGCCGCAACCATGTGGCGGGGAATTTCCTGATGCTGGCGGTGATGCTCGCCGGCTTCACGACGTGGTTCACGTTGAAGAAGGAGATCTTCCCCGAGACTTCGATCGACGCGATGGTCGTGCGGATTCCCTATCCGAACGCGACGCCGGAAGAGGTCGAGCGCGGGGTCTGCGTGCCGGTGGAGGAAGCCATCGCCGACTTGTCCGGCATCAAGAAGCTGCGCTCCAGCTCCAGCCAGAACGTCGGCGTGGTGACGGTGGAAGTGGAGACCGGCTACGACGTGCGCGACGTGATGAGCGACGTGAAGTCGCGCGTCGATGCGATCGACAACTTCCCCGAGGAGGCGGAGAAGCCGGTGCTGGAGGAGATCCTGATCAAGGCCCCGGTGATGAGTTTGACGGTGGTCGCTGACACCGATGAAGCGACCTTGCGCAAGCTGGCGGAGCAGGTGCGCGACGACCTGCTGACCTATCAGGTGCCGCCGCCGGACAATGTCGGCGATTTCCTGTCGCAGGCGATCCGCGGCAAGCCGCGCATCTCGCAGGTGCAGATCGCGGGGGTGAGGCCGTATGAGATTTCGATCGAGGTATCGGAGGAAAAGCTGCGGAAGCTGGGCCTGTCCCTGGCGCAGATCGCGGATGCCGTGCGGCGGAGTTCGATCGATTTGCCCGGCGGTTCGGTCCGGACCGAGGGCGGCGAGATCATCCTGCGCTCGCTCGGCAAGCGCTACCGGGCCGACGAGTTCCGCGACATCGTCGTCGCGACCCGGGCCGATGGTTCGGTGGTGGTGTTGTCCGACGTCGCGGACATCCTGGATGCGTTCGAAGACGTCGACCTGAGCAGCCGCTTCGATGGTGGCAACGCGGTGGTGGTGAACATTTTCCGCGTCGGCAATGAGGATACGTTGCAACTCTCCGGCATGGTGAAGCGCTACGTCGCCGAATCGCCGAACCGCTTGCCGGAAGGCGTCTCGCTCTCGGTCTGGAACGACCAGAGCGTGTATCTCCAAGGGCGCCTCGATTTGCTCAAGAAGAACGCGGTCGCGGGTCTCCTGCTGGTGCTGCTGGTGCTCGCGATGTTCCTCCGGCCTTCGCTGGCCTTCCTCGTCGCGCTCGGGATCCCGCTGTCCTTCGCCGGGGGCATCTGGCTGATGCCGATGCTCGGCATTTCGATCAACATGATCTCGCTGTTCGCCTTCATCCTGGTGCTCGGGATCGTGGTCGACGACGCGATCGTCACCGGTGAGAACGTCTATACCCGGATCCAGGCCGGCGAGCACCCGCGGATCGCGGCGGTGAAGGGGACGCACGAGGTGAGCGTGGTCGTGATCTTCGGCGTGCTGACCACCGTGGTCGCCTTCACGCCGATGCTGGTGCTGAGCGGCGTGAGCGGAAAGATCTGGCCGAACATCCCGCTGGTGGTCATCCCGACGCTGCTGTTCTCGCTGGTGCAGTCGAAGTTCGTGCTGCCCGCCCATTTGTCCCTGCTGGCACCGCGCAGCGAGGAGGTGCCGAAGAACCCGCTGTTCCGTTTGCAGCGGAAAATCGCCAACGGGCTGGAGTGGTTCATCCGGCATGTCTATCAGCCCGCGCTGGAGAAGTGCCTGCGCTGGAGATATGTCACCTCCGCGGCCTTCGCGGCGCTGCTGATCCTGACCGTCGGCGTGGTCGGTGGGAACTGGATCAAGTTCAAGTTCTTCCCGGAAGTGGAAGGGGACATCCTCAGCTCCAAGGTCGAGCTGGCGCAGGGCGTTCCGTTCACCGAGACGCAGAAGGTGGTCGCACGGATCGAAGCCGCGGCGCGCGAACTGGGCGAGCGTTACAAGGACGACTCGGGCGGACCGGTGGTGAAACACATCCTTGCCAGCGCCGGCAGCCAGCCGTTCCAGACCGGTTTCAATCCCGGCGGGCCGCCGTCGGCGACCCATATCGGCGAGGTGACGATCGAACTGTCGGCCGCGGCAGGGCGGAGCATCAGTTCGTCGGAACTCGTCGACCATTGGCGCGATCTAACAGGGGACATCCCCGGCGTGGTCAATCTGACCTTCCAGGCGGAGGCGGCAGGCGGTGGAAATGCCATCGATCTCAATCTAACCGGCGACAACCTCGAACGGCTCGACGAGGCGACGGCATGGGTGAAGTCCGAGCTGGCGAAGTATCCCGGGGTGATCGACATCGCCGACTCCAGCCGCACCGGCAAGGACGAGATGCGCTTCGTCGAGCTGACCCCGGCCGGCCGGGCGGCGGGCCTGCGGCTGGACGACGTGGCGAAGCAGGTGCGCGACGCCTTCTACGGCAATGAGGTCCAGCGTCTCCAACGGGGACGCGACGAGGTCAAGGTGATGGTGCGCTTTCCGCGCGACGAGCGGCGGACGTTGGAGTCGATGGAAGAGATGAAGATCCGCACGCCGGTCGGCGAGGAGCTGCCGCTCAAGCAGGTGGTGGAATTCGAGCCCGGCCGCGGACCGGCGCAGGTCAACCGCACCGACCGCCAGCGCTCGGTCAAGGTGACCGCCGACATCGAGGGCGAACTCACCGGCAACGAGGTGATGAAGGATTTCAAGCCGCAGGTGCTGGAGCAGGTCTCGGTGAAGTTTCCCGGCGTGCGCTACGCCTTCGAAGGCGAGCAGGAGGACCAGGCGAACAGCGTGCGCGAGATGGGCATCGGCTTCGCCGGGGCGCTGGTGATCATGTACGTGCTGATCGCCATTCCTCTCCGCTCTTACTGGCAGCCGCTGATCATCATGTCGGTGATTCCTTTCGGCCTGATCGGCGCGGTGTGGGGGCATGCGATGCTCGGCCTGAACCTGTCGATCATGTCGATGTGCGGCATCGTCGCGCTGGCCGGGGTGGTGGTGAACGACTCGCTGGTGATGGTCGACTACGTCAACCGCCACCGCGCCGAGGCCGGGAGCCTGAGGCTGGCCGCGGTGCAGGCGGGCGGGCGTCGCTTCCGGGCGATCCTGCTGACTTCGCTGACCACTTTCGTCGGGCTGGTGCCGATGCTGTTGGAAACCGACGTTCAAGGCCGCTTCCTGGTGCCGATGGCGGTCTCGCTGGCCTTCGGCATCCTCTTCGCCACCGTGATCACCCTGCTGCTGGTGCCCTGCATCTATCTGATCCTCGACGACGTGACCGGGCTGGTGACGAGGCGGACCAGGGCGGTGGAAGCCGGTGGTCCTGGACGGGACCGGTGACGCCGATAGACGTCGTGATGCGGGTCCCTTGTGCCGTGAACCCCAGAGGAGAGGTCCTCCGGTCAGGTGTGAGTCCGACCCTGCCGGTTGAATCGCCTGCGATCCTGCTTTGAGGGGGAGAATGGGAATCGACTCAAGGTCCGGTGACGCGGAGGCGGACGAACTTTTTCGCTCCGAGCGGTGCGGGGAAGGTGAAGGTGACGCTGTTGCCGGTGATGACGACGTTGCCGCTTAGGGTTTCGTCGGTCCAGGTGCCGGTGAGCGAGGCGGAGGTCTCGATCACGAAGTCGGTGCCGTGGACGCCGGGGTAGCTGGAGGACTTGGTCCAGGTGACGCTGAGGGTGCCGGCGTTGTGGGTGACGGAGGGCAGGGCGGTGTGGCCGGTGGTGTTGGTGGTGCCGCCGAGGAAGTATTCGATGCCGTTGGGGACGCCGTCGCCATCGTGGTCCTGGTCGAAGGCTCCGGCGGTGGCGTTGGCGGACTGCCAGGTGGCGTAGGAGTTCGGGGGAAGGCCAATGAGGTAGCCGTTGGCATCGAGGGTGAAGCTGGCGATGCCGGGAGCGGAGATGAGGGAAAGTTGGGTGGGGGTGAGTCCGCTGTTGGTCGTGCCAAAGCGCAGGGAAGAGCCGGAGACGAAGGTGCCGGTGAGGGCGAGGCTGCCGCCGGTCCAATTGACGGCGCTGCTGTTGGCGAAGGCGAGTGCCGCGCCGGGGCCGAGGTGGAGGGTGGCGGCGGCGGTGGGATCGAGGGTGCCGGCGGTGTCGCTGCGGGTGGTGGCGTCGAGCGTGGCGTTGCCGATGGTGACGGGGGTGCCTGGCAGGACGTTGTTGGCTCCGAGGGCGAGGGTGCCGGCGAGGATGGTGGTGGGGCCGGCGTAGTTGTTGGACCCGGCGAGGGTCAGGGTGCCGGTGCCGGATTTCTCGAGGCCGCCGCTGCTGGTGCCGCCGGAGTTCAGGAGGGGATCGGCGAGGGTAAGGGAGAAGCCGTTGGTGTCGATCCTCGCGCCGTTGTTCCCGACGTTGAGCGTGAGGCCGGAGAAGGGCGGGAGGTTCGCGGCGGCGATGAATTGGCCGCCGTTGAAGTTGAGTTGCCTGGTGAGACCGCTGGTGACGGTGATGTTGGAGAGGGTGAGCGTGCCGCCGTCGAGGTGGACGATGGCGCTGGTCTTCGAGCCGGTGTTTCCGGCGTGATAGCGCAGGGTGTGGAGGGTGGCGGAGCCGCTGGCGAGGGTGAAGGTGCCGCTGGCCTGGCCGTTGCCGAGGTTGAGGGTGCCGGTGCTGGCGGTGTTGATGTAGGCGCCGCCGTCGACGATGAAGGTGCCGTCGCCGGCGCTGGCGGTCGCGCCGAGGACATCGGGGTTGGTGCTGCCGCCGGTCGACGTCAGGGATCCGCCGGCGAGGGTCAGGGTGCCGGTTCCGTTGTTGCCAACGAGCAGGCCGCGCTGGAAGGAGCCCGGGCCGCCGGACTGGAGGTCGCCGCCGGTGATCTGGTTGCCGCTGCCGAAGATGCTGAGGCGGGTGAGGGTGAGGGTGCCGGTGGCACTGAGCGTGGAGCCGCCGGTGGTGATGAGTCCGGTGGAGCTGCTGGTGGTGACGAAGCCGGTGGCACCGGTGGCGGTGAGGGATTGGTCGGCGGCGAGGATGAAGCCGCCGGTGCTCTCGAGGCTCGCCCCGTTGCCGATCGAGATGAGCGGCGAGGAGGGGATGACATTGGATCCGACGAGCAGCGTGCCGGCGGCGATGGTGGTGTTGCCGGTGAAGGTGTTGGCGGCGGTGAGCCGCCAGGTGCCGGCGCCGCTCTTGGTCAGGCTGATGCGGCTGGCGGGGGCGGTGGCACCGTTGAGGGTGTTGTCGGCGATGACGCCGCGGATCTCGTTGGGCGTGGTGCTGTTTCCGAAGCTGCCACCGAGGGCGAGGGTGCGGGCGGTGCTGCCGGTGGTGATGCCGACAGGAATGTTGAAGGCGGGGGCGGTGAAGACCAGCGCGCCGCTGCCGTTGTTGGAAACGGTGGCGGTGACGCCCGCGGAGCTGGTCGGGCCGATCTGGAGGGTGCGGTTGGTGGTGTCCCCGCTGCCGGTGTAGTCAAGGGTGCTGGAGTTGGTGGTGGCGAGGGTGATGTCGCCCGAGGCGGGGGCGCCGAGGGAGGAGGCGCTGCCGAAGTTTCTCAGCGTGTTGATTTGAAGCGTGGACTGCCGGAGGTTGGTGATGCCGGTGTAGGTGTTGAGGCCGTTGAGGACGAGGGTGCCGGTGCCCTGTTTGTTGAGGCCGAAGCCGCCGCTGACGGCACCGCCGATGGTGAGGGTGCCGCTGAGGATATTCTGGGTGGCGTTGGCTGTTAGAGCGACGTTGCCGGTGCCGAAGTCGAGGCCGTTGCCGCCTTGGCGGAAGTTGCCGGCCCAGATCATCGGGTTGTTCGGAAGGGTGATGGCGGTGCCGCTGTCGTTGCGGAGCGTGGGGTTGTTCGAGCCGCCGAGGGTGAGGGTGCCGGTGCCGATGGCGTTGGCGTGATGGAGGGTGAGGGTGCCGTTCTGGAGGATGGTGCCGCCGGTGTAGGTGCTGGCGGCGGTGAGGACGAGGGTGCCGGCACCGGACTTGGTGAGGCCGGCGGTGCCGGTGATGGGGTGGTTGAGGGTGACGGTGTTGTTGACCACCTCGATGCCGGGGGCGGCGCCGGCGAGGGTCATGCTGTTGCCGGGATTGACGATCCAGTTCTGGGTGCCGGAGGTGTCGCCGAACTTCCAGTCCTGGGCGGTGCGGTTGGCGGCGAGCGTGAGGGTGGTATCGGCGAGGAGGTCCACGGTGCTGAAGTCCGCGGTGTCGCCGGTCACCGGGGATGGCACGCTGTTGCCGATCCAGTTCGCGGCGGTGGACCAGCTTTGCGCGCCGCCCGCGGTCTGGGTCCAGAGGGTGGCGGGGGTGGTGGCGGCGAGGAGCTCGACCGCGGCGATGTTGATGCTATAACTGCCGCCGGTGCTGGTGGTGAAGGTCGGGGTGATGTTTCCCGGAGCGGCGACCTGCTGGTGGCCGGTGGCGAGGCTGCCCCATTGGCTGCCCCAGGCGGCACCGTGGGATGGGGTGAGCGGGGACGAGGCGGCGGGGGTGCCGGCGCTGTTCGGGCTGCCGGAGTTTTGGAGGGCCGCGATGACGAGGGAGTTCGGCGCGGAAGTGGTGAGCGGGACGGAGTTGGTATTGGTGCCGGTGCGGCTGTTTGACGCCCCGAAGCCCGGCCGGGTGCCGGTGAGGGCGTAGGCGGTGCCGAGGCCGCCGTTGGGATTGTAGCCGGAGACGGTGATGCCGGTGCCGACGGGGCCGGGGTTGTCGAGATAGTAGATGGCGAGGGAGCCGGCGCGGTTGCTGCCGTTCTGTTGGACGGCTTCGATCATCTGGATGCCGTTGTAGCGGACGCCGTAGGTCATCGTGGCATCGTTGTTGGCGTTTTCCTGGCCGATGACGACGACGAGCTTGTCCGCGCCGGCGGCATTGAAGGTGCCGAGGTTGGTGGCGGCCTTGTAGCCGTTGCCGCTGGCGACGGTGAAGGGTTCGGTGGCGTTGACGGTGATGGCACCGGCAAGGTTGGCACCCTGGGTCGTGGCGGATGCGGGGGCGGAGGTGGCGGAGGAAAGCGCGCCGGCCCGCATGGAGACGGTGTAGGTGTAAGGGGTGCCGGGCTGGAGGCCGGTGTCGGTGTAGGAGCGTGAAGTTTGCCAGGCACTGGAGGTGGCACCGGGGTTGCCGGAGGTTTCGGTGAACTGGTATTCGACGGTGCCGCCGGTTTGGCCGAACTCCACCTCGCCGGGTTGCGCGGTCATGGTGACGGCGGTGGAGCCGTTGGCCGATGGTGGCGAGTCAAAGGCGGCGGTGGCGGGCATGAGCGGGGCCCAGGTGTAGAGGACGGCGGGGTTCGCGGGCAGGCCGTTGTCTTCGGCATTCGGGGTGGAAAGCAGTTCGATCCGGGTGACGGCGCCATCCGCGGCGGGGAGATTGATGGCTTCGGTTTCCAAGCTCGAGGCGGAGGTCAGCGACGGCGAGGTGAGCGCCGAGGCGGCGAGCATGTAGGTCTTGGTCACGCCGCCCTGGACGACGCGCACGCAGTAGTCGGAGCCGTTGGTGGGGCTGAAGATCGAGTTGGCCGCGGTGCGGTCGGCGGCGACGGCGGGATCGAAGAGACGGATCAGGCCGGAGGTGTAGGGGCCGATGGGCGGATAGACCATGTTGACGGCGGGCTTGGCGCCGGACATCGAGGCGAGGATGCTGATGACCTGGACGTCGCGCTGCTGGGGGAACTGGACGCCGTTGTTGCTGACGGTGGTGGTGTAGTCGCCGGCGGTCTGGTTCCACTGGGCGTAGCTGTTGAGGGCGGGGTTCCAGATGACGACGTGGCTGTTGAGATAACTGCGCATCTGGTTCACCGAGTAGTCGGAGAAATGGTTCATCAGGTAGGCAGGTTCCTGGTATCCGGTGCCGCCGCCTTGCATGGGATCGACCTTGTAGGTGCCGACGGGTTTGCCGGTGACATTGCCAGATTGAACGGTGGGCGGGATGAAGGCCTTGGTGCGGAGATCGAAGCCCCAGGCGGGTCCGGCGTGGGTTTCGTTGTAGTTGGACGGAGCCTGGATCCCATGCATGTCGCCCTTGTAGGGATAGGCCGCGCTGTCGCCCCAGTGCGGGAGAGAGAGCGCGTGGCCGAGTTCGTGGTGGAGGATGCCGACCGAGGTGCCGTTGCCGACGCCGGCGAAGCCGCCGGCCTGGCCGCCGGCCGCGGCGTTGTAGACGTTCAGGTAGTAGAGGCTCCAGCGGCCCGAGGTGCCGGCGGCGCGCTTCAAGGCACCGTTCCATTCGAGGGCCGCGGCTTGTTCGCCATCGAAGCCGAGGCCGGTCTGGGCCTGGTATTCGGCTTTCGAGCGGACTCGAACGGCCTGGGCGCTGACATCGGCGCGGGGTGGGATGACGAGTTCGCGGAATACGACGTTTCGAAGTCGGCGCAGTTCCAGGTCGGCGGTCGGCCACTTCGCTTCGATCTCGGCGAAGGTGTTGGCCGGATAGTCGCCCGATGCCTGGGCAAAATAGTGGACGTCGGTCATGGTCATCACGACCTTGGAAGGCGCGCTGACCTTCATGTCGGTGATGGTGGTGCTGGCGGCACCCGCGTTGATGGTGACCCGCAGGCCTTTCTTCATCCAGGCGGCGGGGATGTAGCCGGTGAAGGTGTTGGCGAACGCATGCTGGACCACGCCGGGGCCGTCGGGGATGGAAGCGGGCAGGGTGGCCGGGCCGGTGAGGTTGACGACCAGGGTCTGGCTGTTGAGCGAGAGGGTGGCGGTGACTGCGGGCGCTGCGGGAGCGCCGGGTGCGGTGACGTGGGCCTTGATGAGGGCTTCCCGGTTTCCCACAAGACCGAATGAGGTATCGGTGGTCTTGAGCACATGGGTCTGGGCGAAGTAGACGGCGTCGATGGACACCGCCTCCGCGAGCGACGTGAACAGGGCCAGGGCGAGGATGCAGAGGGATTTCATGAGAGGCCGGGTCGGGCGGGTGCGGCCTTGAAATGCGCAGAGGGGGGGCAGTTCGAGACGCTTGGGTTTTTAACGCGGTATAAAGTTGACCGCCTTCATTTGCTTGTCCAGTTCGGTCTTGAGGCGCGTGGCGAGGGGGCCGTCGGCCGGGAGGCGGTGCAATTCGTAGGGATCGTTCTTCAGGTCGTAGACCTCGGTCCACTCGGGGCGATTCGGATAGACGATGAGTTTCGCGGTCTCGGTGCGGATGCCGTGGCAGGTCGGGGTGTCGCCGAGTTCCTTGCGGTAGTAGGCGAGGAAGGAAGTGCGCCAGTTGGCGGGCTTGTTGCCGAGGGCGAGGTCCTTGAAGCTGGCGCCGTGCATGCCGGGGTGGGCGGGCAGGCCGGCGAGGTCGAGGAAGGTGGGGGCGAGGTCCTGGTTGATGACCATTTCATCGACGAGCTTGCCCTTCGGGAAGAGGCGCGGGTAGCGGACGATGAAGGGAATGCGGATGCCTTCCTCGTAGAGCGCGCGTTTGTCGCCAAGGCCGCGCTCGCCGAGGTAGTAGCCGTTGTCGCTGGTATAAACGACCACGGTGTCGTCGGTCAGTTGAAGCTGGTCGAGGGTGTCGAGCAGGCGGCCGAGGTTCTCGTCGATGCCCTTGATGTGGCGGAGGTAGTCGAGGTGGACGGGGTTGGCGGAGAGTCCGCGGTCCTGGCCTTTGGCGGCTTTGGCGCGCGGCTTGTGATAGACGGCGCCAAGGTCGCAGTTGGGGGTGCGGCGGGTGGTTTTGCCTTCGTAGAGACCGCGCAGGCGTTCGGGCAGGTTCGGTCCGCCACGGCGGTTGTGCGGGCTCTTGAAGCCGAGGACGAGGGAGAAGGGCTTGGCGTGGTTCTGCTTGAGCCAGTCGATGGCGAAGTCGGTGCTGACGTCATCGATCCAGCCCTTCGTCGAAGTACGGACGCCGTTCACCAGGACCGGGCAGTCCTGATAGACGCCCTGGTCGACGAAGCTTGCGAAATGGTCGAAGCCGGGGCGGGTGCGCTGGTTGCCCATGTGCCACTTGCCGAAGTAGGCGGTCCGGTAGCCCTCGGCGCGGAGGAGGGTGGCGTGGGTGACGGAGTCCTCCGGCAAGGGGGTGCTGTTGTCCATCACGCCGTTCACGTGGGTGTACTGGCCTGTTAGAAAGCCGGCGCGGCCGGGGGAACAGATCGAGTGGGTGATGAAGGCGTTGCGGAAGCGGACGCCATCGGCGGCGAGGCGGTCCATGTTCGGCGTTTCGAACCACGGGTAGCGGGCCTTCCCGCCGTGTTCCTTTTGCACCGTGCCCATGGCGTCCCAGCGCTGGTCGTCGGCGATGACGAAGATGAAGTTGGGCTTCTTCTCCGCCGCGCGGGTGGCGAAGGTGAAGGCGAAGAGGAGGATGAGGGTGCGGAGCATGGCGGTGGTGGGTGAGGGGGTGGGGAGAAATGGCGACGGATGATGGCGCTAAAGGGGGTGTGGCGTGGGCTTTCGGACGGGGTGCTGGCACGCGAAGACTCGCCGACTAAAGTCAGCGCTCCGCCGGATAGAGCGCGTCGAGGAGGATCTGGTGCTGGCCGGCCCAGTCGGGGATTTCGATGGAACGGTGGTCGCCCTTGATGGCGGTGGGGGCGATGATCCGCGGGGCGAGTGGCTTGGCGGGGATGGTGTGGATGAAGGTGGCCTTGCCGCCCATGCCGGTGATGAAGCTGTTGGCGAGGGCGGACATTTCGCTGCCGAAGTGGAGGCCTTGGTCGGTGGCGACGGAGGCGGGAGCGGGGAGGAAGATGATGCCTTTGAAGCTGCCGGGGATGAAGGACGCGGCACAGACGTTGTGGGTCTGGGAAGCCTTGCTGGTGACTTCACCGGCGAGCTGGGGGAAGGTGCCCCAGGGCTCGCCGGTGGGCACGGCGCGGGTGGCGATCATCCGCGGGATGAAGTCGCTCCAGTAGGATTTCCAGGCGCCGATGTAGCGGCGGACGTTGGCGTCGTAGATCGGGTTGCCGGGCTGGAGCTGGGCGAGGTTCTCGTAGTCGGCCTTGAGGCTGGGGGCGTTCTGGAGGCCGTCGAAAGGGATCCAACTGGCGAGCGGGACGTCTTCGCCGGTCATGTGGATGATGCCGGTGGGGCGGCCGGATTTCTTCGCGAGGCGGTGGCCGATGGCGGCGGCGAAGTCATCGGCGGCTTCCTCCCAGAGCGACGAAAAGCGGGTGTTGGGGTCGTAGGAAGTCGAGACGCTGAAGCGGGCGGGCCGCGGGGCCGAGGAGCGCTTGGCCTTGCGGGTCATGACGCGGACGGTCTGCCCCGACTTTTCGATCGCGAAGGCGGCGGGGTTCTTCACGACGGGGCTGGCGACATACCACACATCGCCGATCAGGATGTTTTTGCAGACGCGTTCATGGATCAGCTCGCCTTCGATGTGGAAGGAAACGCGGAGGGTCTTCGGCTCCTTGCTCGCGGGCATGGGCGGCACGGTGACGCTCCATTCCTGCATGTCCTTGGTGACCGGGATGACTTGCTTGATGCCTTCGAACTCGAATCGGATCTCGGCTTTTCCTTCGTAGTCGGGCGGGTAGCCGGGCCAGACGACGGCGGAGCCGAAGATGGCGAGGGGCATGTCGGCCTGGAGGATGGCGTTGTCGCGGAACTGCGAGCTGAGCAGCGGCATCTTGCGGTAGTCGTTGACGCGACCGACGGAGTTCGGATCGACCACGAGCCCGGCGATTTTCATCGGCTGGTCCGGCCAGGTCGCATGGGTGACGGGCTGGTGGTCGTATTCGATGAAGGGTGTGGCGGGGAGCAGGGAGGAGTTGTAGAGGGCGGGGCGGAAGCCGATGCCGCCGGTGCCGTAGGAAACGCCGCGCGGATTTTTGACGGCGGGGGACGTGGCGAAGACCTTTGAGCCATCGATGCGGATGGTGGCGGGGTGCCAGACGCGGTCTTCACCCGCGAGCCAGAAGTGGTTCACCTGCGAGGCACCGTCGGGGATGATTTTCGGGGTGGCCAGGCCGTCGCAGGTTTCGGTCGGCTTGGGTCCGGAGTTGGTGGCGGTTTCCGCGACGACGAGGCCGCCGTCGGCGTGGTCGAACTCGATGACGAGCTGGTCGCCTTGGACGGAGTAGGATTTGAAGATCGGTCCATCGGCGACGAGGTCCTTTTTGCCGTATTGGTGCTTCAGTGCGTGAAGCGCGAGGCGCTGGCCGGGCAGGGCTTTCTGGTAGTAGTGGATAGCGCCGGCGATATCGATCTGGCTGGCCATGCCGCTGTGCGGGATGTCGCGGGCCATGCGGGTGCCAAGGCGCATCTCGGCCATGGGATCGATGCTGGGGAAGGTGTCGGTGTAGATGCCGCCCTGGGGACTCGGGCAGTAGAACTGGTGGAAGTAGACGGGCAGTTCGGGGTTGTTCCATTTCATCCGCCAGCCGCGGATCAGGCTGTGGAGGTTCTGGTAGTAAAGAATGCCGCCGTTGATGTTGGCGTAGCCTTGGTTCCAGATCGCGCCGCGGATGGCGTAGGGAACGACCGGGCTCATGCGGCCGTTGAACATCCAGGTGGCGTCGCGGTTGTCGTTGAGGTTGCCGGGGGGCTTGCTGGAGACGGGCAGGGCGGGCTTTCCGGCGGCTGTTAGACGGGCGTTTTCTTCGAGCGTGCTTTCGAGCGACCGGTAAAAGGAGTCCCAGGCCGTGCGGTGCTCGGGAGTCGTCGGGTCGGTCTCGAGGATCTTGCGGTGGAGCGACTTCGTGTATTCTTCGGTTCCGGCGGCGAAGCCCTCGCGGGGGACCCACGACTCGATGCTGGTCTGGCTGAAGGAGCAGTTGAGGATGCCGACGGGGACGCCGGTCTCCTGATGGATCTTGAGGGCGAAGGCGAAGGCGACGGCACTGTAGTTGCCGAAGTCGTCCACCTTCCACGAACCGGTGGCGCGTTCGACGGGGTGGAGGGCGGCATAGACGCTCTTGATTTCGAACTCGCGGATGGGCGGGGACTGGCCCTTTTCCTTGAGCTGGAGGATGAGGTTCTGGACGGAGCTTTTGGAAGCGATCCACTGCATGTTCGACTGGCCGGACGCCATCCAGACCTCGCCGACGAGGAGGTTGTTCAGGGTCATCGATGCGCCGCCTGTTTCCGAGATGGTCATCGGCCGGCCTTCGGCGCTGGCTTCCAGCGGGGCGAGGTTGAGGGTCCACTTGCCATTCTCCGCGGCGGTTGCGGATTGCTTTTGTCCGGCGAACTCGACGGTGACCGCGGTGCCGGGTTTGCTCCAGCCCCAGACGGGAACGGGGAGTCCGCGTTGGAGGACGGCGTGATCGGTGAAGGGCGCGCCGAGTTCGATCGATGGGGCTTCCGCCTGTTGCGCGAAGGTGGGCGTGAGGGACAAGAAGGCGGCGGCGAGCGCCGCGGCGAAGGTGCTTCTTTTCATCGGCGTGGGTTTACTTACTGGCCTGCGGTTTTGAGACGGGGAGGACGGGGGCGGCCTTGATGCCGGCCATGATTTCCGCGGCGCGGGCGGTGAGAGTTTCGACCTGTGCGGGAAACTTGGCGGAGAGGTCGACGGTCTCGCCGGGGTCGTCACCGGGCCTGACGAGGAAGGGGGAGTCATCCCGTCCCAGGGCATCCCGGTAAGGTGCGAGCTTGGCGGCCTGGTCGGCGGTGGAAAGGTCGGTGCCGGGGCCTGTGAGGGCGTCGCCGCGCTTGAAGAAGAGCTTCCATTCGCCGCTGCGGATCGCCTGCGGTTCGGCGTGCATGCCGTGCCAGTGGAGAAGCTCGGCGCGCCGGGCGGCGTCCTGTTTGCCAAGGAGGGAGTCCCAGAGATCGAGGCCATCGATGACGGGCTTGCCGGAGGATTTCGATTTCCAGTCGATGCCGCAGGCGCGGCAAAGGGTCGGCAGCAGGTCGATGGCACCGAAGAGCTGGTCGCCGACCTTGCCGGCGGGGATCACGCCGGGCCAGGAAATGACGCACGGCACGCGGGTGCCGCCTTCGAGAGCGCTCCATTTCGCGCCGCGGAAGGGGTAGGCGTCTGCCGCTTCGCCTTTTTGCGGGCCGTTGTCGGAGGTGAAGACGACGATGGTGTCCTTCTCCAGGCCGAGTTCGTGCAGGGTGTCTAACAGATTTCCGATGCGCGCGTCCATTTCCTCCACGACGTCGCCGTATGCGCCGAAGCGGGAGCGGCCCTTCCAGTCCGGATGCGGCTCCACGGGGAAGTGCGGGGCGGTGTAGGGCAGGTAGAGGAAGAAGGGCTTGTCGCGGTTGGCTTTCACGAAACGGATCGCCTCTTCGGTGAAGCGCCGGGTGAGCTGGCGGTTGTCGAAGGGTTCGTCGGTCGCCGCATCGCCGCGCCAGAGGGTCTTCACCTGGTTGTTACTATGCGTCAGGTAGAAGGCATCGGCGAAGCCCTGCGCGGGCGGGCGGGTGCCGGCTTGGTCGCCGATGTGCCATTTTCCGGAGACCGCGGTGGCGTAGCCTTCGGATGCGAAGATCTCGGCGAGGGTGAGTGCTTCCGGGTTCATGCCGTCGTGCATGCCCATCCGGTAGCCGGCGACCCCCTCGGTCCAGCCGAGCCGGACGGGGTAAGCTCCTGTTAGAAGCGCCATCCGCGAGGGTGTGCAGACGGTGGCTCCGGAATGGAAGCCGGTGAGGCGGGTGCCGCCGGCCGCGAGCTGGTCGAGCACCGGGGTGCGGATCGAGGGGTGGCCGTAGCAGCCGAGGTCGCGGAAGCCGAGGTCGTCCGCGAGGATGAGCACGACGTTGGGCTTGCGCTCCGCGGCGGGGAGCAGGGGAGTGGCCGCGGCAAGGGCCAGGGCGAGGAGGCGGGCGATTCGCACGGGTCAGGGTTTGAGGGTCTTTACGATCTGCTCCGCGAAGGGCGAGAGTTTGGCGGACTCCATCCAGACGCTGAGGTGGCCGGAGGGGGTGGCGGGCTTGTTGCGGTGGCCGTTGCGGCGGAGGAAGCTCTTCACGGCGAGGGTGACCTTGCCGGATACGAACTCGGGCAGGAGATCGTCGAAGATCAGGACCCCGCGGGCTTGGCCGCCGCGGTTGTAGTAGCCGCCGGTGGCCTCGCTCACGAGCTTGCCGTTCAGGTAGAGGGCGAAGCCTTCACCCGACCAGCCGTGGCCGGCCCCGCCGACGACGATGCGGTAGCGGTGTCCGGGATCGAGCTTGGGCACTTCGAAGGTCTGCCGCATGAGGAGGACTTCCTTGTCCCAAAGGGTGGCGGGCACGATCTCGCAACCGCAGTGGGGCACGCTGCACGACGGGATCAGCGCCTCCTGCCTGCCGTCTTTCTGGCCGAAGGGAGCCTTGGCGGATTTCCAGCCGGCCTTGGCGGGATCGAAGTCCGGGGCGAACCAGTTCTCGGAGCCGGCGGGGAGGGTGACGGGTCGGTAGCGGTCGCCTTCAGGGCCGTCCTTTTTCTCGGCGGGGTCGAAGGTGAGGTAGGACCAAGCGGCGGTCTTCATTTCAGGGCCGAAGGGTTTCCATGAGAAATCCTCGATGCCGCAGAACCGGTAGAGGGCGATCATGGGATCGAGCTGGGATTCGATCAGCGGCGTGGGCTTGGCCGGCTTCTTTCCTCCGAGGATGGACTCGAAAGGCAGGCCGACGCGAAAGTGGGAGGGCAGCGGGATGGCGGGGTCGGCCATTTCGGGGAGGATCTTTCCGAGGATGAAGGGCTTCACCGCGGAAGCCATGGCGCGGACTTCCTCAAGGGTGGAGGGCTCCATTTTCGGCGGGGCGTCGACCGGCTGGATCATGCCGGGTTCCGGGTATTCCACCTTGCCGCCTTTCAGCTCGACCATCGCGCGGCCGAGGGCGTCGCCGCAGAGCATGTAGGTCTCGGCGTTGTGGTTGTAGTGGTAGTCCTGGTTCTTGGGGGAAATGCTGGAGTCGCGCCAGAAGGGGCGGGCGTCGATGGTCTTGACGGTGCCGGCGAGTTCCGGGTGGCGCTTCGGATCGGCGGCGTTGAGCTGGGCTTCGGCGATCTTCACGTAGTTCTCCGGCATGTCCTTGCCGTGGAAGCCGACGGTGGCGATGGTCCACGGGGCCTCCGGCGAGTTGAACTCCTTGCGCCAGGCCTTGATGAGGTTGACCATGTTTTCCTCATAGCGGGCGATGTGTGTGGCGCTGCCGCCGTCCTTGTGGCCCTGCCACCAGACGAAGCCGGCGACCTCATAGCCCTGATCCTTGAACTGCGGGTAGCGTTCGCCGAAGTGATCGAGGACGGCTTTGATCGAGGCGGTGTAGTCGTCGTACTGCTTGCCGGCATACCAGTCGCCGGGGGCGGGCTTCTTGAGGTTGCCATCGGCGTCGGTCGTCTCGCCGTAACCGGGATACTTTTTGCCTTCGAACTCGTAGCTCTGGCTGCCGGGCGGGAGGATGTCCCAGCCGAGGCTGCGGTTGCCAATGTCGGCCTTCATCACGATGACCGGCTCGTCGTGGAAGGTGCCCATGACGAAGCCGAAGCCGAGCTCGGGACCGAAGGTCGGGCCGCAGGCATCGACGCCGTGGGGCTGGCTGTTGCCCTTGCCGAGGTAGGCGTCGTTGAGGAAGACATCGGGGCGCTTGACCCAGGTGCCGTCCGGCGCGAGCAGGTGGCGGAAGCGGCCGAGTTCGTGGACGACGTGGCCGAGGTCGCCGAATCCCTTGAGGTCGACCTGTTCGAGCCAGAGCGCCGCGGAGCCGCCCTGGCGGTAGGTGATGCTCAGGGCGTGGCGTTTGCCTTTTTCGAGAGGGGCTTTCGTAAGGTGAATTTTGCCGGTCTCGTCCTTGCGATAGACTTCCTTTCCATCGAGGAAGGCGATGGCGTCGTTGCTGGCTTCGAAGCCGGGGTGGATCTCGTAGCTGCCGGTGAAGGGGACGTCGATGAAGGCGTTGACGACGACGGTGTGCGGGCCGTCGAGGGAGGGGAGCGTGGCGGCGGTGCTGCCGAGGGCGACGCTTTCCGTTTTGGCGGGCTTCAGCTTCGAGTAGTCCGCGGCGGGATCGTTGGCACCGGGAAAGACGGCGGCGGTGGCGTCGTGGATGCCGTGCTTGAGCAAGGCGGCACCGGCGAAGGGCAGGGCGGCGTTGTTGGCGGCGGGATCGGCGGAGAGGAAGATCCTGGCGTATTGCGGGGGGGCGGGTTTCACCGCGCCGAAGCCGACCATGTTCGATTGGCCGGAGAGGATGTAGACCTTGACCGGCTTGTCGCTGGCGGCGGGCTTGGCATCGGGCGGCGGGAGATCGACGGGGATGACGTTGGCCCTGGCGGGCAGGGTGGCGAGCAGGAGGGTGGCGAGACCTGTTAGACGGAGGAGTTTCATCGTTGGTGAGTGGGAGTGGGTTTCAGTTCCGCTTGAGGACCATGAGCTGGGGTTGCCAGCCGGCTGGGTTCTTCGGGCCGAAGCCGCCGGCCTCGATGAAGAGGTAGTCGGTGCCTCCGATCGATTCCGGGCTGATCTTGAGGGCGGCGTAGCTTTCCAGATCCATCAGGGTGGTGCCGGACCAGATCCAGCGGGAGTTGTTGGAGCTGCCGTCGTTGTTGAGGATGATCTCGCGGAAGGGGCTGCGGTCGGGTTTCGGCTTTGCCTGCGGATCGAACTCGGCGGGGGACTTCACATAGGCGACGGCGGTCCAGGAGCCGGCGACCTTGGGGTTGGTGACGAATTTCCCGTCGTAGCGGAACTTGCCTTCCTGGGGATCGGCCGCCGGATTGTCGGGGTTCTGGAGGCTCTGCCAGTCGGAGGAAAGCATGGGGACGAAGGCGGCGGCCTTGCGGAAGACGGCGTCATCGAGCGGCGGGAGTTTCCGTTCCTCGAGCCAGAGGCTGATGATGCCCTGCGGGACCGGCGGCATCTGGACGATGGCGCGGTCGCCGTAGCGGAGGAAGGAGGTGGCGGCGATGGTGACGGGGCCCTTGCCGAGTGGTTCGGCGAACTCCGGGCTGATCCAGCCGCCGCGGATGGTGTCGCCCTCGCGGCGGCCGAGGCCGAGCTTGTTCTCCACGAGGGGCTGGCCGTTGATGAAGACCTTGAAGCCATCGCCCGCTCCGACTCCCTGGCCGGTCTGGACGCGGAGCCGGTAGATGTGGCCGGGCTTGAGCGGCGGGAATTCGAAGGTGCCGCGGACGAGGAGGACCTCGTTCTCCCAGAGCGTACGCGGGAGTTCGTTCCAAGGGTTGCGATCGCCATTGGCCGCCAGCTTGCCCTGGAACTGGCCGAAGGGCGGGAGGCCTTTTTTCCAGCCGGCTTTGGCGGGATCGAAGGCGGGGGCGAACCAGTTCTCCATGCCCTGCGGGTAGGTGACATCGCGGTAGCGCCAGGGGGACTGGTCGTAGGCCTGCTTCTCGGCGGGATCGAAGGAGTGGTAATCCCACTGGCTGTTGCGGAGGTCGGGGCCGAAGGGCTGCCAGTCGTAGTCCTTGATCCCGACTTTCTGATAGAGTGCGACGAGGCCGTCGATGGAGTTGGTCACGACGCCGCGCTGCGTTTTCATCTGCAGGTCGGCGAGGATGTTGCGGCGGTTGACGCCGATGTACTGATAGATCAACTCCTCGCGGATGATGGGGAGGATGGCCTTCTTCAGCTCCGGGCCGAACTGTTCCGGATCGGCGGAAAGGAAGAGCTGGTCGTGGGGAAGCGGGTCGTCGGGGAACTGCGTTTTGGCGACCTGATAAAGGACATCGTAGCCGCCGGGCACGCCGGCGAGGGCGGAGGCGATGACTTCGAGCGTCTCGGCACGATGGCCGGTGAGGTCCTGGCCGCCGGTCCAGGTTTTGAGGCCGCCGTAGTTCTGATAGGCGTCGCCGATGGCCTTGAGAGCGAGATCGCGGACCTTGGGAGTGGCGGCGGGGAGTTTCTGGCGGATGGCGTGGATGGGGCCGTTGGTGGTGCTCTGGCGCTGGGTTTTCTGGATGAGCTCGCCGACGGGTGGGATGATTTTTTCCGCGCAGCGCTCGTCGGTGATGACCTGGGCGAGGACCATCAGCGTGCCGTTCTGGAGCCACTGTTCCTTGTGGTTGAGATAGGGCAGGATGACATCGATCGCCGGGACGATCATGTCCGCCGTGCCGCGCTGGATGAGGGAGAGGCAGGCGTCCTTGACGAACCAGGATTCGTTGTCGTCCTTGAGGCGTTCGATGGCGAGGTGGAAGACGCGCTTCGAGAAATCGTTGGCCGGGTTGAAGGCCTGGGTGGCGGCGCGGAAGCCGGCGTTGCGGACGCGGGGGTCGGGGTGGGTGCAGAATTCTTCTAACAGGTTGTGGCGGACGGGCGGTCCGGGTTTCGGGAACATGTAGTCGCAGGTGAGGCCCGCGGCGTTGTTAGAGACCATGTGGCGGATCAGGTATTCCGGGTGGAAGACGTAGCGGCGGATCTCGTCGTCGCTGAGTTCCTTCTCGTTGAGGCGGATGATGAAGGGCTTGGCGGAGTCCCGAGTGAGGATCTCGCCGGAGAGGTCCTGGCGTTTGCCGTCCTTGTCGGCGACGGATTCCATGGAAAGGAAAACGTCGTCGGCTTCGGTGCCCCAGGGGCGGGCGGGGAGTTGATAGGTCTTCGAGAACTTGGAGGGCGGAGCGCCGGTGATGCGGAGGGTTTTGCGGGGAAAGGTGTAGGCCCAGGGGTAGCAGGCCCCCCATTCCTCCTTGTCGTAGCCGGCTCCGCCGAGGATGCCGAAGGAGCCGTCGAAGCGGCGGGAGAGATCGTAGTGCCACTGGCGGTGGTCCATGAACCCGCGGTACTGGAGCGGCTTCTTTTCGCGGAGCAGGGCCATCGAGCCGCTGCGCCAGATCTCGCCGATGCCGCCGCCGGTGTGGCCGTGGAGCATGAAGGTGGTGGTGTAGAAGCCGGTCATCGCGCAGAGGTCGCGGGCCTTGGCGTAGACCGACTTTTCGCCATCGGGCGTGAGCGAGGCGGCGGCGGCCATGGCGAAGGCGAGGTTGCCGTGCTTGCCGTTGTCGACGAAGGAGGTTTCGGGCCGGTCGTCGCCGTAGGGGTTGGTGCCGCGTCCGGCGTAGCGGAAGAAGTGGACGAGAGTGCGTTGGAGCAGGCTTTCGTCGACTTCGACGCCGCATTGCTTCGCGAGGAGGAGGAAGGTGACCACGGCGGTGCCGCCGGCGTTGAGGTGGCCGTTGCCGTAGTTGAGGCCGGTCACGCCGCCGCGGCCGGCCCAGCCGTCGAGGTATTCGCCCTTCGCGGCGGACCGGACCCAATTCCGGATGACCGGCAGGGCTACGGGATCGCCGGTGCGGAGATAGTATTCGCAAAGCGGGATGCCGGCGTAGCCGAGGTGCCAGGCGTAGCCGGAGGGCTTCTTGCCGGCGAGGCCGTGGACCCAGGCTTTGACGGGAGGGAGGTCCTGGTCATCGCCGGTGGAGAGCAGGAAGAGCATGCCGGCATCGGCGAAACCCTTGGGCGATTCCGGTTTGGAAAGGTGGTCGGCGAAACCGCGGACGATCTTTTCCGACTTCGGGCAATCGAGCGGCCAGGTTTTGGCGTAGGCGCCGAGGACGGGGATCTTGACGGTGAGGGGCGCGGCCTGGCCCTGGATGGCGAAGGTGAGGGTGCCGTCGGTGGCTTCGGCTTGGGCGAGGAGCTTGCCGAGCTGGATCCGGGGGTCGATGTCCTTGAGGGATTCGCCGTTGATCGAGGTGATGACCATTCCCTTCTTGAGCCCGGCGGCTTCGGCGGGCGAGCCGGGTTCGATGGTGCCGGTCCAGAGGGTGAAGGCGGGCTGATGGAGTTCGATCACCATGCCCACCGGGCCGAAGCGGGTGATCGTGTTGACGGAAGCCTTCTCGTCCGGAGCGGTGGAGAAGAGGGGGGATTCCTTGTAGAAAGAGACGGTATCCGCGGAGGTCAGGCCACAGGACAGGAGGAGGGCGAAGGGGGCGAAGCGGATCATGGGTCGGGTTTCGGAGCGGGCTCCTTTTTGAAGCGGAGGCGCAGGGTGACGGGGGTGCCGGGCTTGGGGAGATGGGTGGAGTCGATCCGCCACATGAGGGCCCCGTTGTCCTGACTGTGGTGGTCGGGCAGGCAGAGGACTTCGTCGCCGAAAGAGGCGATCGAGATCACGTGGCCGCTGCGGTCGGCCAGGTAGTCCTTGGGGCCGCTTTCGTTCTCGCGGAGCATCGAGCCGGCGAAGATGAAGGTGTGGGGGAATCGCGGCTTCGGCTCCGCATCGGTTTCACCGGCAGCGGGTGGGGCATGGTCGTCGTCCGACCTGGCGATGAAGTCGCTGATCGGGCGTTCGGTCAGTTTGCCGGCGGCGTCCTTGAATTCGAGGAAGACCTCGATCAGGTCGCCCTGCGGCGGAACATCCGCCCAGCGGGTCATCTCCTCGTTGAGCGGCTGGCGCATGGGCGGGTTGCCGTTCTTCGCGCCGAGCAGCAGCAGCGCGGTGTGGATGTGGATGGGGCGCGCCTCGACGACCACGATGGACTCGTGCTCCTTGCTGTCCTTGGTGCAGGCGATCAGTTCGAGCGCTCCTTCGTCGAGGCAGACGGAGGCCTGGACATCGACGTGGCGCTGCTTGGCGTCGATGGTGATGCCCGGAAGCTTGAAATCCTTTCCGGGGGCGGAGGGTTGGGTGCCGGGGTCCTGCGCGGGGCCGGCCTCCGCTCGGGCGGGCGGGCCGGTATGCCCGGGTGTCTGCGCGGAGGCCGGGATCGCTGCGATTCCGAGAGCTGTGACGGCCAGCAAGCGTGCGGCGATGGTGGTCGGTTTCGTTTTCATCAGGACCGGCCGGTGGGCCATGGGAAGCGGACCGTTTTGTAAGGTCCTCCGGGTGGAGCTTCTGTCACGAAGATTGCGTAATATGGAAGCATATTTGCGCCATCTCCCCGCCCCACGGCAAGTCACGGCTTCCTGTCACGAAAGCGGCCTCCCGTGGGGGAGGCCGCCTTGGAGTTCTGCCGGGAGCTGGGGTGAGCACGTCACTCGGTCGCTTTGAGGCGGCCGAAGAGTCTGCCGGCGGCCGCCTTGCTGACCGGGATCGTGGCTTCCACGTCGAGGGTGCCGGTGCCTTCGATGTCGAAAACCACGTCATTGACGGTGTTGTCCGCATCGGGCACCAGGGCGGCTTCCCACGGGTCGCCGACGCCGAGGGCGCTGCTGTGCTCGACGCTCAGGGTGGCGGTGCCGCGGCTGGCGGCGTCGAGCATGTCGAAGACGAGCACCAGGCCGCCGGCGGACTCGGTGATGGTGGGCAGTTTGCCGAGGGCGTTGACGTTCGGTCCCGAGGCACCGAGCAGGAAGGCCAGACCGTTGCTGACGCCGTCGTTGTTGGCGTCGTCGTCGAAGAGTTCGCCGCCGGTGGCCCAGTTCTGGTAGGGGGTGCCGCCGCCGAGCCCGGTGACGGTCAGGATGATGTTGTTGCCGCTGGTGCCGAGCGTGCCGGTGCCACCGGCGCCGATGGTGCCGCTGAGGTCGGCACCGTCGAGCAGTCCCGTGGGGTCCGCACCGGTGGTGATGAGGGTATAGATTCCGTTCTGCGGACCTCCGGGCAGGCTGGTGAAGGTGAAGTCGGAGAAGCCCAGTTGTCCGCCCGTGGTCAGGGCACCGGTGACGGCGAGTTGGTCGCTGGTGGCGGTGTTGGCTCCGAGTTCGAACTTGAGCTTGCCCGCGCCGCCGTTGACTTGCGCGGAGAGATCCAGTCCGCCGCCGATGCTGAGGGTGCCGGCGGAGGCACCAGGGGCGAGGCTGCCCGCGGCGGCGACGGTGACGCTGCCGGCGATGGTGCCGGTGCCGCCGAGGGTTCCGGCATTGACCTCGGTGAGGCCGGTGTAGGTGTTGACGCCGTTGAGGAGCAGCGTGCCCGCGCCGTTCTTGATCAAGTCCATGTCGGACAGGGTCTGCGTGATCGCTCCGGTGACGACCGTGGTGCCGGTGCCGGTGAAGACCAGGTTCGGACTGGCGACGATGGTGGCACGGTTGAAGACCGAGGCGAGGGTCAGGGATCCACCCCCGGCGATGCTGTTGTTGATCGTGTGGACGGCGGCGCCGGTCGAGACGGAAGTGTCCAAGGTCCCGGCGCTGAGACTGGTGTTGTTGGCTCCGGTGAAATTGAACTGATAGGTCGCGGCCGTCGACGAGGTGGTGATGTGGCCGAAGGACATCGTCTTGGCGGCGGTGCCGGCGGCGGTGGCCTGGTCCACGTTGAGGGTCACGCCGGTGGTACTGGTGGTCAGGCTGTAGGGGGTGCTGTCGCTGGCCTTGACGAAACCCGTGCTGGTGTCACACCTCAGGCTGAGAGTGGGGGTGCCGCTGGTGGTGATGCCCGAGGTGCTGCCGAAGGCGTTGGCACCGATGCCGACGAGCGTGCCGCCGGAGATCGTGGTGGTGCCGGTGTAGGTGTTCGCACCGCTCAGGATCCACCTGCCGGCGCCGGCTTTCTCGAAGAGCAGTCCGTTGGCGTTCTGGCCGTCGCCGATCACGCCGGTGAAGGCGTTGTCGCCCGCGTTGGAGCCGGACAGGATGAAGCGGCGCCCTGTTTGCAGGCTGCCACCGAAGGCGGTGATGGCGCGGCCGCCGGTGTAGAGGAGGTTGGTGTTGATCGTCCAGGTGTGGGCGGCGTTGGCGTTGTTGTTGGCGATGATGTTGTCGCGGACTTCCCAGTTGCTGGTCAAACGATCTTGAATCTGGATCTGGCGGTTGTTGAAGACAAGCGGGCTGGTGCCCACCAGCGAGAAGGTCATCGCCTGGTTTCCATCCCCCGTGCCGCCGGCGAACTGGAGGGCCGATCCCGCCGCATCGGCGATGGCGGAAAACTGTACGGTGGTGGAGGTGGTGTAGTTCGCGTTGTTGGTCAGCCTGGCCTGGAGATTGCCGGTGAGGCCGCTGGCGTCGCCAAGATTGAGCAGGCGGTTCGCACTTGTGGAATAGATGACATTGCCGGCTCCCGTCGTGGTAGCGAAGGAGATTCCGCCCGTCCCGCCCGAGGGATTGGCAATGACCGCATTCGCGCCGGCGTTCGTGGTCAGCGTTCCGCCGCTGTAGCCGCCCACCGTGGAGGTCAGGGTGCCGGTGCCGTTGAAGGTAACATCGCGGCCGGCGCCGCCCCAAGAGGCGATGGTGGAGTAGGTGAGCGTGCCGCCATCGATCACATCGGCTCCGGACGCGCCGGTGGCGAAGGTGTTGGTGCCGGAGACGGTCACGTTGCCCGCGTTGACGACGGTGCCGCCGGTGAAAGTGTTGTCGCTTGTAAGGAAGAGGTTGCCTGTCCCGCTTTTCACGAGCGTGAGCGCTCCGCCGTTGTCCACGACGGGTGCGTCGATGCCGATCGCTCCCGCCACCGGGGTCACGAACAAATTGCCGTTACCCGCAACGGGCAAGGTGACCTGACCGCCGTCGGCGGTTCGTCCGATTCCGATCGGGGCCGTGCCACCATTCAACAAGCCCGTGGTGCCGAGATTCTTGTTCAGATCCAGTTTCAGGCCGGTGGTGACATTGGGAGACTGCGCATTGCCTGCGTTGATGGCAGCGCCACCGGGAGTGGCGGACAAGGTGAAGATGTCAGTGCCGACGCTTTGCACATAATAAACCCTGCCCGTAGAGAAGTTCGAGGGAGCGGTGCCTCCCAACACCACCGGATCGCCCACCGCTAGGGTATGGCCGGTGAGAGTGAAGGTGGGTGAGCCGTTTGCAGTGGCCGAGGAAAGGTTGGTGGTGGTTGAGAATGCCCTGAGTGAGGTGACGTCACGGGAGGCGGTGAGGGCCGTGGACGCGCCCGACGTGGTGACCGTCGGGATGCTCAGGGTGTATTGCTTGGCCGCATCCGTCCAAGTGGTTTCCAAGGACGCGACGGTGTTGGCCGACCGGACCCTGTCGGCGCTGTAGATCGCATAGTCGATGCTACCCGTTGTCCCCGTGGTGGCCCAGGCTCCGATGATCGAGTTGGAGGGATCACCGCTTGTCCAACCTGTCGTGGTTCCCGAGCCGGACACCTGGATGAAGTTGGTGCCGCCGGTGCTCGGGAGGGGACCATTGTTGCCCAGTGAGAAATTCAACACCGAGGTCGTGGTGGTGCGGGTGATGCCGGCCGTGGTGAGGGTCGCGAGGCCGGGGCCGCTCTGGCTCGCCGTGAGCAGGTTGAACTGCCCGCTGTTCACGGTGATGGCACCGATGGTTTCATTGAAGGTATTGGCGTTGACGGGTCTCCAAGTGAAGGAGCCGCCACCGTTGACCGTGATGGCGGCTGAGTCGTTGAAGAAATTCACGGTATTGTGGGCCGACGTGACGCCGGAGCCGGTGGTGATGGTGCCACCATTGAGGGTGATCCCGGAGGTGAAACCCAGTGCCCGGTTCCCGGTGGATCCTTCCACGGCGAGCGTCATGCCCGAGTTGACCGTGGTCGTCCCCGTCCAACCGCTGGTGTTGGTGCCGTTGAAAGTGAACGTATGGGTCGCCAGCGGGTTCTGCGCGGTGAAGATCAGGTTCGCGCTGCTCGACCCGATGGTCCCGGTGATGTTGGCGGCGGTGGCACTGTTGTTGAGGGCAACCGTGTTGTTGGTGCCGCCGAAGGTGAGGGCATTCGCCCCGGTGCTGATGGTGAAGGTGGAAGCGTTGAAAACGAGCCCGCCGACGGTGATACCGCTGGTGAGCGAGACCGTGCCGGGGTTGGGACCGGGGATGGCGGTGCCCCGGTGGAAGAAGGCGATGTCGTTGTTGGAGTTGTTCCAGCCGGTGTAGGGAACGGGACCGGCGTCCCAATTGAGGAGAGAGGTGCTCCAGTTGCCGGTGAGGCCGGAGGCTACGAAGTCGCCGTTACCGGCGAGGTTCACCGTGCCGCCGTCCCAATAAAGCGTGTTGGCGGTGGCCGCGGGCAGGGCAAGCCAGGAGCCGCAGCCAAGGAGAAAAGCACGGAGCATGGAAGTCGGCTTCATAGGGGGCAATTCCGGGTCGCGGGGTTTGCGACAAAAGTATTGGAGTTGAATGAGTTGCGAGGCATGAGGAGGCCGTTGTTTTGGACTCCCGACTGCCCCGAATCTCGTTGAATCCGAAAAAATTGCTAAACGGTCCCGACACCGGCAAATCCTTTTTTCCTAGCGACTTATCCACTTTCTGGAGAGGTTTTGGCTCGTGAAAGAAGCACGCTTCACCTCAATTTCGGAGCAGGTCGCCGAGCATTTGCGGAGCGAGCTTTTGCGGGGACGCTGGGAGGGCTTGATGCCGGGGATGCCTCAATTGTCCAAAGAGCTTCAGGTAAACCCGAAGACGGTGGCGGTCGCTTTGCAACAGTTGGAAAAGATGGGTCTTCTCCGGCCGCAAGGGCCGGGGAGGCGACGGATGATCGTGCCGCCTGAGCAGTCGATCGAGCCGCGGGCGCTGCGGATCGCGATCCTGACCTGCGACCCATCGGATCTTCGGTTGGACTACATGGTTGAGGTCGCCCACGAACTTGCAGAGGCGGGACACATGGTGGTGGTCCCGCCCAGGTGCCTGACGGAGCTGGGAATGGACGTGTTGCGGGTGGGTCGAATGCTGAAGGCGGTGGAGGTGGATGCGTGGATTGTCATGGGTGCGCCGGGAATGATTCTGGAGTGCGTCGCCGACGCGGGGAGGCCGCTGTTCGCGCTGTTCGGCCGGCGGCGCGGTCTGGAGATCGCGGGGGTGGGGCCGAACAAGCCTCCGGTGATGGCCGCGATCGTCCGGGAACTGGTAAGCCTCGGTCACCGGAGGATCGTGCTATTGGCGCGTCCGCAGCGCCGCCTGCCGGAGCCGGGTGCGAGCGAGCGGGCGTTTCTCGACGAGTTGTCGCTTCACGGGATCACTCCGGGATCCTTCCATTTGCCGCCTTGGGAAGAAAGCATCGAGGGCTTTGACGCTTGTCTGGAGTCGCTGTTCCGGATCACGCCGCCGACGGCGCTGATCCTCGACGAGGCGGCGTTCTTTGTCGCAGCGCTGCTCTTTCTGGCCAGGCGTGGGATGCGGGTGCCGGAGGACGTCTCGCTGGTGTGCACGGATGCGGATCCCGCCTTCGCATGGTGCCGGCCGTCGGTGGCGCACATCCGCTGGTCAAGCCGGCCGGTCGTGAGGCGGATCATGAGCTGGGTGTCGGCCGTGAGCCGGGGCGAGGTGGACAAACGGCAGACCCTTACCGCGGCGGAATTCGTGCCGGGCGGGACGATCGGGCCGGCCAAGGAGGGGAACTGATTTTTACAGGTGATCGCTTGCCCGCGCCCGGGCCGCTTTCCATGCTGCGCCCATGAAGCCCCGCCGCCGCGAGCATGAGGCCCGCGAAAACCGCCACGTCCGCAAGGTTGAAGAAAACACGTCGTCCGCACCCGCGCTGGACGAGGATGATCTGGCGCGGATCATCGCGGAGACGCCGGTGCCCTTCCTGCTGATCCTCGACTGCGTGCAGGATCCGCACAACCTCGGGGCCATTCTTCGCACTGCCGACGGGGCGGGGGTGCATGCGGTGGTCGCGCCGAAGGACAAGGCGGTCGGGATCACCGAGACCGTGCGGCGGATTTCGGTCGGTGCGGCGGACCACGTGCCCTTCGTGCAGGTGACCAATCTGGCGCGGACGATGGAGCATTTGAAAAAGGCCGGGGTGTGGATCGTCGGCACCACGGATCACACCGACAAGCTGCTCTACGAACTCGATCTCAAGGGGCCGCTGGCGATCGTGCTCGGTGCTGAAGAAAAGGGGATGCGGCGGCTGACCGAGGAGAACTGCGACTTCCTCGCGAAGCTGCCGATGGCGGGGAAGGTGGAATGCCTGAACGTGTCGGTGTCGGCGGGCGTGTGTCTTTACGAGGCGGTCCGGCAGCGATCGGTGGCGAAGGCATGACCTACCCGATCCGCATCCTGTCCGACCTGCACCTCGGGCACCGCGTGTCGCGCATCGCGTCGGCGGAAAGCTTGCGGCCGCTGATTGCCGGAGCGGGCACGGTGATCTTCAACGGCGACACCTGGCAGGAGCTGGCGCGGCTGTTCCGCGAGCGTTCGGCGGAGATGTTAGATGAACTGAAGAAGATCTGCGTCGAAGAGGGCGCGGAGCCGATTTTTCTCTCCGGCAACCATGATCCGGGCTGGCCGGGACCGGGCTGGGTGGAGTTGGCGGGGGGGAGGATTTTGATCACGCACGGCGACGCGCTTTTTCCCGATGGCTCGCCGTGGAGCCGCGAGGCGTTGACGCGGCAGGACAAGGTGGGGGAATTGTGGAAGAGGTTCGAGGCGGTGATTGACGATCCCGCGGAACGGATCGTGCTAGCGCGGGAGATGGCGCTGGTGCTGCGCGCGGCGGATTATCCAAAAGGCAAGCAGCTCTGGCAACGCGCGCTCGACGCGGTCCGGCCGCCGCGCCGGGCCTTTGAGATGCTGCGGGTCTGGGCGACCCAGGCGGACGCGGCGGCGGCCTTCGCCGAGCATTACTTCCCGAAGGCGGAGATCATCCTCAAGGGGCACTTCCACCGCGCGGGCATCTGGCACAAGCGGGGCCGGTTGGTGATCAACCTCGGGGCCTTCATGAGTCCATGCCCGGCTCTTTGGGCGGACTATGACGGCGGGCTGCTGCGCTGCGGGAAGGTCGATGAAAGCGGGGAGGGTTACCGCTTGGGCGAGGTGTCGGGGGTGTGGCGGGTGCGGGAGTCCTAAGCGCCGATCGGGTGCCAGACGGTTTTGGCCTCGGTGAAATCGCGGAGGGCGTAGGGCGAATCGTGACCGCTGGAGAACCAGTCGGTTTCCGGGTCGTGGAGGATGACCCGTTTGACGGACTCGGCGGCACCTTGTTGGAGGGCGGTCGCTTCTTCCGTGGTCGCGGTGGCGGCGACGGCGCGGAGGTGCTCGTGGGTGGCGAAGGTCGGGAGCATTTCCTTGCGCTCGCCGGTGAGGAGATTGACCACGCCGCCGGGGAGATCGCTGGTGGCGAGCATCTCGCCGAGCAGGATGGAAGGGTACGGCGCGGCGTGCGAGGCGAGGGCGACGACGCTGTTGCCGGCGGTGATGGCGGGGAGGATGAGGGTCATCAGGGCGAGCAAGGGCGCGTTTTCCGGGGCGAGGATACCGACGATGCCCATCGGTTCGGTGACGGTGAAATTGAAGTGCGGGCTGGCGACCGGGTTCACGCTGCCGAGGACCTGCTCGTATTTGTCCGCCCAGCCGGCGAAGTGAACGATGCGGTCGATGGTGGCGCGGACTTCATCTCCTGAATCACGGGCGGGCCGCCCGTGCCCCTCTTGGATCGCTGCCGCCATTTCGGGTGCGCGGGCCTCCAGCATCTCGGCGAGGCGGTAGAGGATCTGGGCGCGGTTGTAGGGCGTGCGTTTCGCCCAGCCCGCGCCGGCTTTGGCCGCGGCCTCGACGGCGTTGCGGACGTCCTTGCGGGTGCAGCGCGGGATGTTGGCGAAAAACTCGCCGGAGCTACGATGGATCTCGTAGACGCGGCCGGACTCCGAGCGGATGAAGGCGCCGCCGACGTAGCATTTCGGGGTTTTGGTGATGGGGAGCATGAGAGAAAGTGCCGAGTGATCAGTGAGCAGTGATCAGTGATCAGTGGAAGAGTTCGGCGGTTAGGAGTTCGGGATAGGGTGAGGTAGAGGGTGGCTTTCCTGATCACTGATCACTGATCACTCGGCACTCACCCAGCGTCGCGTAATCCAGCAACCCGTGCTTCCCGCCTTCCCGGCCGAAGCCGCTCTGCTTGTAGCCGCCGAAGGGGCTGGAGGGGTCGAACTTGTTGTAGGTATTGGCCCAGACGACGCCGGCCTTCAGCTCGGCGGCCATCTTGAGGATCTTGCTGCCCTTGTCGGTCCAGACGCCGGCGCTGAGGCCGAAGGGGGTATTGTTGGCCTTCTCGACGGCTTCCTCGGGCGTGCGGAAGGTGAGGATGGAAAGGACCGGGCCGAAGATTTCCTCACGGGCGACGCGGTGGCTCTGGGTGACCTTGGTGAAGAGGGTGGGCGCGTGGTAAAAGCCCTTGGCGGGCAGCTTGCAGGCGGGTTGATGGAGTTCCGCGCCTTCCTTCACGCCGCTGGCGACGAGTTCCTTGATCTTGGCGAGCTGCTCGGCGGAGTTGATCGCGCCGATGTCGGTGTTCTTGTCGAGCGGATCGCCGACGCGGAGGACCTGCATCCGGCGCTTGAGCTTGGCGACGACGAGATCGGCCACGCTTTCCTGGACCAGCAGGCGGGAGCCGGCGCAGCAGACGTGGCCCTGGTTGAAGAAGATGCCGTTGACGATGCCCTCGACCGCCTGGTCGAGCGGGGCGTCCTCGAAGACGATGTTGGCCGCCTTGCCGCCGAGCTCGAGGCTGAGCTTCTTTCCGCTGCCGGCGAGGGCGCGCTGGATGATCTTGCCGACCTCGGTGGAGCCGGTGAAGGCGATCTTTGCGGCGAGCGGGTGGTTGACCACGGCGGCACCGGTTTCGCCGGCACCGGTCACGATGTTGACGACGCCCGGCGGCAGGCCGGCTTGTTCGAGAATCGTGGCGAACTTCAGCGCGGTGATCGAGGTGGTCTCGGCGGGCTTTAGAACTACGGTGTTTCCAGTAGCAAGGGCGGGCGCGATTTTCCAGGCCAGCATCAGCAGCGGGAAATTCCACGGGATGATCTGGCCGACCACGCCAAGCGGCTGGAGCGTGCGGCCGGGGGCGACGAACTCGAGTTTGTCCGCCCAGCCGGCGTGGTAGAAGAAGTGCGCGGCGGCCATCGGCAGGTCGAAGTCGCGCGACTCCTTGATCGGCTTGCCGCCGTCGAGGGTCTCCGCCACGGCGAATTCGCGGGCGCGGTCCTGGAGCAGGCGGGCGATGCGGAACAGATACTTGCCGCGTTCCTTGCCGGGCAGCTTCGACCAAGCGGGAAAGGCCTTGGCGGCGGCGGTGTAGGCGGCATCGACATCGGCGGCGTTGGCGAGGGCGATCTCGCTGAGCTTGGCGCCGTTGCGCGGGGCGATGGAGTCGAAATATTTCTTCGACTTCGGCGCGCTGAACTTGCCGTCGATGAACAGCCCGTAGCGCGGCGCGATGAAGGGCTCGGCCGACTCCGGGGCGGGGTCGAATTCCCAGAGGTCGCCGAACAGGAGTTCGCGAGGGCGGGCGGGGGATTTTTTGGCGGGCATGGTGGAGAAGGGGAAGATAAGTCCTATAGGTCGAATAGGACCTATTTCAGTAACCCGTGGAGTCGTCGCTGAAGGTGTAGGGTGCTTGGTAGGCCCCGGTGCGCTGGCTTTCCAACTGGCGGAGCAGGTCGTTGAGGAGGGAAGAGGCGCCGAAGCGGTAGCGGGCGTTGTTTAGCCAGGCGTCGCCGAGGGTTTCCTTCACGGCGACGAGGAACTGGAGTGCCTGCTTGGCGGTGCGGATACCGCCGGCGGGCTTCATCGCGATCTCGGTGCCGGTGGCGATGTAGAAGTCGCGGATCGCCTCGATCATCACCTGGTTGTTGCCGAGGGTGGCGTTGGCGGAGGTTTTACCGGTGGAGGTCTTGATGAAATCGCCGGGGCGCAGGACGCGCATGGCGAGGAAGGAGGCGGCGCGGATATGGTCGTAGGTTTCGAGTTCGCTGGTTTCGAGGATGACCTTGAGCGTGGCGTCGCCGCAGGCCTCGCGGACTTGCACGATCTCATCCTGCACCAGCGCCAGCTCGCCTTCGAGGAAGGCACCGCGGTTGATGACCATGTCGATCTCGTCCGCGCCGTCGGTGACCGCCTGGCGGACTTCGGCGAGGCGGGTCTTGAGCGGGGCCTGGCCGGAGGGGAAGGCGGTGGCGACGCTGGCGATCTTCACGCCCTTGCCCTTCACGTGCTTGGCGGCGTGCTTGACCATCGACGGATAGACGCAGACCGCGGCGACTTTCGGGACGTCGCCTTCGTGGGGGGCGAGCGCCTTTTGGCAGAGCGAGGCGACCTTGCCGGGGGTGTCCTTGCCCTCGAGCGTGGTGAGATCGACCATCGTCACGGCGAGCCGCAGGCCGAAGAGCTTCGACTGCTTCTTGATCGAGCGGGTGGTGAACTTGGCGACCCGTTCCTCGATGCCGGTGGCATCGACGGGTCCGATTTCATCCAAAAGGCGACGCAGGGCCGGGGCGGTCATCGGGGGGAGCATTGAGCATCGGACGGCGGACGTCGAACATGGAATGCGGGGATGATCGATTGCCGCGGAAGCCTCACGGCCGTTTCCGCAAGCGCGCCAAATCCGCGAGATCCTGCGGCCGGCCGGTGGCTTGCTTGTTCGTTTCCAGCGCGGACTTCCCGATGACTGGAATCAGGAAGCCGTCGAACTCAACTTTCCGCGAGAGCAACAATTCGACAAATTCTCGGATGTCCTTTTGTAGCTTCATCGGCATTCGGGTAGAACATCGCGCCGCGCTTCAGGATCTCCTCGAAGACCGCGAGCGCTTCCTGGGGATCTTCGATCAACGGAGGAATTCCTTCCGCCGCCAAGGGCCGCTTGATCACGACTTTTTCCACGTGCTGATGCTAGCAGCGGGTGGTGGCCTGTCGAGCGTCGGTTGCTGCCTGCAAGGTCTCCCCAAGCAGATTCAACCATCCACTCAAAATCGTAGCCTTGTCCCCGCTTTTGAAACGTGGAATTTAAATCCGGGACGCACTCAAAGATCGACAGCGCCCATGACAAAAATTCACTTGGTATCGTGGACTTCGAGATCGTGAGCCTGTTTGAAAACGCATCGGTGGCTCCCCTGTGTAGAGACGAGCGCGGACCACTTGAGGGAGTCAGGCTCAAGGGGGGCTGGGGACCTGAGGTTGCCGCAGCGATGAAGGAGCGGCGCATTCCGGCGCTCCAGGGAAATTATGCGTGGGGGTGGAAAAGTGACGGGTGTAACTTCCTTCGCGAAGTTCCATGGCTGCGTGGGCTTGAGTTGATTGCTGGAACCATCGAGGACCTGTCTCCAGTGGCGGAGCTTGTTGGTCTGGAAAGGCTGAATCTTTCCTGTCACTCCCGCCGTTCGGTTGATTTTTCCGGTCTCCAGCGACTCCAGTCGTGTTCGATGAATTGGTTGCCAGGAGGGGAGAGTGTTTTCCGGTGTGAAGGTCTGGAGTCACTTTATCTCGATGGGGTAAAGGAAGCGCAGTTGGCAGGAATCAGTGAGTTGAGATCTTTGAAGAAGCTCACGATTGCTAACTCCAATCTCAGTTCACTTGCGGCGCTCGACGGACTTTTCCAGCTGGAGAAACTGGAGCTGCTCAATTGCCGCAAGCTCACGCAGATCGACGGATTGGACCGCCTTGAACGCCTCAAGTGGTTGGTGATCGACGGGAGCAAAGCGATTCAAGACTTCGCGCCTGTCGCAGCAATCGCAGGTCTCGAGATTCTCAACCTTTCGGACTGCGGGAAGATCAGAACCCTCGCGTTCTCGCGGGGCCTCAAGAAGCTTCGTGCCTTTGCCTTCGCCGGATCGAGCACCACGGTGGAAGACGGTGATTTGAGCCCTTTGGAGGACCTCCCGGAACTTGCAATGCTGATGTTCGGGCCACGGAAGCACTACTCCCACCGGCTTGTGAAAACATGGAGTTGGTCCCATTTTTCCACACCCGACCGACTGCTGGAAAAGAAGGGCTGAATAGGCAACAAGTTCGGGCACAATCCTCACAAACTCACCCGCTGGATCCGCCCCGGCGAGCGGGCGAGGAAGCGGCGTGCGAGGTCTTCGAACTGGTCGGAGAGGTCGGTTAGGTTGATCTGGAGGCTGCCAGGGGGGGACTTTTCCGCGAGGAGATCGAGCTCGGTGAGCTGGCTGCGGACATGCTCGGCGCAGGTGGTGGCGGAGTCGACGAGGCGGACGCCCTCGGGGAGGAAATCCTTCAACACCGGGATGAGCAGCGGGTAGTGGGTGCAGGCCAGCATCAGGGTGTCGATCCCGCGGTCGAGCATCGGGTCGAGGTAGGTGTGCAGGGCGGCGCGGGTCGCGGGGTGGTCGAGCCAGTCTTCCTCGACCAGCGGGACGAGCAGCGGGGCGGGGGTGGCGTGGATGATGAGGCCGGTGCGGCGCAGGGCGAGCTCGTGCTGGTAGGCGTGGGAGCCGACGGTGCCCCGGGTGGCGATGATCCCGATGCGCTGGGCGGCGGGGTCGGAGAGGACGGCTTCGACGCCGGGCTCGATCACGCCGATGATCGGGATGCGATACTGCTCCTGGAGGGAAGGGAGGGCGTGGGCGGTGGCGGTGTTGCAGGCGACGACGATCATTTTCACCTCCCGGCTGAGCAGGAAGCGGACGTCCTCGTGGGCGAACTGGCGGATGGTTTCCGGGCTTTTCGAGCCGTAGGGCAAGCGGGCGGTGTCGCCGAGGTAGACGATGTCCTCGGCGGGCAGCAGTTGTTGGACGGCGCGGACGACGGTGAGGCCGCCGACGCCGGAATCGAAGAAGCCCAAGGGGGCGTTGCGCATGGGCGGGAGGAAAGCGGGGAACGAGGGGCGGGGGAAGACGGAAGTGGCGGGAGGAGGATTGCCGATTGCCGATTGATGATTGTCGATTTTTGATGGAAGGGGCGCTGCGGAGCATTCGGCTTTGCACAGGGGCGGAGCGGGGCTAAGCAGGGGGCGTGAATTCGAAGATCGAGGTGGCGATCGTGGGTGGGGGGCCGGCGGGCTGCACTTTGGCGGCGTTGTTGGCGCAGCGGGGAATCCGGACGCTGGTGTTCGACGACGATAAGCGCCCGGATTTGTTGGTGGGCGAGTCGTTGCTGCCGTCGGTCGTGACGCTGATGCGGCGGCTGGGGATCGAGGAGCGGGTGGCGGCGTTTTCGCAGCACAAGCCGGGCGTGGGATTCCTGGCGCGCGATGGCAGCCGGCTGGACTTTTTCTTTCCGCAGCGGGCGATCAAGGGGCGGCCCAATTACGCCTACAACATCCCGCGGCCGGAGTATGACAACCTGTTGCGGACCCGGGCGGAAGAGCTGGGAGTGGTCTTCGTGAAGCGACGGGCGGAGCTTGAGGTTGGAAATGAGGGACGGGAGATCCAGTTGACCGCGGCTTGCCTAAGCGCGGTTCCGGAACTGGGCGGGAAGCACCCGAAGCTGTTGGTGGATTCGACCGGCCGGGCGCGGGTGTTTGCCCGGCTGTTAGGCGTGGGGGCGGCGAGGGGGAACCGGAATGACGTGGCGTATTTCGCGCACTTCGAGAATTTCGAGAGCGATGGTCAGCGGGACGGGCAGGTGGTGATCACCACGCTCGAGCACGGCTGGAGCTGGCGGATTCCCCTGCCGGGGCGGCTGTCGGTCGGGGTGGTGGTGGACAAGTCCGCGGTGAAGGGTCGCGGTGAGACGGCGGAAGAGCGGCTGGAGGCGACGATCGATGCGGAGCCGGTGCTGGCGGCCGCGGGCAGGGGACGGCGGCGGATCACGCCGGTGATGACTTACACCAACTACCAGCTCATTTCCGAGCGCGGCCATGGGCCGGGCTGGGTGGCGATGGGCGATGCCTTCGGTTTCGTCGATCCGATGTTGTCGCCGGGCTTGTTCATGGCGATGCACTCGGCGGATTTGTTAGATAGCGAGGTGTTCGCCAAGGGGATCGGCATCCTCGACCAGCCGGAACGTCTTGCGAAGTCGTTCGACCGGGTCTTTGCGGAACTCCGCGACTGGCACGAGGCCTGGGGCGAGGTGATCGAATACTTTTACACCGGGCAGATGTATGCACTGCACGCGGCCGGCGAGCAGTTGAGCGAGAAGTATGGCAAGTTCGCCCTGCCGCGGCTGATGGAGAAGCATCTCACCTCGCAGATCACGCGCTTGCTTTCCGGGGTGGCGACGCGCAGCCGCTACGGGCGGAACTTGCTGAAGTTCTCGACCAAGCACCTGATCTGGGACGTGGGTCCGGTGGAAGACTACGCGATCCGGGCCTGAGCGGGATCGACGACGTGATATTCCAAAGCCCACTCGCGCATGTAGCGGACGTGGTTGGGATCGACGCGATAAACGATGAGCTCCGGGTTGTCGGGCGTGCCGAGGTAGGAGCGGAGGAGCGGGTTTTTCTCCCAGATCGCAGCGAGCAGGGCGGTGTCGGTCTCGACGGCGGCGAGGCCGGTGATCCGGACCTGGTGGTGGTCGGCGTCGAGGTAGCAGAGTTCGACTCTCGGATTGGCGGCGATCTCACCGGTCTTGTGGTAGCAGCGGAGGTTGGCGACCCAGACGGTGAAGCCGTCGGTCTTCACCGGAGAGACCGGGCGCAAGCGTGGTTGGCCGGCGTCGTCGGAGGCGAGCATCGGGAACTTGGCCGACTTCATCGTGGCGAGAGCCAGTCCGGTGAGTTCGGCGGGGTCGACGGGTTCGGGGCGGGGCTTTGCCATGACGGGGGAGTTTCGTCGGGCGCCGGCGAATGCCAAACGGGAAATCAGGGGCGGTGCCGGGTGGGAGAACAAAGGATTTCCGCCGGGCCGGAGGCGTGTTAGCGTGCCCGCGATGGACGGGATTGAAGTGATCGAGACGGAATGGGGCAGCGAGCTGCACCGGCGCTTGATCGCGGAGAAGCACGCGGCGCGGGTGGCCTACCGGGATTCGCCGGAGGCGTGGGAGCAACATCAAGAGCTTCTTGATGCGCCCCGTTTGGAATGGCAGGGTGTGATTTCGGCGAAGAAGGCAAGAACCGTTCCAATCTACCGGTGGTGAAAGTCGTCTCGCTCAAAGACTTTCAGGAAGTTGTGGCTGAGATTGCCAGCTCCAGCGATGGAGAGTTCGTTCTGATCGGTGGGCTTGCCGTAGGAGCCTGGGCGCAGTTCTTCGGACTCGATGCGGAAGGTCCGATTTTCAGCAAGGATATCGACTTTCGTGGCAACCGGATGGCAGCTCATGCGCTGGCGCAAGGAATGAAGTTGCGGGGCGCGAAGGTGAAGAGATTCGTGACGGCAAAGAGAAAGGAGCCTCCGGGTCTGGGGAAGAATTACGTGGTCCCGCTGGATCTGGCGGACGGCCGGTCCACCGTGATCGAGGTCCTGGAAGCCTTGCCGTGGGTGGACGAGGGGCCGGAGCCGCCTTACGGGTTCGGCGTGATGATCGAGGGGATTCCCTTGCTCGATCCGCTGTCGCTTTTCATCGGCAAGCTGCACGCGTGGCACCACCGGGACGACCCGGAGAAGACGAGCAACGACCGGCTTCACCTGGAGCTGTTGGGAGAGATCATCCCGAAGTTCGTGGCGGAGGCGGAGCGGCGCGGGGTGGACACGGCGGAGCGGAAGGTGGCACTGCGGGCGATCCTGGAAGCGCATTCGACGCCGTTGGAAGAGGCGGCGTATTCGGCGCTGAGGGTGGCGATCGCTTGACTCACGAGCGCCAGCGCTTGGTGAGGTCGCCGTAGGCATCGATGCGGCGGTCGCGGAAGAAGGGCCAGATGCGGCGGAAGTCTTCGACGGCGCTGAAATCCAGGTCGTGGTAAAGGATCTCCTCCTGGTCGGTGGAGGCCTTGGCGACGAGCTCGCCGTAGGGGTTGGCGACGAAGGATCGCCCCCAGAATTCGGTTTCGCCTTCGGTGCCAATGCGGTTGACGGCGGCGAGGTAGCAGCCGTTGGCGACGGCGTGGCCGCGCTGGACGGTTTCCCAGGCGCAGTGCTGGGCGTCGCCGAGTGCGGGTTTTTCCTCCGGCAGCCAGCCGATGGCGGTGGGGTAGACGAGGAGCTGGGCGCCGCCGAGGGCCATCAGGCGGGCGGCTTCGGGATACCATTGGTCCCAGCAGATCAGGACGCCGATCTTGCCGAACCTGGTGTTCCAGACCGGCCAACCGGAGTCGCCCGGGGTGAAGTAGAACTTTTCCTCGAAGGCGGGGTCCTGGGGGATGTGGCTTTTGCGGTAGAGGCCGAGCAGGTCGCCGTTGGCATCGTGGATGGCGGCGGTGTTGTGATACAGGCCGGCTCCGCGGTGCTCGAAGAGCGAAGAGATGAGGACCACGCCGCATTCCCGGGCGATCTGGCCGAGGCGGTCGGTGACGGGGCCGGGCAGGGGATCGGCGAGGTCGAAGAGGGCGGGGTCCTCGATGGTGCAGAAATAGGGAGTCAGGAAGAGTTCCTGGGTGACCACGATGTTCGCGCCGTCTTTCGCGGCTTGCCGGATCAGGGATTCGTGGTGCTCGAGGGCTTCGGCCTTGGAGGCGAAAGCGCGGGACTGGAGTAGGGCGAGTCGGGGCATGGCGGGTGTGCGGGGAGATTCAAGGCGGATCCCGGGCCGGTGAAAAGTGGGATTCGCCGGGAGCTTGCTGACGCTTCCGTCATGCCGCGCCCTTCCGGGATCCCAGCAGCCTCCGGAACAGGAGGAGCAGGCCGACGCCGCCGAAGACCGCCAGCTTGCCGGATTTCTGCAGGAAACCGGCGTCGTCCACTCCCGGATCGACGGTCCCGGGCGGGGTGCCGGCGCCTCCGAGCACCAGCCCGGCGAGGGAAAAGTCCGCCGTCTTGTCGGTCGCGGGGTCGAACTCCGAGTAGCGGTGACCTTCGTTGAAGCGAAGCATCGACACGATCGCGGGCGAGGCATTCTCGATGTCGTCCACCCGGTTCATGCCGGAGATCGCATTGAGCGAGAGCACGCCCAGCCGGCCGAGGATGCGGACGTCGTAGTTGAGGGTTTCCTCGGCATGAGCATCGATCCTGAAGCGCTTGGCCCAGACCAGCACCTTCTGCCGCACATCGTAGCGGGGATCGACGGCCCAGCCGGTGAGCTCCATCGTTTCGAATCCGGCGGCCCTCCTTGCCGCGGAAGAGCGGCGGCTGCCGAGCTTGAGCTGCTTGAGAACGTCGGCGTAGTCGATTTCGCCGGCATCCTGGTCCGCGACATGGCCGGTTTCCTCGTAGGAAAGAACGACCACCCAGGAGTTCGATGACGCGAGGTGTTCGCCGGCCGGCAGGATCATGCCGAGCAGGTCGATGGCCCCACCGGGCGGGTTTCCCCACAGGTCGACGACGACCTTGCGCGAGTCTTCGGGGTCCAGGTAGCGGAAACCTTCGGGCAGATGGAGTTCCGCGATGCCTCCTGGAAGTTCCTGGACGCCCTCCCGGTAGCGGACGCCATCCAGGACTTTCAGGACGTGGTTCCGGTAGGCGGTTTCCCGTTCCGCGGCGGTCGCCGGAAGGGCGGCGGGCACCTTCTCCTGGCCGAGCGCGACGGCTGCCGAGAAAAGGAGCAGGGCTGGAAGCGTGCAGTGCATGGGAAACGTCTGCGGAACTGTTTTTCCGCCGCTTCCCCGCCGGCGTCCGGCCTGGTTAGAAACGGCTCAGGGCCGAAGCAATGGATGCCGACACTTCGGAGGCATCGCCGGACAGGTCCGTGCGGTGAAGAAGGGTGCCATCGGCATCGACCGCCGAGAGACTGCCGGCGGTGAAGTCGACGATCACGGCCGGGCCGGTGACGGTGGCGGCGCTTTCGCTGGTCGAGATGGCCGTCGCTTCGAAGTCCCCGGAAGCCTTGATCTGGGAAACCATGCCGGCGTCCTGTCCGATGAAGACGATGCGGACCGTATCGGCGCTGAGGGCGGCGGGCTGTCCGCGGAAGACCTCCGACCCGCGGTCGGCCGGAGCGGAAATCATCGGGACGGCCACTCCCATCACCACCACGGCGGCGGCGGCGACTCCGAAAACAGGGGTGCTGAGGAAGCCGCGGACTTTTTCGAACCAGGAGACCGGAGCGACCTGCGGGGCGGCGATTTCGCGGGGTGCGAAGCGGGCGCTCAGGTCGGCGGCGAGACCGGCCGGCATGGCGGGCGCTTGCTCGGGGTGCATCACGAGACTGCGCATCAGAAGGTCGCGGGTCGAATGCAGGTTGCTGGGAAGGTCGAGGTCCATGATTTCAAAACTCCAATCGCAAGGTTGGTAGTCCGATTTTCAAAATACTAAATTTTCCCGGATCTTCTCCAAAGCTTCTTCAACCATTTCGGCGATCACCCGGCGGCGGGTGGAGGTGGAGACGCCGGGCTTGATGCCCAGCTTGGCGCAGACCTTGTCGTCCTGGATCAGGTCCTGGACCGTAGCGGTCTGGGCGACGTAGAGCGTGTAAACCAGTTGCCACTCCACCGGGGTGAGGGCCTCGCGGCACTCCTGGTAGATCTTTTCGAAGCTGATGGCTTCGCTTGCCTCATCCTGGAACTGGAGCGGTCGGTCGGGGTCGCCGGTCAGGGCGTCGAAGCTTTCGCCGGAGTTCGGCTGGTTCTTCAGCGCGGTGCGGCGGCGGAACCAGTCGATGGCGCGGAACTGGAGGATCCGCGCGTGGAGCGGGATGAGCTCCTCGAACACGGTGGGGTCGAGAATCGGTGCCGAATGGGTGTTCTCGCGCTCGCGGACCAGCTCGACCAGGGTGTCGCTGAAGACATCTTCGGCGTCGGCTCCCTTGATGCCTTTGCGGCTGAGGGTGGCGAGGGCGAGCGGGCGGAGGATCTGGGGCAGCCGGTTCCATTCCGGGTCGTTGAAACCGCGGGCGGGATCGGAGCGCTGCAAGCGGTCGAGGTCGAGATTCTCGCTGTAGCGCCGGTCCTCCGGGTCGTGGTGGAGCTGCGGGTCGGCCTTCTTCCGGCGCTCGCCGGCGACCAGGTCGCGGGTGGCTTCGGTGGTTTCCTGGACCACGCGGGCGGCGAATTCGGCTTCCGGCGGGAGTTCCTCAAAGTCGAGAGCGATGTTCCGCAGGACCCGCTCGGCGATTTCCACGGCGCGTTCTTCCGGGATCAGCACGCCTTCCACCGGCCGGCGGGCACGGTGCCAGCAGGCTTCCCAGCACTTTTCCAAATGCTTTTGGGGGAGTGGGTGAGACATCAGGCGAACTGGAAGGTAGAAAATCCCAAAAAAGAATACTTTGCAAGCTTCTAAGTAACCCGTAATTTAAAAAAGTAACAAGCGACGACCTCGTCCCACCGAGCGCTTCGATATGAACATCACCCTGCTTCCCCTCACCGGGCTCCTCCCGGTGCTTCTCTTCGCGCCCCTGCATGCCCAGGGGATCGGTTCCCCGGTGCTCACGACCCCCGGCACGGCCACCTGGTCGACGGAGGTCACCGCCACCGGCAGCCGGACCATTTTCACGATCACCGGCAACACGATCCTCGATTGGGGCCAGTTCGACCTCGGCAGCGGGAGCGAGCTGGTCTTCGACTTCGTGGGCGGTGAAAGTGTGGCCAACCTGCTCAGCGGAACGGCGCCGAACAGCATCTCCGGGACGGTGACGTCGAACGGCAATGTCGGTTTTTTCTCTCCCAACGCATCGCTCCGCGTCAACGGCAGCGTGACGGCCGAAAATGTCACCCTGGCGACCATGAGCGTCGATCCGGTGGCGTTCAATTCGGGCTCGGACCTGACCTTGAACTCGGTCTCGGGCTCCACCCTGACGGTCTCCGGCTCGGTGAACGCCACCTCTGGCAGCGTGCTGCTGGCGGGTCAGAATGTCCGGGTGCGGGGTGCCGGCGACGTGCAGGCGACGGACGCGGTGCGGATGGCTGGCGGCACCCAGGTGAAGTTTTCCCAGGGCGGGCTCCGCCGGCACCTGGATGTCTCGCGCGGCGACGGATTCGTCCTTCACCTGGGCTCCGCCCGGGCCGCCCGGATCGAGGTGGCCGCCGGGCGCGAGGTCAATATCAGCGGCAAGCTGGATACCGGCTCCCCGGACAACCGGATCTTCCTGGAAGTCGGCCAGGACGGAAAAATTTTGCGGGAGGGTGCCGGACTGATGGTCGGTCAATTGTCGGTCAAAGGGGAATACAACCCCGACGGGATCGACATCAATCCGCACGAAGGCGATGCGGCCGGCGCGGTGAGCAATTCCACCACCAAGATTCCCGCGTTGTCGCGGCCGGACGGTTCCAAGGCCAGCAGCTCGCGCACGCTGGTCACCCAGGTCCCGATGTCCGCCAGCGCCGATAGCGGACGGGATCGCAAGAAGCCGTCACGGGAGGTTGCCAAGCGTGATCCTTCGAAGTCGATGTTCCAGGCGGCCTCCCTGTTCGGGGTGCGTGGCGGGAGCGCTCCGGCGAAGCGCTGATTCAGGCCGGTCTGCGTTTTTTGAAAAAGCGAGCGGCCAGGAAGGCGGCCAGCGGAAGTGCCAGCAGCAGGGATTTCCAGCTCCGCCATGGGCTTGCCGGGCGGGCGGTGATGGTCGCGGTGGTCGCGACCAGCGGCGTGCTCTGGCTGATCACGAAGGGGCCGAAGCGGAGGAAGGCGGCTTCGAAATCATCGTCGGATCCCGGGGCGGTCAGGAATTCCCGCTGGGCCTGCCACAGCGCCTGCGCCGGGTGGTCGGAGGCCAGGGCGAGCTGGTAGAAGCGCTCCATGAAGGCCGGCGTGGAGCGGTCGGAGACCGGCCAGAGGGCGACCAACACCTCCCGTGCCCCGGCCAGGGCGAAGCCGCGCCGCAGCCCGAGCAGGCCTTCGCCGTTGACCGCCGTGCCGACGCCGGATTCGCAGGAGGAAAGGGTCACCAGGCGGGTGTCGCGGAGCGGCAGCCGGGCGACCTCGGCGGGGAAAAGCAGGTCGTCGGTCGATGAAATGAGCGGGCTTTCCGGGCCGCGCAGGGCCGCGCGGTGGAGGAGAAGGCCGCCGGCGTGGAGGAGGTCGGCGTTTTCGTCGAAGTCGACGATGGCACCGGCCGCGAGGTCGCTGCCGAGGAAGAAGGCGTGGCAGCCGAGGTGCAGGACGCCCGGGGCGGCGGGGAGCTGGTTGAGGGCGGCTTCCGTGGCGCGTTCGTCCTGGAGGAACAGCGACCCGCGGGGAGCCATGGCCCGCAGCCGCCGGGTCTCGTCGGCGGTTCCCGGCATCGGATTGAGTTCGGCGAGGAGTTCGAGCAAGGCGTCGCCGCCGGTGGGCGCGGCGGATTTTGGAAACTCCGAGACTCCCAGCACGGCCCAGGGCCTGCCGGTCAAGGACGTCGCCGCCGGGCTGCCGAGCAGGTCGCGGGCGCTGGCGACCGACGTGAGCTGCCGGTGGACGGCGCAGAGCGGCTGCATCGACGGATCCAGCAGGCCGGCCAGCGGGAGGAAATGCAGGGCGCCATCGGGCGAGAACGCGATGTCCTGGGTGCCGGGCGGCAGCTCTCGGGCGAGGGGTTCCCAGAACTCGCGGTGGAGGGCGCGGAGGATGGTCCGGAGCTTGAGCGGGGGCGGGGGCGACGCCTGGCCGGAGAGCTGGCCCGCGCGCCAGGCAAGCCGCTGGCGCAGGGCCGCGAGCCAGCGCTGGAGCTCCTCCTCGCTGCCCAGCGGCACCCATTTCGGCGCGTCGCCGGGAAGCAGGATCACCGCGCCGTAGCGGACCCCGGCGTCGTCGCCTTCGGTCGTGTAGCGGACGGCATCGATGAACGCGGAGCCCTGCGGCAGGGCGTCGCGGACCGCCTGCCAGCCGGGCGTGGCGGCGGGCTTGGACGGGTCCGCGGCCAGCATCGCGTCGAGCAAGCGGGCCTTGCTGGCGATCAGCACGCGGGCGATGCGTTCGGGATCGCCGGTGGCGCAGGGCAGGGAGACCAGATCGAGGCGTTGGAGGAAGTTCAGGCGTTCGGATTCCGAGCCGTGTTGCAGCAGTTCGCCCAGCAGCTCGATGCCGAGCCCGGTGGCGCGGTCGATTTCCTCGAAAGCGTCGGGATCCTTGGCGAGGAGGGCGTTGCGGGCGAGGTTGCGGGCGGTTTCGGCGACCCGCAGGTGAAGCCGCGGCAGGTGCTTTTGTTGCAAGGCGGCGGCCCGCTGGAGGTGGACCGCGGCTTCGCTGAGGTTGCCTTCCGCTTGTTCCGCGCAGCCGAGGTTGTTGAGCGGGACGATCAGCGACGGGTGATCGGCGGGCAGTGAGGCTTCGAGGAGTTCGAGCGCTTCGGCAAACGAGGCCTTGGCCTGGAGCGCGTCGCCGAGGGACAGGTCGAGCGCGCCGAGGTTCAGCAGGTAGGGCGCGGCGAGGAAGGGCCGGCTGCTGTCCCGGAACAGCTCGCGGGCACCGCTGGCGGCGGCTTCCATGCCCTGGCGTGCGGATTCGGCCCTGCCGAGCCGGAGTTCGGCCAAGGCGAGCTGGCTGGTCAGGGAAAGCCGGAGTTCGGGGCCGCCGGCATCCAGCTCCAAGGCCTCCCGGAACAGCGCGACGGCCCGGGCGTGGCTGCCGATGGTGTGGAGGTATCGCCCGAGGTAGCCGAGCCGCCGGGCCCTGCCGACCCGGTCGTCGGGCGGGGTGTCTTCCAAGTTCGCTTGAAGCAGCGCGCCGGCTTCCGGGTAATCGCCGTCGGCCAGCAGGGCCAACGCGAGGTGGTCGAGACTCGCGGCCAGCTCCGCGCCGGCTTCCGGCCGGGTTTTCCGCAGGTCGACGACCGCGCGCAGCAGGTCCAGCGCTTCTGAAAGCTCTCCCAGATCTTGCAGCGCGAGGGCAAGGGCCTCCTCCGCATCCACCCGGACCACGGGATCCGCGTCGGCCAGTAGTTTCAAGGCTTCCCGCAGGTGCTCCACGGCTTCGGCGGCTTTGCCGGCCTGGCGTTCGACCGTTCCGAGCGCTTGCAGCACCAGCCCATACTGGATGCGGGCATCCGGCGCGGGGTTTTCGGCAAGTGCCTCCGCCCACTCGGCGGCCAGCGCTTCCAGCTCGACCTCCGCCGCGGCGAAGTCGTTCCGGGCAAGGGCCTCCTCCAGGCTGTCGGCGGTGGCGCACTCGGTCCCGCCAAGGCCCAAGCCGAGGGCGCAGGCCAGGATTCGCAGGGACCGCGCTATGCCGGATCGGATCACTCTCGGGGAGGATCATCCCTCAACCCTGTCGCCCGGGCAAGCACCGGGAAAGTGGCCACCGGTCAAGGGGCCGGCTTCACTTCGATCCGCAGGAAGCACGACGCCGCGGCGGTCGGCATCTGGAAGCTGACCGGAATCTTGCCGCCGACGGCCGGGCCGGTCACCAAGGTGCCGGTGGCATCGTGCCAATCACTGAGGTTCTCCGACCAGCGGACTTTCCAGGTCGCGCCGTTGCCGAGGAGGTAGGGCGTCGCGGGATTGAAGAGCTCGGCGTCCACGGAAAAGCCGAGTTGCACCTGGCCCGGCGAGCGGGTGAGCGACGCGGCGGCCGGCTTCGTGGCGGGGTCGGCGGGATTGCTGCCGAAAAACTGCTCCAGCAGGTCCGCGCTGCCATCACCGTCCGAGTCGCCTTCGGGATCGACCTCGACCTGGACCATCGCGGCAGGGCCCTCGGCCGGTGCCGGAACGGTCACCGCGGTTTCGGCGACCGCAGTGAGGGCGGTCTCGACTTCGGCCGGGGTGAGGGTGGGGTCCTTCGAGAGCTCGATGATGGCCGCGGCGGTCGCGAGGGCGGTGGCCGGGCTGGTGCCGTTCATCACCCCGTAGCTGCCGGACTGCGGGGTCGGCAGGGCCAGCGTCCGGACGTTGTGCCCGGGCGCGTAGAGATCGACGGCCGGGCCCGAATTCGTGCTCGGCAGGTGCTGGTTGTTCGCATCGCTGGCACCGACGCAGATCACTCCGGGCATCGTGCCGTAGGCGGACGGGATGAAGTCGGAGGCATCGGCGCCCTGATTGCCGGCGGAGACGATGACGGTGATGCCCTTGGCGACGGCCAGTTCCACCGACTCTTCCAGAATAAAGCTCTGGGCACCCGCGAAGGATCCGCTCGCGAGGCAAATCACGGCCGGCACTCCCGGGTGGGCGGTCTGGTAGTCGATGGCCTCGAGGATCGCATCGTCGATTTTTCCCGAGGTCGTCGTGCTTCCTTCGCCGTTCGGATAGACGTTGAAGTTGACCAGTTGGATCGGCGTCCCGAGGGCGGCACCGGTTTCAGGACCGGCGATCAAGGACAGCATCCTGGTCCCGTGCTCGACGGCGTTCGAAGTGGTTGGTTCGCCGGCGGCGCGGATCAGTTCGACGTGCTCGACCGAGAGATTGGAGTTTGCCGCGAACCAGGTGCCGGTGTGGGCCACGCCGCTGTCGATCAGGTAAAGCCGGACCGGATTCGTGGTGTCCGGATACACGAAGGACTGGCTCGCCGTGTTGCTGCTGTCGTTCAGCCGGGCCAGCGCCCATCCGGCATCGGCCACCGCGCCGTTCGGGATCATCACGATCTCGCGCTCCGCCTGCTGCGCCGCTGCCTTCTCTTCGCGGAAATCCAGGCCCGCCCCCGCGAGGGGGGCGGTCAGCAGCATCGGGACGATGCGTGATGGAATCCAGAAGGTCATGAAGGAGGCGGGAGAGCCGTGCGGACGCGAGACCCTTAACTCGAATTATTGAAGTTTGTCCATCATGAATCATGATTGGCATATCTTCGTTTGAAGTCTGGAAAGCCTTATAGTTCAAAGGAATTGGATGCTAATAATTTTAAAAATAAACAAAACCTGACGATTAACTTTTTGTGATCCGGATATGCCTTTGGCTTTGCCTTGATAGCTAGGAATTGCTAATCAACTCCCGTCTGGCCGTTGGCCGGATTGAATTCATGCGCCTGTTGCTTGCCATCTGTCTGGTCGCGACCGTCCGCGGGCAATCCCTGCCCGGGGTGGAGCCGCGGCTGCCCGAAGCGCCGGCGAGCGAGGCGCTGCCGCCGGTCCGGGCCGCGGCGGGGGAGGTGGCGGAGGGCGAGGTGCTGATGAAAAATTTGCAACGGATCGAGCTCAGCGCCCCCGGGCAGGCGGCCGACCGGGAGGTGGCGCCAGGACTTTCCGCCTCGCCGGACCTCGAGCTACCGTCGCCGCGGACGCTCGGCATCCGGCTCCGGCCGTGGATCGGCCGGCCGCTGAGCACCGGCGGTCTGGCGGCGCTGGCGGACGAAATTTTGATCCACTACGACGGCGAGGATTTCCCGGTGGTCTCGCTCGATGCCCCGGTGCAGGACCTCACCGCGGGGGTGCTCCGGCTGACCATCGAGATCGGCCGCTATGGCGAGGTCGGGCTTTCCCGGCCGAAGCACGGCAATCCGGAAATCCTGGCGAAGGGTCTGCATCTGCGGCCGGGCGATCCGGTGCGGCGGTCGCTGCTCGGCGAGCAGATGGCCTGGTACGGGCGCACGGTGTTCCGCCGGCCGCGGATGTTCGTTTCCCCCGGCCTGGAGCCGACCACCGCCGACCTGCTGATCGGTTTCGAGGAAAGCCGGCCCTGGCGGGTCAGCACCGGCTATGAAAACAGCGGCCCGGACCTGCTCGGGCGCGACCGCTTCCTGCTGGGCGTGGCGGGATTGACGCCGGGCGAGCATCTGGTGGCCTGGCAGTTCGTGGCGGCTACCCCGGCTTCTTCGCTGCTGGCCAATGCGCTGCGCTGGGAGATTCCCTTTCACGGCAGCCACCAGTTGTTGCAGCTCGATGCCGCCTACGCCGAGGTCCAGTCCCGCTATGCTTCCGGCGGGCTGCCGATCGAAAGCGAGGGCTCTTCGTGGTCGCTCGGGGCCTTCCAGAAGATCCCGCTGCCGCCGGCGGGCGATTGGCGCCAGCACTGGGGCTTCGGCCTGGAGCTGAAAGGCACCGACCAGTTCCTGCTGTTCGGCGGCGGCTCGCTTTCGCCGGGCGAGGTGGTGCTTTTCAATGGCAAGCTCAGCCACGGGATCAGCCGGACCTGGGAAAGCGGCGGGGCTTCCTTCGAGTCCACTTTGATCGCCGCTCCGGGCGGGATGAGCTCGAACAACAGCGACGAGGCCTTCCGCGCCTACGACCCGCAGGCAGCGTCGAACTACCTGATCGGCCGGCTCGGCGGGGCGGGCTGGTGGTCGCCGGGCGCGGACTGGCAGCTCCACCTCCGCGGCGCGGCCCAGATCGCGGACTCGCGACTGCTGCCGGCGGAGCAATTCGCCGCCGGGGGCTACCAGACGGTGCGCGGCGCTTCGGAGCGCGAGGTTTCGGCCGACGGCGGCTGGCAGGCCAGCTTCGAGCTCCATTCACCGGTGATTTCCGCGCTGAAAGGCTGCGATTTCCGGGTCCTCGCCTTCCTCGACCATGCGGGCCTGGAGAACCGGGGCGGCACCTCATCGTCGCTGACCGGCACCGGCCTGGGGCTGCGGATGCGGGTCGCGGAGCGGGTCGATCTGCGGCTGGACCACGGCTGGCGGATCGATGACGACGAAAATCGCAGTCATTTCGGGATCAACGTCTCTTTTTGAGAAGCCCGTAAATCACTGGAATCTAAAGCATCCGGGAGTCCTGATGATCCCATTTTAAAAATTTCTCACAAAGTTTGGAAATCCGGTTGGGTGGATTGCGATTGGATCGGTAATGACGAGCTTCCTCCACTTCCACAACTCCTCGACCGGCACGCAAGTTCCGGGGGGTGCTTTCGGGACGGCCGGGGATGCAGGATGGTTGAAGCTCGTGGCACCGCGCGGTAGCGAAAGCTCCCCGGTGCCGACCTTTTTTCCGATTTCGGCCCGAACGACGGGG
>JBIPNO010000104.1:0-13493 GCA_044372775.1 Haloferula sp.
CGGCGGCGGTGCTGCGGTTGGTCGGACGCCCGTGGCTGCTGGATCAAGCAAACGCTACGCGTCCAAGATTAAAGTCACATTAGTTTGAAGAACTGGTATGATCCGCACTCCCCCCACGACCCCTCCCTCATTGCTTATGAAACTCCCCTTCCTTCACCCCCTTGCCGTCTGTCTCCTCGCCGCAGCCCAGACTTCGGCCGACACCCTGCCGGTCTCGCCGTTCTCCGCGCTTCCGCAGACGGCACCGGTGGAGGACGAGGAGAAAAGCATCGTCCGGCCCCGCGAGGAGTCCATCCTGGCCCAGTCCACCATCCTGAGCGACGGGACCAATTGGACTCTCGTTCCGAAAGGCGCCGTGCTCCACATCCCGGCCGCCCAGAAAGCCAAGGTCGACGCCAAGCCGCTTGGAACCCTCCTCCCATGGGCCGACTTCCTCAACCGGAACTTCGCCTGGCTCGGCACTTGCGATCTCAATCTCGACCAGGCCGCGGGCCACCAGCCCCTCGCCGCCGGCCTCGCCGACAATTGGAGCAAACTCGGCAAAGTCGTCGTCGCCGTCCATCTCGCCGGACCGATCTCCGTCCGACCCGCCGCCCCCGCAGCCATCAACACTCCCACCGCCTCCACCCGATGAAACGAAACCTCTCCACCCTCGCCCTCGCGGCCTTGTCCCTGATCCAGCCGCTCACCGCGGGCAGCGAGGACTACGTCAACTTCGTCCGCCAATACCAGCAGGCTACCGGAGTGTTCTGGGACATGCAGAACGTGGCTCCGAAGTCCTCGTCCTCCGCTCTCGTTCCGCTTGATCAGTCCGGGGCCTTGTTCCAGCTCTGGACCATCCAGAAGCTCGGAGGCCGCGACTTCCTGCTCGACCAGAAAACCGTCGGTGCCTACCTGCCGAAAGCGGAAGTAAAGGTCATCACCGCCGACCCTTACCCCCTTGTCCCGCGGACACGCGCCGACAAGCCTTTCGCCGTGGAAGTGACCGTCCGCGACCTGGTCTCCGGCAGCAATCTCCTGCAGGCCGCCTCCAGCGTTCTCGCCGAACATCACCTCGCGGCCTACCCGGCGGGCCAGACCTCGATTCCCGTCTCCACCGCCATCACCGGCACCCCCTACGGCAGCGGCTACATCAGCCGGAACGGTGTCACCCGATTCGACTTCGCACGCTCGGCCATCGTCCAACCCGTCACCAAGAAGCCCTTCGGCGAAGAACATTTCACGATCCACGCCTTGTCCGATGGCAGCGTGGCCCAGACCAAGATCGCCGGTGGCTACGTGCAGGTCTGGCCGGTGGCCAGCGGCATGATCGAAGGCATCACGCCGAACCAGGTGATCCGCTTCTCGGCACCGCGCCTGACCCTCAACCTTCAGGATCTCTACCCCGGAAGCTACACCCACCTCCGGATCCGCAACGAGGACGACGAAACCGTCACCTCCGACGACTCGAAGTTCGTCCTCGCCGAAGAACCCACCGAAACCGGCAAACTGATCACGGTCGACGACTACGGAACGTTGATGGAGGACGATGGCCGCTACACCTTGGAACTCATCACCGAGACTCCGTTCGGCAGTGAGGTCCTCCACAGCATGCCGGTCCAGGTCGACCGCACCCTGCAGATCCAAGGCACCCTGGGCGGCATCGCCAACTGAAATCCCGAAGCCTGTTCCCCCTCACCCGCTCCCCCCGAAAACCGGGCCGGCCGGCGGTGAAGGAGGACGCGTGACTCCCCCCAGCGCGCCCTTCCCATCGTCCGGCCGGTTCCGAGCTTCGCACCGCCCGTCCCTGATGCCTCCCCACCTGAATCACTCCGTCAGGCGCCGGCCATCCTGGTGACGCCAAACACCCAACCCGCCCCCAGCGACCTCATCTCCCCCCGGATGAAACGAAACTGCTTCCTCCACGCCTCCCTCGCCGGAGCCGCCCTCGCCGCCCCACTTGCGGCCGACCCCATCACGCCGGAGGAAATCTCCGCGCGCCACAAATCCCCACCGGCCGAGTCCTTCGTGCAAATGCCCGCCGATGCCGGAGCCAAGGCCGCGAATCCCGCTGCCGAGGTGCCGGTCAAGCCATCGGACGTCCTGAGCGATGGTCTGAATTGGACCCTCGTCCCAAGAGGCGCGGTGCTCCATATACCGCTTGCCCTTTCGAACCGGGTTGATGCCAAGCCCATTGGCAATCTTCTCTCCTGGGACGACTTCCTGACCGTCAACCGCGGCTGGCTCTTCACCGAGGAGGTCACCCCGGAGCAGGCCGCCGGCAAGGCACCGATCCCGCCGAGCCGCACCGAAGTATGGAGAAAGGTCGGCAAGGTAATCGTCGCGGTTCATCTCGGAGGTCCGGTCTCGATCCCCGCCGACGCCGGCTCTCCCGTCGCCACCGCACCCTGAAGCGACGGCCAGGAATCATCACCCTTCAAGAATCATAGGCCTGTTCCCCCTCACCCGTTCCCCCCGAAAACCGGGCCGGCCGGCGGTGACGGAGGATGCGTTACTCCCCCCAGCGCGTCCTTCCCATCGTCCGGCCGGTTCCGAGTTTCAGCCCGGCCAGCCCGGCAAGGTTTCCTCCAGGATCGCTTCGATCCGCTTCCGCTCCGACGCCTTCAGCCAGTCGAAGGCCGCATCTTCCCCTGCCAGCACCGCCTTCAAGCGGTCCAGCACCGGCCGTTTCACCCGCGGCGGCAGGTCGCGGAAGCTCCGCGAGTAAATCATATACGAGCAGCGGTTCTTGAACATCCGGTCGTAAAGCTGGAAGTCCGCCAGCGAGTCGCCCGCCTTCGTCCGCGGAAAACGCGCCGTGAAGGCCTTCTGGAACGCCTCCCCGCCTTCGATCCCGTCCCCCGGATCCGCCTCGTCCTGGAACAGCAGGCAGGCGACGATCTTCTCCGCCATCCCGTCCGCGACCCGCCCCGCCGAGCCCTCGTCGGGGTCAGCCGCCGGGTCCAGCGCCCGGCCGAGAAACCTCGCCCGTTGGTATTGCAAGGTCGCCGCGGTCAGCAGGTTGTGCATCCGGCACTGGTGCTCCAGCACCATCAGCGCCACGATGTCGCTGGTCGCCCGCGGATACTTGGCGACATCGATCTTGTCCCGCAGGTCCGCCAGATCGCTCGGCCTCGCGTCGTCGGGACCGTCTTCTTCGTAAGTGCGGTTCCCCAAATGCGGCAGCGAGCTGCGCCCGGTCACGTAATAACCGCCCCAGCGCTCCGACAGCGGCGTCTCGTGCGTCACATGGCTGGTCCCCATCGCCAGCAAGGGATGGCCGTCGGCATTCGGATACACCGAGCGCACCAGAAGGCCCGGTACATTCTCGGTCCGCGCCGTGCCATGGCAGGACATGCAGTTGGAGAGGTCCCGTTCGATCTTCAGCCCATGGGGCCCGCCGGACTCGATCAAATAGAAAGTCGGCCCCAGCCGCGGGTCCATCACCACCGCCTCGATCGCCCCGCCCGGCACATAGCCGACGTAGGCCTCCTCCGAGAAATACAGCGCCCGCGGGTTCCTCGGGTGGATCAGCGCGTTCTGATGGCTGGTCTTGGAATACACCATCATCTGCGACTCCTCCGGCACGTCCAGCTCCCTCAGCACGAACTTCAAGCGCTCCAGCGGGGTCTCCCCTTCGACCTTCTTCACCCCCGACGCCAGATCCGCCGCCAGCCGCGAAAGCGAGTCGTCCGCCTTGCTGTCCGAATAGCGGATCGGCGGCAAATCCCAGAAATCCGCCTGCCCGGAAGCACGGGTCACCAAGGCCAGCAGCAGGATCCAAAGTCTCATTCCGATAATTAACGAAGTTTCTTTCCGGAATCTTGCACCACGCCGCATCCGCCCGCAAGCCTCTTCCCGCGCCGGAACTCGTGAGGTTCCGCCTTTACCCCGCCGCTCCGGCCCGCAAGTCTCCGCGCGCCGCATGCTTTCCGTCCACAATCTCCGCGTCGAATATGGCGCCCGCGTCCTTTTTTCGGATCTGACCTTCTCGATCCTCCCCCGGGAGCGCATCGCCTTCGCCGGCCACAACGGCGCGGGAAAATCCACCCTGATGAAGGCCATCGCCGGGATCGTCGAGGTCTCCGGCGGCAAGGTCGTCGTCCCCCGCGGCTGCCGCGTCGGCTACCTGCCCCAGGAAGGCATCCACGTGAAAGGCATCAGCCTGTGGGACGAAACGATGCGCGCCTTCGGAGAGACGATGGCACTCCAGGAAAAAATCGAGCGCCTTTCCGCCGAACTCGAAAAGCTCGATCCCCGCTCGTCTCCGTATGGCGATCTGCTCGAGGAAATCGGCGAGCTTGAGCTGCTGCTCGACGACACCGACCCCGCCCGCATGAAGCCCAAGGTCGAGTCCGTCCTCCAGGGCCTCGGCTTTTCGAAAGCCGACTTCGACCGCGACTGCGGCCACTTCTCCGGCGGCTGGCAGATGCGCATCGCGATGGCCAAGCTCTTCCTCCAGGAGCCCGAAGTCCTGCTGCTCGACGAACCGACCAACCACCTCGACATCGGCACCCAGCGCTGGGTCGAGGCCTACCTGGTCAACTACCCCGGCGCGATCCTCCTCATTTCCCACGACCGCGCCCTGCTCGACACCCTCTGCACCCGCACCCTCGCCTTCCACCACGGCCGCTGCGAGGAATACTCGGGCAACTACACCTACTACGAAACCGAGTCCGTCCTGCGCCGCGAGATCCAGCTCAAGCAGTACACCGCCCAGCAGCGCGAGATCGCCGACATCCAGCGCTTCATCGACCGCTTCCGTGCCTCCGCCAACAAGGCGACCCTCGTCCAGTCGCGGATCAAGATGCTCGACAAGATCGAGCGCATCCCCGCCCCGGAAGCCGCCGACGCGGTGATGAACTTCCGCTTTCCGCCGCCGCCGAACAGCGGGAACCTCGTCGCCAAGCTCGACAAGGTCGCCAAATCCTACGGCGCGCTCAACGTCTTCAAAGGCTTCGACTTCGAGATCAACCGCGGCGAACGCATGGCCATCGTCGGCCCGAACGGCGCCGGCAAATCGACCTTCTGCCGCATCATCACCGGCCAGGAAGCACCCGACAGCGGCGAGCACAATTTCGGACTCAAAGTCGCCACCTCCTTCTTCTCGCAGAACCACGCCGACGAGCTCGATCCCACCAAGACCGTGCTCGAAACCGTCAGCGAAGTCGCCAGCCGCGAGTCCGCGCCGTATTGCCGGAACCTGTTAGGCTGCTTCCTGTTCCGCGGCGACGATGTTTTCAAGAAGGTCGGCGTCCTCTCCGGCGGCGAACGTTCCCGCGTCGCGCTGGTCCGCATGCTGGTCGCCCCGGCGAATTTCCTGATCCTCGACGAACCGACGAACCACCTCGACATGCAGTCGCAGGAGGTCCTCCAGCGCGCGCTGGCCGACTACGCCGGCACCGTGATGATCGTCTCCCACAACCGCGCCTTCCTCGATCCGGTCGTCCACAAGACCCTCGAGTTCCGCCCCGGCGAGAGCCCGCGCTTGTTCGAGGGGAACATCACCTACTACCTCGAGAAAACCGCCGACGAAAAGGGCGGAGCCACCCTCTCCCAACGCGCCGCCGCCGCGACCGCCGCCGCCGAAGCGAAGGCGAACCCCGGCAAACCCGTCGCTGCCCCAAGCCGCAAGGACCAGAAGCGGATCGAAGCCGAACAGCGCCAGCTCCGCACCCAGGTCCTCAAGCCCTTGGAAGACGAACTGGTGACGCTGGAGAAGCGTATCGCCGACCTCGAAGCCGCCCAAGCCAACGCCACCGCGGACCTTTCGAAGCCCGAAGTCGTCGCCTCGCCCGCCAAGTTCCGCCTGGTCAGCAACACCGTCGAGCAAGTCACCCAGCGCCTCGAAGCCTCGATCACCCGCTGGGAAGCGCTCACCGAGGAGATCGAGCAGGTGAAGGCGAAGCTGGTCTGAAAGTGGCTGCTGGATCGCCGTTGCTCGCAGCTTGAGCTGAGTGGAATTTCCGCAAGCCTTCTAAGAGCCGGGTGCCCCTTGTCGTTCCCCTACTCAGAGGGATATATGGTATGATCGGACACCTCACGCTCCCATGGTATGAACTGTGGCTCTTAAACCTGAAAGAATCGCTGGGGGATAATGCAAACCTTCCCTTCTGGTTGCTGGTGATCGTTTGGCTCGTTGGGCTGATGTTCTGGATCGCAAGACCCCATTGGCGACCGTGGTTAACCCTGATCGGCACTTTGATTTTGCTCCTCTTTCCCGCCGCAGTGTTTTGTGCGTTCATCGCAAAAGTGACGTGGGTCGCCAGGCACCTTGCGATGGTCGGCGTGCTTGATGATCCTTCCCAAGCCGGTGCAACGATCTGGTTCGCTTCCTCTGAAGCTCGAATGCAGCTTTTGGGATTCTTGTTCCTAACCCTTTTCAGCGCAGTTCTCTATGGGCGTCACTTTTTGACCAACCGAGCAGCCGCTGCTCCCGACATCGAATCGACCCCGTCCCAACAGGACGACTCATAAAAGCCCGGCACAAAGTGCCGGGTTCCCCCGTCGGACATCCGGTGTCCCAACGGGACACCTCATGCGGGGTGCGGCAGTCTTGGTCGGATCGTATCCGCCGTGATGCCTTAGGCTCTCCCCCGCATGAATCGTCCCTGTAGGACGACCTATCACATTCACCTCAACCCGGCACTCCGTGCCGGGCTGTGATGAATGGTCCCTTCGGGACCGGAACAAGCGGCGACGCCGCTTCCATCAGCAATCTCGAAAACTCTCCTTGCCATCCCACCCCTTCACTGTATCAGTCGTCCTGTTACGGTTGACACCCGACCGACCCCGCGATGCTCCCCTTCCGCTTCCAGCTCCTCGACGGCGTGCCGGTCTCCGACCAGCTCGTGAAGGCCGTCCAGCGCGCGGTGCTGACCGGCGAAATGGCGGCGGGCGAGATGTTCCCTTCGGTCCGCGTCCTCGCCCAGGAGCTGAAAATCTCCCCGACCACCGCCCACAAGGCGGTGCTCGAACTCCGCGACGCCGGCTTCCTCGCCAGCCGCCCCGGCGCCGGGATGGTGGTGGTCAAACCCGCCGGTTCCTCGCGCGACCAGTTGCTCGACCAACTCACCCCCGCCTGCCGCGACCTCATCCGCCAGGCCTCCCTGCTCGGCCTCACGCCGGAAGAAATCCTCGAAGCCCTCCGCCGCACTCTCCAACAACCATGAGCCCCCTCCTCGAATTCCATCAGGTCACCCGCCGCTTCTCCCGCTCGTGGGCGCTCCGACACGCCTCGTTCCGCGTCTCTGCCGGCTCGATCACCGCCCTGCTCGGCCCGAACGGCGCGGGGAAATCGACCGCACTCAAGATCGCGCTCAACCTGCTCCGCCCCTCATCCGGCCACGTCAAGATCCTCGGCACCGACTCGCGGAAGCTCGGCCCCGCCCAGCTCGCCCGCATCGGCTACGTCGCCGAAGGCATGGAGCTGCCGGAATGGATGACCGTCGACCAGTTCCTCGCCTGGTGCCGCCCGCTCTACCCGACCTGGGACGCCGATCTCGAACGCTCGCTGCGCAAACAATTCGCCCTGCCCGGCGAACGCAAGCTGAAGCACCTCTCCCGCGGCCAGCGGATGAAGGCCGCGCTGGTTTCCGCCCTCGCCTATCGCCCGGAGCTGCTGATCCTCGACGAACCCTTCTCCGGCCTCGACCCGCTGGTCCGCGACGAGTTCATCACGGGGCTGTTAGAACTGGCCGGCGGCGAAGGCTTCACCGTCGTCCTGTCTTCGCACGACATCGAAGAAGTCGATCGCCTCGCCGACCACGTCGTGATGCTGAACCATGGCGCTGTCCTGTTAGACGAGAACACCGACGCCCTCCTCGCCCGCCACCGCCGCGTGGAAATCCTGCTGCCACCGGACTTCGGCGCGCTCCCGCATTTCCCCGCCACCTGGATCGCCGCGCAATCGGCCGGTCGCGTCCTGCGCTTCACCGACACCGATTACGATCCCGCCGTCTTCCCGCAGAGCATCGCCCGGCTCTTCCCCGGCTGCCCGCCGCCGGATGTCCACCCGCTCACCCTGCGCGAGCTCTTCGTCACCCTGGTCCGCAGCGGCCGCGCCGATGCCGGCGTCTAACAGCCCCCTCCGCAAGCGATGATCCTCCATCTCCTCAAGACCGACTGGCAGCGCCTCAAGCGACCCATCCTCGCCGTCTGGCTGCTGCTCGTCCTCACCACCCTGCCCTGGCTGCTCCATCGCCCGGATTCCTTCGCGGGACCTTGGGCGGAAATCAGCTCCCGGCAGGGCGAGCTGCCGGCTGGCTTGTCGAACGCCTTTACCATCCCCATCGACGCCGAACTCGTCCGCTACCTCATCGCCTTCGCGACGATCCTGCTCTCCGCCGCCATCGGCATGCACGGCATCCACTGGCAGGCCGTCAGCCCGCTGCGCCCTTGGAAGCGGGTCGCCGCCAAGCTCCTCAGCCTGCTCGCCTTCATTATCGGCCCGCAGGTCCTGCTCGGTGCCCTCGTGCTCCAGTTCCACGCCTTCTCCCCCGGCGTCATCCTCGCCGCCAGCCTCGGCACCGCCGTCTCCCTGCTGCTGCTTCACGCCACCTCGGCCCTCTTCGCCTACCACTGCGCCTCGCGCTGGGTCTGGCTCGCCGCCGTCACCTCGCTGGTCGCCGCGATGTTCGTGCTGACCCCGATGTTCTCGCTTGGCCGGGACTTGCTGCATCCCTTCATCGACCCCTGGGCGATGCACCGCGGCCCGCGCTACTGGCTGCTCGGGACCATCGCGGTGCTCGCGCTGATCGTCCTTCCCAAAGCCCTCCGCACCCGGCCCGGCACCGTGCTCGCCGCCACCGCCGCCGTGCTTTCGATCCTCGCCGCCGCCATCACCAGCCGCCGGGCGCCGCACCTCGCGGTCTTCCCCGCACCCGCCGCCTCGACCGATCCCGCCCTGGCCGCCATCACTCCGGAACTTGTTCCCCGCAGCCTCCGCCTCGACGACGGCTTTTTCGCAACCCGCCCCGCCGGATCCCTCCGCGTGGACGCCAGCCTCCAAACCGCGGGCACCCTGCCGCCGGACCAGTTCATCGTCTGGTCATCGCAGCCACCCGCCTCACCCCTCGAGTCCCGCTTCTGGACGCGCACTTTCCCGAACTTCGCCTCCCCCACCGATCGTGCCGCGATGGAAGCGGTCCTGCCCGCACCGCTGGTGCGCGACGAATGGAGCACTTCGCAGAACAACGTCAGCCAGACCTTCTCCGAACGCCATCTCGGCGACGGCTCCCCGTTCAAACTCCAAGTGTCCGGCCACCTCTTCCGCTACGAAGTCCTCGCCGACGTCCCCTTGGGAGACCGCACGAACGCGACCGTCGACGGCGACCTCCGGATTTTCACCCGCGGCCTCGGCTCGGCCACTGCCCCCTTCCTGATCGATGCCGTCGTCCAAAGCCCGGCCCTCGGGATCGGCCGCGACGCACGCATGCTGACCTGGAGTCCCCATGCCATCGGCAGCTACCGCTTCGTCCTCCATCTCCCTCATAACCAGCTCTGCATCCCGCTCGTCGCCCAAGTCGATCAAGCCTCCCCCATCCCCGGCGGCGCGGCCTGGGCCCGGCAGATCCTGAGACCGCGGGATGAAGGGAAGGCCCGGAATCTCCGGTGGGAAAGCACCCGCCTGATCATCCTGAAGCACCGCGATCTCGGTCACATCGAGCGCGAACTCACGATCGATCCGACCGGCGACCAAGCGGCATCCTCCGACTGGGACTGGATTCTCTCCCGCAACTACGGGTTGGGCTTCGAAGCCTATCTCAAGAACCACCGCCCAAACCGTCCCGACCCCGCCACCTGCTCCGAAGCCGAGTTTGCTCGCTACCTCCGTGCGGTCAGCGGCACCATTTTCGACGAGCTTGCCGTGCGAGACCTTGCTGAATATGCCCCGCGCTTCAGTGGTCTCCTCGCCGCGCACGGTAGGAGAAACGCGGCAGTATCAGCCATCGAATACGGCACTCCCGAATCCGCCCGGAAGGCGACAGTTGCGTCGATCAATCCCGCCGAGGCTTCCCTCTTCGCTTCGACCCTGCTGAATCGCGGATGGCATTCAGAAGCTCGCGACCTGCTCCATGGTGTCGGTCGCCCGGCGAGAGTGGACCCCAATTGGAACCAGAACCTTCACCGGATCGCCACGGCTCAGGCACTGCTTGAGGACCCCTCGACCTACCCGCATCTTCTCGCTCTTCTTGAAAAGTCACGGTCGGTCGCGATCTACCGCTTGATTCGGGAATTACCCGGCATCTCCGAATCCCTCGACGAGACCATCGCGACCATGTCGGTCAAACTCTCGCCTTCCGTTGAACTCGCGAGCATTCGTCCCGGCATGATCTACGGCTTGTTCAGTCCTTTCGAAGCCCCGGTATCCCATGGCAACCCCGTCGCCCTCGCCAAGCTCCTCGAACTCTGGCGGTTGCTCCCCGAAAAAATCCGCTTCTTCGACGAAGTCAGCGCGTTCACGGAGCTCTTCGAACCCCAGCCCCCGATCCCGGACACGCTCAATGCCTGGCGTGCCTTCATCGAGGGCAAATCCGCCAAGGACTTCACCCACGATCCGCTCACCGGCAAGTGGCTCGCCCCCTCCCAGCCCTGACCCGCCATGTCCGCTTTCCGTCATTCCCTCGTCACCCTGTCGATCCGTCTCCGATGGGAACTGCTCGCCTTCGGCCTGCTGGTCCTCGCCGCCTGCGCCGCCCCCTTCGCCGGTCTCGGCCCGCAGGTCATGATCTCACTGGCCGGGCTGGAAACCCTCCTGCTGTTCTGGATCACCCTGCGCATCCTGCTGGCGGAGGACGGCTTCAAAACCTCCGGCGGCTGGCAATGCCGACCGGTCCCGCCGGCCAGTCTGTTAGGCTCGCAGCTCGCCCTGCTCGCCCTGGTGGTCGTCCCGCCCCTGATCCTCCACGCCCTGGTGATCCACCGGCTCTTTCAGCCCTCGCCGGAGCAATGGCAGACTTTCCTCCGCGGCAGTGTTTTCAAAACCCTCCTCGGTTGGCTCATCTTCGTCGCCGCCCTCAAGCTCTTCTCCCTCCTCATCCTGCGGCCGCTCGAAGGCGTCGCTCGGAAAGCCGCTTGGTCCGTCCTCGTTATTGTCCTCGTCCCGGTGCTCCTCACCGCCCTGCCCGATCGCCTTTACCGGAATCCCAATGGCAGGGGCGGCAGCGGGGAAGCACCGAAGCAACTCGCGCAAAGCATCCAACAACTCCTGCCCGATACCACCGAGTTCATCGGCGAATGGAACGATTCCGGACCAAAGGAAGTCCCGCAAGCCCGGCTCCTCGTCCGCTTTCCGCTCCCTGCCCAAAGCACTGCCGCCGGCCCCGGCCTGATGCTGGAGAGCTCCTCCGCGCGGCTCGAAGGCAAGCGCTTCGCCGTGCAGCTCTCACTCCAAGCCCTCGACCTCTCGATCATCGGCCGGATCTCTAACAACCCCGTCGCCATCGTCCGTTACTCCAACGGCATGGTGGGCACCTGCATCCGGCACCGGGTCAGCCAGACCGCCTCCGTCGCGCCTTTCCTGCCCACTCATGCCTACCGCTTCGAGGGCTCCTTCATCTCGCCCTTCTGTCTGCCGGAAAACCGGACTGCCGCACCCGATGATTTCCGCCCGGTGGAGATCCTTTTCTTCGGGGTCGATGAGAAGATGCCTTTCCTCCCCGGCTCGCTCGACCGCCTTCCGAGCAATCCCACCGCTCCCGCTCCGCCCCTCGTCATTCCGCCGCCCTCCCGCCAACCGGAGTTCGACCTCGCCGTCCGCCAACTCATCGACAGCGTCAGCTCCCGCGACGGCCACCCGCTCGCCGCGCTCCGACTATCAGAACAACTTCCACCCGAAGCCATCGAGCCCATCCTCGCCTACCGTCCCTGGGCGGAGAACGCGTGGACGATCGTGATTCATCCCTTCCTCTTTGAGCACGCGAGCCACACCCACAAGCCCGCTCTCCTGGAACGCCTCGCCCTGGACCCCCAACTCACCAAGCTCTTCATCGGGAAAGGCTGGACCGCCGATGCCGTGCCCGTCCTCCGCCAACGGGCCAAGGAGCGCCTGCCGCTCGACGTCACGAGCCTCAAGCTGCTCGCCGCCCAGAACGATCCCGACCTCGCGCCCGATCTCGCCGCCCTCGCCCACCGCCTGGGCCGCGGCATCTGGGACCTGGCACCGGCTCTCCGCGGGTCCACCGGCTTCGATTGGCCGGAATTCGTCGACGCAGGCTGGAAGCAGCGCAAGTATGACGTCTACGGATATGATCGCGAGGGCTGGGCCTATGCCGTGTGGGCCGCCGAACTCGGCGACCCCTCCGCCCTCCGCCGCCTCGCCCAGGAAGCCGCCGCCGGAAAGAAGTGGGAGCGAGAGCAAATCACCCGCCTCATCCCCGCCGCCCCCGCCGATCTCATCCCCTATCTCCGCCAGAATCTGACTCGGCTGACCCACGATCCCACCACGCGGACCTGGCGATAGGACGCGCAGCGAAGTAGCGCGACTTTGCAAGTTGCGCGCTTCTCGCGGCCATCCGTTCACACGGCCACGAAGCTCTCCCCGAAAGCCGCCCGCCCCCGATCACAACTTGCAAAGTTGTGCTACTTCCGTGCTACTTCACCATCCCCCCAAACAACTCCCGCCACGCCGGCCAATCGTGATCCCCCGGCATCCACAGCACCTCGTCCTTCTTCAAAAAATCCGCCGCGAACTGCCGGTTCGATCCCGCCAGCCGGTCCTCCGTCCCGCAGGCCAGCTTCACCTCCGGCCGACGCCCCTGCTCCAGCCACTTCGTCTCCAACCCGCGCCACAGCTTCCGCGAAAAATCCCGCTCGCTCTCCGGCTCGCCCTGCCACTTCCGCACCCCGCCCGCGGCCGCGATCTCCGCGACGACCTCGTCTTCCCCGACGAAAGGTGAGAGCAGGTAGATCTCGTCGATATCCCCCGGATACTCCAGATCATGGATCAACGCCCCCAGCCCGCCCATCGACACCCCGACCACCCGCACCGTCTTCACCCCGGTCTTCCTCGCCGGCGCGATGATGTCTTCGTGCACCCGCTTCGCCGAGCTACGGGACTTATAGTAGCCGAGATGCAGGTCCGCCGCCACCAGCCGGGCCGCGGGCCAGCGCTCCGCCGCGATCTGGAAAAAGCCCTCGCGCTCGAACTCATCGACCGTGCTCCAGCGGCCGGGCAGGAAGACGACCAGTTCGGTCCCACTGGACGCGCCACCCCGAACCGTCGGCACCGGACTCGGCGTCGAGCGCGGCAAGAGCCCGCAGGAGGAAAGGAGCAGGGCAAGGAGGGAGACGAGGCGCTTCATCGTCTGCGAGAATGCGCCGGAAGACCGGACGCGCACGGATTTTCGAGACATCGAAGTAGCGCAACTTTGCAAGTTGCGTGCTTCTCATACCAGTTCTTCAAACTAATGTGACTTTAATCTTGGACGCGTAGCGTTTGCTTGATCCAGCAGCCACGGGCGTCCGACCAACCGCAGCACCGCCGCCGCGTCGTTCCAAAAACGCCTGAGGGC
>JBIPNO010000048.1:0-43634 GCA_044372775.1 Haloferula sp.
CCAGAAACCAAAACACCAAGCCACTGAACCAACCAGCAGCCTTCAGCTTCCCAGTTCTCAATCAGACACTTTTACAGAAAAAAATTTGCGCGGCCTCTCAGTCGAGTTCTACGAGAAAATGTCCGGATGGAACTTTGCCGGTCGGGAAGCGCTTCCTGTGGCTCCACAAGAAATCCTCAAGGTGGGTGAGAACTACGTCCGGAGACTCGGGCTGCCGGAAGGCCTCGTGCAATTGGAGGACCTCGCCATTCATCCGGTGGGAGGAGATCCCCGTGAAAGGAAATGTGTCTGGCGGATCACCTTCCGCGAAGAGCAGCCCGGGCCTCAGGCGACCCTCCGTCTTCTTGTCACCATGGATGGGGATCTGATCGCACCGGTCATCACCGCGGAAAAGCCCGCCGCCGAGCCAGCGGAACCTGAGTAGTAGGTTCATCGTGTTCCCCTCCGGAAAAGAAACACGGCCGGGATCGCTCCCGGCCGTGTTTGAAGGATCTGAACGCTGGCGACAGAAGTGTCGCCGCTCCTTAGCCGATGACTTCAGGCCAGTCGGTGTGGAAGAACTCGCCGCGCGGCTTGTCGGTGCGCTCGTAGGTGTGGGCGCCGAAGAAGTCGCGCTGGGCCTGCAGGAGGTTCGCAGGCAGGACGGAACTACGATAGCTGTCGTAGTAGCCGAGCGACGCGCTGAACGCCGGGACCGGGATGCCGGCCAGGGTGGCGGTGGCGATGACCTCGCGCCAGTTCTGCTGGAACTCGTTGAGGAGCTTCGTGAAGAACGGGGCGAGCATCAGGTTGCTCAGGCCGGGATCGGCGCGATAGGCGTCGGTGATGTCGTTGAGGAAGCGGGCGCGGATGATGCAACCGCCGCGCCAGATGGCGGCGATCTTGCCGAGGTCGAGACCCCAGTTCTTTTCCTTGCCCATGGCGGCGATGAGGTCGAGGCCCTGCGCGTAGGAGATGATCTTGGAGGCGAACAGCGCGTCGTGGACCTTCTTCACGAGGGCGGCCTTTTCGCCGGAGATCTCGGCCTTCGGTCCTTCGAGGATGCCGCTGGCGTGGACGCGGGCGTCTTTCATCGAGGACAGGATGCGGGCCTCCACGGCGGCGTTGATGGTGGAGATGACCACGGCGTTCTCGACCGCGTTCATGATGGTCCACTTGCCGGTGCCCTTCTGGCCGGCGGTGTCGAGGATCAGGTCGACCAGCGGCTTGCCGGTCTCCGGATCCTGCTGGGCGAAGATCTTGGAGGTGATCTGGATCAGGTAGCTTTCGAGATCGCCCGCGTTCCAGTCGGTGAAGACCGTGGCGAGCTCGGCCGGGGTGAAGCCGGCGGCCTTGAAGATGTTGTAGGCTTCACAGATGAGCTGCATGTCGCCGTACTCGATGCCGTTGTGGATCATCTTCACATAGTGGCCGGCGCCGCCGGGTCCGATGTGGATGACGCAGGGCTCGCCGTCGACCTTGGCGGAGATGCTTTCGAAGATCGGCTTCATCACGTCCCACGTGGAAGCCGGGCCGCCGGGCATGATCGACGGGCCCTTGCGCGCGCCTTCTTCACCGCCGGAGACGCCGGCACCAATGAAGCGGAAGCCGAGGTCGCCGAGCCACTGGTCGCGGCGCTCGGTGTCGGTGTAGAGCGAGTTGCCGCCGTCGATGATGATGTCGCCCTTGTCGAGCAGCGGGATCAGAGACTCGATGACCGCGTCCACGGGACCGCCGGCCTTGACCATGATCATGACCTTGCGCGGGGAAGCGAGCGACTGGACGAACTCCTCGAGCGACTTGGCGCCGACGAGTTTCTTGTCCGGGTGCTTGCCGACGAACTCGTCGGTGACCGAGGTGGTGCGGTTGTAAACGGATACCTGGAACCCGCGGGATTCCACGTTGAGGACGAGGTTCTGGCCCATGACGGCCAGGCCGATGAGGCCGAAATCGCTGTTGCTCATGATCTTGAATCGGTTCGGGAAACGGCGGCGATGTAGGGAACGCGCGGCTTCGGTGCAACCCCTTGTTGCCATGATGCCATGCATTCCCCACATTCGCGGCGTGAACCTGCCCAACGCGATCACCCTCTCCCGGCTTGTCCTGACGGGCATTTTCGTCGCCGCCGTGGGCTTTCCGGGGAATCCGGGATATGCGATCGCACTGGCGACCTTCTCAGTGGCGGCGGCGACCGACTGGCTGGACGGCTATCTCGCCCGGAAGATGGGGCTGGTGACGCCGCTGGGAAAATTGCTCGACCCGCTTGCCGACAAGATCCTCGTTTGCGCGGCTTTCGTTTACTTCTCCGCCCAGCCGGTGGGCGGCTATCATTGCCCGGTCTGGGTCACCGCGCTGATCATCGCCCGGGAGTTCCTCGTGACCGGCCTCCGGCAGATCGCGGTGGAAGCCGGGCAAGTGCTGGCGGCGGACCGCTTGGGCAAATGGAAGACCACCTTCCAACTGATCTTTTGCATCACCGGTCTGGTGTGGCTGACGTTTGAACACAGCAGCGGAGGGATCGCCGGGCTGCTGCGGGATCTGGCGGATCCCGCGGGCTGGCTGCGGCCGGTCTCGCTGTGGGCCGCGGTGGCGCTGACGATGATCTCCGGCTGGAACTACGTGTGGAGCAGCCGGAAACTCCTGATCAGCAAGTAGGGCGGAGATGCGCGCGGCTCAGTCCGGCAGCACCAGCCTGGCCTTGATCTGCGCCAGCACGGAATCGAAAGCGAGGCCCTCGGCATCCGGCTGGCGGCTCGATGAAACAAAGCGCGGGATCAGTCCCGGCGGAACCCCAAGGCGCTGGTCGAGCTTCTGCGGATCGAAATCCGGATAAAGGTCCGCGCGGTGATACTGGATGGCCAGCCCGACCGAGTGAAGGTCGTAGCCGTTGCGCCGGGTATTGTCGGAAAGCCGCATCAGGCTGTCCCAGGTCGCCTTGAACTTGGCGGGATCGACATCGACCACGAACACGATCCCCGTGGCACCGCGCAGCAGCAGTTCTTCCGCGGCATTGTATTCCATCTGGCCCGTCAACGAATGGATCGCCACGTTCAGGAAGCGACCGTCCGGCAGAATCGACGGTTCGGTCCATTCCACGCGGTGCACCTTCATCGCGCCGATCAAGTGCTCGCGGACCGTGGCGTAGCCGAAGCGGGTCGCGATGGCCCGCAGCATGGCCAGTTTTCCGGAGTCGGCCGCCCCGGCCAAGGCGACCTTGACCGAGACCTGCCGTCCGTCTTGCTCCACCGTCATGCGGGGGAGGGAATCAGAGTCGTCCCAGTTCGCGGGCGACGATCATGAGGGTCTCGCGCACGCCGGGGGCGAAGGAGCCGTCGTTCTGAATGGCCAGAACCACGCTGCCCTCGCGGATGAATTCGATCGGCGTGGTGCCGGCGACCAGCTTCACCTGACCGCCCGGGAAACCGAGGCTGCCGATGACGCGCTTGAAAGCATCGACCGTGGCGACTTCACCCGCCGGGATCCGGGCAACGTGGCGGATGCCGGAAAGGCTGCGGGCGCGCTGGAGCATTTCCTCGGCACCGAGTTCGCGATCAACGCCGAAAATCGCGCGCAGTTCCAACTGGCGGATCGAGCGGGAGTCGGACTCGAAGGATTCCGCTTCCACTGCGGCGGCGGGAGCAGCGGCAGGTGCGGGCGCCGGAGCAGGAGCCGCGGCGGCCACCGGCTCGGGAGCTAGTGCGGGCGCGGCGGCCGGAGAAGGAGCAGGGGCGGGAGCCGGGGTGGCTTCCGCGGCAAAGCCGAAGGGCGACGAAGCGGGAGCGGAAGCGGGCACCGGCGGTGGCGTCGCGCCGAAAGGCGAGCTGGAAGCGGCGGGCGCATCGAAGGGCGACTGGCCGACAGGCTCCGCGGCAAAGGGAGAGCGGGCATCGACCGGCGGCACCTCGCCGGCAGCCGGGCGGCGCTCCGGGAGCTTGGCCGGGCGCCCGGGATCGGCCGCGAGGCGGGCCGGATGATCCTCCTTCATGGCGGCGAAGGGCGACTCGGGTTCGGAAACGATCGCAAAGGGGCTGTTCGTCGGGCCATCGTCGGCAACGGCGAACGGACTTTTGGAGGGAGGGGCTGGCGCAAAGCCTTCCTGAGGTTCGAAGATACCGCGGCTGCTGTTCATGACTCGGACTTTGTTAGAAATTAAATAGTTCCTGGAGCGAAATAGATTCGGATTTCCGAAAAGTCGAGCTTCCAAATGCCGGGGGCGTCATTCTCCGCCGACCAATCGCCGGAGTTTCCGCCGCAGGCCGATCTTCGCGGCCGGCGAGACCCGGTCGATGAAAAGCACCCCGTTGAGGTGATCGGTTTCGTGCTGGATCGCGCGGGACAGCAGTCCGTCGGTTTCGATCTCCAGCACGCTGCCGTCGAGCTGCGGCAGCTTCGCCTTGATCGCGCCCGGCCGGCTGACTTCGGCCCGCACGTCGTGGATGCTCAGGCAACCCTCGGCGTCGCGCTCTTTCGGCCCGGTGAACTCCAGCTCGGGATTGATGAAGACCAGCGGCATGATGGAGGCCAGCGGGGCGTCCTTGCCCGCGACTTTCAGGAAGGAAATGCACTCCGGATCGTGCGAGACATCGACCACCGCGAGCCGGATCGCCTGCCCGATCTGGGGCGCGGCGAGACCGACACCATTGGCGTCGTACATGGTTTCAAGCATGTCGGCGACGAGTTGGCGCAGGGCGTCGTCGACGTGGACGACGGGCTTGCAGCGTTCGCGCAGGACGGGATGGCCGTATTGGACGATATCGAGGGTCATCGGGAAGAATCCGCCGGTGATTGGGGTAGCCGGATGCGGGCGGGCACGTCCTTAATCTGGATCCCGGCGCGGGTCAACGCGTCCCACACTTGCAGCAGCTTCTCGAGGGGAATCTGCTTGTCGGCCTCCAGCTCCAGCTTCCGGCCGGGGTTCTCCTTGAGGAAGGCCTTCAGGTAGGCGTCCAGCAGCAGCGCGTCCGGCACGTTCAAGGAATCGAGCGTGATGCGGCCGTCCTTGTCGACCGCGAGGACCGAGCGGTCATCGACCACTTCCGTGCTGGCGATTTCGTTCACCGTCGGCAGCTCGATCGGCAGGATGGTGCGCGGCTTCTTGAAGGTGGTGGAGACGATGAGGAAAATCAGCACGATGAACAGGATGTCGATCATCGGCACGATCGGCACCCCGCGGGCGACTCGGGCGGGTCGTTCGAAGCGCATGGGACCTCAGGCGTGCGGGGTGATGGGAGGCGGGACGGCGACACCCGGGCGGGGAGCGCTTTCAAGGGCGTGGGCCAGCCGGGTGAGCAGGACTTCCAGGCGGGCGGCCATGGTGTCGATGCGGCGCTGGAACCAGCCCTGGGCCACCACGGCGGGCACCGAAATGGCCAGCCCGACGATGGTGGTGTTCAGTGCGCGGCCGATGCCGAGCGCGATGGCGGTGTGATTGGCGCTGTCGCCGAGGCCCCCGAACACCACGACCAGCCCGCTCGCCGTGCCGAGCAGTCCGAGCAGAGGCGCCACGGTGATCACCACGTCGAGCGCCGTCATGCCGGCGTGAAGATGGACGATTTCCTCCCGCGCCGCCGCCTGGACCGCCTCGTTGATCTCGGCCTGCGATTTGCCGCGGTTCCTGGAAGCCACCGCACAAAGCCGGGCCAGCGTGCTTTGGCCGGCCTCGAACTCTCGCAGCAGGGCCTCGCCGTTCGCCTGCTTCATCCGCGCTTCAAAACCGTCCACCTGGGCGGCCAGGCCAGCGGGCACCACGATCTCCCGACGCAGGGAAAACAGCTTGAACAGGATGACCGCCACCCCGACCAGCGAGCAGGCGGCCAGCAGGATCATGAAAAACCCGCCGTCGGCAAAAAACTTCCAGACCTGCTGGAGGCTCTGGCTTTCCACGGCGGCGAGGAGCGGGGGGACGACTGGCATGGTCAAAGGAACGGGGAAGGGAAACATCAGAAGTTGAAGCGGTAAATGAGTTCGAGCGACTCGCCGTCGAGCTGCTTTTTGAGCTCGGCCGGCATCGCCGGGATCTCGGCGTCGCGGATGCTGTTCAGGGTGAAGCCTTTCGGGATATTCCCCACCCCGAACTCCTCGACGAAACCGACCGAGCGGACCTTGCCGCTGGGCTCGAGCATCACGCGCATGGTGAGCTGGCCGGGCGTGATGTAGTCGCGGTTGCGGACGCAGTTCCGCTGCCACTCCTTTTCCACCGCGCGGCTGACCGAGGCATGGTAGCGGCCCAGCACGGAGTCCTCGACATTCAGGGCGGACCGGCCGGTCCGTGAGATGGAGCCTTCCAGGCGGGTCTTGGACTGGTTGCCCCGGAAGCCCGGCGCGTCCGGATTGCTGGCGGGCTTCGCCGCATCGGCCGGCTTGGCGGTCTCTGCCAGCTCTTCTTTCCCTTCTTCGGCCCGTTCGGCCGGGGTTGGCTTGAGTGACTCCTCGGTTTCAGGCGACTCTTTCACCATCCGGTCGACCGGCACCGGGCCTTCGGCGAGCCGTTCCTTCTCGACCGGCGCTTCGGCGACGGCAGGGGCGGGATCGGCCGGAGCTGGCGCGACCTCGGGCTCGGCAGGCTCCACAACGGCCACGTCTCCCGCCATCGGCGGGGCCTCGGGCTGGGCGGAGCGGTCATGGGCGAGCTCGCCGTCCTGATAGTCGCTCTCGGTCGTCTCGATCTCATCCTCCCAGCGGGGCTCCCGGCCTTGCTGGCTCGGCAAATCGGGGCCGTCCGGCCGGGGCGTCGCATCGCTGGTCGCGCGGGTATTGCGCTCGCCGATGAAATCGGGGGACTCCGGCGTTTCCTCCGCCTGGTCCGGCGAGGTCCGTGCGAAATCGGGGGCTTTCGGCGCATCCGGCGGCGCGACCACGTCCACCGCCACGTCCGTGGTCGCGGGTGCCATGCTCGGCACGATCAGCGCGACCGTATCCCAGGCCGTCTCAGAACGGACCGGCGGCTGGATGATAAGCGCCGCCACCAACCAAAACCCGATCACCGCGAGAATCACGGCGTTCAGCGCGGCCGACAGCACGAAGGCCATCAACCACAGCTTCGCCTGACTCTGGAATGGTGGGGCCGCCGCGTTCATCGGAACTCGGCGGGAGAATCACCCGGATCGCAGGTCCCTGCAATCCGGGAAATTCCGATCCGAACCATCACCAGTCGTCGGCATTCAGCGGCTCGTGCGCCCCGCTCGCGGAAAGCGAGCAATTGAAGTAGAGCGTGCCGATGTCCGGAATCACATCTCCGCCGGACACATAGTTCCCGTCACCAGGGCATTCCGGCATCACCTCCACGAAGCGGCCGAGCCCGATCACTTCGTTTTGCAAGCCGGCAACGGTCTGCCCGGCATTGTAGCCGTTCAAATTGGAAAAGCTGCGGACACCCTTCTGCACGTTCTGGAGATTCAGGATGCACAGGGTACGGTCGGAGCCCTGCTTCCATGCGTTTGCTCCGATGAAGAGCACGGAAATCAGGGTCAGAAGCACGAGGATGACCACCGTCAGCTCGAGCAGGGTCATTCCGGAGGCTCCGGCGGGCAAGGAGCGGCGGCACCGGTGGCTGGTCCGGGTAAGCCGATCAAACTGGGCGAGTTTCATGTTCGGGACAGGGTGTTTCGAAGTAAAGGGGGTACTTCGGGGAGTGGGCGACACTCTACAAACTCAACCCTTGATGACAAGCCCATTTTAAAAACTTTCAAGGAATCCGAGTCATTTCCCCCTCGCAACCTTCCAGCATTCCAAAAAACCTCCGGCAAAGTCGTCCGCTTTGGCATCAATCCACGCCTGCAATTCTTCCGCCTTCATCCAGAGGGCCGCCTCCACTTCCGAACTCGGGAAGCGGGGCGCGCCGTCCCACCGGACCAGAAACAGCCGGACATGCTCCCACCCGGTCGCGGAGCAGGGCGCGATCCGTCCGATCTCCGCCGGCTCGGATTCCACGATCCCCATCTCCTCCTCAAGCTCCCGCCGGGCCGCCGCCGCATAATCTTCCCCCGCGTCCAGATGGCCCGCGACGCTGGAGTCCCAGACCCCGGGATGCATGTCCTTGAAACGCGAGCGCTTCTGCAGGAGCAGCTCGCCATGCCGGTTCACCACGAACACGTGGACCGCCCGGTGCAACAGCTTTTGCCGGTGGACTTCATCCCGGGTCGCCTGACCTGTCACCTCGTCCGCCTCGTCGACCACATCGAAGACCTCCTCCCCGCGCTGGGGGACATCGCGCAGGGGGTGGTCGTCGTAAAGCCGCGCCAGTTCGACCCACTGATCCAGTGAAAGCTCCTCCGCCCGGGCGGCTGGAGTGGCTCCGACCAAGCGGCAGACCTCTTCCCACGGCGGGCTTTCCGGCATCTGCTTGCCCATCTGTTTGCGGCGCTGGGCGAAGCCCCGGCGGATCAATTCGTCGAAGCGCCGCGCGTCGAAGGCCGGCAGGCTCTTGCCCCGCGGCAGAAGCAGCGCCACCGACGAGTCGATCTGCGGCCGCGGATGAAAGGCCTCCGGCGGCACCGTCCGCAGCGGCTTGACCTCCCACTCGCTCTGCACCCGCAAGGTCAGCACCCCGTATTCCTTGGTCCGCGGGCCGGCCGCCAGACGCTCGATGACTTCCTTCTGCAGCATCACCACCGCCCGCTCGTACGGGTTCGGCCGCGACAGGAAATTCCGCAGGATCGCCCCGCCACACGAATAGGGCAGGTTGCCGAGGAACTTCACCGGCCGGTGCTTGAAAAGCGTCCGCGCGTCGAATTTCACCGCGTCGGCATGGTGCACCTCGACCGTCGGCTCACCGGCGAAGCGCTCCTTGAGCCAGGCCGCCAGCCGCGAATCGAACTCGATCAGGACCAGCCGCTTCACCTTGCAGACCAGATGCTCGGTCAAAGCCCCGGTCCCCGGCCCGACCTCGACGATGGTATCGCCGGGGCGGGCATCGAGCTGATCGGTGATCCACCGCGCCATGTTCGGGTCGCACAGAAAATTCTGCCCCAGCTGCCGGCTCGGCATCACCCCGGCGGCTTCGAGGGCATCGCGGATCTCATGACCTGTCACGCCCGAGCGATGCCGCCTCACCCCGGTCCCGGCAAGAGCCCTTTTTCCCGCAACCCCCTGAAAAAATTGCAAAACATTTGAACGGATGCCGAGGGCCCCGGTCTCACCCCTTTGAAAACCGCGCGCAAGTGCAGTTTTCATGTAAGGGTGAACAGCAGTTGTCAGCTTCTGGCGGCTTTCGTCTGACGAGGCCGCCGTGGGTTGACGAACTTGGCCGTCGGGGAGTGGGTGCTCCCCGGCGGCTCTTTTTTTGCCCCCGGATCGCCCCGAATTGGCCGCGAATAAGGGTTGAAGGGTCTCCGGTCGCTCCCTTTACTACCGCGCCCCGCGGGCACACCCAAGCAGCGTCCATGATCGAACACCTTCGCAAATACACCGGCCTGATCATCATCGTGGTCGCCCTGCTCTTCGTCGGGCTGGCCTTCTTCGGCGACAACGCCAACCTCGGCCAAAGCAACCGCAACGATCCGCCCGCCATCTCCGTCGACGGCACCAGCTATTCCTACAGCGACATCCAGAAGGGAGGCACCGCCGCCCGCCGACTGACGATGAGCCTGTTCCTGATGGATCTGCTCCAGGCGACCGATGCCTTCGAAATGGGCGACGACGAGCAGGCCGACCAGCGCTTCTTCGTGAACCGCCTGATCCTCAAGCAGGCGCGCAACGAGTTCGGGGTCCATCCGTCCGATGAGGAAGTCGCGGCGTCCCGCGCCAACGTCCGGATTTTCAGCGATCAGGTCACCGGTGCCTTCGACCAGGCCGCCTACAACAACGTGGTCAAGAACCTCGGCAGCCTCGGGATGACCGAGCAGGACATGATTGAACTGCTGCGCGACAACCTCGCGATCCAGAAGCTCTCCACCATCATCGGTGCAGGACTCGCCGCCGACCCGAAGATCGCCGCCGAGCAGACCGCCAGCAGCGACCAGCAGGTGAGCATCCAGGCCGCCCGCGTGCCGCTTTCCAAGTTCCAGGAGTCGATCAAGCCGACCGACGAGGAACTCCAGGCCGCTTGGGAAACCACCAAGGACAAATACCAGACGGAGCGTCGGGTGAAAGTCAGCCACGTGATCGTGAAGCCGAAGTATCCGGAGCCTGAGAAAGAAACACCCAAGCTGCCGGACGCGGTGACCGAGGAGGCCAAGAAAGCCGCGGAAAAAGAAGCTGCCGACAAGAAGGCCAAGGAAGATGCCGAACTCGCCGTCAAGAAGCGCGAGGTCGACACCGCCCTCGCCGATCTGGTCGATATCTTCCTCGAAGACCTGGAGAAAACCCAGGGCGAGGATTTCGAGAAGCTCGCGACCGACAACGGCTGGGAATTCGCCACCACCGAGATGTTCGCCCGCACCGGCGTCCCGCCGGAGCTTTCGATGAACCTCCGCTCCGCGAGCAACCCGCGGCCGGTCGCCGATCTGATTTTCAACCTCAAGCTCGGCGGCGAACCGATGACCCGCTTCACCGACGCCCTGCTGATCCCCGACGGTGCCTTCCTGATCGCCCGCCTCGATGAAGAGGAGCCGGTCCGCGTCAAAACCTTCGAAGAAGCCAAAGAGGAAGTCCGCACCGACTTCATCGCCAAGGCTTCCGGCGAGGCGCTGAAGAAAGATGCCGACGAGAAGGCCGCCAAAATCCGCGAGGGACTCGCCGCTGGGAAGGCCTTCGCCGACATCGCCAAGGAGCTCGGCCTCGAGCCCAAGGCCCACGGTCCCTTCAAGGCGACCGACAAGCTCGACGGCGAAGCCGATGTGACCACGCTGTTCCAGACCGCCTCGCTGGTGGATCCAGGCACCTTGGCCGACCCTGTCCTCCGCCCGGACGGCTCGCTCTTCGTCTTCGTCGAGAAGCGCGAACTGGTGGAAGACCCCACCCGCAACGACCGCGTGCAGGGCTCGCTCACCAACATGAGCCGCAGCCTCCAGCGCGACGCCTTCTCCGCCTGGATCAAGGACAAGCTCGAATCCACCCGGATCGAGCAACTCACCGCGCGCTGATCCGCCCGCAACCCGTGGCCGAAACCGAACCCGACACCCTCTTCGACGACGCCAACGGCTGCCTGGCCCTCGGCGACCTGGAAGAGGCGGTGGTACTCTACCGCCGCTGCGTCGCGCTGGATCCCGGCTTCTTCGACGGCTGGCACGCCCTCGGCATGTGCCTGCTCAAACTCGGCGAGGTGAAGGAGGCCATCGGCTGCGGCCTCCAGGCCACCACCCTCCGCCCGAACGACCTGCTCGCCTGGACTTCCCTCTCCCAGATGTACGTCCGCGACGGCCAGATCGGCGAGGCCGAGTTCGCCAAAGGCAACGCCCGCATCCTGTCGCTCGGCGGCAAGGTCGTGCGGGAAGCCTGACCCCCGTCATCTCCGGTCTTGTGTCTTGAGTCTTCCCGTCTTGTCTCTCTTCCCATGTTCTTCATCACCACCGCCATCGACTACACCAACGGCGCGCCCCACATCGGCCACGCCTACGAAAAGGTGCTCGCCGACGTGATCGCCCGCTACCGGCGGCTGAGCGGCGAGGAGGTCTATTTCCTCACCGGCGTCGATCAGCACGGGCAGAAGGTCCAGCAGACCGCCGAGAAGGAAGGCATCCACCCCGCCACCTTCGCCAAGAAGAAGACCAAGCTCTTCCTCAACCTCTGGAAAAAGACCGGCGTCCACTACGACGGCTGGGCGGAAACCACCGACGACCGCCACAAGGCCTGCGTCCAGGCCATCCTCAGCGACCTGAAGGAGCGCGGCGAGCTCTACAAGAAGGGCTACAAGGGCCACTACTCCGTCCGCCAGGAGCAATTCCTCACCGACCGCGACCGCAACGAAGCCGGCGAGTTCGGCGCGGAGTGGGGCGAGGTCGTCGAAATCGAGGAGGAAAACTGGTACTTCCGCCTCAGCGCCCACGCCGAGTGGCTGAAAAACTACGTTTCTAGTAACCCGGACTTCGTCATCCCCGGCTTCCGCCGCAACGAACTGCTCGGCGCGCTGGCCAACTCCGCCGAGCTGGACCTCTGCATCTCCCGCCCGAAGGAACGCCTGCGCTGGGGCATCGAGTTCCCCTTCGACCCGGACTTCGTCACCTACGTCTGGTTCGACGCGCTCATCAACTACATCTCCTTCGCCGGCTACCGCGCCGCGGAAGGTGCCAGCCTGCCGGACTTCGGCAAGCTATGGCCCGCCGCCGACGGCACCGGCAATCCGCCGGTCCATGTCATCGGCAAGGACATCCTGGTCCCCGCCCACGGCATCTATTGGCCCTGCATGCTCCATGCGATGGGCTTCAGCGACGCCCAGATGCCGAAAATCCTGGTCCACGGCTGGTGGAACATCCGCGGCGAGAAGATGTCGAAGAGCCTCGGCAACGTCGTCGATCCCGACGAACTCGCCGACAAGTTCGGCACCGACGCGCTCCGCTATTACCTCGTCCGCGACATCGTCACCGGCAAGGACGCCGACTTCGATCTCGACCGGCTGGTCATGCTCTACAACCAGGAGCTCGCCAACGAACTCGGCAACCTCTGCAACCGCGCGCTCAACATGACCGCCCGCTACTCCGGCGGCATCGTCGCGACCGGTGGTCCGGCGAATGCCGACGACCACGAGCTGCGCGCCTCCCTGAAAGCCGTGACCGCGGAATACCGCGCCGCCATGGACGCCTTCGACATCGCCGAAGGCCTCAAGGCGATCAACCGCCACGTCACCGTTTGCAACGCCTACGCCGAGCGCAACAAGCCGTGGGAACTCGCCAAGGACAGCGCGCTCAAGCCGCGCCTCGACAGCGTGCTCGCCCACCTCGTCGAAAGCCTGGCCCACTGCGCGATCCTGCTTTCCCCGGTACTGCCGGACCCCGCCGGACGGATCGCCGCCCAGCTCCGGATGGAAACGCTGCTCGATCTCAAGCTCGACGACCTCCAGTGGGGCCTCGTCCCGGACGGCCACGAAACCGGCAAACCAAAGCCGGTTTTCCCGAAGATCCTCACCGAGGAAATCTAACGCGACTCAAAATTTCGTCGGCTCCAGCGAAGGGCCGGACGCGGACGCGGGCGCGGGCGCGGGCGCGGGCGGGGCGATCAGTCGCTTGACGTCGTCCATCAGGCGCTCGGCCAGCTCGTCGAGCATCTCACGCTCGCCGACCTTGCCACGGAATCCGATGTTGAGCGTCGCCGCCGGCACGCCGTTGACCACGATCTCGCCTTCATCGACGAACACCCGGTTCTTGAGGTCCGCGACGGCGGATTCCTCGCTCGGCAACTGCCACTTGCCCTGAACATCGCAGTCGCGCACGACGCCGGTCAGGATCGCGTCGGTGAGCAAGCGCTCCCGCATTTCGATCACGCTCTGCTTCCGCTGGTCCTGGCTCGCGTCCGGATTGAAAGGCAGCGGCACCCAGCGCTTCTCGGGCTGGTTCTGCTTGTATTTCCAATAGCCGAACACCGTCCCTCCACCCAGGAGGCACAGAACCAGCGCGGCCAGCACGATCCACCGTTGCATGTCATCGGTGTATCCTCCATTTCTCTGCCTCCAAGCCGGAAATTCATGGAATACCCTGCCACCGCCGCAATTCTCGACCGCCTGCCGAACGGACTCACTCTGATTCTCGATCCCGATCCGGCCGCGCCGGTCATCAGCGCCCAGCTCTGGGTGGAAAGCGGTAGCCTCCACGAAGGGGCCCACCTCGGCTCCGGGATCTCGCATTTCCTGGAGCACATGGTCTTCAAAGGCGGTGGCCGCTTCGGGGCCGACGAACTCGCCACCACCGTCCAGGGCGCCGGTGGCCACTGGAACGCCTACACCACCTTCGACCGCACCGTTTACTACATCGACGGCCCGGCCAGCGGCCTGACGACCTTCCTGGAAGTCCTCGCCGCGATGGTCTTCGCCCCCGCTCTGCCGGAGCACGAGTTCGAGAAAGAAAAGGACGTCATCCGCCGCGAGATCGACATGGGGCTCGACGACCCGGACGACATCTCCAGCCGGCTGCTCTTCTCCACCGCCTTCGCGTCCGACCCGCGCCGGCATCCAGTCATCGGACACCGAGCGCTGTTCGACGCCATCAGCTACGCCGACCTCACCGGCTACCACCGCGCCCGCTACACCCCGGACCGCTGCTGCCTCTGCCTGTCCGGCGATTTCGATGCCGACGAGGTCCGGGCAAAGATCGACGAGTTCTACGCCGGCTTCCCCCGCGGCAGCGGCGCCGAGCCGGTGGTGCCGGAAGACAGCGCCCAGCTCGGCCCACGGCGCGGTCACCTGAATTTCGCGGTCCCCGCCAGCAAGCTCAGCCTGGCTTGGAAGATCCCAGCCCTCGGCCACCCGGACGTCCCCGCCTACGACCTCGCCGCCGCCGTGCTCGGCCGCGGCCGCTCGGCCCGGCTCTACCGCCGGCTGCGCGAGGAGAAAGCCCTGGCGCTCGAAATCTCCGCCTGGTCCTGGAGCCAGTCCGGCCGCGAAGGCCTTTTCGCCGTCTCCGCCGAGGCCGAACCGGAAAAGCGCGACGAATTGATCGCCGCCATCTTCGCCGAGATCGCCGCGCTGCCGTCCAGCGAGCTCGATGCCGAACTCGCGAAAGCCCGCCGCCAGATCGCCGCCAGCCAGTTCAAGACCCTGACCAGCGCCTCCGGCCGAGCCACCGACCTCGCCTCGAATTGGCACGAGGCTCGCGATCTCGACTTCACCCGCCGCTACCTCGCCGCGCTCGAAGCCACCACCGCCGCCGACGTCCGCCGCGCGATCGCCCTTCTTACCCCCGACAAGGTCACCATTTCCATCGTCGATCCCGAGGACGCCCCCGCGCCCACCGCGCTGAAGACCGCCGCCCGCCGCCGCCCGGAGCCGGAATGCCTCACCCTGCCGAACGGCGCGATCCTCGCCCTGCTGCCCGACCCCCGCGTGCCGATCGTCGCCGCCCAGGTCGCCGTCCGCGCCGGCGTGGTGTCGGAGATCCCGGAAAACGCCGGGCTCAACACCCTGCTCGCCGCCACCTTGCCGCAGGGCACCGTCCGCCGCAGCGCCGCCGAACTCGCCGGCACCCTCGAAGCCCTCGGCGCGACCCTCGGCGCGGGCTCCGGGAACAATGCCCTGCTGGTCCAGATGTCCGGCCTTTCGCCCGACCTCCCGGCCCTCCTTCCGCTGCTCGCCGAAGTCCTCGCCGAGCCCGCCTTCCACGGCGACTCGATTGAACGCGAACGCGCCAGCCAGCTCGCCTCGCTGCGCGAATCGCTGGAAGACCCGCTCTCCACCGGCTTCCGCCTCGCCCGCCAGCACCTCTTCGACGGCACCGGCTACGGCCTGCCCTCGCTCGGCACCGAGGAATCGCTCGCCAAGCTCGACCGCCTCGCCCTCTCCGCCCACCACGCCCGCCATTTCCAAGGCGCCAACACCGTGGTCGCCCTCGCCGGCGCCTTCGATCCCGCCCAGGCCCGCGACCTCCTCGCCGAAGGCCTCGCCGCCCTGCCCGCCGGCACCCCCTGGACCGCCCCGGCGGCGAAAGTCCGCGGCGACTTCGAAATCGAGGCCTTCCTGCCGAAAAAGCAGGCCGTGCTCGCCCTCGCCTACCCCGGCTGCGGCGCGCTCGATCCCCGCCGTTTCGCACTCCGCATGATCCAGGAATGGTGCAGCGACATGGCCGGCCCGCTCTTCATCCGCATCCGCGAGGAACTCGGCCTCGCCTACCAGGTCGGTGCCACCCAGTTCCACGGCCACGACGCCGGCTTCTTCGGCTTCTACCTCGCCACCGATCCCGCCCAGCTCGACTTCGCCCAGCGCGAACTCGCCGCGGAGATCCAAAAAATCGCCGAAAACGGCATCCCTGCCGACGCCTTCGAGCGGGTCCGCGCAACCGTCCTGTCGAGCCTGGCCATCGGTATGCAATCCCCCGCCTCGATCGCCCGCCTCGCCGCCATCGACGTCCTCTTCGGCCACCCGGTCGACCACCACCGCGAAATGGCCGGCATCTTCCAAGCCCTCAGCGCAGAAGAAGTCCAAACCGCCGCCGCCACACTCCTCGCTACCCCGCCCGTCACCGTCCGAGTCCTGCCATCGGCCTGAACATGGCACCCCAAGCGGGGTGCGGGCGGCTCGCCCGCAGTTACCTGATACCCGCATCATCACCCCCATTTTTATCGCACCCTGGAAGCGCGCGCCCATTTCCCGCCTTCCTTGGCACTTGGAACTTCTCGGCACTTGGAACTTCGTCTTTGGCCCTTCACCCTCCCCGCATGGCCACCGCCGATCCCCGCTTCAACGAGTTCATCCTCTTCCAGGCCCAGAATGCCGGGCTTTTCCTCGGCCAGATCCCCCATCCGGCCAATGGAGAGCGGACCGTCAACCTCCGCGCCGCCAAGTCGGTGATCGATTCCCTCGAGATGCTCGCCGCCAAAACCACCGGCAACCTGACCGAGACCGAAGAAAAACTCCTCACCACCGCTCTTGCCAACCTGCGTCCGCTTTACGACAAAGCGGCTGGCTAAACGACTGTTTCGTTCCCTTTCCATGAGTTTCGACCCCTTTCAAATCGGCGACGTCCCCGTCGGCGGCCCCGTGCCCTTCTTCATCCTCGGCCCCTGCGCCCTCGAGTCCGAGGCCTTCGCCTGGGAAATGGCCCGCTCCATCGACGAGATCGCCAAGCGCACCGGCATCCACTACCTCTTCAAGGCCTCCTACGACAAAGCCAACCGCACCTCGGTGAAGTCCTTCCGCGGCCCCGGCGTTGCCGAAGGCTGCCGCATCCTCGGCGAGATCGGCAAGGAGCTCGGCGTCCCGGTCACCACCGACGTCCACAGCCCGCAGGACGCGGAAATCGCCGCCGAGCACATCGACCTGCTGCAAATCCCCGCCTTTCTCTGCCGCCAGACCGACCTGCTCGAAGCCGCCGCCAAAACCGGCCGCGCGGTCAACGTGAAGAAGGGCCAGTTCCTCGCCCCTTGGGACGTCGTCAACATCGCCGACAAGCTCCGCGCCTTCGACTGCCGCAACTTCGTCATCACCGAGCGCGGCACCACCTTCGGCTACAACAACCTCGTCGCCGACATGCGCTCGCTGTTCTGGATGCGCAAGGAAGGCCTGCCCGTGGTCTTCGACGCCACCCACTCCGTCCAGCGCCCCGGCGGACTCGGCGGCACCACCGGTGGAGACGGTGAACTCGCCCCGGTCCTCGCCCGCGCTGCCGTGGCCACCGGCGTCGACGGCGTCTTCCTCGAAACCCACTCGGACCCCGCGAACGCGTTTTCCGATGGACCGAACCAGATCCCGCTCGAATTTCTCGAGGACCTGCTCGTCCGTCTCGTCTCCATCCACCACGCCGCCCACGGCGCCTGACTCCTTTTCCGCCCTTCCCGTGAAATCCGGCCCGCTTCCGCATCGATTCCTTCCCCGCATCGTCGGCCGGGGAATGATCTGCGCCGTGGCCGGCCTCGCCCTGGCCACCGGTCAAAGCCTGGATTTCCCGGGCAATGACGAGAAGGACCCCGAAGAGCAGGAATCAAGTGGCCTGCTCAACGCCGACCTGATGCCCGACGGCGGGATTCTCAAAAACGTCCTGATCCCCCAGTACGACGACAAGCTGATGCTGTCCGCCACACTGCGTGCCGAGGAAATGGAGATCGCCGTCGCGAAAAAAACCAAAACGGTGGAGATCAAGCTGATCGACGCCCTCAAGGTGAAGCTGGAGTTCTTCAACGCAGACCGCACCCCGCGCGGCAAGATCGAGATGGCCACGGCCCGCTACGATGCGAAGAAGCAGTTCCTCACCTCGGACCAACCCGTCTCCCTCGTTTCCGACGACCTCACCGCCGAAGGATCCCGTCTCGTTTACGATCTCAAGAAGACGCGGGGCTTTCTCCATGGTCCCGTCACTGCCACCACCACGACCACCGACCGAAGCACCTCGATGAACTCGAAACCCGTTCGCCAGGCCATTGCCGCCGGTTCCCTCATGATGGCTGCCGCCACCGGCTTGCCGGCCCAGGAACCCGCCGTTCCTCTCGCGGACCGGATCGCCGAATCCCGCCTGAGCCCCGAGGAAATCCAGCGCCTCGACGAGGCCGCCGTCACGCGGAAGCCGCTCGTCGAAGCCGAAGTCGAAAGGGAGTCCAAGGAGTTCGCCGAAGCCACCGCCCAGTCGGAACTTGCGGATGCGACTTTGGCCGACTTCTTCCGCGCCGCCGCCTTGACCACACTGCTGGCCGAGCCGCTCGCCGCCCCCGCCGCCGGCGATGTCCCGCGGCCGAATATCCCGGTGGATCCGACCCAAACCCGCATCACTTCCGACGACGGGGCCTTCTTCGACTCGCCGAACGGTCTGCTGGTCTTCCTCAAGAACGTCGTCGTCAAGGATCCCCGCTTCACCCTCACCGGGGCCGACGAGTTGAAGGTGTTCTTTGAACCCAAAGTGGACCCGGAAGCCGCCGCCAAGGGCAAAGCCGGCGATGCGGACGGCAAAGCGGCCGAGCCGGCGAAGCCCGACACCGCTCCGGCCGGGGAGAAGCCGAAGTTGGAAAAGGTCGACGACGCCGGCCTCAACGCCGCGAAGTTCGGCAAGCCGGTCGAGATCATCGCCACCGGCACCGTGGTCGTGGAGTATTTGCCCGAGAAGAAGGACGAGCCCCCGGTCAAGGCTTCCGCCCGCACCGTCATTTACAACCTCAAGACCGAGCAGTTCACTCTCCGCGGCGGCTCGCCGTGGGTCCTTCGTGAAGGCCAGTTGAGCTCGGTCCCCGGCAACGACGCCTACATCGTCATCAAGAAGGACGGCAGCTTCGTCACCGGCAACGGCGGCATCGATGCCCGCATGGACATCAAGGAGAAGGATGAAGACAAAAAGAACCGCTGACATGCCTTCCTCCCCCGCTCCCTGCAACGGCCAACCCCTGCTCACCGCCACCGGACTCCGCAAATGCTACGGCGGCCGCGCCGTGGTCGATGGCGTGAGCCTCAGCGTCTGCCCCGGCGAGATCGTCGGCCTGCTCGGCCCGAACGGCGCCGGCAAGACCACCTCCTTCTACATGATCGCCGGCCTCGTCCCGCCCGACGCCGGCACGGTACAGTTCAATGGTAGCGACATTTCCCGCATGCCGATGCACCGCCGCGCCCGCCTCGGCCTCGGCTACCTGCCGCAGGAAGAATCCGTCTTCCGCAAGCTGACCGCCTTTGAAAACCTGCTCGCCGTCCTCGAAACCCGGCCCGGGCTTTCGAAAAAGGACCGCATCGAGCGCGCCGAGAACCTGCTCGCCCGCTTCAAGATCACCCGCGTCCGGAATTCCGAAGCCATCGCGCTCTCCGGCGGTGAAAAGCGCCGCCTCGCCATCGCCCGTGCCCTCTGCACGGAGCCGCGGCTGCTGATGCTCGACGAACCCTTCGCCGGCATCGACCCGATCGCGGTGGAAGACATCCAGGCCATCGTCCGCGAGCTCCGCGAGCGGGACGGTCTCGCCATCCTGATCACCGACCACTCGGTGCGGGAGACCCTTTCAATCGTCGACCGCGCCTTCCTGATCCACGACGGCCGGGTGATCCTGGAAGGAGCTTCCGAGGAACTCGTCAACGACCCGATCGCCCGCAAGCACTACCTCGGCGAGGATTTCCGGATGTAGCCCGGAACGGAAGGGAAATGCCCCCTCACGGACCGTCAATCCGGTCAATAAGGTCAACCCATGCTCAAGCCCCGTTCCCCATCCGCCAACGTCCTCAAAAGAAACAGCCGCGGGTTTGACCCCGCGGCTGCCACTCCAAACAATCCACTGAAACTGGCGCCGCTCACGTGGCGGCAAGGCCTTCGACCAGCGCCTTCGGCAAGGGCTTGTCCTTGCGGCGGAGCGCCTTGCGCATCTTGGTCAGAGCCACGTTCTGGAGCTGCCGGATCCGCTCGCGGGTCACCCCGAACTCGCGGCCGACTTCTTCCAAGGTCATCGGCGTCTTGCCGGTCAGACCGAAGCGCTCGTCGATGATCCGCCGTTCGCGGGTGTCGAGCACCGCCAGCAGGCCGTCGAGTTCGCCGTGCAGGTTCTTCTCCGACAGCGACTCGAGCGGATTCTCCGCGCGGTCATCGCCGATGATTTCACCATATTCGGTCGCCTCACCTTCGTTGATCGGGGCATCGAGCGAAGTCGGACGCTGCGAGGCTTGGCGGAGCATCGCCAGCTTCCGGTGCGGGAGACCGACCTCATCGGCCAACTCCTCGTCCGTCGGCTCGCGGCCCAAGGCCTCCGCCAGCAGGGTGGCGATCCGGCGCATCTTGGCGATCTTGTCGACCATATGGACGGGCAGGCGGATCGTCTTCGACTGGTTCGCCAGCGCCCGCTTGATCGACTGCTTGATCCACCAAGCGGCGTAGGTCGAAAGCTTGCCGCCCTTTTTCGGGTCGAAGCGCTCCACCGCCTTCATCAGGCCGATGTTGCCTTCGGAAATCAGGTCGGAAATCGGCAGCCCGTAACCGGCGTAATCCTGGGCGATCTTCACGACCAATCGCAGGTTCGCCTTGATCATGTGAGCCCGGGCCTCCTTGTCGCCGCGCTTGATCTTGCGGGCGAGCTTCACCTCCTCTTCGGGAGTGAGCAGCGGGGTTTTGGAGATTTCCCGCAGGTAGACCTTCAAACTGGAATCGGAGTCGTAGGATGTCATGGCAGGGGTCCCGGTTTTTCCGGGTGCTATAGGTAAAACGCCGAAGCGCTGGTTTTTATTCCGAAATTCGCGGTGGTTCGTGTAATTACATGGTTAAGACCATGCTCGCCGCGATTCCTCATCCCATCAAGCAATCGCCGTGCCCCGGGCCACCCCAACAGCGGCCAACCATTGGCATTCAAACGATTGCATGAAAACAAGGCCTAACCGCTCACCCCTTGGGCCTGCCGGAGGGGGGCATCTTGACACACCTGTCGTGACAGAATGCACGACCGACTGACGAAAACGTCGCAGTTCGCCACCGCCCTAGCCGAATACCCGGGTTCTCAACTGCCTGAAGTTGAAAAGCGGGCCCTCGGGGGATGATGGGGCGAGGCCTCGCAGCGGTCGGGCTCCATCCTTGCGTTTCGGGCCGAATCGGTCGCGGAAGGCGGCGAACATCTCCTCGACGAACGCTTTCCCGCCGATCACCGCGCCGTCGCTGAAGTAGCGGACCTTGCAACGCAGATAGTCGGCTTCCGAAAGCTTCCCGCCCTGTTTCAGCACCTCCAGCGCCTTCTCGCGCGGAATGCGGGTCCGGTAGAGGTTCGCCAAGTCCCCTTTCGCCGCTTCCTCCCCCTGCCGGTCCTCGCTTTCCGGGATGCCGAACAGGTGGCAGCGCCAGTTCCGCAGCGCCTCCTTGGCCCGGGAGCGGTCCGGAGTGGTGCCCGCGGTGCCCGGCTTCAGGCCACCGTGGGGATTGAGGGTGGCCAGGAATTGCACGGCCTCGCGGGCCAATCTCCCGCCCGCCACCGCTTCAGCATACCCGCACCAGCGGTAGTCCTTGGGATCATCGCAAATCTTCGCGCGGACCGGATTGAGGTCGATGTAGGCCGCCATCGCCCGCAGCGCCTGGCCTTTGCCCTCCACCAGCACCGAACGGAAGCGGTCCTCCCAAAGCGTCCCGCGGCGGGAGTGGCGGCCGTTGAACCATTGGGTGAAGCGCTGCTTGAGCACCTTCATGAACGCGCTGATGCCCCACATCCGGGCGAACCAGCGCTCCCGCAGCTCTTCGGCTGCCGACGTGTTCCCTTGCTTGCGGTGTAGCTCCAACTGCCACTCCAAGTCATTCGCCAGCTTGTCACCGAGGTCCGCCCGCACCTTCGCCACCAGCCCCGCGTCATCCGGCAGCGCCGCCGCGTCCGGCCGCTGCGGGACCTCCACCAGGATGTGGAAGTGATTGGACATGATGCAGTAGGAGATCACGCGCAGTCCGCCGAAGCGTTCGTAGGTCCGCATGTATTCCACCATCTTGTCTTTCTCTCCCTCCCCGAGGACGAACTGCCGGTCCACCACCCGCGAAACGCAGTGGTAATAGGCGACCGGAAGAAAAGCAGGAGCCTTAAGTCGTCGCAGGCGCATGGGCGAAGGTTGGATAGCCGGGGGAATCGATGCAAGGCTTTTTTTACTTGGGGACGGACCTTTTTGCGGACCCGACCTTTTTGCGGACCCCAAGGCTTTTTTACTTGGGGACGGACCTTTTTGCGGACCCGACCTTTTTGCGGACCCCAAAGCCAAGACCGCCCAGGCCGCACTGTTTCGCCCCCCGCCTTTCTCTCTTGCCACCACCGGGGCCGGAAGCCCATGGTTCACGTGTTCACATGATCACACGCCTGTTTTCCGCCGCGCTCCGGGGGGTCGATGCCCATGAAGTGGAGGTCGAGGTCAATGCCCGCGAATCCGACAAGCCGCTGACCCTGATCGTCGGGTTGCCGGACGCCGCGGTGCGGGAGTCCTCGCAGCGGGTGCTGTCGGCGATGGCCGCCTCTTCGCTGTCGCTCGGGCTGGGCACCAAGACGGTGAACCTGGCTCCGGCCGACTTGAAGAAAGAGGGCCCGTCCTTCGACCTGCCGATCGCCCTGGCGATGGCCGCGGCCTGCGAGGAGGTGCGCTTGGCGGCGGAAGATTGCATGGTGACCGGCGAGCTCGGCCTCGACGGCACGGTGCGGCCGGTCAAGGGCGTGCTGGCGATCGCGATCGAGGCCAAGCGCCGCGGGCGGACGCGGGTGATCGTGCCGGAGGCGAACATGGCCGAGGCGGCGATCATCGACGGCATCCAGGTCTTCGGCGTGAAGTCGCTGCACCAGGCGTGGAAATTCCTGATCGGCGAGGAGGCGATCGCGCCCTACCGCTTCGACCGAAAGGCCTTCTTCGAATCGAAGCGGCAGTACGAGGTGGATTTCGACGAGGTGAAGGGCCAGCACCACGTCAAGCGCGCGCTGGAGGTCGCGGTGGCCGGCGGGCACAACCTCCTGATGGTCGGCCCGCCCGGAACCGGCAAGTCGATGCTCGCGAAGCGGATGCCGACGATCATGCCGGACATGAGCGAGGAGGAAGCGATCGAAGTGACCAAGATCCACTCCATCACCGGGATGCTCGACCTCAAGCGCGCCTTCCTGACCACCCGGCCCTTCCGCTCGCCGCACCACACGATTTCCGACGCCGGGCTGCTCGGCGGCGGGACGAATCCGGGACCCGGCGAGGTCTCACTGGCGCACCACGGCGTGCTCTTCCTCGACGAACTGCCGGAGTTCCGCCGTTCCACTCTGGAGGTCATGCGCCAACCGCTGGAAGACGGCCACGTGACGATTTCCCGCGCCGCCGGGTCGCTGACCTTTCCCGCCCGCTTCATGCTGATCGCGGCGCTCAATCCCTGCCCCTGCGGCTACTATGGAGATAGTAAACGGGAGTGCCGCTGCTCGCCGGGGCAGATCGAGCGCTACCGCCAGCGGATGTCCGGGCCACTGCTCGACCGCATCGACCTGCACGTCGAGGTGCCGCTGGTCGAATACCGCGAGCTGGCGACGGCGAGCAGCGGCGAGAAGTCGGCCAGCATCCGCGAACGGGTGATGGTGGCACGGGAAATCCAACGCCGGCGCTTCGCGGGCAGTTCGGCCCAGACCAACTCTGCCATGGGAGCCCGCCAGGTGAAGGAACACTGCGCGCTCGACACCGAAAGCATGTCCTACCTCGAGCACGCGATGGAGCAGCTCAATTTCTCCGCCCGCGCCCACGACCGGATCCTGAAAGTCGCCCGCACCCTGGCCGACCTGGCAGGTTCCGGCGCGATCCGGCCGAACGACATCCTGGAAGCGATCCAGTACCGCTCGCTGGACCGGAACCTTTTCACATGAATCACTCGGGATTCGGCACAAGTGCCGGATTACCGCGCATATTTGCCGATGGGATTGTCGGACCCTCGCGCTCCGGGTTGAATACAGACGCCATGAACGCCCCCGTCCGACACGCCGAACTCCTCGCCTGGGTCGAGGAAATGACCGCCCTCTGCCAGCCCGACGCCGTGGAGTGGTGCGATGGTTCCCAGGAAGAATGGGACCGCCTTTGCCAGCTCCTCGTCGACAAGGGAACCTTCACCCGCTTGAACCCCGAGAAGCGGCCGAACTCCTTCCTCGCCCGCTCCACGCCGTCCGACGTCGCCCGGGTGGAAGACCGCACCTTCATCTGCACCCGCCGCCGCGACCTCGCCGGACCGACCAACCACTGGATGGAGCCTTCGGAGATGAAGACCCTGCTGCGCGGCAAGTTCACCGGGTCGATGAAAGGCCGCACGATGTATGTGGTGCCTTTCTGCATGGGCCCGCTGGATTCGCCGCTGGCGAAGATCGGCGTGCAGCTCACCGACAGCGCCTACGTGGCGGTCAACACCCGCATCATGGCCCACATGGGCCAGCATGTGCTCGACCGCCTGCAGGCCGAGGCCGAAGGCAGCATCCCCGCCAAGCGCGACGGCTTCGGCCGTTTCATCCCCTGCCTGCATTCGATCGGCGCGCCGCTGGCACCCGGCCAGGCCGACGTGGCGTGGCCGTGCGACGAGGACAAATACATCGTTCACTTTCCCGAAAGCCGCGAGATCTGGTCCTACGGCTCCGGCTACGGCGGCAACGCGCTGCTCGGCAAGAAGTGCCTCGCCCTGCGCATCGCCAGCAACATCGCCCGCGAGCACAACTGGATGGCGGAGCACATGCTCATCCTCGGCCTCGAGTCACCGGCCGGTGAAAAGACCTACGTCACCGCCGCCTTCCCGTCGGCCTGCGGCAAGACCAACCTCGCGATGATCGTGCCGCCGCCCTCGTATGCCGAGGCCGGCTGGAAGACGACCATCGTGGGCGACGACATCGCCTGGCTCTGGCCGCACGAGGACGGCCGGCTTCACGCGATCAATCCGGAGACCGGCTACTTCGGCGTCGCACCGGGCACGTCCTACGACACGAACCCGATCGCGATGGAGTCGATGACCGAGAACACGATCTTCACCAACGTCGCGCTGACCGACGACGGCGACGTCTGGTGGGAGGGCCTGACGAAAGAACCCCCGGCGCACCTGATCGATTGGCAGGGCCAGGACTGGACGCCCGGCTGCGGCCGGGCCGCCGCTCACGCCAACGCACGCTTCACCGCGCCGGCGAGGCAGTGCCCGACGATCGACGCGGATTGGCAGAACCCGGAAGGCGTGCCGATTTCCGCGATCATCTTCGGTGGCCGCCGCCCGAACACGATGCCGCTGATCTACCAGGCCTTCAACTGGTCGCACGGCGTCTATGTCGGAGCGACGATGGGTTCGGAAGTCACCGCCGCGGCGATCGGCCTGAAGGCGGGCGTGCGACGCGACCCGATGGCCATGCTTCCCTTCATCGGCTACAACATGGCCGACTACTTCCACCACTGGCTCGACATGCGTCGCAAGGTGAAGCACCTGCCGCGCTTCTTCCACGTGAACTGGTTCCGCAAGGACGCCGACGGCAAGTTCCTGTGGCCCGGCTTCGGCGACAACATGCGGGTGCTGGAATGGATCGTGAAGCGCTGCCACGGCCGCATCCCGGGACACGAAACGCAGATCGGCTGGACCCCGGACTGGGAGGATTTCAACACCGAAGGCCTCGAGGGCTTCGATGAAGCACGCTTCGACCAGTGCATGGCCTTCGATGCCGAGGAGTGGAAAGCGGAGATCCTATCCCAAGGCGAGCTGTTCCTGAAACTCTATGACTACCTGCCGAAGGAGATCGTCTTCCAGCGCGAGCTGCTCGCGGCGCGGCTGAGCTGAAACGATCGACCGATCAAGTTGTTAGACCGTCGCACCAGACTACTCCGGTGCGGCGGGCTTCAGCGATGCCGCCACCGCGTCGAGCTTTCCTAACAGACGCGCGACCGTCTCCGGCTGCTCCGCCGCACGGTCGATGCGTTCGCCGAGGTCTTCCTCGACGTTGAAAAGCAGCGGCTTCTCCCGCGAGGCCGCGAAGCCGTGGTTGCTTCCGGTCTGGCTGATGAGCTTCACGTGAAGCTTCCACGGGCCTTCGCGGAAGGCGTTCGGCCGGTTGTCCGCGCCGGAATAGGCGAGTTCGAAAGGCTTGACCGCTCCCTTGAAACGGCCGGGCGAAAGCAGCGGCCGGATGTCGCGGCCATCGAGACCCTGCGGCACTTCCGCGCCAGACAATGCCAGCACCGTCGGCAGCACGTCGAGCGTGCTCGCCGGCTCAAACTGGCGCCGCGGTTCGATCACGCCGGGCCAATGGAAGATCCCCGGCACGCGGTGGCCACCCTCCCAGTTCGAGCCCTTGCCGTCGCGGAAGGGCTGCGCGTAACCGACCTGCAGCCGGGTGTCGCCATACTTCGAATCCGCCACATCCTCGAAGCGGATCCACGGGCCGTTGTCGGAGGAAAAGATCACCAGCGTGTTGTTCGCGATCCCATTCTCCTCCAGCGCCTTCACGATCCGCCCCACGGAGTCATCGATCTCCGCCATCACGTCGCCCAGCAGGCCGCGGCGCGACTTGCCCCGGAAAGCCTCGGCGGCGAACAGGCCGAGGTGCGGCTGGTTGTGCGCGACGTAGGCGAAGAAAGGCCGCTCGCGGTTGGCCGCGATGAACTCCACCGCGGCTTCGGTGTAGCGATTTGTTAGAGAAGTCGAGGCCTCGATGTCGGACGGCAGATTGCGGGCGAGCACCGAGTAGCCTGGCACCGGCTCCTTGCCCGCGGGATCGGATTTCAACAGTATCGCGACATCGTAGTCGTGCGAGACATTGGTGCCGGTCCAGGTGTCGAAGCCATGAGCCAGCGGCAGCGCATCGGGCGTCATGCCGTTCCTGGGACTGGGGTTTCCCAGATGCCACTTCCCGAACATGCCGGTCGCGTAGCCTTTCGCCTTGAGACCTTCGGCGAGTGTCATTTCGGACGTCCGCAGGTGCGGTTTGCTGTCCGGATTGATGACCCATGTTCCGAAACCCGAGTGCCCGGGGTAGCGCCCGGTGAGCAACGAGTAACGCGAGGCACTGCATGCCGGCGACGTCACGTAGAACTGCGTGAAGTTCGCCCCGCCGGCCGCGAGTTGGGAGATGTTGGGGGTTTCGATGACCGGGTTGCCGGTGTGCGCATAGTCGCCGTAGCCGCTGTCATCGAGGTAGATGACGACGACATTCGGCCGGTCCGTGGCTTCGCGCGCCATGGCCGGAGCCGTGACGACGAAAAGCCAGACGGCAGCGTGAATCGGATTCATTGCCCCATCCAAGCGCTGCCGTGCCGGCCCGGCAAGGGAATCAACTCGCCCTGCCGGATGCTGGCAGCCTCAGGCTTTCTTCTTCAGGAACGAAACGAGGGCGAGGATCAGGAAGATCACGAAGCAGATCTGGGCGATCGTCGCAGCGAGGCCGGAAAGGCTACCGAAGCCGAGGACGGCGGCGATGATGGCGACAATGATGAAGACGAGTGCGTAATGGAGCATGGTTTTGGTAGGTTAGGGTTTGACGGGAGAAGATGAAGGTTCCGCGAGGGCCGGCAGGGGAGATCCGAAGCCCACGATGCGGGTGGCCGATCCCGGCTTGGGAACATGGAAATCGACGATGCCGAATCCGCTGAGTTTCTTGCCGCGATAGCTTCTGCCATCGCTGGATCCGATCATCACGGCGTGCCCGTCGGCCTCCTTGCCGAGATACATGTGGACGTGGGACACGCGAAACTCGTTGGCGCCACCCGAGGTCTCCTTCGCCCAGAAGACCAAATCCCCCGGCTGCAAGGGGCGGAATACGGAATCGTCCGCAGTCCATTCGCCAGCCGGAACCACGGTGAGACGGCCGGACGTTTTCAGCCACTCATATTGACCGTGGGCGGTGCGCGGTGGCTCGACGTTCACAAGCCTCAGAAGGCTTACCACCGCGCCGGAACAATCCATTCCTTTGGCGTCGGCACCGCCTTCGAGATACGGGACGTCCGGATGCTGCTTGTAGAATTCAAGCGACTTCGCAACCAGTTCGCGGCGCTGGGCGGGGAGGTCGGCCGGCAAGCGGATGAACGCGTCGCCCTTGGCCACGCCCGTCAGCACCAGCATCACCAAGGCGAGGTGGAGCCGTGAAAAGCGGATGGCTGGATGGGCGATCAACATGGCACTCTTGTTCTAACAGGGGTTTGCTAGCTTGCGCGTCCGGCCACGACACCATGGCCGGGAGCTAACAGGTTGCAGGAAACGAGCCGGGAACCCACGTCGACTGACAGCCAATCCTTTAGGCCGTTTCCAGGGACGAGTCGGCTGCCACATCATTGCAGCTTGCACGATGCCGACCGGCGGAACCGGCGCATTTTGCAACGGCACCGACCAAATTCTTCCAGCTCCGCTCGAAGCCATGGATCCGCTTACGGCAAGCCAACCCTTTACACCGGTCGTGAACGGCGGTCTTGACGTCGCCGGATCCCCGGTCCCCGATGCTTTCATGAAGCTGCTGCTTTCCTCCCTCCTCATTGCCTTCCTCCTGGCTCCGGTGTCGGGCGCCAAACCGAACATCGTGCTCTTCGTCACCGACGACCAAAGCCCGATCGCCGGCTGCTATGGATCGCCGCTCATCCAAACTCCGCATCTCGACGCCCTCGCGAAAGACGGCACCCGCTTCACCCGCGCCTACGCCACCACCGCCTCCTGCTCGGCCAGCCGCTCGGTCATCCTGACCGGCCTGCACAACCACGCCAACGGCCAGTTCGGCCACACCCACGACTACCACAAGTTCGAGACCTTCCAGAGCTGCGCCGCACTCAGCCTGCCGCTGCAATTGAAGTCGCTCGGCTACCGCACCGCGCACATCGGCAAGCTCCACGTCGCGCCCGAGTCGGTCTACCATTTCGACCAATACCTCACGACCCCCGGCGGCGGACACAACACGCCGAAGTGGGTCGATGCCTGCAAGCCGCTCTTCGCCGAGAAGACCAGCGAACCCTTCTTCCTCTGCTTCTGGACCACCGATCCCCACCGCAGCAACGACGTGGAATCCACGGCGAAGGAAAAGCTCAAGCCGAACCGCTTCGGCAACCCGCCGAAAGGCAAGGAATACCCCGGCACGCCGGAAGTCCCTTACGATCCCGCCGCGCTACCCGTCCCCGCTTTCCTGCCGGACACGCCGGAATGCCGTGGCGAGCTGGCGCAGTATTATCAAAGCGTCACCCGCACCGACAAAGCCCTCGGCGCCCTGATCGCCGCGCTCAAGGAAGCCGGCCAGTACGACAACACGCTGATCGTCTTCACCGCCGACCACGGCATGGCCTTTCCCGGCGCCAAGACCACCGTTTACGAAGCCGGCCTGCACGTCCCCTTCGTCGTCCGCGCGCCCGGCGTCGCGGGAGGAATCGCCTGCGATGCGATGATCTCCCACGCCGATATCACCCCCTCGCTGCTTGATGCAGCGGGCGGATACGATGCTGCCAAGAAGGGCCCGAAAACCCTGCTCCCCGTCGCGAAGCCCGGCGTCGGCGAGAACTCCGGGCCGAAATTCGCGGCTTACCACGGCCGCTCCTGGTTCGGCCTGTTAGGAAAGGAACACGGCGAAGGCTGGGACGAACTGATGGCCTCGCACACCTTCCACGAGATCCAGATGTATTACCCCATGCGCGCCGTCCGCGACCGCCGCTACAAGCTGATCTGGAACCTCGCCGCTCCCCTGCCCTACCCTTTCGCCTCCGACCTCTGGGCCGCCTCCACCTGGCAGTCGCAGTTTCAGAAAGGCAAGGACGCGCCTTACGGCAAGCGCACGGTCGGCTCCTACATCCAGCGTCCGCCCTTCGAACTCTTCGACCTCGAAAGCGATCCCGCCGAGTCCGTCAACCTCGCCGCCGACCCCGCCCATGCGACCCGGCTCGAAAGCATGAAGCAACGCCTCAAGGCCGTGCAGAAGGAAACCGGCGACCCCTGGGTGATGAAGTGGGACTACGAGTGAGCCGCTCAAAGCTGGTTCTCAATCGGCAGCCGCGAATAGATGCCGACCTTGAAGCGCTTTTCGAAGGCCTCGCGGTTGCCGGGAATCATCGCGAAGCCCGAGAGGCCCGGCCGTGCGGCAGCCATCCGCTTGATTTCACCCGCGAAGCCGCGGTCCGGCACGGTCGCCAGGGCGGAGGTCTCCGGCTTGAGATCCGGCGCCACGCGGAAGGAACAGGAAACGCAGCAGGACAAGGCGGCAGCAGCCGCGAAGGAGAGGAGGATCGCTTTCAAGACTCCCCTTGGATGAAAAGACGAGGTCCGGGGATCAAGCAGCAAAGCAGGTCCGGACGTCAGGACCGCGACCCGCCGGCAGGCGGCGCGACGCTGCTTCCTCCAATCATCTCCAAGGGAAAGTACTTCCTCCCCAGCGGCCTCAGCCCGCCTTTCACCCAGCGCTGGAAGTGCGCCACTGCGGGCTTCGCGGCATAGCGCATCATCACCGGGCGCGGCAGCAGCCACCCGAAGCGCGGGTCGTGGCTCATCAGTAGCACGCTCAGATCCTGCGGGATGCGCAGCCCGGCGGCATGGCAGTGGCCGTAGAGCGAAAGCAAGGCGGTGTCCTCGAACACGACCACCGCGGTCGGCTTCAAGCGCGCGAACGCCTTTTTCCAGTATCCGCTCCAGGCTTCCGGCACGTGCTCGGTGAAACGCGGGCAGTAGTCCTCCCACGTGCCGGTGTCCGGCTTGCCGGCAGCCTCCGCGCGGAGGCCATCCAGAACCGACCGCCGGATCTGGTCGCAGCCGCCGTCGCCGGGCACCAGGATCCGCCGGTGGCCGAGCCCGCGCAGGTGCTTCACCACGAGCGCGAGTTCCCGCCCGATCGATCCCGCACCGAGGCTGACCGGCAGATCGGGCTCGAATTGCCCGCCGGCCATGTAGAACGGCAGCCTTTCCGCGGCGGCACGATGCCACCCTTCGCCGGCCGAAAGCATCAGCAGCGCGTCGGGCGAGTGGCGCTGGATCAGCGCGTTCAGCAGCGGTCCCGGCGACTTGCAACGCGGGAAATCCACGCCCGCCCAGGCGACCTCGCCCTGCAGCTTTTCCCAGCGTTCGGCCATCGCCCGGACCAATTCGAGGTCGCCCAGATTCACGCAGCCGCCCGACGGGTGGATCACCAGCAGGCGCTGCTCGGCCGCTCCGCCGTGCAAGCGTCCGCCGGGTCGCGGGAGCTGGATCGCACGACCTCTGCCGGCCCGCGCGGGTTCCAGGAAACCCCGTTGCTCCAGCAGCGCGATGGCCGCGGCGACCGTCTTGACATTGAAACCGTAGCGGCCTGCCAGCGTGCGCTTCCCCGGCAGGCGGCCGGTCCAGACGGAGGTCCGGATCTCGGACTCGATCCGGTCGGCGAGCTGCACCGCGATGCCCCGTCTTTCGATCCTGCCCTGCACGCCGGGCAGCATGCCAAGCGCAGCCGGGGCGTCGAGGGCCGAGTGGTCCATTCACTGGATCACCAAAAGCCCGAAGGTCGCGATTGATGGCATCCCCTTCCGATGCAGCATGAAGGGAGGCGTTGATCCCTCCTTCCGGCCGGGTTCTCGCTTCCATGCCTTCACCCGTCTTGTCGCCGGCAACCCCTGCCCGACGGTCGATTCTCCACTTTTCAGAATGCCCCGGCACGCACGTCTCAATCCATGAAACTCCTCCCTTCTCCCCACGCACTCATTCTTCTCCTCTCGCTGGCTACCGACGCAGCGGAAACCGCCCCCACATGGCTCCGCCAGCCCGCCGTCTCGCCCGATGGCAAACACATCGCCTTCACCCACGCCGGACAACTCTGGCGGGTGCCGGCGGACGGCGGTGAGGCGGTTTCTCTAACAAGCGCCCTCTTCCGCGCCGGGAACCCGGTGTGGTCGCCGGACAGCCAAAGCATCGCCTTCAGCGCGAACCGCCATGGCAATCCCGACGTCTTCGTGATGCCAGCGACAGGCGGCAAGGTAAAACGCCTGACTTTCCATTCCTCGCCGGATCTGCCGACCGCCTTCACCTCCGACGGGAAGTCGGTGCTCTTCACCTCCATGCGCCTCGGTGATGCCCGCGCGGACTTCGGAGGGGCCGATGGCGGGGCCTCACAGCAGCTCTACTCGGTCCCCTCCGGCGGCGGACGCGAGCGCATCGTCATCCCCATCCCCGCACTCGATGCCTCGCCTTCCCCCGATGGCCACCACCTGCTCTACACCGACCTCCGCTCCTCCGAAAACGAGTGGCGCAAGCACGCCATCTCCGAGGCCACACGCGACATCTGGACTTACGACACGAAGGAGAAAACCCACCGCCGCTTCACCGACTGGCGCGGTGAGGACCGCGACGCCACCTGGAGCGCCGATGGCAAGACGATCTACTGGCTCAGCGAGCGCTCCGGCAGCTTCAACGTCTGGAAGCAATCCACCGTGGAGGGAGCCACGCCGGAGCAGGTGACTTTCCACGAGAATCACCCGGTCCGCTTCCTGAGCATCAGCCGCGGCAACGACCTCGTCTATGGTTACGACGGCGAGATCTGGAAGCTCCCGCACGGCGCGAAGGAGCCGGTGAAAATCGCGGTCCACATCAGCCAGGGCTCGCTGCTGGAAGGGCCGACCTTCGTGGACATGAAGGCGCAAGCCTCCGAGATCGCGGTCTCCCGCGACGGAGCGCAGCTCGCGGTGATCGCACGCGGAGAGGTCTTTGTCATCGATCCAGCCAGCGGAAAAGCCCGCCGCGTCACCGATACCCCGCAGCACGAGCGCAATCTCAGCTTCCGGCCCGATGGCAAGGCACTCCTCTACGTTTCGGAACGCGACGGCCGCTACGATGCCTACGAGTCCGCTCCCGCCTCGGCGGATACCACCGGCTTCTTCCCGCCCGGCGCGCTGAAGGAAACGCGCCTCACCGATACAAAGACTGACATCGTCGAGCCCGCCTATTCACCCGATGGCACGCACATCGCCTATCTGGAAGACCGCACGCAACTCGTGGTGATGGACCTCGCCACCAAGGCGACCGTCACGGTGATGTCGAAGGGCCTTTCCTTTTCCTACCAGGATGGCGACATGCCCTATGTCTGGTCGCCCGACGGCCGCTGGCTGGTGGCGACCACCGGCTCGGCCGCCGCGCAAACCGACCTCCACTGGATCGATGCCTCGGGCGAAAAACCACCGCACAATCTCACGCAGAGCGGCTTCGACGACATCGGCCCGGTCTTCTCGCCGGATGGCAAGACACTCTATTTCCTCAGCACCCGCACCGGTCGCCAGACCGCCGACTCGCTGCCCGAAGAAAGCGATGTCTATGCCATTTACCTCACCCAAAGCGCCTACGATGCCGCGATGCGCCCGGACGACACTCCCGCGATGCCGAACGAAAACTGGCAGCCGGAACTCGACAACCTGCAAGCCCGCACGGTGAGGATCACGCCGTTTTCATCCAAGATCATGGACTTCCGGCCGCTGCCCGACGGCAAGTCGATCTGTTTTTCGACCGTCTCGGCCACCGCAGGCATGACCGGCTATTCAGTGCCCATCGGAAAACCGGGCATCCACCCGGTCTTCACGAAGTCCCCCCCGGCCATCGGCTCCTTTGCCGCCGATGCCGCGGGCAACCTGCACTTCTTCGGCGAAGCCGGAATCGAGCGAATCAACCTCGTCGATGGCAAAGCCTCGACCATCCCCTTCACGGCCGAAATCGCCTACGACCTCCGCGGCGAGATGAAGTGGCTCTTCGATCACTCCCACCGCATGACCGCGCAGAAGTTCTACCGTGCCGACATGGGCGGCGTGGACTGGGACTTCTACGGCAAGGCCTACGCGCGGCACCTGCCGTCGATCCACCGCGGCGAGGATCTCGCCGAACTGCTCAGCGAGATGGCGGGCGAGCTGAATGCCTCCCACATGGGGGCCGCTTATCATTCACCGGTGACGGGTGGCGACGCGACCGCGTCGCTCGGGCTCTACTACGACCACGACCACGCCGGCCCCGGCATGAAAATCGCCGATTACCTCGAGACCGGCCCCGCCGGACGCGCCGGCAGCCGCCTCCGCCCCGGTGCCGTGGTGCTTGCGGTGGACGGTCGGGAAATCGCCGCCGACGAGGACATCCACGCCCACCTGAACCGGCGCGCCGGCCAGCCCGTCCTCCTCTCGATCCGCCCTTCCGACGGCGGGGCCGCCGTGGAGGAAATCGTCACGCCCCAACCTTTGAAGGACAGTTTCGATCAAGCCTACGACCGCTGGGTCCGCCAGCGCGAGATCCTCACCGATCGCCTTTCCGAAGGCCGCATCGGCTATGTCCACATCAAGATGATGTTCACGGAGAGCTACCAGAAGTTCTACAGCCAGGCCTTTGGCAAGTATGCCGACCGCGAGGCGCTGGTGGTTGACGTCCGCTTCAATCCCGGCGGCCACCTGGCCGACCGCCTGATCGCCGATCTCTCCGCGACGTCCGCAGGCATCGCGGTCGGTCGCGATGGCAACAAGCTTGCCGACATCCCGTCGAACCGCTGGAGCCGACCCAACATCCTCATCGCCAATTCCTTCAGCTACTCCGACGGAAGCATTTTCCCGCACCTCTACAAGAATGAGAAGCTCGGGACCTTTGTCGGCGAAGCGGTCCCCGGCACCGGCACCTCCGTGTGGTGGGTGGACCTGCTCCCTGGCGGCCGCTTCACCTACGGCATCCCGGAGATCGGCCGGAAGTCACCGGACGGAAGCTACTACGAGAACACTGAGGACGTGCCCGACATCGTCGTCCGCAACCAGCCCGACGCCATCGAGGAAGGCCGCGACGAGCAGCTCGAAACCGCCGTGCGCGAGCTGTTGAAACAACTCGGTGATCCTTGAAACCATCTCCTGCCCCAGCCCATCGACACACCTTCAAATCAAGCCGACGCGAACAAGGCCGTGCAGTCCTACATCTCCGGGAACAATAGCTCGCACGGCTACGACGACGTGTGATCCTCCCAATGGAGCGGGCAGCTTCCCCATCCGCCCCGTCCCCTTCCATGAAAGCCGACTCCGCAATGCCGAAGCCCTTCACCATCCCCCGCGCCCTGGGGATGCTGATGCCCACCTTCGTCCTGCTGCCGCTCCTCGGCTGGCTCGTCGGCGTGGACTATCCTGTTCCGCGGCATCCTCGCCCACGGCGCGCGAGGATCCGGCCCGTGGTCGGAAGCGTGGGCCATGCTCGTTTCCTCCCTCGGCTTCGGCCTCTTCCATTTGCCGAACGCCCTCGGCGGCCAGGCCCTCGGCACGACCCTCTTCCAGGTCGGCTACGCCTTCGTCATGGGCATCGCGCTCTTCGTCTCGATGCGGATCTCCCGCCGCATCCTGCTCCCCGTCGCCATGCACGCGCTGTGGGACTTCTCCACCTTCACCTCGAAATCCCAGACGCCCGGCGACGTCGCCGCGCTCGTGACCGCCGCGCTCACGCTTGCCATCGTGATTCTCATCGTCGCCGCGATCACCTGGTTGCATGGAAAAAAGCGCCAACCCGTTTCGAATCCATCATCGCCATGAAAGCTCCGCTTGTTTGCCTCTTCGCCCTCGCCGGCCTCGCCAACGCCACGCCGCCGGTCCTTTCACTCACCCAGGCCGCGCTCCAGAAAGTCGATCCCGACATCAGGCCCGACCACTACGACATCGCCCGCACCGACCTCAACGCCGACGGCAGGGAAGACGTCCTCGCCCTGATGAACGGCAAGAGCGGCTACCGCGGCACCGGCGGTGCCACGATGTTCATCCTCAAGGGCACGGCCGATGGCTTCGAGTCGCTGGGCAAAATCATGGTCGCCACCGAGCCGATCTACGCCCGCCAATCCGTGAGCCATGGATTCCGCGACCTCCTTGTCACGGTGAATCGCCCGGGCGCGGAGCCGGCACTTGCCGCGCCGAGGTTCGACGGCAAGACCTACCCGGCTTCACCCGGCGAGAGGACCGCCGCGCTCGAAGACAGCGACGAACTCCTCTTCGCCGAACCGACTCCGCCCTTCGACAAGAAAGAGGAACTGCAAGGCATCACCTTCCAGGTCTTCAGCCCGAACCCCCGCAGCGGCAACCGCCTGACCGTCACTCCCGCCGGGCTCGAGGCCGACAACACGCCCATCGAAATGGACGTCGCCGGACTGATCACCCGCAGCGAAGTCGCCGACATCAACGCCGACGGCTCGCCGGAACTCTATGTGTATGGCTTCGACGGCACCTCCCAGACCGTCCTCGCCTGGAGCGCCAACAAGCCAGATCTCCCTGCCGGACCTCGACCCCGCGCAGTCGAGAGGCTACCGCGGCGGCGACGAGTACGCGGTGGTCGAAGGCGTCCTCGGCCGCCGCTTCCCGATCTACCCCGACGACAAGCCGGACTCGAAGCCGACCGCCAAACTACGACAGATCCAGTACAAGCTCCACCCCGGCGAAGCCGGCTGGCTGCTGAAGGTGGACAAGGTCGTGGAATTCTAACCGGCAACCGACTTCAGCAAAGCGCCCCGCTTGATGAACAGGCGGGGCGCATGGGTTGGAAGATCCGAAAGATTCTTCAGCGGTCCCGGCAACGGGAGAACATCAGGACGACCAACGCCCCGAGCCCGAAGGCGATCGCCGCGGTTTCGTAGGAATGTCCCCGCACGAAGCCGTCCGCACGACGGGCACCACGTTCCGCCAGGTGCCGGCTCTTCTCGAACGATTCGGCGAGTTGCTTGCGGGCGGCCCTGATGTGGTCCTCGGCCGAATTCGCGGTGGCCGCCAGCAGCGACCGGACATCGTCTGCCACGTCATCGGCGTCGTCGCCAAGAGCTCGAAGTTGTTTGTTCATGGTCGTGGTTTCAAAGGTCGGAGGCCAGTCAATGAATCGCGGCGACGTTCACCCCGGAGCTGAACAAGCCGCCGGTTGCGATCTTGGTGAGCGCGTCGTCGGTGGCGGCTTCCTCGTCGAGCGATTTGCCGAGCAGCGTGGCATCGTCGTCGTAGCCGAGGGCCTTCGCGAAGGCGCGGGTCACCCCGTAAGCGGCGATTTCGTAGTGCTCGACGCGGTTGGCGGAAGCGATGAGGACGGCGTCGCGGACGTCGCCGGCAACGGTTTCACCGAGGTGCTTCTTCGCTTCCTTGATCAGGCCGCGCATCGCATCGCAGTCTTCGCCTTCCGGGCTGATCCCGCGGCGGGCGCAGATGGTATCGAGGCGCACCCGGTGCTCTCGGGTTTCCTCGAGGTGCTTCTTGAATCCGTCGCGAAGGTCGGTGTCGGAGGCCGCGGCCGCCATCTCGGGCAGGGCGGCGATGAGCTGGGTCTCGGCGCTGTAGAGGTCGCGAAGCTGGTCGCAGTAGAGTTCGTCAAGGTTGGTGATCATCGGTTGATGGGGTTGGGTCGGCCGGCATCATGCCTCGGCCGTTGCAATCCCTATCGCAGAAAGCAGGCCGGGGCCCGCCGATGGCTGGAGGCCAAGCCCTTGGGACATCATCCGGTCCGGTTCCGCCCTTGCGGTCATGCAGCTTGCAATCACGACCGGCGCTTTTGCGGTGGCTTTGCAATGCGGTTCCGTGTGGTCGATCCTGATCGCGCCCATGGAGTTCGTAGCGGTTGGTTGGGGCAACACGCCGTTCCGCTGGAGCATCCGCGCTCCTTGAACGCGGGACGCCGGACACAAAAAAGAGGTGCCGCAACCCGTGCCGCACCTCTTCATTTGAATCGGACAAGCCACTCCGCTCAGGGTGCGACCACCCGATAGAAAGCCTTGCCGGAAGGTGCCGAGAGATCGGTGTGGGCACCGTCCGCATCGTTGAGGCTGATGTTCACCCAGTCGGTCAGGTTGATCGAGCGCTGGACCGTGACCGGGACGTTGCTGTTCCAGTTGATCGTGAAGCCGCCGGGACCGCCGGAGATCGCGGTGATCTCGACATTCGAAGGCAGCACGAGGATGGCGCTGACGTCATCGACACAGAAGCGGGGCGTGCCCGAGGTCGAGAGGAAGGAGACGAGCCCCAGCGGGCTGGTGAGCGTTTCCACCTTGTCCCGGAAGGCCTGCGCCGGGGTGAGGCCCTGCTGGTCCACGAGCACGGTCGTTCCATCCGGGCCGATCAGCTTGACCCCGATGGTCGGAGCTCCGGCACCCCAAGCGGTGCCGGTCAGGACCATCGTGTAAACGTTCTTGGTATCACCGACATCGTCGAAGTCGCCGTCGCTGTTCGCATCGCTGGAGAGCGCCGCGGTGAAGCCCGGGCCGAACGAAGTCCAGGCGCCGTTGAACATCTGCACGTTGGACGTCGCGCCGTTGGAGATCCGGAGGTTGACCTCTTCTTCCCCGACGTTCGCCACCGAACGGAGCTGGAGGTTGAACAAACGGTCCTGCGTTCCCGCACCGGGTGCCTGCATGGTCAGCGGGAAGCTGATCTGGAAGCCCGCCGCGCCGGTGCCGAGGGCGTTGTTCAGCGTGGTGGCGGCGACGATCCGCGCCGAGGTGCTGGAGCCGGGAACCAGGCCGCCGAAGTTCACGGTGCCGTTGTTCTCCGCCCAGGCCGCGAAGGTGTCGTTGTCGGTCACCACATCGGTGCCCGGCGTTTCAAAGTTCCAGTTGCCGAGCAGGTTGCTGTTGCTGGTGACCACGGCACCGAGGGTCTTGACCACGTTCCCGACCGGGAAGGCATCGGTGACCACGGTGACGGACTCCGCGACCGAGTTGTTCGGGGCGGAGATCGATGCCGCGGTGAGGTCGATGGGGACCGCCGCCGAGCTGTTGGCCGGGATGACCAGCGGGAAGACCTGCGTCGTCGAGAACGCGGAGCTCGGCGCGAAAGTCAGGCCGGTCACGGTCAGCGGGGAGTCGAAGCCGGTGTTGTTGATGGTCAGCACTCCCGACGCGGTCGGGACGTTGTGAGCCACGATGGTCGCGAAGTCGGCGACGGTGACGCCCGGGTCCGGTGCCTGCACCGAGAAGAAGCTCACATCATCCAACCAGTAGCTGGTGGTCACCACCCCGCCACCCGCGAGGCCGGAGCCGGTGGAGATGTCGCCGGTGGTGAAGGTGTAGCCGCCGGGAGTGCTGTCGAAGCCACTCTGTTCCGCCCAGAACGAGACGGGAGCGGAGATGTCGGCGGTGGTGGTCGCGTTCGGATCGGAAACGCTGACGGTGTAGCTCGCGCTACCGGACCCGAAGTTCGTGCCCTTCACACGAATCAGATGCCAGTTGACGGTATCACCCGCGGCGGCGTTGAGGATGCCATTCCCGGCGTGGTCGTCGAGGTCATCGATGCCGTCGAAGTCGGTATCGGCCTGAGTCGGATTGAAGCCCTTCTGGAACTCGAGGAGGTCGCTGACACCGTCGGATTCAAAGTCCGCACCGGCGAGACCGCTGAGCTGGTTGAGATCGCCCGGGAAGAAGGACTGCTCCCAGGTGTCGTCCAACAGGTCATTGTCGATATCGGTGGTGACGACGGGGACGGGTCGCGCATCGACCGATCCGGTCAACGGCCCCACGCCGAGGAGCTGCCAGGCACCGGCACCTCCCGCGGCGCTGGAATCCCAAACGGCGAGGTCGTTCGCGGCGGGAAGATAGGCGAGGTTGATCAGGGAGGCGTCGTTGTTGAACTCATCCGTCCAGGTTCCCTCCGTTCCGCTCGCCGGCTGGGGGACGTTCGAGTCGGCCTGGATCACGACCTGGAAAGTGCGGTCGTTGGCAAGCGGGGCTCCGCCGGCGTATTTCGCGAACTCCGAGGTCGCGATGGGGCTGAGCACGAAGCTGAATTCGAAATCGGACGCCCCGTTGAGCACCGCTTGGCTGAAGTTGTCCGGAGCACCGGCTGCCACATCGCCCTGGCCGCGCATCCGGACCATGCCACCGGTCCCGTTGAAGCCCGGGACCACGCGCGGAACGAAGCCGCCGGGGCTGCTGAAGAGGTCGTCCTGCCAGCCGTTGAGGTTGGTGGTGAAGCCCGGGTTCGTGTTCACCAGGGCACCCGCGGTGTAGAAGGTGGCGGCCACCGGCAAGGAGAGATCCTGCGGGAAGGGCGCGTCCTCATCGGTGTCGATGACCAGCGTGTCGCTGAAGGGCGCGGAGAAAACCGTGCCCGTGGCCACCATGGTGATGCTGGCGGTGTCGCCCGGGTTGAGCGTCAGCGGCAGGGTCGGCTGGCTGGTGATGTTGAAGACGCCGGCGGCGTTGCCGTTCTGGAACGAGATCGAGTTGATCACGATGTCCTGGGTCGCGCCGTCGTTGCGGAGGATCACGGTGCGGGGCGCGGAGCTGAGCGGCGTGCCGGAGCCATAGACACCGGCGAAGTTGAAATTCGGCGACCCGCTGGTGAGCGTCACCAGCTTCGGATCCGCCTGGACATTGCCGGTGACGAAGTCGAAGGCGTTCGCCAGGTCGCTGGCCCGGAAATGGTCGATGGCCGTCTTGCCGCCGTCGGTGTAGGGCCCGCCGCCAGGGACGGGAGAGCTTTCACGCCACGCGGCGAAAGCGACCGAGAAGATGCCGGCGGCATCGACCTCGTCGCTGCTGGCGCTGAGGGTCGGTGCACCGAGGGCACCCACGGACGTTGTATTCGCCGGGTCCAGCCACATGTCGATGGTGTCCGGCGCGCCGGGGGCGCTGTCCACCGTGACACGGCCGATGACGAGGTGGGAGGTGATGCCGGCGACGCTGAACTTGCCAACTTCCACGCCATCGATCACGCCGTTGCCGTTGCGGTCGGTCTCGGTGCCGTCGATGGCACCGTTGTTATTGAGGTCGTCGTAGTAAACACGGGATGAGGCGGGCGTGCCGACGAGGGCGGAGATCCGGTTGGCGGGAGTCAGGTTGATGGCGAAAGCGCCCGGGGTGGCGGGACCGCCAAAGACGATACCGAAGGCACCGGTGGTGTTTGATGAACTGGTTCCGCCGGTCAGGACCGGGGCGTTGAAATAGACCTGGCCTTCGGCATCCGGGCCGTCGAGGCGGACGAGGAAGGAGAACCACACCGTGTTGCCGGTCAGCGGGCTGGCGAAGTGCCGGTCTTGCATGCGGGCTCCGACGCTACTCCCTGCCAGATGAGACATCGAAACACCGGTCGGGCTTGCCCCGCTGGTACCCTGGTCGCTGTTAAATCCAACGACGCCGGGAGGAACGGGGAGGTCACCGGCGACGAATTGGAGAACGCCGGTGTCGTTGTTGTATTCGCCGGCACCGCCATCCGCGCTGCCGTTGTCGGCAAGAAAGCCGCTGCCGGTGTTGAGGTTGTTGAGATTCGCGGTGGCGGCGGGAGTCCGGGTCCGGGTGTCACCGAGGTTCATGTCATTGAAGTCGGCCTCGATCTGGCCGGCACGGATCGCTTGGAAGCCAAGCAAGGGGCCGCAGGCAAGCAGCGGCAGGAGTCTGGTGGGTTTCATGGGTTTCTGGGTTTGTGGCGGGAGGCGCGGACTCCCGCGGAAAAGCGGGAGCCCGACGAGGGTTGGAAAGGGCTTGGGTCCGCCCTCCGGGAAAGCTGGTCTTCGCAAGGAACCATTCGGCATCGGCAACCCGTCCCTGTTTTGCAGATGGGACATCACGACCTTTTCCGGCATGGACCATTTGGTGGGAACATGTGCAATCCATCGGGCGAGAACCAGAGGGTTTAGCGCATCTAATCTTCGAAATCGCGCAAATCGCCCTGCGGATGAAAGAGCGCGCCGAACCGCTCTTCCGCGGCCGATCCCCTACCCGTCCGACCGGCGGCGACCTCCGGCTCCCGGGCCGAGTCCGCCAGGCTTGACTCCGTTGCCCATCCCCGGTTGCGGAAACGGTCAATTTTTCCCCGGAACTTGCGGCGTTCCGCACGACCCGCCAGCCTGCCGGGCGGTACCATGACCTTGTCCGCACTCGACCTGTTCACCATCGGCATCGGCCCTTCCTCCTCCCACACCGTCGGCCCGATGCGTGCCGCCTGCCGCTTCGTCCGCTATCTCGAGACGACCGGACTGGCCGCGGAGGTGAGCCGCCTGCGCTGCGATCTCTACGGGTCGCTCGCCGCCACGGGGAAAGGCCACGGCACCGACTCCGCGATCCTGTTAGGCTTCCTCGGCGAGGAGCCGGAAAGCGTCGCCATCGACCGCATCCCGGAAATGCTCGCCGCGATCCGCAGCGGTTCCTTGCGGATGCCCGGCGGCCACCTCGTCGATTTCGACGAGAAGACCGACCTCGACTTCAAGCGCCTCAAGCCGCTGCCGCTTCATCCGAACGGCATGCACTTCACCGCCCTCGACCGCAGTGGCGAAGCGCTCGCCGACGCGGTGATCTACTCGCTCGGCGGCGGCTTCATCGCCAGCGAGGCCGAGATGAAATCCCCGCCACCCGCCGCCATCGAGCAGCCCCACCCCTTCACCTGCGGTGCCGAGTTGATGGAGCACTGCGAGTCCACCGGCCAATCCATTTCCTCGCTCCTGCTCGCCAACGAAGCCGCCCTCCGCCCCGAAGCCGAGACCCGCGCGCGGCTCGATGCCATCTGGCAAGCCATGCAGGCCTGCGTGAAACGCGGCTGCTCCGGCGAGGGCATCCTCCCCGGCGGGCTCAAGGTGAAGCGCCGCGCCAAGGCGATCTACGAGAACCTTCGTAGCACGCCGGAAGCCTCGTTGTCCGACCCGCTGACCATCCTCGACTGGGTCAATCTCTACGCCCTCGCCGTGAACGAGGAGAACGCCGCCGGCGGCCGCGTCGTCACCGCCCCGACCAACGGCGCGGCCGGCATCATCCCCGCCGTGCTCCACTACGCCGTGCGCTTCAAGCACCCGGCTCACTCCGACGGCGTCCACCGCTTCCTCCTCACCGCCGCGGCGATCGGCATGCTCTACAAGCGCAACGCCTCCATCTCCGGCGCGGAAGCCGGCTGCCAGGGCGAAGTCGGCGTCGCCTGCTCGATGGCTGCCGCGGGGCTCGTCGAATACCTCGGCGGCACGCCCAAGCAGGTCGAAAACGCCGCGGAGATCGGCATGGAGCACAACCTCGGCCTGACCTGCGATCCCGTCGGCGGGCTCGTGCAGATCCCCTGCATCGAGCGCAACGCGATGGCCTCCGTGAAGGCCATCAACGCCGCCCGCCTCGCGATGGCCGGCGACGGCTCCCACTTCGTCTCGCTCGACAAGGTCATCAAGACCATGCGCGACACCGGCCGCGACATGAAGAGCAAGTACAAGGAAACCTCCCGCGGCGGCCTGGCGGTGAACGTGGTGGAGTGCTGATCGTCCCGAGGGGGCGATGCGGATTCCCGGCCCCGGCGACCCCGCGCTGCCGCGGGATCGCCGGGATGAGTCCAAAGCCGCGCCGCTCAGGGGCCGGTGACCTTGAGGCGGGCGAAGTTCTTGCCGCTGAGCGGTCCCGGGAAGGTGTATTTCACGCTCGTTCCCGTGTCGGTGATGTTGCCGCCACCGAGGGTTTCGGTGGTCCAGGTCCCGCTCAGCGTGGCGGAGGTTTCGACCTCGAAGTCGGTGCCATAGACTCCCGCGTAGCCGGCACCCTTCGGCCAGGTGATGCTCAACACGCCCGCGGTGTCGACCACGCCCGGCAGCGCGGTAAAGCCGGTGGTGTTGCCGTTGGGTCCGCCGATGAAGTACTCCACGCCGTTGGTCACGCCGTCGTTGTCGTGGTCGTCGTCGAGGTTCGGTCCCGCGCCATTGAAGGATGCCCACGCGCCGTAGCCCAATTGCACCAGTTTCAGCGTGGTGGTCCCGTCCAACACGAGTTCATAGCCGGCGACCGGCGCGCTCAGGACGGGGGTGATCCCATCGAAGGACGCGGCCGTCATCAGCGTGTAGCTGGCCAAGGTGGGC
>JBIPNO010000202.1:0-3508 GCA_044372775.1 Haloferula sp.
TTAAAGAATGAATCCAGCATGAATTCACCTTTCTGTTTTGGTATCGGGGGTGTTTGCGACCCCGTGTGCGATTAGGCGCACAGCCTTGGGAAGGTCTTAAGCCTAATGATTACTGAGAAGTAGCCCGCGCAACGACACCAAGAGAGATCGCTATTGCCTGGCCTATGAACAGGGCAAAAAGAAGCGTGCCTAGGCCTACCGTCCCACCGAGAATCGCTCCCAGTATGAGAACGAAAGCTTCGATCACCAGTCGAACCCTGCCTATGCGAAATCCCGTTCGCGAATGAAGCGCTGTCATCAGGCCATCGCGAGGTCCGGAACCCAAGCCACATGTTATGTAAAAAGCTGAACCAACACCCACTAGAGCGATGCCAAGAAAGCAATAAAGTAGAGAAACAAGGAATCGATCTGAAGTTGGAAAAACTGTGGTGCCAAGTTGAATTGCAACTGCGATTACAACAATGTTGGAGAGCGTTCCAAATCCTGGTCGCTCACGTAAGGGAATCCACAGAAGCATAACGAATGAGCTTATTAAGAAAGTTGACCAACCAAGTGAAATCTCAAAAAGTTCTGAAACTCCTTGCGCTAACACTGACCATGGAGCATTACCAATCTGACTTTGTATGAGCAGCGAGTCACCTAATCCGAAAATGAAAAGTCCAAAAAACAGTATTACCGATCGATTCAATGAAAGATCCCAGCGTGATGTGGCAGTCCACGGTGTAACTGGAACTGTTGTGTGTGGCCGAAGAAATTTTTGGAACCAAAAAAGCACTATTTGAGTATAACAACAACGGCTATACTTGGATGATGTTTCCAGGAATAGGCACTGTAATAAATCTTGTTGCAATAGTTGGGGGTGCGACCCTAGGAGTGCTAGTGGGAACTCGCATGAAGGAGCAAACGAGGGTACTGCTTACAGATGTTTTGGGTTTAGTCCTTATTCTTGGCGCTGCCTCTGCAGTTCTTCCTCTGTGGTCATCACGCTATGTTGAATCTGTTCCACAGGGATGGACACTACTGATCGTTTTGGGCTCACTTCTTATAGGGGGTCTAATTGGTTCTCTTCTTAAGTTGGAGGATCGATTAGATGGCTTGGGGGAGCACCTTCGCGTAAAGTTCAAAGCGAGCAGCGAATCACCCTTTGTTGAAGGTTTTGTTGCAGCTTCTCTTTTGTTTGCTATCGGCCCGCTTGCAATTCTGGGCAGTATTAGTGATGGGATGGGAACTGGGATCGACCAATTGGTTCTCAAAAGCACCTTAGACTTTTTTGCGGCAATGGCCTTTGCTACATCACTTGGTTGGGGAGTAGCCGTCTCAGCTATTCCGGTTGCCATCTACCAAGCCTCATGGACATTGGTTGGTCTCGGATTAGGCGAGATTCTGGATGGCTATCAGATCGATGCAATGACTGTAGTTGGAGGAATAATGCTTATGTGTATTGCTTTGCGTTTGCTCAACATTAAGCATGTGGCAGTAGGTAACTTACTTCCTGCCTTGGCGGTGGCTCCTGTTTTGGCTTTAGTTATGCACTCTATTTAGCGGTTTTTTTGCCCATCTTAATTTTGTTAAAACCTCATGCAACAGAACTTTGCCTTTTCAAAACGTACTCGCATCAATAACAAAACGGTATTTGACATCGCTGGCGACTGTTCTCTTATATGCCTCATTGATGTAATCAGCGCCAATCACCTCTACTTCGCTAAGAATATTGTTCTTGCCACAAAAATCTAGCATTTCTTGAATTTCAGGGATCCCGCCGATCATTGATCCAGCAATCCTTCTTCGTCCGTTAAGCAACGTTCCAACATTTACTTTGTAGGGGCGACCAGGTAGGCCGATAACTACTAACGTCCCATCTAGCTTTAGGAGATTGAGGTAATCATCGATAACTATCTCGGCGCTAATTGTGTTAAGAATTAGATCAAATTTCTTTTCATAACCCTTGAGGTTTTCAGGGTCGTTTGTCGCAACAAAATCATCGGCGCCCATAGCTAGAGCATCGGCTTTTTTACTAGGGGAGTGAGAAAGTACGGTTACGTGAGCACCCATCGCAGATGCGAACTTCACACCCATATGTCCCAAACCACCTAGGCCCATAATTGCAACATTCATTCCAGGTGACGTTTTCCAGTGCTTTATTGGCGAGTACAAAGTGATCCCTGCGCACAACAACGGCGCAACGCCCCGTAAATCCAGGTTTGGAGGTATCTTTAATGCGTAATCCTCATTGATGACAAAAATATCGCTATATCCACCCATAGCAACGGTTTTTCCGTCGGCTTCCATACCGTTATAAGTTCCAACCATCCCTTTGAGGCAGTACTGCTGTAGCCCCGCTTTACAACTACTGCATGTGCGACAGGAATCAATGAATACGCCAACACCTATTGCGTCGCCAACTTTAAACTTTGTAACTTTACTCCCCGTACTTGTAACAACTCCTGCAATTTCATGACCTGGAACCATAGGAAATATAGCTGGTCCCCACTCCTCGGCCACTTGATGGATGTCACTATGACATATTCCGGCATAAGAGATTTTTAACGCGACATCGTGATCGCCAACTTCACGTCTTTCAAAAACGTAGGGAACGAGTGAGGCTCCAGCGGTCATTGCTGCATAGGATTTAGTCTTCATACCTTAATTCCTTTTCCGTTTTAATGAGTCATCTTCTCGGTTATTCGTGTGCTGCTTCTAAATCTAGGTTGATTAATCCTTGAATGGAAGTGTTTGAGGAGATGTATGAGCAGCCCTTGAACCACCGGCTGTAACTTGTCGCATGTGATGTCTCCTGCATAGGACTTCGTAGGCTACTTGAGCTCCAGGGGCAACATCACCGACTACAACTTGTTCACCTTCAATCACCATGGTGCCACCGATAGTTCGTGCATTATGTGTTGCCCGCGAGCCACACCAGCACAGTGCTTCAACTTGAAGAGTATTTACACGGTCGGCCAGCTCAACTAAGCGAGCTGATCCCGGAAAGAGCGATGTTCTAAAGTCTGTAAGAATTCCAAAGGCGTAAACATCTATACCCAATCCATCAACGATTCGAGCGAGTTGTTCTATTTGAGATCGCTCATAGAACTGTGCCTCATCACAGATTATGTAATCGATTCTCTCGCCAACTGAGAGATGGTCTACAACATATTTGTGTAAATCCAATCCAGGGAAAACTTCGATTGCGGGACTTGATAAACCGAGTCTTGAAGATATCGTGCCACTTCCTGCGCGATCCTTATTGGTGAAGATAAAACCAGTTCGACCACGAGATTGATGATTATGGGCAGTTTGAAGAGCTAGCGTCGACTTTCCGCTATCCATAGTTCCACAGTAGTAGATCAACTCCGCCATGGAGAGCATCCTGCCACAGCCGAACAAGTTTTTCCTAGAACCCTAAAATCCAAGTGGCTTCTTTCACCGCTTTGATATGCGACTGTTATGAATTCATGAATGAGGTGATTGGTATCTGCGGATGGAGTTGATTGATCCTCTCGCGTCCAGA
>JBIPNO010000105.1:0-13158 GCA_044372775.1 Haloferula sp.
CGAACGGCTGTCGTGGGAGCACCACCGGCTGGTCGCCAAGCTACCAGACGATGGAAAGCGCGACTGGATCGAAGCCTGCGTCGCCGAAGAGGAAGCCGGCCGCCGGATGACCACCCGCCGGCTGCGCAAGTCGCTCAACCTCGGCCGCATCGCCACCGCCGAGGACCTCGAACCGCAGGAAGCCGACAAGGGCATCGAGAACCACCTGCCCTACGTAAACCGGATCTCCGTCTGGTGGAAGCGGATGCAGCGGGACCGCTTCCTGGCCACCGCCACCGACGAGCAGCGAGAAGCCCTCAAGCGCGACCTCGAACCGGTCGTCGCGATCTACCAGCAACTCTAACACCCACCCCGAAAGCCACTCCCATGAACGAATTCTCCAAAGCCGAACGCAGTGCCGCCGTCGATGCGGTGAAGGAACTCCTCGATGTCCACTTCGATGAAGCCGAGGACAGCTCCGACGAGGACGGCAAGTTCAGCCTCGGGTTCCGCGTCACCTTCGACCGCTCCCACTCGCCCACCAAGCTCAAGGTGACCTGCCGCGTGTCCAAGGTGACCACCGACGAGATCGAGTGTTCGGTCGACGATCCTAGCCAGCCGAGATTGCCCCTGTGATGGCCTCACGCGACCGCAAGGTGTTCCGGGGAGCCAAGCCGCCCAGCAGGCTGGAAAAGCACTTTGAGATGTTGTGGCGGACGCATGGCGGCCCTGAGTTGGAGAAGGAGTTCCGGTTCCACCCCGTCCGCAAGTGGCGGGCCGACTTCGCCCACCTCCCGAGCCGCACCCTTATCGAGATCGAGGGCGGCATCTACGTGAACGGTCGCCACAACCGCGGGGCAGGCTTTGCGGCCGATCTGGAGAAATATATCGAGGCGAGCCTGGCCGGCTGGAAGGTCGTGCGCCTCGGCCCGAACGAACTCACCGGCGAGACCATCGCCCGTCTCGTGGCCCTGGTGCAGGCCGGTTGACTCCAGCCGCCGGGCATGGCTCCCATCCCCGTCCTCGTCACCGGCTCCTCCGGCTTCATCGGCCGCCACGTCGTCCGCCTCCTCGCCGAATCAGGCTACCAGGTAACCGCCACCGACTACCGGCCCCAGGCCGAGCCGCTCCCGGACGGTGTCAGGTTCCACCGCTGCGACCTCCGCTCCGATCCCCTGCCCCGTGGCGACTTCACGGCCGTCGTCCACCTCGGGGCCCTAGCCGGTGTCCGACCCTCGCTCGACCGTCCGCTCGACTACGAGGCAACCAACGTCCTCGGCACCCTGCGTCTCCTCGAACACTGCCGGCAGCACGACATCGGCCGCTTCGTCCTCGCCTCCTCCTCCAGCGTCTACGGCCCCGACACGCCGCTTCCCGCCGAGGAATCCGCGCTTCCCTCACCGCAGAGCCCGTACGCCCTCACCAAGCTCCACGCCGAGCAGTGGGGGCGTCTCTACGCCAAGCTCCACGGGCTGAAGTTCGTCGCCCTGCGCTTTTTCTCGGTCTGGGGCCCCGGCCAGCGCCACGACCTCGCGCTCGAGGCGTTCCGCCGCAAGATCGAGGCTCGCCAGCCGGTCGTCATCAACGGTGACGGCAGCCAACGTCGCGACCTGACCCATGTTTCCGACGTCGCCCGGGCGGTCGAACTGGCCGTCCGCTGGCCCGGTCCAGGAGCGGCCGTCCTGAACGTCGGAACCGGCAAAAACCACTCCGTGCTCGACATGCTGGAAGCCGTCACCCCACCAGGATCCACTCCCCGGATCGACTACCGGCCCGCCAACCCGGCGGATGTTCCAGCCACGCTCGCCGGCATCAAAAGTGCAAAAAAGCTCATCGGCTGGACGCCAAAATTTACCTTCCCGAACGGCCCTTTCGAATGAGTTCCCCAGGACGCGATTCTCCGGGCCGAAAAGCACCGCCAGCTTTACACTTTTGGGGGGTGTACTTTACACTACTTTACACCTCCGGACGCCCCGATTTTCTGTTAGAGAGCGCCAGCCTCGAAAGCCGCAGTCCACTATCCATCAATGATTTGCAGACCCAAAAACTCAAACCGTCGCGCCAAATTCGGTCGATCTCGACGCGAAAAAAAGTGTAAAGTTGAAAATGGCTCCTTTCATAGGATTTGGATGGGGGTGGGAGGACCCAGTAACTTTGTCACCACTTGAAATAGATTTCCTCCTCACGATCAGCCACTTGCAAGCCTTCCAAGCGATCGTTTTGTCACCATTTCAGCCTCGAATCTAGTGGGGGCATTTCATCGCCGTGCCCGGCTTTTCCGGTTGCAGGTGGTGCAGCGGACCAACAAACTGCGAGGGATGCAAGCGCTCAAGAATCAGAGTTTTTAGAGTTTCAGGCATGGTGATAGAAGTCCGGTGAGCCCGCCGAAAATCGGCCGAATCTCACCCTGCAATTGTCCCACCCTGTCAACCAACCTCGCTTTCATTTCGCCGCGCAGCGAACCTTCCCAAAGCCACTCCCCCATCCAACCCAATGACCTTCCGCCCCCTTCTCGCCGCGACCGTAGCCCTGCTCGCATGCCTCAGCCCCGCCCTCGCCGCGGACCCCGTGGTGTCAAATCTCACGGCGTCACAGCGTCCAGGAACGAAGCTCGTGGACATCCACTACGACGTCACGGCAGACACCCAGACGGTGAAGGTGACGCTGGAGATTTCCAGCGATGGCGGGACGACTTGGAGTGTTCCGACAATCTCGGCAACGGGCGCGGTAGGTAACGTCGTTGAGGCGGGGACTGGGAAGTCAATCGTCTGGAATGCTGGAGCGGACTGGGACAAGAAATTCACGCCCCAGACACGCTTCAGGGTAGTTGCAAATGATTTGCATATGCCCCCAATTTCTGGATTCGCCGGGGTTGCGGCCGGCTCTCTTCCCGCCTCTTCATGGGCCGGGCCACAAAGTGTGGACGCCTTTTACATGGCCAAGACCGAGGTCACGTGGTCCGAATTCCAGACCGTGCGCACCTGGGCATCAGCAAACGGATATGACATTGGTAGCGTGGGGGCAGGCCACGGGCCAAGCCACCCAGTGATGGGTGTAAATTGGTATCAGGCGTTGAAGTGGTGCAACGCCCGCAGCGAGAAGGAGGGCATGCGGCCCTTCTACAAAGTCGGTTCCGCTGTCTATCGGACCGGTGATTCCGTGCCCACTATTGAAATCGGAGAGAACGGCTATCGCCTTCCAAGCGAGAAAGAATGGGAGTTTGCGGCCCGCGGCGGGTTGAAGACCAAGAATTACGAATACAGCGGCAGTAATGACATCAATGCGGTGGCTTGGTATTTGTCAAACAGCAGCATTGCCCACGAGGTAGCGACGAAGCAGCCAAACGAGCTGGATCTGTGGGATATGACCGGTAATGTCTGGGAATGGTGCTTCGACGCATCAGAAACCCAAAACGCGCGTCGAGGCGGCGGTTGGAATGACGGCACCTACGGATGCCAAGTAGCTCTCCGCAGTTTTAATGGCGGGCCTACCCTATCGTATAATTTCAGCTTTGGTTTCCGCGTTGCTCGCAATTCCTCTTCGACGGGAGCAGTCGCCAGCTCCGTAACGAATAACTACACTCTCGACACCCGCGACTGGTTACTGACAGTAAAAAGTCCGGCAAATGGCAGCATCAATGGTGCGGGTTCTTACCTTAGCGGCACGAATGCATTCATAACCGCATCCCCCTTACCAGGTTACATCTTTGAATCGTGGACAGGCGACGCCTCCGGCCCCAACAACCCGCTCACACTCGTGATCGACGCTGACAAAACCGTTGGAGCCACCTTCATCGAGGACACCCGCGACACCGACGCCGACGGACTCACCAACCACCAAGAAATCATCATTTACGGGACCAATCCGGAGCTCGCCGACACTGATAGCGACAACATCGGTGACGGCACCGAGATCGAGCAAGACAGAAACCCATTGCTTCATGAACCTGTCGTTTCCAACCACAGCGCCGCCCAGCGACAAGGTACAAAGTTGGTGGACATCCGTTACGACGTGACAGCGGACACCCCGAGGGTGGAGGTGACTTTGGAAATCTCCAGCGATGGCGGGGTAACTTGGGCGGTTCCTGTGACATCGGTGACCGGTGCAATTGGAAACGGCGTCACTGTCGGCAGCAGCAAGACCATCACTTGGGACGCCGGAGCTGACTGGGACAAGAAATTCACGCCCCAGACGCGCTTCAGGGTGGTGGCAAATGATTTGCAGCCGCCCCCAATTTCTGGATTCGCCGGTGTTGCGGCCGGTTCTCTTCCCGCCTCTTCATGGGCCGGGCCACAAAGTGTGGAAGCCTTTTACATGGCCAAGACCGAGGTCACGTGGTCCGAATTCCAGACCGTGCGCACCTGGGCATCAGCAAACGGATATGACATTGGCAGCGCCGGCGCCGAAGTGGAACCGAACCGACCAGTGACCAACCTGAGCTGGTATGAGGCTTTGAAGTGGTGCAACGCCCGTAGTCAGAAGGAGGGATTAGCCCCGGTGTATAAACTGGGCCCTGCGGTATACCGGACCGGTGATTTCGTGCCGACTATTGATCAGGTAGCCAACGGCTATCGCTTGCCGAGCGAGAAGGAATGGGAATTTTCAGCCCGCGGAGGAGTGAAGACAAAGAACTACGAATACAGCGGCAGCAATGATGTTAACACGGTTGCGTGGTATTCATCGAACAGCATCAGTGCTCAAGACGTAGCGACAAAGCAGGCTAACGAGCTAGGTCTGTGGGATATGAGCGGCAATGTTTGGGAATGGTGCTTCGATGCTTCTGGCGAGTATCGACTTCGTCGTGGCGGCTGTTGGATCAACACTGCTAGCACCTGCCGCAGCGCGAGCCGTAACTACGACGGTGGGACGACAAGTTCGAGTGGCTATATTGGGTTCCGGCTGGCCCGCAATTCAGCCTCGACAGGAGCAGTTGGCAACGCCGTCACCACCAGCAGTGTCATCGATACAAGAGACTGGACACTGGCCATCACCACTCCGGTCAATGGCACCCTAAGTGGCGCAGGCTCCTACCTCAGTGGCACAAACGCCACAGTCACCGCCACCCCACTTGCAGGTTACCTCTTCGGTTCATGGTCCGGCGACGCAACGGGCTCCACTAACCCACTCACCATCCTCATGGACGCTGACAAGACCGTCGGAGCCACCTTCGTGGAGGACACGCGCGATCCGGACGCCGACGGCCTGACCAACTATCAGGAGATCATCGTCAGGCTCACCAACCCGAATGTCGCTGATACCGACGCCGACGGCGTGAACGACGGCCAAGAAGTCACCGACACCACCAATCCACTCGTGGCAGACAGCGACTCCGACGACCTCAACGACGGCGACGAAAAGACCCGCGGAACCAACCCTCTTGCGGCCGACACCGACGGCGACAGCTACAGCGACGGCTACGAGGTCCAGAACTCCTCGGACCCGAAATCGAACACGTCCTTCCCGACCTACACGCTCACCCTGACCAACAACGGCACGGCGACCGGCGGCAGCTTCAGCAAGGCGGGAACTCTCGCCCACGGCACGAATGCGACCCTCACTGCGACGCCGTCCCCCGGCTACCTCTTCGGCTCATGGTCCGGCAACGCAAGCGGATCGACCAATCCTTTCACGCTGCTGATGAACGGCAACAAGACGGTGGCTGCCTCATTCATTCAGGACACCCGCGACCCCGATGCCGACGGCCTGACCAACTACCAGGAAATCATCGTCCGACTCACCAACCCAGATCTCGCTGACACTGACGGGGATGGCGTGAACGACGGCCAGGAAGTCACCGACGGCACCAACCCTCTCGTCGTCGACAGCGATGGCGACGGACTGAGCGATGGCGACGAGAAGACCAGGACCACCAACCCGCTTCTCGCCGATACTGACGGCGACGGTTACTCGGACGGCTACGAAATCCAGTTCTCGACCAATCCAAAGCTGGCCAGCTCGGTTCCAACCTTCCTCCTGAATCTGGCTAACAACGGCACGGCGACTGGCGGCAGCTTCAGCAAGGCAGGCTCTCTGGCGCATGGCACTAACGCCACCATGACCGCCACGCCCCTCCCCGGCTACCTCTTCGGCTCATGGACCGGAAGTGTCTCAGGCTCCACCAACCCGCTCACCCTCCTCATGGACGCCAACAAGACGGTCGGAGCCACCTTCGTCCAGGACACCCGCGACCCGGACGGAGATGGTCTCACCAACTACCAGGAGATCATCGTCCGCCTCACGAACCCGAACCTCGCAGACACCGATGGAGACGGCGTGAACGACGGGCAGGAAGTCACCGACGCCACCAACCCGAATGTGCCCGACAGTGATTCCGACGGCCTCAGCGACGGTGAGGAGAAGGCCCGCGGAACAAACCCGCTCTCCGGTGACAGCGACAACGACGGTCTGGGCGACTTGCAGGAGGAAAGCCTCACCACCACCAATCCCATGTCCCAGGACAGCGACGGTAACGGGATCGCCGATGCCTACGAGGACCCGGACAACGACGGCATCCTCAACGGCCGCGAGGTGAACGAACGGAACACCAACCCGAAGAGCGCCGACAGCGACGGCGACGGACTGAGCGACACCTACGAGCTGGTCTTCAAGGGCAGCACCGATGCCTTCAAGCCGCGCATCGGTGACCGGGTCCGGCTCGACCTGCGCGAACTCGGGTTCCAAGGCACCTACAAGCTGGTCGGCAAGCTGCCGGTCGGCATGACCTTCAACGCCACCACCGGCGTGCTCGAAGGCAAGCTTACGGGCAAGGCGCTGACCAGCGCACTGACGATCCAGGTGCTCAATGGCACGACCGTGGTGCGAAGCATCCCGCTCAGCCTGCCAGTCGGAGCCTTCCCGACCTCGCTCACCGGCAGTTGGCAAGCCCTCCTGGAAGATGCCAATGGCCTCCCGCAAGGGCTGCTCACCGCCACCTTGAGCTCCCCGGGCAAATGGTCCGCAAGCCTCGACGTGGCCGGATCCACCACCATCCGCAAGGCCACAGGGACCTTCGATCTCGATCCCGCAGCGACAAGCGCCTCGATGACGATGAGCTTCCCAGCGGCAACTGGGTTGAACTCGCAATCCATGACCCTGAGCGTCAGCGGTCCAGACGCGCTTGCCGGTGGCACTCACGCCCAAGGCACCCTCCGCGGCTTCCGCCTCGCCCGCGGCTCCGAACTGCCCACCGCCACCAAGGCGTTCACGATGGTGATCGACCAAGGCGAGCAGGACGGCTTCCTGATCCCCGCCGGCATCGGCTGGGCGACCGGCGTGATCTCGACCAAGGGCAGCATCACGCTGACTGGCCAGCTCGGCGACGCGCAGCCGATCAAAGGCAGCATGAAGCTCGGTGCAACCGGCCAGGCCCTGCTCTGGCTGAAGCCCTACCGCAACCTCTCGTCGCGGATCGGCGGCGTGGTATCCCTTCACGAGACGGGCGGAGTCCCGGCCACTGCGCTTGCGAAGATCGATCGAAAGCTCTGGTGGTATCGGGCGACCGATACGGCGGAACTTGGCTACAGCAGCGGCTTCGGGCCGATTCCGGCCGAGGTGGGGACACGGGCCCATGGAGCAGCCACCACATCAGCAGCGCTTGCCGCTGCACTGGGGCTGATCCAGGAGCGATTCCGGAATGTCGTCATCGAAGGTGGCGGCCTCCCCGATCCATCGTGGTCGACCACCCTGCCCGAGACCTTGGCCCTCGACGCCAGCTTCAACCTCGCCGCCGTCCCAATCCCCGGCCGCCTGATGGCTCCCTGGCAAGGCTCGGTGAACGCTAAGATCGGCAGCTTCAGCGGCACCCTCGATGTCGCCGCCTCCACATCCGGCATCATCCACGGCAAGGCTGCGGTGAGCGGAGTCCTCTTCCCATCGGCCGAAGTCGACGCGGTGGTCGGTGCCGGGCTTGTGAAGATCCCGGTGGCAGGACGAACCGGAGCCTTCCGGACCGGGGCGGTGGTTTTGTCCAAGTAACAATCTCACGTCCACCCTCTCCAATGAAACCTGATCCGAAGAACTCCAACGGAACCCAAATTCGCTTTGCCACCGCGGCCCTGCTCGCACCAGTCCTACCCGCCCTCGCCGCCGATCCCTCGCCATCGAACCTTGCAGCCGCAAAACGCCAGAAGACAAAGCTGGTGGACATCACCTGCGACGCCACCGCCACAGCTTTGGAACTGACTCAGGCCAAATGAACTCCTTTTCTTCCACCTCACCAATCCCCAACAAATCGCCATTCCGTATGAAACATTCCCACCCCATCAAGTCGATTCTGAAGCCAATCGTTTTCGTGCTGGCCACCATGACGATGGCAAAGGGCGCAGACTCCGACTTCGACGGCTTGGATGATGCCGTTGAAACGAACACCGGCGTTTACGTATCGCCATCGAACACCGGAACGACGCCAGGCGCGGCGGATAGTGACGGGGACGGTGTGCCAGACGGATTGGAGGTGAAAGAGAAGACAAGCCCCGTGGACGCGACGAAGTTCAATTCGTTTAGTAAGGGAATGCTCGCATACTGGCCCTTCAACGGGGATGCGAAGGATGAAACGGGCCGGGGCAACAACGGCGCCCTAACAGACGTCGTCGCGATTCCTGACCGACTGTCAAAACCCTCAGCGGCATTCCAATTTAATGGAACCTCGTCCACCATCCGTGTTCCCACCTCCATCACTGCCGGCAAGGATCTAACCTTCAGCTTCTGGGGGAAATACTCCCAACCGGACTCCCTTTGGTCAGTGATCCACAGAGACAGTTGGGGATTGGGCTACTTACATTGCAACGTCAACACAACAACCTTCGGCCTAGGGGTCGGCGCGGACAACCCACAAGGCTACGATATTGAATCTAACGGGCTTGAGCAGTGGCGTGCCGAAGGCTGGAATCATCTAGTTTTCGTAAGAAACGCAACCACCATGAAATATCTCTTTTATGTAAATGGCGCATTGGTTGGCCAACAGGATCAAGCATATCTACATTCTCCCAGCAGTATAGCCCCGCTCCAGATTGGGGCTTGGTTTAGCTTCAACGGAATTCTAGAGAGGTTCTTCAAGGGCTCGCTCGACGACCTACGAATCTACGACAGAGCTTTGAGCCAAACCGAGGTCGAGGCTTTGAATCACACGGAACGAGGACAAGCGATTGTTACGATCGCCGTAACCAGCAACGGCTCGATCACCGGCTCCGGCGAATACGACCCCGGCACCCCCGCTACCCTCACCGCCGTCCCCAACCCCGGCTACCGCTTCACCGGCTGGACCGGCGACGCCTCGGGCACCGAGAACCCGCTCACCATCACCATGGACGCCGACAAGACGGTTGGGGCTACCTTCGAGAAGGACCTGTCCGACAGCGATAGCGACGGTATCACCGCCTATGACGAGCTGGTGACTTACGGTAGCAACTCAGCACTGGCCGACACCGATGGCGACGGCCTGAGCGACGGCTACGAACTCGGCGTCGGCCGCTTCTCGATCGTCACCGGTTCCTTCACCTGGCAGCAGGCTCGCACAGATGCACGGAGCAAGGGTGGCGACCTCGCCAGCTTCCCGACCGAGGACCGCTGGGACCGGGCCTTGCAGAACCTTGCGGAGAATGCCTTCGAAGACTTCACAGGCTTGTGGATCGGAGCCAGCGACGCCGCGGTGGACGGCACCTGGACCTGGGTCAATGGCGAGTCCTTCAGCTTCGCGCCCTGGGGCACCGGCCGCCCGAGTTCGACCAGCGGCAACAGCCTCGACTTCGCCGAGGTCAGCGGCGGCGGCGGCGCGGAAATCGGCAAGTGGTATGATCGCTCCTCCACCACCATCCGCGACGGCTACTTGCTGGAAATGGGCTACGCCACCAGCCCGACCGTGGCGGATGCCGACGGCGACGGCTTGAACGACGGCCAGGAGCGGGCCGCAGGCACCAGCCCGACCAATGCCGACACCGACGGCGACGGCCTCAGCGACGGCCAAGAGATCAATCTGACCGGCACCAACCCCAAGCTGGCCGACACGAACGGCGACGGAACCAACGACGCCGCCTCCGATCAGGACGGTGACGGTCTGACCAACCTCGCGGAGATCTCGACCCACGGCACCGACCCGCGTAAGGCGGACACCGACGGCGACGGGCTTTCGGACGGCGCGGAGCTCAGCCACCCGGGCCGCTTCTTCACGCTGATCGAAGGAAGCTTCACTCAGGCACAAGCCGCCGCAGATGCCTCCACCCGCCGCGGACGTCTGGCCTGCTTCCCGAATGCCAACGACTTCAACCGGATGGCAGGCCGCGCCCGCAAGGCGACTCAGGGTTACCTGTGGTTCGGCCTGTCCGACGCCGCGACCGAGGGAACCTGGCTGTGGAGCGACGGCAACGCCCCGGCCTACTCCCGCTGGCTCAACGGCCAACCGGACGGCGGCACCGCGGAGAACCACGCCGTGCTGATGGAGAACAGCAACCAGTGGGCCGATGCTGCGGCTGAATTCATCGCGGCCGGCTACCTCTTCGAGCGCGTTGGCCTCGATCCCCTCGCCTCCGATACCGATGGCGACGGTTTGAGCGACGGTGCGGAGACCAACACCCATCAGACCAATCCGGTGCTCGACGACAGCGACTCCGACGGTCTGACCGACGGCGCGGAGATCAACACCCACGGCTCGAACCCGAAACTCGCCGACACCGACAGCGACGGGCTGTCCGACTTCGCCGAGGTCGTCACCCACGGCACCAACCCGGCGGCCAAGGACAGTGACGGGGACGGCTTCGATGACCTGTTCGAGATCAACACCGGCTTCAACCCGACGCTGGATTCAAGCACTCCGGATGCAATTTCCTCTATCCGGACCGCGGTCGAGTTCCGCTTCAATGCGGGCAACGGCCTCCGCTACCGGATCGAGGGATCGACCGACCTCCAGAACTGGGAAACCGTGGAGACCGGTATCGTCGGCACTGGCGGTGTGGTGACGCGCTTCTACAGCATCGAGAACCAGCCGAAGCGTTACTTCCGGGTGGTGAAAGTTGCCGGATCCTCGGACCCGGGGGGCGACGGGATCTGAACATCCCCCCTACCCCATCCACAGCTCCAAATCCCCCATCGCCGCCCTGACGTTCCCTTGAGCCCCCTCCGCGATCATCCGGGTAGTGGTGATGGGGACCGCCCACCGCCTCGCGAGGAAGGCCGCGAGATCCTCGTTTGCGGGGGGCTGGAGGCGGACCGACTGGAACCGAGTTTGGAAGCGCTCGGTCAGGCTGCCGATATCGAGGTTCGTGGTGCCGAGGAACGCTTGGCCGGGCTTCATCCGGTCGAGATAGGTCAGCAGCAGGTCCTGCGCGTCCTTCGAGCAGCGGTCGAGTTCGTTGACCACCTTGATCGACCACGAGCCGAAGATCGACCCGTAGCCGAGGTGGCGCGTCCAGTCGCGGGCCAGGTCGAGCCCGACTTCCCGGCCGTTGACGTCCTCGATGGCAACGGGGTGGCGGGCGAGCGTGCGGGCAATCAGGTTGACCAGGCTCGTCTTGCCGATGCCGGGGGCACCGGAGATCAGGAGTTTGAGCGGCTGGTCGGGCGTGGTCCGCAGCCGCTCGGCCTTCCGCAGCAGCACCTCCGCCACCTTGCCCGCCTGCCCCACGAAATCCGCAGGGCAGGACGGGATGAAGCAAGTGGGCGGGACGGGTGGCGGCACAGCCCGGGGCTTCGAGCTACGCGGCATCACCGGCCTCCTTTCGGTAGCGCCCGCGCATGAGCATGTCCGCGATGGCGATGGCTCCCTTGCGGTAGAGCACCACGGCCAGCAGCTCGCCATCCACGTAGACGCCCCAGTAGCGGGACGGGTAGCCATCGGGCTTCCGGTAGCGCTTCACCTCGATCATGCCTCCCAGCCCTCCCTTCTGGAGCGGGCGTTCAGGTCGCGGACGTTGATGCCGTATTTCGCGGCCGTCTTGGCCGGATCCCGGTAGCGGCGGAAGTGGCGCTTCACGAGGGACCAGTCGGGTTCGTTCGGCTCGGGCGTTTCGCCTGGGGCATCCGGTAGGATGGCGAGCGGGTCGAAGCGCGCGGGGCGTTCGAGTTCATCGGGCGTTCGTTCCAAGGCTGCCAGTCGGCGCAGGATCGGCTGGAGGCGTTCCATCACCATGGCCTCCACATCGGGTGGCACCGGGCTTTGCATCGGCGCCCCGCCGGCCAGCTCGGCAACACGGGCGTCCACGATCTGGCGGATCAGGTCCACCGGGATCTCAGTGATGGAGTAGACGATACCGCTCAGGCTGGTGAGTCCGAGGCGGTTCTTGAGTTCGTGCCGGGCAGCGCGGGGAGTGGGCGCATCGATGCGGTCGTCGAAGATCACTTCGGTCCCCCGGCTGGCGATCAGTTTGTAGGTGCGGTTCATGGTGTCAGGGGTTCAGGGTTCACGCGTTGAAGCACTCCTCCGCCCATTCGCGGGCGGACTCGGTGATAGTGGCGACGAACCGCGCCGGATCCGCGGCCAGCGGGCTGTCGCCGAGCAGGTCGTGGAAGCTGTTGAGCGCGGCCACCACCGCCGCTCCGAGCACCACCTGCGGGTCGTCGAGTTCCAGCACCGTCTCCCAGTAGCCGATCCGCTCGATGAGCACCGGATACTTGCGGGCATCCGGCAGCGGCTCCTGGCGCAGCGGTTGGTTGCAGTAGGCCTTCCGGCCGATCGTCGCGGTGGCAGGGATGAAGTTCCGCCCCTTGGCACTGGCCCACAGCAGGGCATGGGCGTCGATTTCAAAGGTGGGGTGAAAGCTCCGGTTCACCGGCGCTCCGACTTGGACATGGCATTTCTTCGGGTTCATGGGATCGTGGTTTGGGGTCGTGGTTTCGCGTTGGAAGGACGAGGGCGGGTGGATCAGAAGTCCGGGGTGCCGCACTCGTCGGAAAGGGGTAGGAAGGGCTGGGAATAGCTCCCCGGGCAGCCGCCTTGGCCGCGTAGCTCGTGGAGGAACCCGAGGTTGCTCGCGCGCATCCCGCGACAGTCCCGCCAGTCGCCGTAGAGCTCGGTGAAGTCGCGCTCGAAGAGCACCCAGCGGCCGGGCAGCCGGTCGAGGACGTCCATCCCGCAGAGGTCGACCATGGACGCGGCCACCCGCGTGTCGGAGAGCAGGCCGTCGGGCATCCGGTGCTTCGGCATCCTCCGCAGGGTTTCGCGCCAGCCGCTCCACGTGCCGTTGTGGAAGA
>JBIPNO010000007.1:0-153378 GCA_044372775.1 Haloferula sp.
GTGGAGCGAAGGCTGAAAAACAATGCGGCCCGCAGGAAGCTGCTGGCCGAACGGGTGAAGACTGGCGGACCGGGAGGGATTGCCTGCGGCCATGCCAGCGTGCGCTGCGCGGGGATTGAACTTGCTCGCGAAGCTCGCTCCTGCGTTCGAACCCTGGGCCGGCGGCAAGGGTTCTCATCCCTCCCGGTCCGAGGGTGGAGCGAAGGCTGAAAAGCAAAGCGGCCCGCAGAATCCTGCAGGCCGTTGGAGAGAATAGAAACGGACCGGGAGGGATTCGAACCCTCGGTACTCTTTTGAAGTACGCACCTTTAGCAAAGGTGTGCTTTCGACCACTCAGCCACCGATCCATGGAGACTCGCGTCGCGCGGAGGTTGAACACAGCGGCGGATTCACGTCAACCATCACGGCGAGGAAATCTCACGAAATCCGGCAAGGCTTGAACGGTGGCCCTCCATCTGTCCCAATCCGGGGCATGCGATCGATCCTTTTCGGGGGCCTGCTCTTTGTTTCCTCCTGCTCCTGGTTCGGGGAAAAGCCGGTGGAGGCCGCGGGAGCCGATACCAAACCCCGGCTGGTCGGGCGGGTGGCCCATGTTCCCGCCGGGGGCGACTTCGTCCTGATCGAAGCTTACGGGCCTTGGCGGGTGCCGGACGGAGGCTTGCTGTCCGGTGTTGGAACCGAGGGGCGGACCGCCAATCTGGTGGTCACCGGCGAAAAGCTCGGTCAGAATGTTGCCGCAGATATTCGTTCAGGAGTGGCGAAAGTCGGGGATGCTGTATATTACAGATCGTTGGGGGGCGGAGAAGACGACGAATCCGTAGTTTCACCCGCCCCGGAACGGGCCACGCCAGAAATTGAAGTCCAAAAAAACGAACCTGAATCGCCTGCAAAGCCATGAATTTCAAAACGATGGAGCCAAATCCTGAGTGTTAGGTGAGAAATTTGAAATTCAGTCTTGCTTACAGTCCGGGTCCCTTGTTAGGTTCTCCCCCGCAAAGGCTGTGCTCCCTTACATGTCCCGAAAGATGAATACTACAACCAGCCATGAAACTGAGCACCACAGGCGCGTCCAGCGCCTCATTGCATGCCGATGCAGATCGCCTCGCTGACTTCGTCCTGTTCACGCAGCGAAGCTGTATCCTGAACCTGTCCAACGAACTCAACAAAGGCAACGTGTCGTTCCCCCAGTTCTTCCTCCTCGCCTACCTTTCGAGCGAAGAATATCTGACCATGTCGGATATCGCGAAAAAGATGGGACACTCGACCGCCGCGGCCACTGGCCTCGTCGATCGTTTGGAAAAGCTCGGGTACGTCGAGAGGGTCCACGCCGCGGAAGACCGCCGCAAGATCATGGTCCGCATCACCAACAAGGGTGTGGAGCTGGTCGGAAAAATGCGGAAGGAAATTGCCACGGACCTCGCGGGAATCTTGTCCGAAATGGATGAGGACCAGGCCGAGGCCGTCGAGCACACGAAGCGCGCCATTCGGGCACGCGCTATCGCGTGAGCGACGAGGACGCCGAATAACCTCTTGGCGGATCGATCGCGCCTCCGTTACGGTTTGTGCCCGTGACGGAGGCGCTCTCGTTTTTAGATCCGATCAACCGCTTGACCGGCTTCCGGGCGGCCTGGATCGGTCGCTTGGATGATATTCCGGTCAGCACCGACCGGGACGAGACGCTGGCCCGCTTGCGTCCGCGGCATGAGGAGATCGTGGCGCGGGAATTCGGCCGCGACCGCTGGTGGCGGGCGGAGCAGGTGCATGGCTGCGGCGTGGCCTTGGTACCCGATGCGGCGACAATCGCTGCCGGCGACGGTCTGCCGGTGGTGCCCGGAATGGACGGCTTGATCACGCGGTCACCCGGGGAGTTGCTCGGAATCTACGTGGCCGATTGCGGGGCGATCTGGCTGGCGGACCGGGGAACGGGCGCGGTGGGCATGCTGCATTCCGGAAAGAAGGGATCGGAACTGGGGATCCTGACGGAAGCGATCCGGCAGATGGGAGTTCAGTTCGGCACCCGGCCGGCGGATCTGGTGGTGGTGCTGGGTCCCTGCATCCGGCCTCCCGACTATGAGATCGACTTCGCCGGGGAAATCGCCCGCCAGGCGCAAGCGGCCGGGGTGGGGGAATTCCACGACCAGGGCGCGAACACGGCCTGCGATCTTTCGGTCTACTACAGCTACCGCATCGAAAAAGGCTGCACCGGGCGGATGCTCGGGCTCATCGTCCGCAAGCAAACCCCATGAACGATCCTTTCGTCATCGACGCCCCCGCCAAGCTGAACCTTTCCCTCCGGGTGCTGCGGAAGCGGGAGGACGGGTTTCATGAGATCGATTCGCTGATGGTCCGCTTGCCGGGTCTGGCGGATCGGTTGACCGTCACCCCGGCGGAATCGGATGCCTTCGCCTGCGACGATCCAGGGGTGCCGGCGGACGGGTCGAATCTGGTTTTGAAGGCACTGGCGGCCTATCGCGACGCTTCCGGATTTGACGGGAAATTCCGCATATCCCTTGAAAAGAGAGTTCCTCATGGTGCCGGTCTCGGTGGCGGCAGCAGCGATGCGGCGGCGACCCTGAGCGCGCTCGACCATTTCAACCCGAATCCGCTGGGAGTGACGAAGTTGATGGAAATTGCGGCCATTCTCGGCTCCGACGTTCCCTTCTTTCTCGGCCCGCCGGCGGCGCGGGCGACGGGTCGGGGCGAAGTCATCGAGGAAGCGGAGGGGCCGCCGGTGCTGCCGGTTCTTTTGCTGAAGCCGGACTTCGGCGTCGCCACGCCGGATGCCTACCGGCGCTGGTCGGACTCGGCGGAGCTGCCGGGCGTTGATTTCGCCGCCCAGGTCTTTCCGTGGGGCGAACTGGTGAATGACCTCGAGCGTCCGGTCTTCTGGAAGCATCTTTTTCTCGCCGAGATGAAGGCCTGGCTGCTGGCCCGTCCGGAGGTCGCCGGTGCGCTGATGAGCGGTTCCGGATCGACGATGTTCGCGGTGCTGCGCGAAGCCGGAAGCGCGGAAGCGGTGCTTGCCGCGGCGCGGAGCGAGTTGGATCCCACGCTCTGGTCCTGGCACGGGGTGATCGGTGGTTGAGACACCCTGCGGCCGCGCCTAGGGTGTCATCATGTCGTTTCGTCACCTCCTTGGAGCCCTTCTTTTCGCAGCCGGGACCGGATTCTCCCAGCAGCCGGAGGCCATGCCGCCGCCGGCGGATATCGCGAAGAATCTGGAAACCTTGCGTAGCCTGGCGCCGGCTTTGGCGACCGCGGAGGAGGATCTCGCCGCGATGCGGGCGGAGCTGGATAAGGCCGATACGGAGGGTGCCAAGCTGGACCGGGCCGAGCGAATCGACGCCCAGCGGGAGCGGGTGCGCCAACTGCGGGAGAACTTTCGGATCATTTCCAGCGGAGTGGAGGACAAAGCCTACCTGAGCGAGGCCGAGGAGGCCGCCTCGCCGGACAGTCAGATCCGGGACTTGCTCAAGCCCTTGCTCGACAGCATGAGGGAAGCCACCGCGAAGCCGCGGGAGATGGCGGAGCTTCGGTCGGAGTTGGCGGTCTGGCAGGAGCGTGAGGCGCTGGCGCGGGCGGCGCTGGACCGGGTCACCGCGACTCTGGCCGCGGTAAAAGAGGACCGAATCCGGATCGAGCTCGAGAGCGCCCGCAAGCTCTGGTCGAACCGCCTCGACGAGGCGCTGAGCCAAACCGGCACCCTGTCCCGACAGATCGAGGAGCGGGAAAAGAACACGCCCGGTGCCTGGGAGTTCGTGTCGCGCGGCATCTCGGACTTCTGGAAAAGTCGTGGTGTGAACCTTCTGTTGGCGCTGGGGATCTCGCTGGCGGTGTATTTCGGGGTTCGGCGCGGTTACCGGCTGATCCGCCGCTTCACCCCGCTCCATCGCGGCAAAGGCGAGGAGGGCTTGATGGCGCGGTCCGCCGACCTGGTCGTCATCGCGACTGCCGGACTGCTGGCATTTTCGGCGGCCCTGCTGGTGATCTATCTCCGCGGCGACTGGCTGATCCTGACCCTGATGATCGTCCTGCTGATGGGCTTGCTGTGGGCTTCGAAACAGGCCCTCCCTCCCTTCATCGATGAAATCCGGGTGATCCTCAACCTCGGGTCCGTGAGGCAAGGCGAGCGGTTGGTCTACGAGGGGATTTCATGGAAAGTGGACCGGCTTCATTTCTACTGCGAATTTAGTAATCCGCAGCTCGCGGGCGGGGTGCTCCGGTTGCCGGTCCGGGATGTGATGCCGCTGCATTCGCGTCCGGTAGTCCCGAAAGAGCCATGGTTTCCAACCCACCCGGACGATTGGGTGAGGCTGGCCGACGGAACCTACGGCAAGATCATCCAGCAGACGCCCGAGGTGGTGGTGGTGTTGCGGCTCGGCGGGAGTCTCAAGACTTATGCGACGGCGGAGTTCATCGAGCAGAATCCCGAGAACCTGTCCCACGGGTTCAGGATCAGTGTCACCTTCGGGGTGGACTACCAGCTCCAGGGGATTGCGACCTGCGAGGTGCCGGAGATCCTGCAGCGGGCGCTGGAGCCGAAGCTGGTCGAGGCGGTCGGCCGCGAACCGCTCCGGTCGGTGAAGGTCGAGTTCGCTTCCGCCTCGGCGTCATCCCTCGACTTCGCCATCCTCGCGGATTTCTCCGGCGAAGTGGCCTCCCGGGCGAACGTGCTCGAGCGGCTGATCCATCGGACCTGCGTCGAGACCTGCAACGAGCACGGCTGGGTGATTCCGTTCACCCAGGTCACGGTGCATCAGGCATGATGCAGCAGGATCGAGTTCGCCGCGAAGTGGTCCGAAAGGATGTCCGACACGATCACCAGCGGGGTTCCCGGACGCACGAGGTCAGCCTGGCGGAGCATTTCCACCGCGCGCTGGATCGTTTCGTCGATGGTGGCGGCGAATGGCAGCTTGAAAGCCTCCACGTTCCGGGTCAGGGCGAGCTGGCGGCAGACGCGGTCCTTGGGGGTGAAGGCGTAGAAGCCGTTGGTGCGCGGGCGCAACATGGCAGTGTGATTCGCCATCACGCCGCGGCGGGTGAGGACGATCAGGCGGGCGTCCGGCAGTGAGTCCGCGAGCATCACCGCGGCGCGGGCGGCTTTCTGGCGTTCGTCGCGCAGGAGCACCATTTGGCCGTAGCCAAGGCCACCGGTGCGCTCGATCCGCATGCTGATCCGGACCAGGGCCTCGACGCAGCGCAGCGGGTGGAGGCCGACGGAGGTCTCGCCGGAAAGCATCAGGCAATCGGCTTCCTCGTAAGCGGCATTGGCCACGTCGGTGACTTCGGCGCGAGTCGGGGTTGGGTTTTGAATCATCGATTCGAGGAGCTGCGTCGCGACAATGACCCGCTTGCCGAGTTCGTGGCATCGCTTGACGATGCGGCGCTGGAGGATCGGCAGTTCCTCGAACTCGACTTCCACGCCGAGGTCGCCGCGGGCGATCATGATGACGTCGGTGGCCTGGATGATGGCGTCGATGTTGCGGATGGCCTCCTGGTCCTCGATTTTGGCGACGATCTGCGCGCCACCTTCGAGCGCTTCCATTGCCTCGCGCAGCTCGCGGACATGGGCGGCATCGCGGACAAAGGAGCCGGCGACGTAGTCGGCGTCGCATTCCACGGCCAGGGCGAGGTCGACGCGGTCCTTGTCGGTGAGGGCGGGGAGGTTGAGTCGGGTGCCGGGGAGGTTGATGTGGCGGCGGGAGCCGAGTTTGCCGGCGGTCTTCACCTCGCAGATGATGCGGTCGTCTTTCCGGACCTTGATTTCCATCAACATGGTGCCGTTGTCGACGACCAGCGTGCGGCCTTCGGCGACGTCGTCCATGAGGCCGCCGTAGTTGACGGTGGTGGAAAGCTCGGTCGAAGGCGCGGCGTCGCTTTTGCGGAATTCCACCATGTCGCCGATCTTGAGGTCGTAGGGCTTTTCGAGGTCGCCGGTGCGGATCGACGGGCCGGTGAGGTCGAACAGCACCGCGACGTGCGCTCCGCGTTCCGCGGCGGCACGGCGGACGCGGCGGGCCATCTCGCGGGCCCAGTCGTGCTTCGCGTGGCTCATGTTGAGCCGGAACACGTTGGTGCCGCGGTCGATCAGCTGGCCGATGGTTTCCTCCGCCTCGGTCGCGGGGCCGAGGGTGATGATGATCTTGGTTCTGCGGGACATGTGGTGGCGTGATGGTGAAAGCCGTGGACGGGGGAGTCGAGCCGCGAGAGGTGCATCTTCCGTGCCCGCCAACCGCGGAAAAGCCGCGGCAGCCGGGACGCGGCGGAATGGTCTTGTGGGGAGGGCCTGGATGGATAGCCTGCCCGGGTGAAAATCATTCTGCCCCTGATGCTCGGATTGGCCCTCGTTTCCTCCGCGGCGGAAACCTCGCGCGACTGGACCGACACCAAAGGCCGCAAGGTCACCGGGAAGCTGGTCGGCAAGGATGAGAAGTCGGCCGAGATCCTCCTCGGCAGCGGCAAGCGGGCGAAGATCCCGCTGGCGAACTTGAGCGAGGCCGACCAGAAGTACGTCGCTGCGGCGGATGTTCATCCCGACCCGCAGATCGTGGCCAAGACCCTTTCGCTCGATGGCAACGGGGCCGGGACGAAGTATGACAAGCGGGCGGTCGAGGTCACGCTGACGAAAATCCACGGGCGCAAGCATTTCGTCACCATCCACTGGCTGGGGCCGGTCGGGAACGGCGTGGGCATTTACAAGTCGGAGACGAAGGAAGTCGCGGAAGACGGGAAGCTGAAGTTCGAGGTCACCTACGACTACCGGACCAAGGCGGGGACCGACTACAAGGGCTTCGTAGTTGGTCTCGGGCAGGACGGCGAATTCGGCCGTCAGTGGGTGGGCAAGGCGGCGAGCCAGAAGCCGTTCGAGCGCTTCCTGGAGGAAAAGCAGGAGGAGAAATGACGGCGCACGGGGCCTAACCGTTTTTGGCGCTCACGATCCGGGCGGCGCGCGGGATCGAGATCAGGACCGTGGCCGACGTCATGACCGCGATGAAGTAGAGGATTCTCAGGGCGACCTCCCCGTGGAAGCGGCCGAGCATCAGGAATATGCCGCCCAAAAGGGCACCCATCGCGACCTGGATGGCGAGGAAGAAGGCCGCGGCGACCGTGCTCATGACCAGTCCGGTGACATAGAGCCCGCCCGCCTCGCCGGAAGGGCGGGACCGGAGAATCGGCCAGAGGCCGAGCGTGTAGCCGATGAGAAAAAGGGTGCCGCCGATCCAGCCGGGAGCGGCCATTTTCAAGGTGTAACCCGTGGCGATCCCGACGACTCCTGCGGCGATCAGCAACCACGATGCCTTGAACAGCGGCGGCAGGCTGCGGAACAGGGCGATGCTGGATATCCGCTGTTTGTTCATTCCCTGAAGTTGTCCGCCCGATTGCGGAGCTGGCAAGGATGCAATCATCGGCAGGCCACGCCACCAGGGGAGGCCGCGGCGAATCAGCCTTCGAAAGCGACTTCCCCGGTCCGGATCGTCCCGCCTTCGAGGATCCGGCAGCGGAGGCCGCCGCGGTCGTGCATCAGCTTCTCGGTGCCCGCTTTGCCACAGGCCTGATCCATCCAGTAGCAGGGGGCGCATTTCTGGGTGCCTTCGAGCAAGGCGTCGCCGAGGCGGAAGACGCGGCCGACCAGGCGGTTGAGGTCGACGCCGGAAATCACGACGTTCCGGCGGAACACGGAGGCGGGGAGATCGGGGTTCCCGGCGTGCTGGCGGATGTCATCGATCACGCCGCGGTCGATCAGGGTGAGCTGTCCTTTGTAGTCGTCCTTCCATTCGAAAAAGCGATCACCGGGAATGCCCTTGCCGGCGATGAGTTCCACCGCTTCGTGCTCCACGATCCCGTGCTCGTCCGGAGTCCGGTCGTGGTGGCCGAAGTAGTTGTGGCCGGGGGAGGTGTAGATCCCGTGGATGACGGCGCGGGGCATGGAGGGGGAGGCTAAGTTCCAAGGGAGAAGTGCCAAGTGCCAAGGAAGGGTGCCCGAAGCCGGACTACCCCAGCAGCAGCTCCAGCAGCTTCCCGTGCACGCTGTCGTTCCGCACGAGGCCGTGGAAGCGCTCCGATTGTGGGCCGACGGCGGTGATCGGGGTCATGTCGGCGGTGTGGACGGTGCCGGTCCAGCCGATGCCGGTGTGGTTGCCGGAAATCTGGCCCAGAATGCCGGGCGGGTTGGCGAGGAGGTGGTTCCACTCGGGGACCGGCTTGCCGCCGATGGTGTCGAGCAGGGTGGCCGCTTCGGAATCGGTCGGCTTGAAGCCAAGACGCTCTTGCACCAATGCTGTCAGCTCCTTGGTGCCGCCCTTTCTTGAGTTCCACTCGGCGAAGAGCCGCTCGTGGGATGCCTTGATCTTGGCGATGCGACTGAAGAGTTCGTTGGTGCGACGGTAAGAGGATCCCATGCCGTTGAGGCCGGGGTTCGAGTTGCCGTGGTCGCTGGTGACGACCACCAGGATGTCGTCGCGGCCCGCGATGGCGGCCATGACGGTGGCGATGGCGTCGTCGAACGCGAGCTGATCGCCGAGGATGCCGGCGATGTCGTTGGCATGGGCGGCGTGGTCGATGCGGGCGCCTTCGACTTGAAGGAGGAAGGGCGCGTCGCCGGGGAGAAAGCGCTTCAGGGCGGCGGCGGTCATCTCCGCCAGGGTGGGCACATTCTTGGTCAGTGCCTCGTCATTGGAATGATCCACCGAGTAGGGCAGGTAGCCGGGGGTGAAGGTGCCGAGCAGACGCGGCGACTTCGCGGCGAGGAGCTGCTCGCGGTTACGGAGAACCTCGTAGCCGGCCTTGGCGAAGTCCGCGAAGAGGTCGCGCTTGTCCTTGCGCTTGGCGGGATCGAAGAACTGCGAGCCGCCGCCCAGGATGATCTCGGCGCGGTCGAGATACTGGGTGGCGATGGACTGCTCGTCGTTGCGGTCGGGAGTGTTCGCCGCGAAGCCGGCCGGCGTGGCGTGGGTCACGGTCGCGGTGGTGACGAGGCCGAGGCGGCACTTTTTCTTTTGCAGCGGCACGCCGATCGGCTCCACCTGGCGACCCTTGTCGGTCACGTTGATCTGGCCGTTCGGAACCCGTTGACCGCCGCCCCAGGCCGACGCCGCCGCGGCGGAGTCGGTGACGAGTGAATTGGATGAGGCACAGTCCATCGTCCCATGGACCGCTGCGGGTGCTTGCAACAGTTCCCACCATCGGGTGGAGCGCTTGCGGGTCTGCTGCGAAAGGGCTTCGGCCAGCGGCAGAACGCCGTGGCTCATGCCGTCGGAGACCATGAAGACGATGCCGCGGACGCGCTTTGCTGGCGCGGCGGGCGTTTCGGCGTGGGCGGAGGAAAGCAGGCTGCCAAGACCTCCGAAGAGGCCGGCTTGGAGAACATGGCGGCGGGTCGATTTCATGGGTGAAAGTGATGAGCTTCGGGGCTATCCGCCGCCGGGCAAGAACCATACGGCGAAGAAATGGTCACGGTTTCGACCGATGAAATTTTCCTCAAGCCGCGAACCGGCCCTTCGTCCGCTGGCAGACACGGACGAGGAGCAGCATCAATGGCACTTCGATCAGCACGCCGACCACGGTGGCGAGGGCTGCACCGGAGCTGAGGCCGAAGAGCATGACGGCGGTGGCGATGGCGACTTCGAAGTGGTTCGACGCACCGATCATCGCGCTGGGCGCGGCGTCTTCGTACGAGAAACGTAGGAGTTTCGCGGCGGCGTAGGTGATCGCGAAGATCAGCAGCGTCTGGAGGGCCAGCGGAATGGCGATCCACAGAATGGTCAGCGGATTGGCGAGGATGGTCTCGCCCTTGAAGCTGAACAGGAGAACCAGCGTCACGAGCAGGGCGATGATGGAAACCGGGGTGAGGAAGCGGAGGAACTTCTCCGCGAACCATTGCGGGCCCTTGGCCTTCATGATCCAGACACGGGAAAAGTAGCCGGCGACCAGCGGCAGGGCGACGTAGATGCCGACGGACAGCAGCAGGGCTTCCCAGGGCACCGGCATCTTGTTCACGCCGAGCAACCAGCCGCCGAGCAGGCCGTAGAGGAAGAGCATGGTGAGGGAATTGACCGCCACCATCACCAGCGTGTGGCCCTGGTTGCCCTTCGCGAGGTGGCTCCAGACCAGCACCATCGCGGTGCAGGGGGCGATGCCTAACAGGATGGCCCCGGCGATGTAGGATCGGTAGAGCTCGACCGTGCTGCCGTCCTTGACGACCTCCGTGCCGGGCAGCAGGTCTTTGAAGAAGCCGCCGAGGAACAGGGTGGCGATGCCGAGCATGGTGAAGGGCTTGATGCCCCAGTTTACCAGCAGGGTGAGCAGCACCGGCTTCGGATTGCGGCCTGCTTTCACGACCTCGCCGAAGTCGATCTTCACCATGATGGGATACATCATGAAGAACAGGCAGATGGCGATCGGGATGGAAACGACGGGAGCGTCGTTCACGTAGATCGCCATGGAATCGAGCGATTTCGCGAGGTCGGGCGCGAGCTTGCCGAGTCCGATTCCGGCGACGATGCACAGGCCGACCCAGAGGGTGAGCTGGCGCTCGAAGAGGTTCATGGATTTCGCTTCCTGGCTCATGGCAGGGCGGCGCCCGCATGGGGTTTCGAGGCTGCAAGGCGTGCCAGCGCGTCGGGGCCGGTGGGCTCCTCGGCTTGCCAGGGGAGCCAGGCGTTGCGGGCGGCGTGTTTTTCCACGACCTCGCGCAGGTAGCGGTGCTCGGCTTCCTCGCGGCGCTGGAGCAGCGGGTCGCAGGACCCGCAGCCGAGCAGGCTTTGATTGATCACCCACGCGAAGGGTTCGATGCGGGCGCGGCGCAGGTCTTCCTGGAGCGCGGCGGCTTCATGGACGGGTGTCGCTTCGGGCAAGGTGACCAGCAGCATGCGGGTGAAGGCGGGATCGCGCAGCCGCTCTAACAGCCGCATTACTTCCTCGGGCTGGCTGCTGCGGGCCTGGCGCTCGAGTTCGCGCTGATAGGCTTCGCTGGCATCGAGCAGCAGCAGGGTGTGGCCGGTCGGCGCGGTATCGAGCACGACGAAGCGCTCCGTGCCCTGTCCGACCTCGCGGGCGAAGGCGCGGAACACGGCGATCTCCTCGGTGCAGGGCGAGCGCAGGTCTTCCTCTAACAGAGAGCGGCCGGCCTCGTCCATCGCCGCGCCCTGCGCTTGCATGACTTCCTGCTGATAGACGGCGGTCTCGGCGGCGGGATCGATCTTGCTGAGCGTGAGGCCGGGCACCTGACCGGCGAGCGTCTGGGCGAGATGCGCGGCGGGATCGGTGGTGCTGAGGTGGACGGCATGGCCGCGCCGCGCGAGCATGACCGCGATGGCGGCGGCGACGGTGGTCTTGCCAACGCCGCCCTTGCCCATGGTCATGACGACCCCGTGGCCTTGCTTTTCAATGGAGCCCACGAGGTCCTCGAGGCTTTCCATTTCCGGGGCGGTCCAGTCGGGGTGGTGGAACGAAGTGGTCGTGGTGTCGTCGTCCTCCTTCAGCAGCGCGCGCAGTCCGTCGAGGCCGAGGATGTTGATCGGGCGCAGCGGGACGATGAAGGCGGGCATGCTGCCGATGAACGCGGCCGCGGCGGCCATCGCGGCCATGCCCCGTTGTTGAAGGGCTTGGGCGTTCCGGTCTTCGGGGCATTTCGTTTCGAAGCTGCCGTTGATGACGAGGGTTTGATTGCCGACGCCGAGTGCGCGTAGTTCGCCGGCGGTGCGTTCGGCCTCGCGCAAGGCGGAGAGTTGCGGACGACTCACCAGCACCAAAGTGGTGGCGGCGGCGGCGGCCAAGGTGTTGACCGTGGCTTCATAGATCGAACGCTGCTTTTCCAAGCCGGCCAGCGGGCCGAGGCAGGAGGTGCCGCTGGTGTTGGAGTCGAGGAACTGGTCCCACGCTTTCGCCAGGCTCATCAGCCGCAGCGTGTGGCCGGTCGGCGCGGTGTCGAAGATCACGTGGTCGAAGTCTTTCGCCGCCGCGGGGTCGCCGATCAGGCCGGAGAACTCGTCGAAGGCCGCGATCTCCACCGTGCAGGAGCCGGAGAGCTGCTCTTCCATGCTGCGCAGCGCCGACTCCGGCAGTAGCCCGCGCATCGGGCCGATCAGGCGCTCGCGGTAGGCGGCCGCGGCATCGACGGGGTTGATGTTCATCGCGTCCAGCCCCGGCGCGCCGGCGATCGGGGTGGGGTGATTGGAGAGCTGGGTATCAAGCACCTCGTCGAGATTCGACGCGGGATCGGTGCTGACCAGCAGTACCCGTTTGCCGGCATTCGCGAGTTTCAACGCGGTGGCACAGGAGAGCGAGGTCTTCCCCACGCCTCCTTTTCCGGTGAAGAAAAGAAACCGCGTCGTGGCGGCGGGATCGGGCTGATAGGCAGGAAGCTTCATGATGAGACCACTTCCTTTCCAAGCGCGGGCCGGATCCAGCCCGGACGTTCCTCCTTCGTCGGGTAGCGGCCCTTGAGATGGATTTCGCCGTCCCAGAAAATCACGGGAAGGGCGGCGGTGCCTTCGCTTTGAAGCAGCTCCTTCACCGCGGCATTGTTTGCGAAGGCCATCGGCTGTTGACCGAGATTGTGCCGCTCGATCTGGATCCCATGGTTCGCAAGCTGCGCGAGCAGGGCGGCGAAGTTCACGAGATCGGGGTCGATGTCGGTGCCGCAAATCCCGGTGGAGCAGCACATGGCGGGGTCGTAGACTTGGATGGTTTTCATGGGTTTGAGGTTAGCGGGTGGCGGGATTGAGTCGTTCGCCGACGCAGAGGGAGATTCGGGAAACGCAGGGCATCTGGAGCCGGTAGTAGATGTTCTTGCCGCGCTTTTCGTCGGCGATGATGCCTGCGGTTTTGAGCACCAGCAGGTGCTGGGAAACGGTGGGGCCGCTCAGTTTGGAAAGCGCGGGGAGTTCCAGCAATTCGCACACGTAGCGTTCGCCACCGGCCAACTCGTCGGCGATCGCCAGACGCGCCGGATGGCCCAGGGCTTTGAACACCCGCGATCGTTCTTTCAACTCCATGAATATTTATTTAGCAAAATACCGAAGCATTGCAAGCGGGGATTGGGTGGTGGGTGGGAAGGGCCGGCGTCTCCGCCAGCAGGCAGGCGAAGGGAGATCGGCAGCGGGCTGCACGCAGTCCAGGGCTCCTCTGGACTGGACGATGGCCTTCACCTGGCTCGTGGCAGGAGCGACGGGGGCTCAGGGGGCGCTTGTGCGGCTGGTCGAACGATTGCGTGCTGGCAGCCGCAACGAGATCAGGCCGGTGGCGAGCAGGAATCCGCCCGAGGCGAGCAGGCAAAGCACCAGTCCCGCGCTGCCGCCGTCGCGCATGCCGAGCTGATAGAGCGCGCCCGACAGGACGGTGCCGGCGAGGCGTCCGCAAGCATTGGCCATGTAGTAGATGCCGACGTTCATCGCGACCTTGTCGTGGTCGGTGTAGTCGAGGATCAGGAAGGAATGGACCGCGGAGTTCAGCGCGAAGGCGATGCCGAAGACGATCAATCCGCCGACGACCGTGGTGGCGGGGTGCCAGCCGAAGTGAAGGCCGGCCGCGATGACCAGCGGGATCAGCGCGAGGGCGAAGGCGAGGCGGGTGGCGGTCCTGCCGGTGGGATCCTTGCCGCGGAGGATGGAAGGGGCGGCGGCTTGCACGATGCCGTAGCCGATGACCCAGGCGGCCATGAAGCCGCCTGCTTGCCAGAATTTCCAGCCGAGGACGGAGGACAGGAAGACCGGCAGCGCGACCACGAACCAGACGTCGCGCGCGCCGAAGAGGAAGAAGCGGGCGACCGAGAGCAGGTTGACCGCGCGGTTCTTCGACAGCAGGTGGCCGGACTTCGGCTTCGACTTCACATCGCCGAGGCCGCCGCGCATCAGCACGGCGGCGAGCAGCAGGGCGATGCCGACGACCGCCATCAGCACGCCGATGGAAGCCTGGAAGCCGATCAGCGAAAGCAGCAGGCTGCCGGTGAAGAAGCCGACGCCCTTGAGCGCGTTCTTGCTGCCGGTCAGCAGCGCGACCCAGCGGTAGAGCCGGCCTTCGCCGTCGCCGGCCACCAGCTTGACCGCGCTTTTGCTGCTCATCTTGGTGAGGTCTTTCGCGATGCCGGACAAGGCCTGCGACGCCATCACCCAGGTCACGGTCAAGCCCGAGGCGGGCATGAAGGCGAGCATGCTGAGGGCGGCCAATTGGGTGCCGAGTCCCATGAACAGGGTGCTCTTCAAGCCGAAGCGCGAGGCCAGCACGCCGCCGGCGAAGTTGGTGACGATCCCGAAGAACTCGTAGAACAGGAACAGCGAGGCGACCTGCAGGGCGTTGTAGCCGAGTTGATAGAAGTAGAAGAGCACCAGCATCCGGATCGCCCCGTCGGCCAGGGTGTCGGCCCAGTAGGCCATCGTGACGATGGCGTAGTTGCGGCGGCCGGATGCGGGGTTCATGGGCGTGTTAGAGTGAACGCGCTACCTTTTGCGCGAGCTCGGCGTAGCGGCTGGCGTAGCCCCACTCGTTGTCGTACCAGGCGAGGATCTTCACCTGGGTGCCGTTGGTGACCATGGTCGATGGCGCGTCGATGATCGAGGAGCGGGGGTCGTCCTTGTAGTCGACCGAGACCAGCGGGCGCGTCTCGTAGCCGAGGATGCCCGCCAAGGGTCCGTCGGCGGCGTCCTTGAGAAGGGCGTTCACCTCGGCGACGGTGGTCGGGCGGGTGACCTCGAACACGCAGTCGGTGAGCGAGGCATTGAGCAGCGGGACGCGGACCGCGACGCCGTCGAGCTTTCCTAACAGCTCGGGGAAAATCATGCCGATCGCCGTGGCGGAGCCGGTGGAGGTCGGGATCAGCGACTGGCTGCACGCCCGCGCGCGGCGCAGGTCCTTGTGCGGGGTGTCGAGGATCGACTGGGTGTTGGTCATGTCGTGGATGGTCGTGATCATGCCGTGGCGGATGCCGATTTTCTCGTGGATGACCTTTACCACCGGGGCGAGGCAGTTGGTGGTGCAGGAGGCGGCGGTGAGCAGGTGGTGCCGAGCCGGGTCGTAGAGGTGGTCGTTGACGCCCATCACGATGTTGAGCGCGCCGTTTTTCACCGGGGCGGCGACGATGACTTTCTTCACGCCGGCCTTGAAGTAGGCGTCGAGCTGCTCCGGCGTGCGGAACTTGCCGCTGGCTTCGAGCACGATGTCGATGCCGAGGTCGCCCCACGGCACCCGGGAAAAGTCCTGGTGGCTGCTGTGGCTGATCGGGCAGCCATCGACGAGGACTTGATCCGCCGAACCGCTGATCTCGCGGTTCCAGCGGCCGTGGACCGAGTCGAACTCGAGGAGATGGGCGGACGTGACGCCATCGCCGCCGATCTCGTTGAGGTGGACGAATTCAAGCTCGGGAAAGTCCCAACCGGCGCGGAAGGCCAGACGTCCCATGCGGCCGAAGCCATTGATTCCAATGCGGGTTGCCATGTTGTTAGAGGGTGAAGGTGATCAGCGGCAACCGGCGGGGCCGCAGCAGGGGGCCTTTTCGCCGATGGCGGGGAGGCGGTTGAGGGAGGGTAGGCCGCAGAGCTCTGGCGCGAGACACTCGGTGTGCTTGTGGGCCAGTTGCAGGACGACGGCGTCGGCGGTGATCTCGTGGCCGGCGATGGTGTATTGGGAAATCACGCGGTCCTCGTATTCGATCTCCACCGGGATGGATTCGTCGGGGAGGTAAGCCTTCGCCTTGTCGAGGATGGCGGCCATCTTGCCGGTCTCGATGCGGTGGTCGTAGTCCTGGCCGACCCAGATCTGGAGCTGGCAGGTGAGCGATTCGCGGAGCGTGCCGCCGCAGTCGAGGAAGGTCTTTTGCACGCGGCCGACTTCGGTGACGTGGAAGGAGACGGGGACCGCCGCGCCATCGGGGAGCTGGATGCGGAAGTGGCGGTCGGCGTGCTCGCGGAGCAGGGATTTGAGTTCGGAGAGGTTCATGGCGTGGCTTTGGATTTGCGCCGGGTGGCGAGCTGTTTGGGGCCGGGGCAGCAGGAGTTATCGCGCTGGGAAAGTCGTTTGGCGGCCTTGGTTCGGTCCTCCGGGTGGGGTTCCTCGCCGGCGAAATGTTTGGCGATGCTGCGGACCAGCGGCAGGTGCTCGCGGGTGATGCGGAAATAGGTCCACTTCTCGCACTTCTCGCTTTCGAGCAGGCCGGCCTTGCGGATGACCTGGACGTGGCTGGAGACCGACGACTGCGGCATGCCGAGGATGTCGGCGAGCTCGCAGACGCAGAGAGCGTCGTCCATCACCAGCCGGACGATCCGCCAGCGGGTGTCGTCGGCGAGGGCGCGGGTGAACGTGACGGGGTTTGTCATGACGAGATTTATCGTTACGGTGGAGTTCGGGATGGGCAAGAGGAATCTGGGGGGGCAGGTAGGACGTTCGGTTTACTGGACCGCGGACTTTGGTCCGCTCGAGATCCCCGACCGTCGAAGCGGACTAAAGATCCGCGGTCCAGTACACGCTGCGGTCCATTGTCGCGTTTGGGTCCGATCAACCGCGGGGCAGGATCACGCGGAACGTCGTGCCGTTGGCGCTCTCGACCTCGATCTTGCCGCCGTGGTTCTCGACGATGGTCTTTGCGATGGCGAGGCCGAGTCCGGTGTGGCCGCTGGCCTGGCCGCGGGCGGAGTCGGCGCGGTAAAAGCGGTCGAAGAGGCGGGGCAGGTGCTCGGCGGCGATGCCGGGGCCGTTGTCGCGGACTTCGAGGACCACGGAGTCGGCGGTAGTCGTCGTTTTGAGGAACACCTGGCTGCCCGAAGGCGGGTGGACGAGGGCATTGGAGACCAGGTTTTGGACGATCATCGCCAGCGAATGCGGGTCGCCTTGGAGCGGGGCGGGAGAGAGCTCGCGGTGGATGGTGATCGAATGTTCATCGGCCAGCGGCTGGAGCAGGTCGGCGACGCCACCGGCGATTTCCGCGAGGTCGCAGGGGACGGGTTCGGTCCCGGAGGCGGGCAGGTCCTGGCGGGCGAGGACGAGCAGTGATTCGACCAGGGCGCGCATGCGCTCGGCGGCGGTGCGGCAGTTGGCGAGGATCTCGCGGTACTGCTCCGGCTCGCGCTCGCGCTTCAGGGCGCGCTGGGTTTCGGACAGGATGATGGTGACGGGAGTCCGCAGCTCGTGGGAGGCGTCGGCGGTGAAGCGCTTCTGGCGTTCGATCGCCGCGGCGAGGCGGTCGAAGGTGTCGTTGAGCACACCGCCGAGCTGGTCGAGTTCGTTGTCGGTGCGGGCGAGCTCGATCCGCTCGTCGAGGTTGCCGGCGGCGATGCGCGAGGCGGTGCGGCCGATGGTGTCGATCGGTTTCAAGGCGCGTCCGGCGAGCCACCATCCGCCACCGAGGCCGGCGAGCCAGACGGCGGCGCCGCCGAGAGCGAGCAGCAGGCCGAAATTCCGGAGCTCGGCTTGCTCGGCGGCGATGTCCCGGCCGATGATCGAACTCATGCCGGAGGGGCTGATGCGGTGCTGTTCGCGACGATGGCCTTTCTCCACATACGCGGTCGATCCGTCGCTGGACGGGCGTGGTGGTGAAAGGTCGCCCGGCGCATTGGCCGAGATGAACAGCTCCGAGCCGTCGTTGTCCCAGCAGGCGAGATAAGTCCCGCCGCTGCCACCTTCGAAGAGGGCGTGGAGTTCGGGCGGGAAGGACGAGGCATCGCCGGGATTGCGGAGCCGCTGGCGGATCTCGTCGAGGCTCGGCGGGTCGTCCTTGTTTGGCAGCGGTTGGGAGGCGAAGAGGCTGCGGAAGAAGGTGCCTTGGAAGTTCCGGATCTCGCGGTCGATCTGGCTGGTGCGGTCGTCCGCGGTGAGGCGGAAGGCCAGCAGGCAGAGGCCGGTGATCAGCCCTAACAGGATGAGCGCGTACCAGAGAAGCAGGCGCCAGCGGACCGAGCGGAAGAGGCGTTTCATTCGATCGAGTAGCCGTGGCCGCGGCGGGTGGAGATGAAGGAGGAGCCGAGTTTCTTGCGGACGTTGGAGACGTGGACGTCGAGCAGGTTGGAAAGGGTGTCATCGGTCTCGTCGAAGAGGTGCTCGTAGAGTTCGGTGCGGCTGACGACGCTGCCGCGGTGGAGGGCGAGGTATTCGACGAGGCCGTATTCGCGCGGGGTCAGCGGAATCGTCTCGCCGTCGCGGCGGATGGAGCGCGCGGCAGTGTCGATTTCAATACCGTCGATCTCTAACAAGCTCGATCCCAGGCCCGAGCTGCGGCGGATGAGGGCGCGGAGGCGGGCGAGCAATTCCTCGAAATCGAAGGGCTTGGTCAGGTAGTCATCGGCCCCGGCGTCGAGCCCGCGGATCCGGTCGGGCACGGCGTCGCGGGCGGTGAGCATCAGGACCGGCGTGGCTTTCTCCGGCCGCAGGCGGCGCAGCAATTCCCAGCCGTCGATGCCCGGGAGCATGCCGTCGAGCACGATGCCGTCGTAGTCGGTGGCGAGCGCCTTGAGCAGTCCGTCCTCGCCATCCGCCGCCGTGTCGACCGCGTAGAGCTCCTCCCGCAGCCCTTCGGTCAGGCTGTGGCGGAGCAGCGGATCGTCTTCGATGACGAGGAGGCGCATTTGGAGATGGTAGATGGTAGATGGTAGATGGTAGATCTTAGATGGAAGATCGTAGATGGTAGATGGAGAGGGCAGGCTGTCGGTGGCTGCTGATCTACCATCCACCATCTGCCATCCACCATCTACTCATGCCGCAAGGCTTCGATGGGGTCGAGGCTGGCGGCGCGGCGGGCGGGCATGAAGCCGAAAAGGATGCCGATGGCGGCGGAGAAGATGAAGGCGATGCCGTTGATCTTGGGATCGAAGGTGAAGGGCGCTCCGACCAGTTCGGCCAACCAGACGCAGAGACCGTAGGCGAGCGCGATGCCGCAGAGACCGCCGACGCAGGAGAGGGTGACGGCTTCGACCAGGAACTGGAGCATCACCTCGCGGGCCCGGGCGCCGATGGCCATGCGGATGCCGATCTCGCGGGTTCGCTCGGTGACGGAAACGAGCATGATGTTCATGATGCCGATGCCGCCGACCAGCAGGCTGACGCCGGCGACCGCGGCGAGCAGCGAGGTCATGACCTTGGTGCTGGAGCTGACCGCGTCGGCGATCTGGCGGCTGTCGAAGGCGGAGAAGTTGTTCTGCTGGTTGCGGGTGAGGTTCCGCCGCTCGCGCATCATCGAGTTCAAGTCGGCGACGACGGCTTCGCTGGGGTAGCCGTCCTCGGTGGAGATCATGATCTGACCGAGATTCTGTTTCGAGAGCTGGCCGTTGAGGCGTCGTTGCAGGGTGGTGATGGGGATGATGATGTTGTCATCAAGGTCGTCTCCCCAGCCGGCCTGACCTTTGACCACGGTCACGCCGATCACGGTGACGGCGGTGTTGAGCAGGCGGATCTTTTGGCCGATGGCGTCGCCGCTTGGGAAGAGTTCCTTGCGGATCGTCTCGCCGATGACGGCGACGGTGGCACCATCGACGACTTCCTCGTCCGTGAAGATCCGGCCGTCGGCGATCTCCCAGTTGCCGATGGGGAAATACTCCGGTGTGGTGCCTTGGATGTCGGTCTGGCGGGCTTCCTCGTCGGAGATGGCCTGGACGTTGGTGTTGGCCATCGGGGCAACCGAGCGGATGCCGGGGATTTGTTCGCGGATCACGTCCACGTCGTCCTGGCTGAAAAGCGGTGCGGATTGCGGGCCCCAGCCCTGGCCGGGGCGGAGGGTGAGCAGGTTGCTGCCGACCTTTTCGATCTGGGCTTTCACCGTCTCGGTGGCGCCGTGGCCGAGGGTGACCAGGGTGACGACGGCGGCGACGCCGATGACCACGCCGATCACGGTGAGGAAGGCGCGGGTCAGATTGCGGCGGATCTCGCGCAGGGCGATGATGAAGGCGTTCCAGAACATGGCTCAGCGGGTGCGCGCGATGCGGTTGGAGTTGGGTTTGTCCGAGCCGATCAGGCCGTCGCGGACGAGGACGACGCGCTTGGCGTAGTGGGCCACCTCGTCCTCGTGGGTGACCATCAGGACGGTGATGCCAAGGTCTTCGTTGAGGCGACAGAGCAGTTCCATGACCTCGCCGGTGGTCTTGGAATCGAGGTTGCCGGTCGGCTCGTCGGCGAAGAGCGTGCCGGGACTGGTGACGATGGCGCGGGCGATGGCGACGCGCTGCTGTTGGCCGCCGGAGAGTTCGGAGGGAGTGTTGCGCTCCTTGTCCGGCAGGCCGACGCTGGCGAGTGCCTGGCGTGCCAGTTCGTGGCGCTGCTTGCGGGTGTAGCCGCGGTAGAGCAGGGGCAGTTCGACGTTTTCCAGAGCGGACGTGCGGGCGAGCAGGTTGAAGCCTTGGAAGATGAAGCCGAGGGCGTGGCGGCGGAGGAGGGAGCGCTGGTCCTTGTTGAGGGTCTCGACGGCGATGCCATCGAAGCGGTAGTGGCCGGTGGTCGGAGTGTCGAGGCAGCCTAACAGATTCATCAGGGTCGATTTCCCCGAGCCGCTGGGGCCCATCACCGCGAGGAACTCGCCGCGGGCGATGTCCATGTCCACGCCGCACAGTGCTTGGAAAGCGGCGTCGCCGCGGCCGTAGGTTTTGGTCAGGCCGCGCAGTTCGATCAGGTTGCTCATGGCTTGATCACGGGCTTGGCGCTGACGATGAGCTCCGTTCCTTCGGCAAGTCCTTCGCCGGTGATTTCCGTATCGCTGCCGTCGGTGAGGCCGGTGGTGACCTTGATCTCGGTGGGTTCGCCGTCCTTCAGCACCCAGACGCTGGAGCCCTTTTTGGCCGGGCCGGCGGGAATGTCGGAGCCGCTGCGTCCCCAGCGACGGCCGCTTCCCGAAAGTTGCTGGACGATGGTGCGGTCGCCGTCGTCCTTTTGCCCGAGCTTTGCCGCCGCCATGGGGTCGAAGCGCAGCGCGGAGTTGGGGGCTGTGAAGATGTCCTCCTTGCGCTCGATGAAAATGTCGGCGGTGGCGGTCATGCCCGGGCGCAGGCTGAGGTCGTCGTTGTCGACCTCCAGTTCGGCGCTGTAGGTGACGACGTTGTTGGTGAGCGTGGAGCCGAAGAAGACCTTCTTTACCTTCGCGTTGTAAATCCGCTTCGGCCACGCGGAGACTTCGAATTCCACGGCCTGGCCTTTCGCGACGCGGCCGATGTCGGATTCGGCGACGGCGACGACGAGTTCCATCTTCCGCAGGTCTTCCGCGATGGTGAAAAGCTCGGGCGCGGTGAAGGAGGCGGCGACGGTTTGGCCGACTTCCAGTTTGCGGAGGAGGATGGTGCCGTTGACGGGCGAGCGGATGACGGCATTTTCGAGATCTCGCTCGTTCGCCTTCACGGTTGCCTCGGCCTCGGCGACGGAGGCTTGCGCGCTTTCCAGGTCCGCCTGCGAGCGCTCCATGGTGGCTTGCGAGGAGTCCATGTCGGCCTTCGACGGTGTCTGTCCGCCGCTCAGTTTGTGAAGTTCCAGTTGTCTTCCGTAGGATGCCTGAGTTTCGCGGACGGTGGCCTCGGCCTGGCTGACGCGGGCCTTGGTGGAGAGCAGGTTGGCGCGGGTGCGCTCCGTTTGTTGGATCAGCTTGATGGTGTCCAACTTCGCAAGTTCCTGGCCTTTGGTCACGGTGTCGTTGGTATCGACATAGACCTCGGAGATGGTGCCGGAGAGTTCGCTGCCGACGATGACCTGATTGGTCGGGGTGAGGGTGCCGGTGGCGGTGATCTCGATGGAGATTTCACCCTTCTCCAAGGGGCGGGTGACGTATTCGGGGCCCGCAGCCTCCTTGGAACTACGATTGAGATAGTAGTAAGTCCCGCCACCGAGGGCAGCGGCGACGATGGCGATGGTGACCCACTTGCGGAGCGGCCGGGATTTGCCGCGTTCGAGGATGGCGGCGAGGTCTGGGGCGGAATCGGGTGACTTCATGAAAAGGGGTGTTAGGAACCGGCGGACCAACCGCCGCCGAGTGCCTTGTAAAGCTGGACGTGGGCGGCGGCGCGGTCGGCCTGGACGGCGGCGACGCTTTCCTCAAGGGCGAGGTCGCTGCGCTGGGTGTCGAGCACGGTGGTGATGTCGATGATGCCGGCGCGATACTTCAGGCTGGCGAGCTTGGATGCCTCCTTGGCGGCGGCGGAGGCTTTCTGGAGGGAGGCGAGGCGTTGCGCGCTGAGGCGGCAGGCGATGAGCGAGTCTTCGACTTCCGACAGAGCTGTTAGAACGGTGGACTGATAGGCAAGGAGCGCTTGTTCCTCGGCGGCGGTTTGGGCCTCGATGTTCGAGCGGATGCGGCCGGCGTCGAAGATCGGGCCGGAGATCCCGGCGATGATCCCGGTGGCGAGCGACTCGGGATTGAAGAGCTTGGAGCTCTTCAAGGTGTCGACACCGAGCGAGCCGGACAGGCGCAGGCTGGGCAGGCGGTCGGCTTCGGCGGAGCGGGTGCGGGCGATCGCGGAAATCCAGCCGTAGCCGGCGGCGCGGACATCGGGGCGTTGGCGGAGGGTATCGGCGGGAATGCCGACCGCGAGGCGGCGGGCGGGCGAGGGGACCGGGCCGGATTTCAACGACAGCGTGCCGGGGGCTTGGCCGCAGAGCAGGGCGAGGCGGTTGCGGGTCTGGCTGATGTTTTGCTCCAGTGAGGCGAGCTGCGAGCGGGCGCTTTCGAGGCCGGATTCGGACTGGCGGAGTTCGAGCTGGTCGATCTCGCCGGCTTGGGCGCGCCATGACGCGAGCTGGGTGGTTTCCTCGCGGGAGGTGAGGCTTCGCTTCACGATCTCGAGCCGTTCTTCCGCGGCGCGGAGGTCGAGGTAAGCGAGCGCGACTTCCGAGGCGAGGGCGGCTTGGGCGGAGTAGAGGTTCTCTTTCACCGCTTCGGCATCGGCGGAGGAGGCGAGCACCGACTGGCGGTTGCGGCCGAAGAAGTCGGCCTCCCACGAGGCGCTGAGTCCGGCGGAATAGGAGGTGAACGAGCGGTCGTTGCCGCCATCGCTCCACGACTTGCCGGCGTTGCGCGAGCCGGAGTAGTCGAGGGTGGGAAAGAGCGAGGCTTTCTGGGCATCGCGGCGGGCTTGGGCTTCGCGGACGCGGGCCATCGCCGAGGCGAGGTCGCGGTTTCCGGCGAGGGCGCGGCGGATCAAGGAACTCATCTGGGCATCGCCGAAGTCCGACCACCAGGTGGCGAGGTCGCGGTCGGGCGAGGCGGTGGGAAAGTCCGCGGCATTCCGCCAGGCGACGGGTATGGTGAGCGTCGGGTCTTTCCCGCCGGGCGTCACGGCGCACCCGGGGATGAGGGCGAAGGTGCCGACGAGGGCGCCGATACGGACGGAAAGCTTCATGGCAAGGAGTGTGGCAGCGGGAACCTTTAGGCAAGGTGAAGGGCCATAAAAAAGGCCGCCTCATCGAGTGAGGCGGCCTTTGGAGTTTCAAGGCGTGCTTGCTTCAGCGGCCCGAGTGCGAGGGACGGCGTCCGCCGCGACCGCGGCTTGCACCACCGCCACCGCCGCCGCCGCCGGATGACCCGCCACCACCACCGCTGTTACCGCGGAAGCCGCCGCGACCGCCTCCCTGGGGACGCTGTTGGACGGAGCCGCGGCCGCCGCGGGCGTAGCGCTCGGCGATGCTGGCGTCGTGATGGTCGTGACCGGTCCAGACCGGGACGGGCATGCGGATGATCTTCTCAATCTCGCGCAGGTAGTCGAATTCCTCGTCCGAGCAGAACGACACCGAGAGTCCGTCGGCTCCCGCGCGGCCGGTGCGGCCGATGCGGTGGACGTAGGCTTCGGGTTCGTTCGGCAGGTCGTAGTTCACCACCAGACCGACGTCTTTCACATCGACGCCGCGGGCGGCGACATCGGTGGCGACGAGGACCGGGGTGAGGCCCTTGCGGAAGCGGTCGAGCGCCTTCTCGCGCTGGGCCTGGGACTTGTTGCCGTGGATCGCGTCGGCTTCGAAGCCGGCGGCGCAGAGGCTCTTGGCGAGCTTGTTCGCGCCGTGCTTGGTGCGGCTGAAAACGATCGTGAGCTTGGCCTCGCGGGCATTCGATTGGTCGGCGAGAAGCTGTTCGAGGAGCGGCCGCTTGCCGTCCTTGGTGACGAAGCAAACCTTCTGCTCGATGCGTTCCGCGGTGGTCGTTTCCGGCTGGATGCTGACGCGTGCCGGATTGCGCAGGATGGTCTCGGCGAGCTGGACGATGTTCGGTGCCAACGTGGCGGAGAAGAACAGCGACTGGCGCTTCACGGGGATCATCGCGACGATCTTCTTCACGTCGCGGAGGAAGCCCATGTCGAGCATGCGGTCGACTTCATCGAGCACGAAGAACTCGACGCCGGAGAGATCGACGTGGCGCTGTTCGATCAAGTCGAGCAAGCGGCCGGGCGTGGCGACGAGGACATCGACGCCGCCGCGCATGGCGGCGACCTGGGGATTCTGGCCGACGCCGCCGTAGATCATGGTCTGGCGGAAACGGACGTGCTTGCCGTAGGTGGCGAAGCTCTTGGCGACCTGCACCGCGAGTTCGCGGGTCGGGGCGAGGACGAGGGTGCGGGCGCTCTTCGGTTTCGAAGGGCGCGGGTTCTCGTGGAGGGCGTTGAGGATCGGCAGCGCGAAGCCGGCGGTCTTGCCGGTGCCGGTCTGGGCGCAACCGAGGAGGTCGCGGCCTTCCAACAGCAGGGGGATGGCCTGGGCCTGGATCGGCGAGGGCGTGTGGTAGTCGAGTTCGCGCAAAACGCGGTGGAGGGGCGCTGCCAGGGGCATCGCCTCGAACGTGGTCGGGGTCATTGGGGTAGGATGCCTGCCCGCGCGGAATCCCGGCGGCTGGCGGTGTCGATGAGGCTATCAGGAGATCCCCGAACCATCTCTCATCGATGAAGACCGGAAAAGGGCTGGAGCCGCTTGATTGACTCCGCGCGACCGAAAGGATCGCGGGGCCTCCATAAGTGCGAATCTTCCGGAAGCAAGACTATTCGGGGTTGGTGTGGTTTGTTAGAGGCAAGTGGGTGGGAGGTGGATTGAAGCGGGAGGTTAACGGTGAAACGAAAACGCCCCGTCCGGGCGAGCCGGACGGGGCGTGGGTTGATTCCTGGAAGGGATCTGTTAGGCGGTCCGCTCTTCTTCGGAGGGAGCTTCTTCTGCGGCCGCTTCGGAAGCTTCGGAAGCTTCGGTGACTTCAGTGACTTCAGTGACGTCATTGACCGGCTCGGCAACGGCTTCCGCGGCTTCCACTGGAGCGGCTTCCGTCACGGCCACTGCGGCTGCTGCCGTAGCGGCTGCTGCCGCGGCCTGGCGGGCGGCCTGGCGTTCGGCGCGGGCGGCGGCTTCCTCGCGGGCGTCCTCGTCCTTGCCTTCGTCCTCGTGGTCCTTGGTCTTCGCCCCGCTGACCACGAGCTTGCGGCCCATGAAGAACTGGTCGTGCAGGATTTCCACCGAGCGGCGGGCTTCATCGACGTTGAGCATGTCGACGAACCCGTAGCCCTTGGACTTGTGGGTGCGGCGGTTGTAAACAATCTCGACGTTGCGGACGGTGCCGACGCCCTTGAAGAGGTCCTTGAGGTCCTCTTCGGTGGCATCATACGACAGGTTGCCGAGGTAGATGCGGGTGCTGGCCACTTCGCCGCGCTCGCCCCGTTCCCCGCGGTCCGGGCGTTCGCCGCGTTCACGGCGTTCCGGGCGCTCGCCGCGTTCCGGACGCTCACCGCGCTCGGCCCGCTCTTGCGGCGGGCGAGGGGCTGCGTCGGAGCCGCCCTGGCGGGCGTTGCGGGTGTTGGACTTCACTTCGCGCGGCGGGCCTTCTTCGAAGCGGATGCTCTCCTGCTTCTCGGGACGCGGCGGACGGACGGGCTCCTTGTAAAGGCCGATGGCCTTCAGGATCTTCTGCCACCAGGTCAGTGGCACAGGCTTGTATTCACGGCGCGGCGGGCGGGGTCCGCGTTCGCCGCGGTCCGGACCACGCTCTCCACGGTCGCCGCGGTTGCGGTCGCCATGGTGCGGGGAGCGGTTCGGGTTGCCTCCTCCTTGTTCGCTATCTTGCCGGTTGCGATTCCGGCCTTTGCCTCCGCGGGAGCGTTGTCTGCGACGTTCGCCCCCGGGGCCTCCGGGGCCTCGGGTATCAGGTGTGGCGTTGGACATGTTTTGCGTTTCGGTTGGGGGTCCTGAACTGCGACGGCCGGCAGCCGCCCGCGAATCGGGCGGGGCTGCGGGCTCGACCTGCCGGTCCGGGTCGCCGGCTTTCTGGTGCCGGGGAAGCTCCGCCGCTCAAAGCGGGACGGGCGGGACTTCCGTGGACCCGGGACGTGGCGGCTATCGCTCGCTGGACCCGGTGTGGCAGGCATTTCCGCGAATCCGCGTCCGCCGGAGTCCGATTGCGGTCCGCCCAAGCGGAGCGCTGCTGCCAAAATCTGCGTTTGGCCGGCGGCGGGCAGCCGGATGGTACCGGAACTGCCTGACGGGGGGAGATTACGCTTCCTGAAATCGATGGCAAGGCGCGAATCGGAGCCGGCCGGGCCATCACGACCCGCCCCGGGATTTGGGGTTGAGTGGCGGCAAGGGGTCGGTAGAGTCCGCCCCGGCCTAATGAAACGCGCGTTTTTCCTTACTCTTCTGGTTCAGACCTTCTTCTCCTCCGGGCTCTCCGCTCAGCAGGGCGAGGCCTACATGGTGGTCGAGGCGCACTCGGGGAAAGTCCTGATGGCGTCGAATTCGGTCGTGAAGCGGCCGATCGCCAGCTTGACCAAGATCGCCACCGGCGTGATCACGGTCGATTGGGCGGATGCCACCGGGGTGGACCTCAATGAGACCCTCGCAACGGTGCCCGCCTCGGCGTTGGCGATCGGGGGGCCGAACCCGATGAACCTCCAGCCGGGGGATCAGTTGACACTCCGGGACGCGCTCTACTCGGCCCTGCTCGGTTCCGACAATCTCGCGGCGATGACCATCGCCCATCATGTGGGTGGAGAAATCCTGCGGGCCCGCGGGCGGGGCGGGGACCCGGTGGCGGCCTTCGTGACGGAAATGAACGAGCTGGGGAAGGCGATCCACCTGACCAAGACCCGCTTTGCCAATCCGCACGGACTCGAGCTGCCGCGGGCCACCGGGACATCGACCGCGGCCGATGTGGCGAAGCTTTCGATCTACGCCATGCGCAAGCCCGGGTTCACGTTCATCGTCCGCCAGAAGGAGCGTCTCGTGACCGTCCACGGCGCGGGTGGCAAGCGGCAGTTCAAGGTGAAGAACACCAACGAACTGGTCGGCGAAGCGATGGTGCTGGGAGTCAAGACCGGCACCACGAACGCGGCCGGACCCTGCCTCAGCGTGGCGGTGGATCGCGATCCGCTGGTCCGCACCAAGCCGGATGGCGAGAAGGCGGTGACTCCGCGGCGGCTGATCGTGGTGGTGCTGAACAACCCCGACCGCTTCAACCGCGCCCGCGGTCTCGTCCGCCAGGGCTGGGACGCCTACGACCGCTGGGTCGCCGCCGGCGCGCCGGTCGGCAGCCGCGGCAAGGAGATCCTGGATGTTCCCAACCCGCGCTGAGAATGGCGCGATTTTGGCTTATCAAACCCGTCACCAAGCCCCACACCCACTCGCGATGCGCATCGGTATTCTCAACAGCGGCGGCGACTGCCCCGGACTCAATGCAGTGATCCACGGCGTCGTGGGAGCGGCCAGCCAGCTCGGCTGGGAGGTGATCGGCTTCAAGGACGGCTTCGAAGGTCTGCTGCCGCCGGGCGATTACAAGGTGCTCAAGCCTCTCGATACGCTCGGGATTCTCAAACTGGGCGGCACGATTCTGGGTACCACCAACAAAGGCCACTTCGCCGCGAAGGTCGGCAAGGGCGACATCGCCGAAGTTCCGCCCGAGATCGTGGCGAAGGCCAAGCGCACGATGGACCAGCTCGAGATCCGCGCGCTGATCATCGTCGGCGGCGACGGCTCGCTGACCACCGGTCTGCAGCTTTACCGCGAAGGCTGGCCGATCATCGGCGTGCCGAAGACCATCGACAACGATCTGATGGCCACCGCCATGACGTTCGGATTCGACAGCGCGGTGAGCACCGTGGTCGACGCGCTCGACCGCCTGCACACCACGGCGGAGAGCCACAAGCGGATCATGGTGCTGGAAGTCATGGGCCGCCACGCGGGCTGGATCGCGCTGTGGGGCGGGATCGCCGGCGGGGCCGATGTGATCCTGCTGCCGGAGATACCCTTCAACACCGAGAAGGTCGCCGAGTTCATCAAGCAGCGCGATGCCCAGGGCCATCACAGCACGCTGGTGGTCGTGGCCGAGGGCGCGCACCTGCCCGACGGCGATCTGGCGACCATCGCCGCGAACAAAGGCGGCGAGGTCCGGCTCGGCGGGATCGGCGACATCGTGGCGCGGCGCTTGGAAAGCCTGACCGGCAAGGAGACGCGTTCCTGCACGCTGGGTCACCTCCAGCGGGGTGGCGCGCCGACCGCGCTCGATCGCATCCTTGGCACGCGCTTCGGCGTGATGGCGGTGAAGCTGGCGGAAGAAGGTCGTTTCGGGCGGATGGTGAGTTATCAGGCTTATCACGTGGACTCGGTGCCGATCGAGGAGGCGGTGAACAAGCTGCGTCTGGTCGAACCGGAAGGCGAGATGGTCAAGGCGGCGAAGGCGGTCGGGATCTGTCTTGGGGATTGATTTCCGGGCTTTCGCGTTGTGTCGCGGGGCCGGAGCCGGCTCCGGGGGGCTGGATTCAGGGGGCGGGCAGGACTTTCGCGGGTCGCGGGTCGGTTACGGCCTGCCAAATGATATAGCCACTGATCAAAACGAAGGTGATCGTGGTGATCCAGTTCAAGCGACGATATCGGCGAAGCATTGTTTCGACGGCATCACATCGTGGCAATATTTTGACATCCCCTATCTGCATTCGCCGGCCCAACCCGCCCATGGCCATCATTCTCGACCAGTAGCGATTGTCCTCATCGCCCTTGAAGAGTGTGGTTCCCGGGCGGCCAAGTTTTTCCCATGTCTCGCGATGGTGGAGATGAAGCCATTTCGCGAGCCTGACGGTGGTTCTGTATTGCATGATGGTAGTCCCGACGATGATGCCTATGAAGATCAGGAAGCTGAGAATCGGGTCCATGGAAGGGAAGACAAGAGGTTGGGGGGTAAGAGCGGGCATCAATACCGCAATGCAGGACCCAAGAGCATGGGAAGCTGCTGCCATGCGGCTCCGTAGAAAAAGCATCGTTCGAGTTCAGCCACTTTCTCCATTCCATCGCGGCGGTAGAGGATGAAGATGGATGTCCGCTCTTCGCGAACGCCGTAGATCGATGAGTGGGGGATCGGATCGATGCCCCAATGCGAGCGGGGTAGCAGCCGCATCTCGTGTTCGTCGATTTCCAGGCTGAGCGGCGGGAGTTTGTAAAAGTTCCATTGCCGCCAGGCGGAGTAGGAAAGCATGAGAGCGCCGAAGACCCAGTTTCCGGGATTCAGTTGGCGGCCGGGCTCCACCCAGATCCACACGGCGAAGGCGATCAGGAGCGTGGGGATGGCGAGGAGCCACGCATTGCGCTCGGGTCGCTTGAAGGGAAAGACGGCGCGCATGGCTGGGGAGGATCGGTGATTTTCGGGAGGGGAGTCGATGCGGATTTCGCCGGGGCCGGGGGAGATAGGTCGTTTAGGACCTATAAGACCTATTACCTTTTTCTCCCCTTCCGCGGGCCTTGCCCTGGCCGGAATCGGCCGCTAGAAACCCTGCCGCCATGTCGATCGACCCGCTTTTGCAACTGCTCCGCCGCCAGGCGCGCCACAGCCACCAGGAACTCGCCGAACTGCTTTCGCTGAGTGAAGCGGAGGTCCGGGAGCGGCTTGCGGCCTGGGAGAAGAACGGGACGATCCTCGGTTACCAGGCGGTAATCAACCCCGAGCAGGCCGGCGACGACGACGTGTCCGCTTTCATCGAGGTCAAGGTCACGCCGGAGCGCGGCGGCGGCTTCGACCGGCTGGCGATGCGGATCGCGCGCTTCGACCAGGTGGTGAGCTGCTACCTGGCCAGCGGCGGTTACGACCTGATGGTGGTGGTGGAAGGTAGCGACCTCCGCGAGGTCGCGCGCTTCGTCTCCGAGAAGCTCAGCACGATGGACGGCGTCATCTCGACCGCCACCCATTTCCGCCTGAAGACTTACAAGGAGAACGGCTTCATCTTCGGCGAGAGCAGCGGGCCGGAGCGGCTGGCAGTGTCGCCTTGAGCGAGATCGGAGACGCGAGCTTTGAGACGCGAGCTTTGAAAATCTCGGCAGTCGCTTGATATCTGTGACTTGCTTCCGGGAAAAGAAAACCCGCCCGGGACGAATCCCGGACGGGTGCCATGTCCTTAATGGACCATCAACCCAAGGAATCGGAGCTTTGAATTCTCAAGGCTGGGCGGGAACGTAGAACTCCGAGCCCTTTGCAAGGACTGTACTGGATTTCAGGCGATGGCCGTTCAGGGCATTCAGTTTTTCAGTCGTGGTGCCGTGTGCTGCGGCAAACGAACCGAAATCGATTTCTTCGGTGACCAGCACCGATTTGATCCGCGGCGTGCTGCTGACCATGCGGCTGGAGCTTTCCAGCGGCGCGGGGGCAGGGGCGGCGGTTTCAAGCTTGGTCACCGCGCTGGCGGTGGAAGCGGGAAGTTCGGGCTTCGCGGCCGGTGCGGACATCGCGACGGCGCTTTGCTTGGCGGGGGCGGCCGGTGCATCGGCGCTGCGGGCGAGCTGCAGCTTCTGGCCGGGGCGGAGCGAGGTGGCCTTCACGGCGGGGTTCGCCGCGGTGAGCGATTCCATGCTGAGACCGTGCTGGCGGGCGATGCTGTAGAAGGTTTCTCCGCTCTTGACGATGTGGCTGCGGCCGACGGGGGTGGAGCCGCGCGGCGCGGGGCTGGCGGCTTTGGAAGGAAGCACGAGCTTCTGGCCGGCGCGGATGAGGGAGGGGTTCTTGATTTTGTTGAGCTTGATCAAGGTCTCCTGCGTGGTGCCGTGGCGCTTGGCGAGCCGGGTGAGGGAGTCGCCGGGGCGGACGGTGGCGTAGGAAGGTGCGGACGATTCACGCGGAGAGGCGGTTTCCGCGGGAGGGCTTGGCTTTGCTTCAGAGGAAGCCTGGGTGCGCGTCGCCGGCGTGGCGGCGGCGGTGTCCATCAGCGACTTGAGGCGGGAGTTCTCTTCCTCCAGGTTGCGGATCTGGCGCTCCTGTTCGGCGCAGCGGTCCTGGAGCAGTTCCAGCTCGGTGCTGGCGAGGGCGATCGGGCTGCTGAGGAAGAGCGCTGCAAGAAGCGGAAGTGTTCTCATGACGGGGAAAGAATTTTCAAAAAATCGGGGCTTGGACAAGAAAAATTTAACAAATGTTAACAATCAATCAGTTCAGGAGCCCCCCCGGCCAAGCAAGCCGGTTGCAGCCGTCGTCCGATCCGGTTTAGCTCTGCCGCATGAACCCCGACGCCGCCGAGAAGAGAGCCCGTTACGCCGCGGCCCGCGAACGTTTGCATGCCTTGTGGGCGGGGGAGCCGGACGGGATCGCACGGATGGCGGGGGCGGCTTGTATCTTGCACGAAGCGATGCCACACGCCTTCTGGACGGGCTTTTACCGGGTGGTCGGCGGTGGCTTGGTGATCGGGCCGTATCAAGGAACGCCGGGCTGCTCGCGGATCGGCTGGGGGAAGGGAGTCTGCGGGACGGCGTGGGCCCGCGGAGAGACGCAGGTGGTGCCGGATGTTCATGCATTTCCCGGGCACATCGCCTGCGACGGCCGGGCGGAGAGCGAGATCGTGGTGCCGGTGAAGGATGCCCGCGGGACGGTGGTCGCGGTGTTCGATGTCGATTCGGCGGAGAAGGCGGCCTTCGACGAGGTGGACCGGGAGGAGCTGGAGAGGATTTTCGCGGGATGGGGGTAGGGAGAGTCAACCGCAGATGAACGGGATGGACGCAGATGGATGAAGGAGAAGAGCCGGGCCGCCTTTTTTGGGGGGATTCGGCGCTTCAATTGCGGGGCTTTGGCGGGACATTGGCGGGCATACTGAAGATCCGCGGTCGAGTACTTGGAATTTTCCGGGATTCATCGGTAGTATCGGACCCATGAGTCAGGCCGGCCCCCGTTCGAATCAGAAGCATGGATTTCCGTGGCTGCGTGCGTCGGTGTTCGTGGTGGTGCTGGCGGGCGTCATCCTGCCTTTCACGACGCCCGGGGAGAAGATCCTGCGCGGGGTGAAGAATCTCATCCAGCCGCCGCCGGCGAAAGAGGTGACGGCTGAAACGGACGACATCCAGCGCCAGGCAGAATCGCGTTTCCGGCAGGAGATCGAGGAGATGGAGGCGGAGCACCGGAAGGAAATGGAGGCATTGAAAAAGCAGGCCGCGGCGGAGGCGAAGCGCAAGGCGGAGTCTCCGGCGGAGCCCGCGCCCTTGCCGCCGATTTCCAGCCATACCGCGGCGAGCGGCGGGGATGTGCGGACGCTGCGGTCGGGCATTCCCTTCAAGACCGAGGTGAAAGTGGAGAAGGGCGGGATCGCGTCGAAGGAGCGCAAGACGGCGGATTCCTATACCGCGGAATACACGCTCAAGGTCCGCGTGCCCGAGCCCTCGAAGACCCTGGCGGAGCTCCACACGGTGAACCCGCGGCTTTCCAAACTGCTGCCGGGACTGCCGGCGATGCTGGAGAAGCCGGAAGTTTCGTGCTGGTTCTACACGCTTTACGAGAACAAGACGACCCGGTTGAAGCAGGACGCGACGCGGCTCAACGAACTGCTGACGAAACACAACTTCTACGACTGCGAGACGATCCTGAACCTCAAGCATCCGCAGACCGGGCGGAAGGTCTTCCTGCTGCAAGCGGAGATGGACGTGGTGTCCGACGGCTCCGATGGCGACCGGCTGCCGACGATGCCGGATGAGATCGTCAACTCGACCTACTATCAGCCCTTCACCAGTTACGGTTGGACGAAGCGGACGAAGACACCGAATCCGATGATCGCCGGCTTCGAGAGGCGGATCGGCAACGCGAACAGGGAACTGGCGGAACCGGCCACCACCGCCGACCGGAAGACCTGGCTGCGCGAGCGGATCAAGCTGCTGGAGCGCTGGACCGCCGATCTCAAGGCGCGCAGCTATCTGATCGCCGAATACGATCCCTTCATCGTCATCCCGGTGAACCTGCTCACCGCGAACGATCCCTTCGCGCCGAAGGTCGGGGACTACGCGGTGGTGGCGCATGGCGACAAGCTCTACCCGGCGATCGTCGGTGACGGCGGGCCGACCTTCAAGGTGGGCGAGGCGTCGCTGCGGATGGCGAAGCAGATCAATCCGCGGGCCTCGTCCTACAGCCGGCCGGAGTCGGACCTGGTGGTGACCTACGTGGTGTTCCCGGGCTCGCGTGAGGAGAAGAAAGGTCCGCCGGACTACGAGAAATGGCGGACGCGCTGCGAGGAGTTGCTGAAGGAGTGCGGCGGGATGGGCGAGGGCGTGGAGCTGCACCGCTGGGAGAATCTTTTGCCGGATCCGGCGCCCGCCCCGGTGGTGCCGGCGGACGGGGCGGTGCCTGCGCCTGCTCCGGGGACGCCGGTGGCTCCGCGGTGAGGGAACCGGAGTGCGGAAGCGGAGAGTCCGCAGACGGCCGCGGCCAATTCATTCCTCACGACATGGGAGTTCGCGCGGAATGAATTCCGCGCTCCCAGTGTTACGGCTCACTCCGTCGCCAGCTTCGGCTTCCCGAACTTGGCGCGGGCGATTTCCCAGGCCATCGGCAGGACGGAGAAGCCGATGATGCCCAGTACCACGAGTTCGAAATTCTCCTTCACCACGGGAATGTTCCCGAAGAACCACCCGGCGGGAAGGAGGGTTCCGACCCAGAGCAGCGCGCCGGTGACATTGAAGAACATGAAGCGCCGGTAGTCCATCTCGCCCGAGCCGGCAACGAAAGGAGCAAAGGTCCGGACGATGGGGACGAATCGGGCGAGGATGATGGTCTTGCCGCCGTAGCGGACGAAAAACTCGTTGGTTTTCTGGATATGCGAGGGCTTCACGACGCGTGGGAAGCTCCGCATCATCCAGCCGCCGAATTTGCGGCCGATCCAGTAGTTCACCGTGTCGCCGAGGATCGCGGCGACAAGAAGCACCAGCGCGGCGATCCAGAAGTTAAGTCCTGACGCGAAGTCGGCGGCGAGGGCTCCGACCGCGAAGAGCAGGGAATCACCGGGCAGGAACGGCGTGACCACAAGGCCCGTCTCACAGAAAACGATGAGAAACAAGAGACCGTAGATCAGGGAACCGTTCTCCCGGGTGAATTCGGTGAGGTGCTCCTGGATGTTGAGGATGAAGTCGATGATCTGGCTCATGGCTCAGGCGTTCTCGGGGCGGGGATCGCGGGTGAGAAGCTCGTGCATCGCGCGGGCGGCGGGCTTGTGCTCGTAGAGGATGGAGTGGACCGCGTCGATGATCGGTGTGCGGACGCCGGCCTTGCGGGCGGCGTCGTGGATTGACAGCGTGTTCGGCACGCCTTCGGCCACCATGCCGAGCGAGGAGGTGGCTTCCTCGAGGGTCTTGCCGTGGCCGAGGGCGAGGCCGACGCGGTGGTTGCGCGAGTGGACGGAGAAGCAGGTCGCGATCAGGTCGCCGACGCCGGAGAGTCCGGAGAAGGTCTCGGCGCGGCCGCCGAGGGCGACGCCGAGGCGGGTCATCTCGGCGAGCGCGCGGGTGACCAGGGCGGCGACCGCGTTGTCGCCCAGCCCGAGGCCGGCGGCGATGCCGGCGGCGATGGCGTAAACGTTCTTGATCGCACCGCCGAGTTCGATCCCGGCGAGGTCGTCGCTGGTGTAGCTGCGGAAATGCGGGGCGGTGAAGAGTTCCTGAAGACGTAGTGCCAGGTCGGCGTCGGTGGAGCCGATGACCGCGCAGGTGGCGAGATTGGCGGCGATTTCCTCGGCGTGGTTGGGCCCGGAGACCACCGCGACGGGGTTGTTAGGGAAGATCTCGCGGAGGATTTCGCTCATCCGCTCGCCGGTATTCCGCTCGATGCCCTTGGCGCAGGAAACCAGCACCGCGGTGTCGGGCAGGCCGAGCGCGGCGAGGTCGCTGGCGGTCTGGCGGGTGGCGGCGGTGGGCACGCCGAAGACGAGCAGCGGGTGTTCCAAGGCGTCCGCCAGGGAGGTCGAGGCGACGACGTTTTCCGGAAGCAGGATTTCCGAGAGGTAGCGCGGGTTGCGGTGGCGGGTGTTGATGGATTCCACCACGGCGGCATCGCGGCCGATCAGCAGCAGGCGTTCCAGCCGGGGTGCGAGGAGCACCGCGAGGGCGGTGCCGAAGGATCCGGTGCCGAGGATGGCGGCGGAGGGGAAGGAATCAGGCATTGGACTTCTTCTTGGGCTGGAAGCGGTTTTCGGTGCCGTTCATCAGGCGCTGGATGTTGGCGCGGTGTTTCCAGATGGCGAGGACGGCGATGACGACGGAGAAGATGAAGAGCGGCTTGTTCCAGGTGCCGTCCTGAATCCGGCCGTGGGTCCACGAGCCGTAAAGTGTCACCAGCGGCAGGGCTGCCGCGGCACCGATGCTGGCGACCGAGACGTAACGGGAGGTCAGGAAGATCAGCACCCAGATCACGATCAGAAGGATCACGCCGAAAGGCATGAGTGCCAGCAAAACGCCGGCGGAGGTGGCGATGCCCTTACCGCCCTTGAATCCGACCCAGGGCGAGTAATTGTGGCCGAGAATCGCCAGCAAGGCGGTGAGAATCTGGAGGAATTGCACCTTCACGGCGTCGGTTGCCGGGAACTTCAGGGCCCAGCCATCGAGGAAAGCCAAGGGGATCTGCACGGGCCGCCCGGAGATCTGGATGAGATTGATGGCGATCGCGACCGGGATGAAGCCCTTCAAGGCGTCGAGCAGCAGGCATGTGATGCCGTATTTTTTCCCGACGACCCGCAGGACGTTGGTCGCGCCGATGTTGCCGGAGCCGTGCTGACGGATGTCGATGCCCTTCAGTCGGGCGATGAACAGGCCGAAAGGGACGGAGCCGAGCAGGAAAGCGATGAGCGGGCAGAGCCAGAGCTGCATGTGGGCGCTTCGGTAATGCATCGCGGGGCCGATGTCACCCCCTGATTGGGCGGGAGCCGGCCGTTATTGTTTCACTCCCGGTATGTCGCCTGCTTGAATGGGAGCGGCTTATGGAATCCGAAATCGCAGGGTGGTTGGCGGTGATCTTCCGCTTCGTGCACGTGCTGGCGGCGATCATGTGGATCGGCAATTCGCTGCTGTTCACCTGGATGGAGCTGAACCTGATCGCGCCGCGGGCGGACGAGAAGAACCCGCGGTCGGACCTGCTGGGGCACCTCGACATGCTGCATGGCGGCGGGGTGTTTCATCTGGAGAAGAAGCTGATCGACCCGAAGGCGATCCCGGTGCCGCTGCACTGGTTCATGTGGCAGTCCTACACGACGTGGATCAGCGGCGTGCTGCTGATGATCGTGGCGTTCTACGCGGGCGGCGGGACGGCGCTGCTGGACGCGACGCGGAGCTCGATTTCCGGCGGGACGGCGATCGTGCTGAGCACGGGCGGGATCGTCGTCTGGTGGCTGGTTTACGACACCATCTGGCGGACGAAGTTGAAGGAACTGCCGGCGGTGGCGGTGCCGCTGAGCTTCGGCCTGTTGTTAGGAGCCGCCGTGTTCTTCAGCGGGCATTTCAACGGCCGGGCGCTCTACTTGCAGACCGGCGCGATGCTCGGCTCGGCGATGTCGGCGAACGTGTTCTTCCACATCATCCGAAATCAGAAGAAGTTCATGGCTTCGCTGAAGGCCGGCGAACCGCACGACCTGAAATACGGCAAGCAGGCGAAAATGCGGTCGATGCACAACCACTACATGACCTTTCCGGTGCTGTTCCTGATGCTCGCGGCGCATTTCCCGCAGCTCACCAGCGCGGAGCGGGCGGTGCCGGTGCTGGCGGTGGTGATCGTCGCGCTGATGGTGGTGAAGCACCTCATGAATTCGCGCTACCACTTCAAGCACTGGCTGGGAGCGATCTTCGGGACTTTCGCGGCGGCTGCCGGGGCGATCGCGCTGCTGCTGGCTCCTCCGGCGGCGGGAGCAAAGGTGCTCACGCCGGCGGAGCAGGGGGCGAAACTCTTCGTCGGGCAGGGCTGCGCGGCCTGTCATCAAGCGGGTTCGTCCCAGCTCGCGCCGGATCTGGCGGGGATCTTCGGTTCTGAGCAAGTGCTCGCCGACGGGAGCAAGGTGACCGCCGACGATACCTACTTGTTAGAGTCGATCCGCCAGCCGCAGGCGAAGGTGGTCCTGGGATATGCTGCGGCGATGCCCTCGTATGCGCATTTGCCGGACGAGGACCTGGCGAAGCTGCTGGAGTATCTGAAGTCGCTCTGAAACCTTGGGGATCGCCTGGCGGTGACCAGCCGTGACGAGGGAACGGATGTCGGCGAATCCCAGACGGATCCCTTCAGGTTGATTCCAAGCTTTCGGGGGCAGTGAGGTTGCTGCGGCTCTGGCGCCCGTGGCCCGGAAGCTCAGGGCGCGACGGTCTCGTCCAACAAGCCGGCGTCGATGTATTGGCCACCGGCGGTTTGCCTGACGTGGATCGAGAGCAGGTTTTTGCCGAGCTTGAGGGCGTCGGTGGCGGCCGGAGGGAGGTCGATCAGGACGTAGCTGGTGGTGTGGCCGGTGAGTCTGGCGATTTCCGCGCCGTTGAGCCATACGGTGGCGTCCTCGTCGTGGTGGATGCGGAGCACCAGGTTGCCCTTGGGCTTGGCGCTGACTTCGAACTCGCGGCGCAGCCAGAGATCGGGGCCGTTCCATTCGGTGTTCACCTTGGCATTCGGGGTGCCGGCGGTGCCGAAGCCGCCCTTGCCGTCTTTCCAGCCTTTGTCGTCGAACTGGCTACCCTGCCAGCCTTCGGGCGGGGCTTCGGTGGTGAATTTCCACGGCTGGGCGTCGGTCTCGGAGGTCGGGGTGATGGCGGTGTAGGTCGCGGCATCGGGCGTGGCGAGGAGCTGGTCGTGGAGCGGCTTCAGCCAGGAAGCCGGGACTTTCTCGACGCGGTCGTAGGTCAGCAGGCCGTTGACCTCGCCCTCGACGTCGGTGGTCTGGGTGTAAACGCCGGCCGCGATGCCCTGGCGGCGGAGGCCGCGCAGCACGTCGAGCGACCTCACGTAGCGGGCTTTCCACTCGTCGAGTGTCTTCGGCAATCCGCCATAGCCCCAGTTGTCCTTGGTGGCGTCCCAGAGGTGGCCCTTCACCGGCCAGCCGTGGCCGCCGAACTCGCCGACGACTTTCACGTAGGCGTCAAAGCGCTTGTCGCCCACCGGGAAGGCGGGGTCGGGGTAGGCGTGCTCGTCGGCGATGTCGCCGACCGGCCAGAAGTTGCCGCCGGACGCGATGTTGACCGGGCGGGTCTTGTCGTAGGCCACGGCCATCTTGCCGACGTCCAGGGTCCGGTGCTGGCCCCAGGCCTCGTTGAAGGGCGACCAGACGACGATGCAGGCGTGATCCCTGAGGTGATCGACCATGCGCTGGTATTCGGTGACGAACTGCTGGTGCGCCGCGTCCGGCCAGGTGCCTTCGGGCGGGTTGGGGGCCAGGCGGGTCCAGTTCGGGTTCGAGCCCTTCGGCTCGGTGTTCGGCCCGTAGCCCATGCTGACCTGGTCCTGCCACATCATCATGCCGAGGCGGTCGCAGTGGTAGTAGTAGCGGCGCGGTTCGACCTTGATGTGCTTGCGGATCATGTTGAAGCCGGCGGCTTTCAGATACTCGATGTCCGAAAGCATGGCCTCGTCGGAAGGCGGGGTGAGCAGGCCGTCCGGCCACCAGCCTTGGTCGAGCGGGCCCCAGTGGAAGATGGACTTGCCGTTGAGGGTGAAGCGCCAGTTGCCGTTCTTGTCCTTGGCTTTGCCGAGCTCGCGGAGGGCGGTGTAAGAGATGACCGAATCGATGACGTTGCCGCCGCCGTCGAGCAACTCGATCTTCAGGTCGTAGAGGTTCGGCGCATCCGGCGTCCAGAGCTGCGGGTCGGCGATCGGGATGGAAAGGGGGGCGGTGCCGGTGATTTCGGCGACGGGTTTCCCTTTGAGTGCGGCGGTGACTTTCAGCTGTTCGCCGGCCACCGGCTTGCCGGCCAGCTTGGCCGCGACATGGATCTTGCCGCTCCTGATGTCGCAGGTGAAATCGAGGTCTTCGATGGCGCGCTCGTTGACCTCCTCCATCCACACGCTCTGCCAGATGCCCGAGACGCGGGTGTACCAGATGCCGCCGGGATCGAGCTTCTGCTTGCCGACGAGTTGGTAGCCGCTGGTGGCGTCGTGGACGCGGACCAGCAACTCGTTGTTGCCGTCTTTCAGCGCTTCGGTGATGTCGAAGGAGAAAGGCGTGTGGGCACCGGTGTGCTTGCCGATCTCCTGGCCGTTGAGCCAAACGGTGGTGTCGTAGTCGACGGCTTCGAAGTGGAGCAGGGTGCGCCTGCCGGGGGGCTTCTTCGCGGAAAGGGTGCGCTGGTACCAGAGCGACTGGTCGGGCTGGAGCAGCTTGCCGACGCCGGACAGCGCGGACTCCGGGGCGAAGGGCACGAGGATTTCACCGGCCCACGCGGCGGGCTTGGCGGCGTCCTTCGGGGTGATGGCGTAGTTCCAGAGTCCGTTGAGATTGGTCCAGTTCTTTCGCTGGAGCATCGGGCGGGGGTATTCGTCCCAGGCATTGGCGGGGGTGACTTCCTTGGCCCACTTCGTCATGATGCGGCCCTCGACGGGTTTCCAGTCGGCGTGGACGGCGGGGAGGCTGAGGAGCAGGGCGAGAAGAAATTTCGGGTTCATGGGTTGCGGGATGTTAGATGGGTAGGAAACCACGTTTCATGAATCGAACGGGTTTGAAGTCTGGGCGGGCGGCGTGAAGAGTCTATTCCGTGGGGGACAGGAGCGTCAAACTTCCTAATCGCGACTGACACGAGTGGGACGAACGGCCGAGGGAGGTGCGGTTCTAAAGCGCATGAATCGTCATTTCGAGTGACGAAAGGTGTCTTGGGTGGAGGTCGTATCGAGCTTTCCGATGATTCGCTCCCTGATCTTTGCTCTATTCGCGTTGCCGCTTTCCCTTTTCGGCTTGGAGCTGAAGAGTTCCGACGGAGCCAGCCGTGAGTTCGCCTTCGACGGCCGGGTGTGGCGGACTTCGGCGTTCGTCGATCCGGCGGGGAAGGTGCTGCCGGTGGCGAGCGAGGAGTTCCAGGTGCGGACGATGGATGACCGGGAGTGGACGGTGGACGATTATCGCTCCGCAGGCGAGCCGGAGCGGGGCGAGGGGACGCTGGTCTTCCGCTACGTGTGGCCGGAGGGCGTGAATCGGCCTGCCGATGCTCCGGCGCGGGTGACGGTCCGGTTTGAAGGCGCGCAGGTGATCCGCAAGACGGTGGAGCTGGAGTTTTCCGGGGACGCGACGGTCGACCGCTTGGAGGTTGAGCGCTTCACGACGGCGGAAGTCGCGGCGCGCGGCGGGCGGGGCGAGCCGGTGTGGGTCGGGGAGCGCTGGTTCTTCGGGCTGGAGCATCCGGCGGGGCATTCGCGGCATTCCGATGGCAACACGCCCGAGCCCGATGCGCACCGCTACGAGATGGTGGGAAACTACTCGTTCGTCGATCTGGAAGGCCGCGACGCGGAGGCCAAGCCGCGGCCGGGCTTGCTGCGGCTGTTCCACTTCCCGGGCTTCGCGAAGAAAGAAGGCGGGCGGCGGGTGATCCGCAGCCAGCGGTCGATCGCGGGCGTGGCCGCGGCGGGAGAGCCGGTGGAGCGGGGATTCCTCCGCTACCTGGACGCCGTAAAGAAGCCCGACCGCTCGTTCACCCACTACAACAACTGGTTCGACGGAGCCGGGAAATCGCTCAAGGGCGACAACTTCGTGAAGATTCACCGGCAGTTCCGCGAGGCGCTGAAGGGCTACGACATCAGGATCGACGCGATGGTGCCGGACAACGGCTGGCAGAACGGGGCCTCGGTGTGGGAGCCCGCGGTCGGGCACTTCCCGAATGGCTTCGCGGACCTGAAGGCGCTGAGCGAGGCCTTGCGCGCCGACGGCACCACGCTCGGGCTGTGGCTGTCGCTCGACGGCACGACGAACAACATCGGCTGGGGCGAAAGGCAGGGCTTCAAGAAGGCGAAGCCGAACAAGTATTTCAGCCAGTATTTCCCGCACTTCTCGCTGAGCGCGGATGGCTATCGTGAGCAGCTCGACCAACAACTCCGCAAGCTGGCGGGGGAGGCGGAGATCAGTTATTTCAAGCATGACTTCAACCACCTGTCCGACACCGGCGAGGGCTGTAATCATCCGGGGACCGACCGCCACGGCCACGAAGCGAACGTCGACGCGATGATCGATTTGCTGGCCTCGACGCGGGAGGCGAATCCCGGGGTCTATCAAAACCTGACGAACTGGATCTGGTTCTCGCCGTGGTGGCTGGTCCACGGCGACGCGCTGTGGATGCTGGCGGGTGACGACGGCTTCAACGGCAACTGGCCGGAGCTGTCGACGCGGGCGATGGCGACGACCGATCGCGACGCCTACCTCTGGCGGATGTGGGGCGATCCCGCCGACCGGCCGCTGGTGCCGGTGTCGCGGCTGATGACCCACGGGATCATCCGGAATCCCGGCGGCCAGATGGAGAGCCCGCAGGACACGCCGCGGGACTGGGCGGACCATGTGATGATGTACTACGGGCGTGGTATCCAGATGAAGGAGTGGTATCTCACGCCGTCCGCGATGTCGGAGGACAAGTGGAAGTCGCTCGCCACGATCCACCGCTGGAGCGAGCGGAATTTCAAGGCGCTGGCCAACAACATCTGGATCGGCGGCCGGCCGGACGAGGGGCATGCCTACGGCTATGTGGGATGGGACGGGGAGCGCGGCGTGCTGGTCGCGCGCAATCCGGGGCCGGCGGCGCAGGTGCTGCGCGTGGCTTTCGACCCCGCGGCGGGGTTTTCCGGCAAAGATGGGGCGGCGTATCAGGGGCGGGTGGTTTATCCTTATCATGCGACGCTGCCTGACAGATTCATGGCCGGCCGGGCGATGGAGATCGAGATTCCCGGCTATGAGACGCTGGCGATCGAGTTCGCGCCTGGGACGTCCACGGCGAAGCCTCAGGCGCTGCCGGTCGTCGTTCACACGCTGACGGCGGGCGATGCGAAAGCCGCTGCGACGGTGGAAGTGCCCGCCGATCTCGCAGGGCGCGGAGACTTGCTGGTGATCGGCTACCCGGAACTTCCGGAGGTGAGGATCGACGGCGAGCTGGTGGCACCGCTGCGCACCAGCAAGGCGGCGCTGAACCACTTCGCCGGGTATGCGGTGGCGGGGATGAAGAGCACGAAGGTGCGGGAGTGGCGGATGGCGTCGTTCGATCTTTCCGCGAAGGCCGGCAAGAAGGTGAGCGTGGAGCTGGCGGGCGGGGAGCGGGAGACCCGGGCGGAGGCCTGGCTGCTGGCCGAGCGGAAGGCGGTCGACGAGGTCTTCGAAACGCGGGACCTGCCGTGGGCGATTTCCGCCGGGTCGCGCCGCGAGACGGTCTGCCTGGTGCCCGAACGACCGCTGCGTCCGACGCCGGTGCCGGTGCGGACCTTGTCGGCGGACGAGCGCCGCGGCTTGCGCAAGGCATGGCTGACGATCGAGCACTTCGGGGTCAGCGCGGGCCACGGGACCAAGAGGCTGTTCCTCAACGGCAAGGAGCTGGCGGTGTTGCCGGATGGCCCGGACGAGTGGCGGAAGGCGCGGATCGAGGTCCCGGTGGGAGCGATCCAGGCGGCGAACACGCTCGAGCTGCGGCACGATTCCAAGGACGACAAGTTCAAGTTCCGCGGTGCGGAGTTGCGGGTCGAGCTGGCCGATGGGAGCGTCGTGCGTTCGACGGCGCAGAGTGCGGCACAGACCAGCTTCGGTGATTGGGTTCACCTGGAAGGCGAGTTGTTCCCGGCGAAGGACGCGGCCAAGCCGGTGGCGCTGGATTTCCGCGCCGAGTGATCATCGAAAGGAAAATCGATCAACAGAAGGAAGCAGAGGAAGCAGAGGACAAAACAGTTGCAGAAACACCGCCCCTCCTCACGAGGTGTGAGGAACTCGGTTTCGATTCTCGATTCAAGCGATTGAATCTCTGCTGCCTCCGTTTCCTCCTGTTCGAAATCATTCCGGTTTCTAGAGTAATGGGCGAGTGGAGGGAGTTGGGGCTGCGTGAGTCCGCCGGTAATGAGGCTGCGGACGAGCCGTCCCGCCCCCCTCTTGTGATCGGCGCTAATGATTCCGCGAGGGGAATGCCCGGCGCTAGATGACCCGGCACCAGAGAAGCTTCAGGTAGCGCGATTCGGGGTAGTTCGAGAGCGTCGGATGATCGGCTCCCGCGCCGGTGCGGTCGAAGATCTGCAGGCGGCGGTTCTGGCGGTGGGCGGCGGAGACGACGATCTTTTCGAACTCGTCCGCGGTCAGCATGCCGGAGCACGAGCAGGTGACGAAGAGGCCGCCGGGCTTGACCATCTTGAGCGCGAGCTTGTTGAGGTCGTGATACTTGTTGTGGCCGAGCTGGTCTTCCTTGCCGTGGATGAACTTCGGCGGGTCGGCGATGACGAGGTCCCACTGGCGGCCGTTTTCGATCATCGTGCGACCCCAGGTGAAGGCGTCGGCGTGGGTGAACTTGATGCGCTGCTGGTTGAGGTTGCCGTTGCGCTTGGCCATCTCGATCGAGTTTTCATCGAGGTCGACCGCGGTGACCTCGCTGGCCCCGGCGAGGGCGGCGCTGACCGAGAAGCCGCCGGTGTAGCAGCAGAGGTCGAGCACGCTCCGGCCTTCCGCCATCGCGGCGAACTTCTTCCGGTTCTCGCGCTGGTCGCAGAAGAAGCCGGTCTTGTGGCCGCCGGCGGGGTCGATCTGGAAGGTCACGCCGTGCTCGCGGATCTTCAGCGGGCGGATTTCCTGGGAAAGATGATGGGTGAGGGAAGGGATGCCTTCGATGCGGGCGAGGTCGGGGTCGACGCGGACGTGGACCTTGTCGGTGTCGAAGGCCTCGTTCAGCGCGGGGATCCAGGTGTCGAGGCGCTGGTAGGCGGCGAGGTTGGTGACCTCGAGCGAGAGGACTTTGCCGAACTTGTCGGCGACCAGGCCGGGCATCTGGTCGGCGTCGCCGTGGATCGCGCGGTAGGCTTCGGTGGTCTCGTCGAGCTTGAGGATCTGGCGGCGGAGTTCGGCCGCGCGCTGGATGGCACCGAGGAAGAAGTCCTCGCCGACGACTTCGCCGCCGTGGTCGAACACCCGCAGCGGCATGCCGGCCTTCGGGTTCCAGAAGCCGCTGCCGAAGGGCTTGCCTTCCTTGTCGAGGACTTCGACCAGCGAGCCCGGTTTGGCATCGCGGGTGACCTCGCCGATCATGCGGGGCCAGATTGCGGGGTGGTAGCTGAAGTATTTGAGGCGGACGGTCGGCACGGGCGGAGGGTGGGACGGGAAAGGGGAAAGGTGCAAGGACGGATGGACTGCGTGCAGCCCGCTGCCGCTTTCCCTCGTCAGCCTGCTGACGAATCGGCCCGACTCCACAGCAGGCTGAGGCAACAGAGCGGCAGCGGGCTGCAGCAGTCCATGGCGGCCGCGCCAGGTCAGATCCCGGCGAGGCGGCCGGTGCTGTCGCCGAAGCGGTCCAAGGCCGGCACGCCCATGGTGTCGAGCATGTTGAGGTAGAGATTGCACATCGGCGTCGCCCGGGTTTCGAGGACGCGGCCGGGGTTGAGGTCACCGCCACCGTTGCCGGCGAGGACGACCGGGAGATTCGAGTGGGTGTGGCGGTTGCCATCGGAGTTGCCGCAGCCGTAAACGATCATCGAGTTGTGCAGCACCGATTTGCCATCGGCGTCCTGCTTCGACTCTAACAGGCCGAGGAACTCCGCGAAGCGCTCGGCGTAGAAGCGGTCGATCAGGCCGACCTTGCGGATCATGTCCTCGTCGTCGCGATGGTGGGACAGCGAGTGGTGGCCTTCGGCGATCTCGATCTCCGGGAACGAGCGGTTGCTGCCGTCGCGGGCGAGCAACAATGTCGCGATGCGGGTGGCATCGGTCTCGAAGGCGAGGGCGGTCATCTGGAACATCAGCCGGATGTATTCGTCGTAGGCCTTCGGGATGCCGTCGGGCGTGGCCATCGCCGGATCCGGGATGTCGGTGAAGCCTTCGGCGGTGATGATGCGCTGCTCGATCTCGCGGATGCCGGTGAGATACTCGTCCATCTTCGCCTTGTCGCGGTGGGTGAGCTGGCCCTGGATCGACTTCGCATCGTCGAGCACGAAGTCGAGGATCGAGCGCTGCTGGGCGCGGCGGCGGGCGAGGCTTTCGGAGCGTTCGCCGGGCTTGCCGCTACCGAAGAGGCGCTCGAAGACGAGGCGCGGGTTCGACTCCGGGGACAGCGGCGAGGTCGGGGTGCGCCAGGCGAGGTTCGACTCGTAGGCGCAGGAGTAGCCGGAATCGCAGCCGCCGGACTTGCGGTGCGGATCGCAGGAAAGTTCCAATGAAGCGAAGCGGGTGCCGCGGCCGATGTGCTGGGCGGCGATCTGGTCGATCGAGACCCCTGCCTGGATGTCGCTGCCGGCGGTCTTTTTGACGCGGACGCCGGTGAGGAAGGCGCCGTTGGCACGGGCATGGTCGCCGGCACCGTCGTTGCCGGGTTCGGCATTCAGGTGCTCAAGTCCGGAGATCACCTGGACGCGGTGCTTGAGGGCGTCGAGCGGGGCGAGGGTGTTCTCAAGCTTGAAATCGGGGCCGCTGCCGGAGGCGGTCCACTGGTTCTGGATCGCGCCGTTCGGGAAGTAGAGGAAGGCCATCCGCAGCGGGGCGCCGCTGGCGGTGGTGGCGATGCGCGCGGCCCCGGCGGATGCGGCGGCGGCGCGGGGCAGGAAGGCTTCGAAGGACGGCAGCGCGAGGCAGGCTCCGATGCCCCGCAGGAAGCGGCGGCGGTTGGTGACGGGGTTCATGGCGTGGTGCGTTGGCGTTTCTGGAACGGGGCGGAACGGATGATCCCGGTGATCAGGGTGGAGAACTTGCCGCCGGATTCTTCGAGATCGGCGACGATGGCATCGACGGTGGTGATGTCGGACGGCTGCGGGCCGCGGCCGAGGGCGTAGGTCATCAGCTTCTCGGTGATGCAACGGAAGTAGTCTTCGCGACGGGCGGTGACCAGGAGTTGCTTGAGTTCGCGGACGTCGGCGAATTCTTCGCCGGTGACGAGCTGGCCGGCGACGGGTGGGATCGGCTGGCCGAGTTCCTGTTCGCGCCAGGCTCCGAGGGCGTTGAAATTCTCAAGCGCGAGGCCGAGCGGGTCCATGCGGTTGTGGCAGGACGAGCAGAGCGGCTTTTCGCGGTGGATGGCGAGGGCCTCGCGCAGGGTGAGTTCCCGGCCGTCGGCGGTCTTTTCGGAAACTTCGAGCGAGGGGATGTTCGGCGGGGCGGGCGGGGGCGGGGTGCCGAGGAGGTTGTCGAGGACGAAGAGCCCGCGCTTCACCGGCGAGGTGCGGGTGGGGTTCGAGGTCACGGCGAGGACCGAGCCCATGGTCAGCACACCGCCGCGCAGGCTGTCTTGCGGAAGCTGGACGAGGCGCATGTGATCGCCGTCGACGCCCTCGATGCCGTAGTGCCGGGCAAGCTCTCCGTTGAGGAAGGTCGAGTTGGTCTGAACGAGCTCCAGCACGCTGCGGTCCTCGCGCAGCAGGTGGCGGAAATGCATCTCCGCTTCGCGGCGCATCGCGCTGCGCAGCGATCCGCCGAACTCGATCCGGCGCTGGCCGCGGAACTTCGAGCGGAGGATATCCATCTCCTCGCGCAGGGCGCTGACCTTGGCTTCGTCGCGGGCCTTTTCCGCCTCGTCGATCTCGCGGTTGAGTCGCTGGTAGTTCTCGAAGCGCTCGCGCATTTCCTTCTCGGTGCCGGAGTCGCGGGAAAGGACGACACGGGCATCGATGCTGACGCTTTCGACGTCGCGGGTCTGCAACCACTGGCCGGCGAAGTTCTTCACGAACTCGTCGGAGCGGTCGCTCTTCAGCATCCGCTCGATCTGGGCGGGCAGGTTTTTCCGCAACTCGCCGCGGGCGGCCAGGTCGAAGAGCTCGTCATCGGGCAGGGTGGACCAGAGGAAATACGAAAGGCGGGAGGCGAGGGAGTATTCGTCGAGCAGCGGGTGGGTGGCGGGGGCGCTTTCGGGCAGGACTTGTTCGAGCCGGAACAGGAAGCGCGGCGAGGCGAGGACGGCGGAGATCGAGCGGGCGATGCCTTGTTCGAAGGTGCCGCCGGGGGCCGCGGCGGACTCCTTCGCGAAGTCGGCCAATTTGCGCAGGGTGGCCTCGTCGGCCGGGCGTCGGAAGGCGCGGGTGGTGAAGCGGCGGAGGATTTCCAGCGTGTATTCCTCGCGGCCTGCGGCGTCTTCGGGGACTTGGTCGCGGGTGAAGAACTTGTCGTAGTTCGGCGGGTGGATCTGGAATTCCGGTTCGAGCGGGCCGACCAGGGTGATGCCGTCGAGATGGAAATGGACATGCGGTGGTCCGTCGCCGAGGTCGGGCGGCTGCTGGTCCTTGCCGACCAGCGGCTCGAGCTTCAGGTGCAGCGGATAAGTGCCGGGCTGCCACTTCACCTCGACCACCGACTCGACTTTCTGGCCGGCGCTCCATTTGAGTTCTTGGTCGAACTGCGGCTTACCGTCGACCGACCAGCTGGCCTTCGCACGGCCGGGATCGTAGGAAAAGGAGCCGCTGACCGTGGCGTTCAGCACGACGCGGTAGGTGCCGGGCTTTTCGATCTTCAGCCCGGCGCGGAGGTCGGCGGGATCGTAGAGTGAGATGCCGTAGTTCCACTCGTCCGGCCCGCCGTTGCCCTGGCCGCGGAACATCCCGGCGGGGTAGCGGCGCTCGGGCGTGATGCGGTTTTCGAGCGGCAGGGCCTTGGCGACGATGGTCTCGGCGGCCTGCATGTACTTCTCCAACAGCAGCGGCGAGGTGCTGAGGACGTCACCGATGGTGTCGAAGCCGTAGCCGGTGTCATCGGCGGGAAACTCCTCGTCGGTGCGGTAGTCGAAGCCGGTGAGGTCGCGGATGGTGTTGCGGTATTCGATGCGGTTGAGCCGTCGCAAGGTGACGCGGCCGGGGTCGGGCTTGGCGGGATCGAGCTTCAGCGGGACGCGCTTGATCCACTCGACCAGGGTGGCGAGGTCCTCGTCCGAGAGGCGCTTCTTTTTGGCGGGCGGCATCAGTCCTGCGCGGACGTTGCGCAGGGCGTGATCCCAGAGGGTGGTCTGATCCATCAGCTCGCCGAAGGAGCCGAAGGTATCGAAGCTGACCTTGCCCTTGTCCTCGCCTTCGCCGTGGCAGTTGAAGCAGTGGTCCTCGAGGATCGGCAGGATTTTGTCTTCATAGACCGCCGCAGGATCGTCGGCCCGGCAGAGCGGGCTGGTCAGCAGGAGAAGGATCGGGGCGGCTCGCAACGGCATTTCGGGATCAAGGTAGGCTCAAAGTGACGAGATGCCAAACGCCGTCAACGGGCCAAATGTTGCGGGCGGATCGTGTCACTTTCCGCCGGCGTGGAGGCGCGGGAAGGCCTCGCGGGAAAAAAGGGGGGATCTCCGGCGGGGCGGAGGGGAAGGGCTGACCTGAAGCCCGGGCCTCCACCCCCGCCGGAAATCTCGCGCTCAAGGAGCGAGGATGGACGTGAGGCTCATCGGGGACATCCTGCGTGAAATCCGGGGGCGCGGGTATTCCGGGATCGCGGGGGGTAGGGCGAGCCGATCGCGGGCCGCATCGGGAATCGCAGTGGACAAGCCGCGGGGCGGGCGGCACAAGGGCCGCCGATGAAGAAGAAATTCCCTCTGGAGCTTCCGGACCGCAAGCCGGCGCTGCTGCTGGACGCGGTCAAGCACGAGATCCGCAAGTACCTGAAGCGCGAGCGGAGGAAGCCGCTGCCCGAGGGCGTGGACTTCTGGGACTTCGATTGCAAGGTCGGGGCGGCGGCGGAAGACGCGGTGGTGAAGCATCCGGGCGACCTGGAAAAGGCGATCGGGGAAGTGCAGGCGGCGGGAGGGGCCGAGGTTTACGTCGAGATTCTGGCGAAGCCCGGGCAGCGGGTGAAGAAGGCGGTGGATGGGGATTAGGAGATTGGGAGATTGGGGCATGCTTGTCCTGATTTCCTCGAACCCAGTCGGGACAGGAGTGTCCCTTCTCCTTAATTTCCCGGCGGGGTGCGGCCTTCGCCGAAGTATTTCTCGCTGCGGTAGCGGAGCCAGACGCGGAGAGTCTGCGGGACTTTCTCTTTCTCCGCTTCGCTCAAGGTTTCATAGAGCGCGATGGCCTTTTCCCGCTCGCCGCGGCAGGCGGCGTTGCGGTGTGCGTCCCACAGGCTGCGCGCCAAGCGGATCCGGCGGCAGACCTCTTTGACGAGGGCGGCGCCGACCAGGGGTTTGGCGTTGGGCTTCTTCTTGGGAGGCACCCTTTAGAGGCAATCATCCATCAGCAATCTTTCAATCATCAAACGGAGTGTGTGGAAGAGGGAGAATGCTGGCGCATGCGGGTGGCCGCTTTCGTGGCGCAAGCGTTCTTCTTCAAGGCAAGAGATTGCTGATTGGTGATTCTGCTTTTAATGCTGCTCGTTCTCATCCCGCGCGCGGGTTTCGAAGCGCATCAGCTCGGCGATGAAGGTCAGCGGGACATGGCCGGTTTCACCGTTACGGTTCTTGGAAAGGAGCAGCTCCGCCTTGCCGGCTTCGGCTTCCTTTTCCTCTTCGGTCTCGGCGTAGTAGGCGGTGCGGTAGAGCAGGCCGATCATGTCGGCGTCCTGCTCGATGGTGCCGGATTCGCGGAGGTCGGACATGCGGGGCACGCCGAGCGATTTGCCGGTGCGGCCTTCCGGGCCGCGGTTGAGCTGGGCGAGGACCAGGATCGGCAGCTTGAGCTCCTTGGCGAGGCCCTTGATGCCGGCGGAAATTTCACCGATTTCACGCTCGCGGGAGTTCTGCGCCTGCTTCGAGCCGGACTTGAGGAGCTGAAGGTAGTCGATCGCGATGAAGCCGATGTTGTCCTCGCGTTTCCGGCGGCGGGCCTTGGCGCGGAGGGTGTCGATGAGGATGCCCGGGGTATCGTCGACGAACATCTTCGACGAAGCGACCTCCTCGGCGGCGCGTTTGATGCGCAGGAGGTCTTCCTTCTTCGGTTTGAAGCCGCGGCCCATCTGGGCCATCGCGAAACGGGCCCGCGAGAAGACAAGGCGCTGGACGATCTGGAAGGCCGTCATTTCGCAGGAGAACACCATGCTCGGGATGCCCTGATCGATGCAGATGTGCTCGGCCACGTTCATCATGAACGAGGTCTTGCCCATCGACGGACGGGCGGCGACGACGAACATTTCACCGGGCTTGAGGCCCTTGCACATGCGGTCGAGGTCGGCGTAGCCGGTGGGCGCGCCCTGGACCTCGACGTCGCCGGAGAGCAGCGCCTCGAAGTGGCTGATCACCTCGCCGACCGACTGCTTGATGTGGAAGCCGCGGGTCGTCTCGTTGCCCTGGCGGATTCCGAGGACGCTGGACTCCACGCGGTCGAGGAGCGAGACGGTTTCCTCCGGATTCTCGAAGGCTTCGGAGACGGCTTCGGTGCAGGTCCGGATCACGCAGCGGAGGACGTATTTGTCCTTCACCAGCGAGAGGTGGTTCTGGAAGTGCGCGGCGTTCGGCGCGTAGGTGAAAATGTCGGTGATCGCCGCCGGGCCGCCGACGCTGTCGAGGTTGCCGCGGTCGTGGAGGAGCTGGACCAGTGAGACGAGTTCGATTTCGGTGCCCTTGGCGTTGAGGTCGCGGAGGGTTTCAAAAAGCAGACCGTGGCCGGGGAGGTAAAAGTGGTCGCGGGTCAGACCTTCCTCGAGCGCGATGCCGATCCACTGCTCGGGGTCCTTGAGCATGGAGGACAGGATGCTCTTCTCCGGGCCGAGGGCGTGGGGCATGGAGCGGGTGACGTCCGCGCCCGTGGCTCCGTTTTGAAATGAGGGCTTGTCGGAGTTGCGATCGGGCTTGGATTCGTCGGCCATGGGTGGAAGGGGAATGTGCGGGTTCCAGGGGCCGGGGGTCAAGATGGGGTACCTCGTGAACAAGCTGTGAACAAGTCGCGGAATGCCGTCCGCCGACACCTTGGGGTCCGCTTTGCTGAAATTGGCTGGCCAAGCGGGATGGGCGGGCTAGGGTCCGCTTCCCGAGCGGGACGATATGGCTGTAGAAGGATTGGAATTGGCAAAGGCGTGCGCGAAAGCGGCGGATGAAATCCAGGCGGAGAAGATCCGCGTGTGGGATTTGCGCGGGCTGTCGAACCTGACCGACTTCATGGTCGTGTGCTCGGGCTCCTCGATGCCGCACCTGCGGGCGGTCCTGCGCGACGTGCGGGGTCACGTGGAGGACTGGCACGGGGCAAAGCCGGCCAACGCGGAAGGCAACGCCGACACCAAGTGGGTGGTGCTCGATTACATCGATGTCATGGTCCACGTGATGCACGAGGATCTGCGCGACTACTACGGCCTGGAAGAGCTGTGGGCGGACGCGAAGGAGATCGATTGGAAGTCGTGAGCTTCCGGTCTTGCGTCTTCCGTCTTCCCGTCTTCTGTCTCCGCCTGTGCGCATCGAGATTCTGAACACGGGGACGGAGCTGCTTCTGGGGACCACGCTGAATACCCACGGCAAGTGGTTCGGCGAGCAGTTGTTCAAGCTGGGCATGCGGATCCAGCGGCTGACCACGGTGCCGGACGGCGATGCGATCACCGAGGCGCTGCGCGAATGCGTGGGCCGGGCCGACGCGGTGATCGTGACCGGCGGGCTGGGGCCGACCAGCGATGACCTGACGCGCGAAGCGACGGCGGCGGTGGTCGGGGCGGAGCTGGTCGAGGACGAGGCGGCGCTGCGCTCGCTGGAGGCATTTTTTGCGCTTCGCAACAAGGCGATGGCGGATTCCAACCGCAAGCAGGCGGAGGTGCTGGTGGGGGCCGACGTGCTGCCGAATCCGAACGGGACCGCGCCGGGGATCTACGTGCCGCCACGGCTGAACAAGGCGGCGAATTGCGCGGTGTTCCTGCTGCCGGGGCCGCCGCGCGAGCTCTATCCGATGTTCCGCGACGAGGTGGCGCCGCGCTTAATCGGGCTGGCGGGACTTTCGATGCCGCCGGGGATGCTGGAACTGCGGCTGACGGGGATCGGGGAGAGCGACTTGCAGCAGGAGATCGATGCCAAGCTGGCGGCGATCCCGGGGCTGGAGGTCGGGTATTGCGCGCGGATCGGCGAGGTGGACCTGCGGCTGATCGGCCACAAGGAAGCGGTGATGGCCGGGCGGGAAATGGCGATGTCGATGTTCGCGAAGCAGATCTTCTCGGAAGACGGGTCCTCGCTGGAAGCCACGGTGGTCCAACGGATGGCGGAGCGGGGTTTGAAGCTGGCGACGGCGGAGAGTTGCACCGGCGGGTTGATCGCGAACCGGGTGACCGACGTGCCCGGGAGCAGCGAGGTCTTCACGCATGGCTTCGTGACTTATGCGAACGAGGCGAAGCGCGATCTGTTAGGTGTGCCGCAGGCGATGCTCAACGAACACGGTGCGGTGAGCGAGCCGGTGGTGCGGGCGATGGCCGAAGGGGCTTTGAAGGCGAGCGGTGCCGACTTGGCCTTGGCGGTCACGGGGATCGCAGGACCGGCCGGCGGGACGGAGGAGAAGCCGGTGGGCACCGTCTGGCTGGCCTGGGCGGCGAAGGGTCGCGAGACGATTTCGCAGCGGCAGATCCATCCGCGGAACCGCAAGGATTTCAAGCTGGCGGTGAGCCAGGCGGCGCTGGACGGGGTGCGGAGGCTCCTCCTTTAGAACGGGATGTCGTCGGAGGAGTCCGGCTCGTTGTCGAACTGGGAGTCGAACGAGGAGTTCACGGGATCGCGCTCGATGCGGGATTCGCCGTCGCCGCCTTCGCCCTTGGTGATCTTCCAGGCGTTGAGGTTCACGTAGAAACGCTCCTTGTACTCGCTGCCGCGGATGTCGAAGGCGACTTTGACCGGGTCGCCGATGCGGACGCCGTCGAGCATGGCGATCTTGTCCTTCACGCACTCGAACTTGAGCATCTGCGGGTATTTGCCATCCGGCACTTCGACGACGAACTCGCGCTTGGCGAAGCCGCTGGCGAAAGTCTGGGTGTCAAAAAGCTGCTTGAGGGTTCCTTCGAGTTCGAATGTCTGGGCCATGGCGGGAATGAGGTTCAGCGGGAGTAGCGGAGGACTTGGAAGGCGTCGTGGGTTTCCACGACTTCGGGATCTGAAAAGAGGTGCTCGAACTCCGGGAAGCGGGTGTCCCCGGGGTGCGATTCGTGGACGCGGGATACCAGCAATTCGTCGAGCTTGTCGAGGAAGGCGGCATAAATTTCCGCGCCGCCGATGATGAAGACGGGTCCGTCGGACGCCGGGAGCTGGTCCGGCGCGTGGATCACCTCGACGCCGGCGGCCTGCCAGGCGGGGTCGCGGGTCAGCACGATGTTCCGGCGCTTCGGCAGCGGGCGGCCGATCGATTCGTAGGTCTTGCGCCCCATGACGATGGGGTGGCCGGAGGTGGTCCGCTTGAAAAAGGCGAGGTCTTCCGGCAGGTGCCAGGGCAAGGTCCCGTCGCGGCCGATCACGCGGTCCGGGGTCATGGCGACGATGGCGATGAGCTTCATACGGAGACCTCGGCCTTGATGTGCGGATGGGGATCGTAGTTTTCGAGGCGAAAGTCTTCAAAGGTGAAGGCGTCGATCTCGGTGACGGCCGGGTTGATCCACATCGTCGGCAGCGGGCGCGGGTCGCGGGTGAGTTGCTCGTTGGCCTGGTCGAGGTGGTTCTTGTAAAGGTGGAGGTCGCCGAAGGTGTGGATGAACTCGCGGGCCTGGTAGCCGCAGACCTGGGCGAGCATCTGGGTGAGCAGGGCGTAGGATGCGATGTTGAAAGGCACGCCGAGGAAGAGGTCGGCCGAGCGTTGGTAGAGCTGGCAGGAGAGTCCGGGTCGGTCGGAGTCCGGGTCGTGGACGAAGAACTGGAAGAGGCAGTGGCAGGGTGGCAGGGCCATGCGGCTGATCTCGCCGGGATTCCACGCGACGACGAGATGGCGGCGGGAGTGCGGGTTGCCTTTGAGGCCGTGGACCAACTCTGCGATCTGGTCGACGGTGCGGCCGTCGGGGGCGGGGAAGGAGCGCCACTGGCGGCCGTAGACCGGGCCGAGTTCGCCTTCGGCATCGGCCCACTCGTCCCAGATCCGGACGCCGTTGTCCTTCAGGTAAGCGATGTTGGTCTCGCCTTTGAGGAACCACAGCAGCTCGTGGATGATCGAGCGGAGGTGGAGCTTCTTGGTGGTGAGGCAGGGAAAGCCTTCGCGGAGATCGTAGCGGGCCTGGCGGCCGAAGACCGAAAGGGTGCCGGTGCCGGTGCGATCGGCGCGGGATTCGCCGTTCTGGAGAACGTCGTGCAGGAGATCGTGGTAGGTTTTCATGCCAAGCAGGATGCGCGGGGCGCTGGGAGCGGTCAATCGTCGCCGCGGGGCGAGCGGCGCATCGACTTTTTCTGCGAGGTCTTGCGCTTGTCGGCGACCGAGCGCTGCTTCGAGCGTCGGGACAGCGGGCGATTCTGGCGGCGCAGTTTTTCCACCTCGTCGATCTTCGCCTGCGCCTTGTCGCGGCGGATGCCTTCGATCCGGTCGCACAGTTCCTCGCGGGCCTGGAAGCGGTTCATCTCCCGCGAGCGATGGGCCTGGCACTTGACCTCGATGCCGGTGGGGACGTGCTTCAAATAAACGCAGGAGGAGGTCTTGTTGATCTTCTGACCGCCAGAGCCGGAGCCGAGGACGAACTTCTCCACCAGGTCGTCCTCCGCGATGCCGAGGGCGGTCATCCGGGCATCGAGGGCTGCTTGTTTTTCGGGGCTAACCATCGGGGCGAAGTTCCAAGTAATGAAGTTCCAAGTGCCAAGAAAGGCCCGGAGCAAGCGTGGCTATTTCGGCGCTGGATGTGGGATTTGGGCGGGTGGGGCCTTGGCAGAGACGCGTCGGATGTAGGCTTTGGCCGCTTCCCGGATCTGGGGTGCGAGATTGGCCTCTGGCTTTGCGAAGGGCGGAACGAACCATGGGTAGCTGCCTAACAGGTCGGTGGCGACGGCGACTTCGCCGTCGCAGGTGTGGTCGCCGCAGCCGATGCCGATGGTGGGCACGGGGAGCTGCGCGGTTAGCCAGGCGGCGGTGGCGGGGACGATGCTTTCGAGGACGATGGCGAACACGCCCGCATCGACCAATGCAAGGGCACCCTCGAGCAAGGCGGCGCTTTGTTCGGGGGTCTTGCCCTTCTTTTTGTAACCGCCTTCCTCCAGCACGCGCTGGGGCAGCATGCCGAGGTGGCCGCAGACGGGAATGCCGGCGTTGACGATGGCTCGGACTTTCTCCGCTTGGCGGAGGCCACCTTCGAGCTTCACGGCATCGGCCCCGGATTCGAGCAGCTTGCTGGCATTGGCGAGCGCTGTGGCGGGATCGGGGTAAGTCCCGATGGGAAGGTCGCCGATGACCAAGGCGCGCGGCTTTGCCCGGGCGACGGCGGCCACGTGGTGAAGCATCTGGTCCAGCGTGACATGGGTGGTGTCCGGGTAGCCGAGGACCACCATGCCGAGCGAATCGCCGACGAGCAGGACGTCGATGTCCGCCTCATCGAAAAGCCGCGCGGTCGGGTAGTCGTAGCAGGTCAGCATCGACACGGGCAGCCCGGAGTGTTTCCGGGCGGCGATGGCGGCGGCTTTATCGGGAGCGGACAATGCTTTTAGGCGATTGAGGGATTGGGGAACTGGGGAATTGGGAAATTCGGGGAATGGCAGGCTGCCCTTGGCAGGAAAATGGATCAACAGGAGGGGACAGAGGAAGCAGAGAATGGAAGGTATGCGAGACCATTGCGATTCTCTCAAAAAATGACGCGAGCAGGAGGGGACAGATACCCAATGGGTCGAACCTCTGCTTTCTCTGCTTCCTCCTGTTCGAATCCGTTTCGGATTACCAGACGGCTTGGACGGTGGCGAGCGGCGGCTCTTGAGAGTCGAGGTGGCGGAGGTGTTCGGCAATCGAAACCTGATCGCCGGGGAGGACGAGGTCGGGCCGGATGTCGGCGAGCGGCTGCAGGACGAAACGCCGCGAGGTCAGGCGCGGGTGGGGGAGATCGAGCAGTTCTCCGTCAATCCGCTCATCGCCGAAGTAGAGGATATCGACGTCGATGACCCGCGGGGCATTCCTTTCCGGCGAGGCAATGCGGCCGAGGCGGAACTCAATGGCTTGCGTGGCGTCGAGCAGGTCGTGGGCGCTGCCGGCGTAGCGGATCTCGACGACGGTGTTGTAGAAATCCGGCGAGTCCGGCGGGCAAGCGACCGGCTCGGTTTGGTAGATCGGGGCCTGGAGGAGACTTCCGGGTTCGGCGATGCGTTGGAGCAAATCGCGCGCGTCCTGCAGGTGGCGGAGGCGGTTACCGAGATTGGAGCCGAGGGCGATGCCGGCCCTTTGGGAGACAGAAGACTTCAAGACGGAAGACTGGAGATGGGGTTCCTGTCGGGCATTTCAAGTCTTGGGTCTTCAAGCCTTGTGTCTTGAGTCTCACTTCAGCCCCAGCACGTCCTGCATGTCGTAGATGCCGGGCGGCTTGTCGTAGAGCCAGACGGCGGCGCGGACGGCACCGGCGGCGAAGGTCATGCGGGAGCTGGCCTTGTGGGTGAGTTCGACGCGTTCGCCATCGGCCGCGAACATCACGGTGTGGTCGCCGACGACGTCGCCGCCGCGCAGGGTGTGCATGCCGATCTCGCGCGGCGGGCGCGGGCCGACGTTGCCGAAGCGGCCGTGGGCGATGTCGTCCTCGTAGGTGGTGCCGGTTTCCTCGTTGAGGATTTCCAGCAGGCGGCGGGCGGTGCCGGAGGGGGCGTCGATCTTGTGGCGGTGGTGCATTTCCGTCACCTCGATGTCGAATCGGTCCTGGGTGAGGATCTGCGCGGCCTTGCGGGTCAGCCAGAAGAGGGTGTTCACGCCAACCGAGAAATTCGGGGCGTAGACGATGGGCAGGGTCTTGCCCGCCTCGCGGATCGCGGCGCGCTCGTCATCGGTGTGGCCGGTGGTGCCGATCACCAGATGGGTGCCATTTTTCAGCGCGGCATCGAGCAGCTCACGGGTGAACTTGTGGATGGTGAAGTCGATGACCGTGTTCGCCTGGGCGATCGCGGCGGCGAGGTTTTCGCCGGCATCGTGGGTGGCGGAAACCAGCACGGCGGGTTCCTGGTCGGCCGCTTGGATGACGGCCTGGCCCATGCGGCCGGATTTTCCGGTGACGAGGAGTTGGATCATAGGGAGTTGTGTCAGGGCCTGTAATTGCCGTTCGGGCCGGGTTCGTAAATTTTCAGGGCAAAAGCCCGAACTCCTTCATGAGCGCGGTGAGCTGCGCCTTCGCGGCATCCGTCAGCGGGGCCAGCGGGAGCCGGAGTTCCTCGTTGCAGTGGCCCTGCAGGGCGACGGCGGTCTTGATCGGCACGGGATTCACGTCGAGCGACATGAGGCCGCGGAACAGCGGGTAAAACTGCTTCTGCTGGGCGAGGGCACCGGTGAAATCGCCGTCGAGGCAGGTCTGGACGAGCTTGACGAGGACTTCCGGCACGAGGTTCGAGGCGACCGAAACGAGTCCGACCGCACCGCAGGCCATGAAGGGCAGGGTGAGGGGATCGTCGCCGGAAAGGATGCCGAAGTCGGCGGGGACGGCCTGGAAGAGCTGGTTGACGCGCTCGACCGAGCCGCCGGCTTCCTTGATCGCCACGATGTTCGGGCAATCGGCGGCGAGACGGACGGTGGTCTCCACGCCGATCTCGATGCTGCTGCGTCCCGGCACGCTGTAAAGCATCACGGGCAGCGAGGTGTTTTCCGCGATAACCCGGAAGTGGCGGTAGAGGCCTTCCTGGGACGGCTTGTTGTAATACGGGCAGACTTGCAGGGTGCCGGTCGCGCCGAGCTTTTCCGCGGCCTGGGTGAGCTCGATCGCCTCCTTGGTGGCGTTCGCCCCGGTGCCGGCGACCACCTGGCAGCGGCCGGCGGCGAATTCCACGGCGAGGCGGATGACCTCGATGTGTTCGTCCATGTCGAGCGTCGGCGACTCGCCGGTGGTGCCGACGGGGACGATGCCGGTGATGCCGGCGGCGATCTGGCGCTCGATCAGGGCTTTGAAGGCGGCCGCGTCGATTCGGTCGTCGGAGAAGGGGGTAATGAGCGCGGTGTAGGTGCCTCGGAAAGTCATGGCGGGCGGAGAATGAACATCCCGCGCCGCTCTTCAACCCCGGATGGCGGTTTCGCCACGGAAAATCAGGCCGGCTCCTCGACGACCTTGCCGTTCTTCCAGACGATGATCGGCAGACCGAGGCGGCGATGCTCCGCGCGGAGCTTGCGGGCGGCGCGGTGCTGCGCCCGCAGGGCCTGCCGCATGTCCTCGGGGAGTTCCGAGATTTTCATCGGTGTCAGGGGCGTGGGCTGTCTCGGTGCGATCATGGGCCTGTGAGGAATTTCTCGACGTCAGAAATAGCGTGGGTGTCGGAACTTGCCAAGCCGGTAAACGTGAGTCCTTCGGCACTCCACATGCCCCAGCGATTCGCCAAGGGTAGATAAAGTTCCACGAGATTTCGCATGATCCGGTCGTAGCGACGCATGATGTCCGCAACCGGGACGTTGTGGCCTCCCTTCTTCACCCGCTGGCGGACCCGCGCCAACGAAACCTTCGCGCTGGGGATCCAGAGGAAGTGCAGGGTGATCTCGTATCCTGCCTCTTTGGCTTGCCGGAGAATGTTGGCATGCGCCCGGCCCGAGAGCGTGGACTCCAGCGCGAAATCCCGGGCGTTGGCGATGGCCTCGTCGATCTCTTCCAAAAGAATCCTCCCTGCTCTTCTCGCGACCCGGTCGGGATCGAAGGGCGATAGTCCCCGGGCGATCTCGTCGGCGTTCAAGAACCGCATCCCCTTGAGGTCCGTGGTCAGGATCTCCCGGGCGAAGTCGTCTTGCCCGCGCCGTTCGGTCCGCCGATGAGGATGAGCTTGGGCATCGGCGGGCGGGCGGGTGGTCAGATCTCGATCTCGCCTTCGAAGACGAAGTCCGCGGGGCCGGTCAGGGTGACCTTGGTGAAGGTCGCTTCGCCGGTCTTCTCGAAGCCGATTTCCAGGGTGTCGCCGCCTTTCACGTCCACCTGGATCGGCGACGGGGCACCGGTGAGGAGGTGGTGCATCAGGGCGCAGGCGACCATGCCGGTGCCGCAGGCGAGGGTCTCGTCTTCCACGCCACGCTCGTAAGTGCGGATGGCGATGTGACCGGGCGCGAGGACAGCGGCGAAGTTGGCGTTGGTGCCGGCCGGGGCGAAGGCTTCGTGGTAGCGGATCGTTGCGCCGTGCTTCACCACTTCGACGGCGGGCAGGTTTTCGACGAAGGCGACCGCGTGGGGGACGCCGGTGTTGACGAAGCGCAGGGTGGCGTCGAGCCCGGCGATGGTCACGCCGGTGTCGAGCTTGAGGTCCTTCGGATCGGACATGGCGATGCGGATGTTCTCGTCGACCAGCTCGGCGGCCAAGGTGCCGGCGATGGTTTCGAAGGTCACGCGGTCGGGCGTTTCATCCATCAGCGCGGCGGTGAAGCGGCCGAAGCAGCGCGCGCCGTTGCCGCACATTTCCGCCTCGCCGCCGTCGGCGTTGTAGTAGCGGAACTTGAAGTCGGCGCCTTGCTCCGCCGGCTCCACGGCGAGCAGGCCGTCGGCCCCGACGCCGCGGTGGCGGTCGCAGAGCAACTCGATCTGGTCCTTGGTGAGGGACAGGGACAGGTCGCGGTTGTCGATCACGACGAAGTCGTTCCCGGCACCGTTCATCTTGTAGAAGTTGAGCAACATGGAAGCAGAGGAAATTGGGTGATTGGGGAATTAGGCGATTGGGGGGGGCTAGGCGGATTTGGTGGCGGCGATCAGCGGGGCGGTGAAGTCGCGGACGGCTTCGGCGGCGCGGTCGGGGTGGAGTTCGATCTGTTTGACGATCGCGGAACCGACGATCACGCCGTCGGCGGCTTTCGCAACCATCAGGGCTTGGTCGGGCGTGGTGATCCCGAAGCCGACGCAGACCGGGGTGGTGGTGTGGGCCTTGATCTTGGCGACCTGCTCGCCGATGCCTTCCGACGGCATGCCATGGGCACCGGTGACGCCGGTGCGGGAGAGGGCGTAGATGAAGCCCTCCGCGCTTTCGGCCAGCAGTTTGACCCGGTCGTCGGGCGTGGTCGGGGCGATCAGGCGGATGTGCTTCAAGCCTTCGCCACGGGCCAGGTCGGCGTTTTCGCGGGCCTCGTCGGGCGGCAGGTCGAGCAGCAGGATGCCGTCGGCGCCGGCCGCGGCGGCATCGGCGTGAAATTTCTCGAAGCCGTAGGTGAAGACCGGATTCAGGTAGGTGAAGAGGACGATCGGCGTCTGGTGCGTCTCGCGGAAACGGCGGATCAGCTCCAGCGAGCGGGAGGTCGTCATGCCGGCCTTCAGCGCGCGGTCGGCGGCCATCTGGTTGACGATGCCGTCGGCGAGCGGGTCGGAGAAGGGCAGGCCCAGCTCGATGATGTCCGATCCGGCGTCGGCGAGGGCCTTGATGACCTCCAGCGAGGTGTCGAAGGACGGGTCGCCGGCAGCGACGTAGGCGACGAAGGCTTTCTTTCCTTCCGAGCGGAGCCGGGTAAAGGCGGCATCAATGCGGTTCATGGGCGGCGAGGGGATAGGCGCGGATCCCGGGGAAGGGAAGTCCGATGTGATCAAGGGGGCTTGTGAAAAATTTCACAAACGGCTTGAGAGCGGCCGGACCCGCGACCATTCTCCCGCCGCACGATCATGGTCAGCGATTCCCTTCAGACCGCCCACGCGGCCTACGACTCCAAAGTCGAAGGCAACGTGATCATTACCCGAGTCGACGCCGCCATGAACTGGATGCGCAAGAACTCGATGTGGCCCATGCCGATGGGACTCGCCTGTTGCGCCATCGAAATGATGGCCGCCGCGTGCAGTCGCTTCGACCTGAGCCGCTTCGGCATGGAGGTGATGCGCTTTTCCCCGCGCCAGGCCGACGTGATGATCGTGGCCGGCACCGTGACCTACAAGATGGCGCTCGCCGTCAAGCGGGTGTGGGACCAGATGCCCGAGCCGAAGTGGTGCATCGCGATGGGTGCCTGCGCGTCGAGCGGCGGCATGTATCGCAGCTACGCCGTGCTGCAGGGGATCGACCAGTTGATCCCGGTGGACGTTTACATTTCCGGTTGCCCGCCGCGCCCCGAGGCGCTGATCGAGGGTCTGATGAAGATCCAGAAGAAGATCGAAGGAGACCACGCCGTGGACAACCAGAAGAAGGAGTTCTTCGAAGACCTTGCCTGATTTCCTCATGTCCGCTGCCCAGGATCTTGAAAGCTTGTCCGCGAAGTTCGGCGCGGACGTCGTAGGAACCAAAGAGTTCCGCGGTGAATCGACTATCTCGGTGAAGCTCGGTGCGCTCCACGACGTGCTGGCGACCGCCAAGAACGATCACGGCTACGTGATGATCATCGACATCTCGAGTCTCGACCATTTCGGCGAGGATCCGCGGTTTGAGATGGTTTACGAATTGGCCACCCTCGACGACTCCAAGCACCTGCGGGTGAAGGCGAAGGTTTCCGAGGACGAGGAAGTCCCGACCGCGACCGACATCTGGCTGGGTGCCGACTGGCACGAGCGGGAGGTTTACGACATGATGGGCATCCGCTTCAGCGGTCACCCGGATTTGCGGCGGATCCTGATGTGGGAGGGCTATCCTTTCCACCCGCTGCGCAAGGACTTCCCGCTGGCCGGGCGACCGAGCGAGATGCCGGACGTGGCCTTCACCGGCGTCGCCCCATTGGAAGGCGGGCCTTTCGTGACCTCCGCCGGCAGCAATGACTCGGTGAAACGCGAGCCGCGGGCCCGGGTCGTGAGCTGAGCAGTGTTTTTTGCCTCCTCGCAATCGACTGACGCTCATGCATCCTCCGTTCGTGACCGGGCGGGGACAGGGGCGATGGGGGTTTTCCTCATGGCTGGGCGATTTGCTTGCGGCACGAGCCTGCTGGGGATTAGCGGCGTCGTTCGCCTTGATTCACGCGCTTGCGGATCGAATTCCCGAAGCCTCGGCCGTTCTGCCACGGTTCTGGCTGACGGGTGGTGAAGGAGCCTGGCGGGAAGTCTGGCGATTCATCACCTATGCCTTTCTCCACGGAAACATCCTGCATCTGGTTCTCAACGTCGTCGGCCTGTGGATCATCGGTTCGAAGATCGAGCGGATCGCGGGAGTATGGGGGATGTTGAAGGTCTTCCTGTCCGGCGTGTTGCTGGGCGGGGTGGTGCAGCTTTTCGCGGCCCCACCGGCCCAAGCGGGAGTGCCCTTGGTCGGGGCTTCGGGCGGGATCGCCGCGTTGCTGCTGTGGCTGACCACGGTCTCGCCGGATTTGAAAACCTGGCCGGTGAAGGTCAGCGGGAAGAATCTGGGGCGTGGCATCCTGCTCGCGGAGTCCGGCTTCCTCGCGTTCTCTTGGTTCGTGCCGGAAGGCGGGTTCCAACCGGTGGCCCACGCCTGCCACCTCGGCGGCGCGCTGGCCGGCTGGGTCTGGGGCAAGCGGGTGTTCCGGGGCTTGCCGACGCTCGATGACCTCCAAAAAGAAAGGGCCCGTCGCGAATCCGCGGACGGGCCCTTGGGATGATATCGAGGTCAATTACTGGCCGCGGGCGGCTTTCCGCTCCTGCATTTTCTCCTTCCACTTTCCACCGCCGCCACCACCCGAATTGTCCCCGCCACTGGGCTGGGGCTGCCGTTGGATCTGCGGTTGAGGTTGGCTCCGGGCCTGGCGCTGGGCCGCCTGCTGTTGCTGGGCATTGGCCATCCGTGCCTGGCGTGCGGCGGATCCGGTATCGACCGGCTGGTTGTAAGGGGACCTCGCTTGGGGTGCCGGGCGCTGCTGGATCTGGGGTGGGGTGGCCCGTTGGGATCTCACCTTGTCGGCCCAATCCTGCTGCTCGCCGCGGATGTTCTGCTGGCGCTGGGATTGACTGTCGCGCATCTGCTGGTTGCGGATCTGCTGGGCCTCGCGGGTGTTGTGGAAATTCGAGGCCGCCTGGACCCGCTGGTTGCGCCAGGCATCCGACGTCGCATCATTGCGTGCCCGAACTTTCTCTGCCCACGCGTAGTTGCTGGCCTTCAATTGATCCACCCGGTTCTGGTAATTCGGCAGGATCCGGTCGCGGTAGTTCGAAGGAGGCGGACAATAGCCGTGGCCGTTCCATCCGCCGGGATGGTAGGCTCCGTAGATCGGCCGCGGGCAGTAGCCTGCCGGGTAATAGCCGTAGAGGTAGGGATCGTAATAACGGCGGCTGTAACGGTCGTAGTAGCAATAGACAGCCGGGTCGTAGAGCCAGCGGTCGTTGCTGGTGTAAACGAAGGTCGCGTTCAGTCCGCTGCCTCCGGAGTAGCCGCTGTTGTAACCACCGCCTCCGGAATAGTAGGGATCGTAGTAGCAGGAGGTGACGACAAGGGTCGTGACGGCCGCGGCGGCGGCCCGTAACCAGCGGGTTGATTTGGTCATGAAAGTGAAACGAAGGTTGCTCCCAATTATTCAGCGGAATCGCGTGAAGTCCAGCGGGCGCATTGACAGGAAGCCCGGGAATCCATTTTCTCCCCCCGTCACTCCGCTCGAACTTCTTTCATGACCACCGCTGTTCTCGTCACCGGAGGAGCCGGATACATCGGCTCCCACACCGTCCGCCTGCTTGCCTCGCAGGGCCGGAAAGTCGTGGTGCTCGACAACCTCGTATACGGTCACCGCGATGCGATCGTCGATGACGGGGTCGAACTGGTGGTGGGCGACGTCGGCGACCGGGCGCTGCTGCAGGACCTTTTCACCCGCCATGCTTTCGCGGCGGTGGTCCATTTCGCCGCCTTCGCCTACGTCGGGGAGTCGGTGACGGATCCCCTCAAGTATTACCGCAACAACACCGCCGAGCCGCTGACCTTGCTCGAAGTGATGCAGGCGCACGGCTGCAGGAATTTCGTCTTCTCGTCGACCTGCGCCACTTACGGCGTGCCGGAAGCGGTTCCGATCTCCGAGTCAAACCCGCAGGCCCCGATCAACCCCTACGGCCGCAGCAAGCTGATGCTCGAGTGGATCCTCGCAGACTGCGACCGCGCCTGGGGGCTGAAGAGCGCCTGCCTCCGCTATTTCAATGCCAGCGGATCCTCCGAGGACGGCTTGATCGGCGAGGATCACGACCCGGAGACCCACCTCATCCCGCGCGTGCTGATGGCGGTGACAGGGGAAATCCCTCACGTCGATGTGTTCGGCACCGATTACCCGACTCCCGACGGCACGGGCGTCCGCGACTACATCCATGTCGCCGACCTGGCCTCCGCCCACTCCAAGGCGCTCGACCATCTGGGAGGCGGCGGCGATTCCATCCGCTGCAACCTGGGCACCGGCGTCGGGGTCTCGGTGAAGGAAATCATCGCCGCGGTTGAAGAGGTCACCGGCAAGAAGGTGCCCGTCCAATACGGCCCGCGTCGTGCCGGCGACCCGCCGGAGTTGCTCGCCGATCCGCGGTTGGCCAAGGAACTTCTCGGCTGGGAAGCGCAGCACCGCGATGTGCGCGAGATGGTCCGCACTGCCTGGACTTGGCTGTCCGGCCCGCGCGGCGGACGCTACAGCGGCTGAGAAGCGCTCTGGCGGTATCCGCGATGTAAACACATTCCTGCTTGCAAAACCCACCTTCCGAAGGCACAGATTCAAAAAACCAACAGACCATGACTTCACGACCCGTCCGAAACTCCGGGGGCTTCAGTATGATCGAGCTCCTCGTGGTGATCCTGATCATCTCCCTCTTGCTCACGCTCGGGGCCGTCGGCCTCCGCGGAATCGGTGGCAAAGGAGTGACCACCGCCGTCACCACCACCGAGGCCGTCTTTGACGAAGCACGGTCCATCGCCGTGGGGAAGGGGACCCGCGCCCGGGTCCTGATCGACGTCAACGACATCAACGACCTCAACAACTACAAGCGCCGCATCTTGCTGGCCTATGAACAGTTGAACGAGCAGGGCGAACCCGAGAAGGACCAGTGGATCCTCGCCAGTCGCGCGGTGATGCTGCCGGAGCGGACCTATTTCAGCCAGGAGTTCAGCAAAAAGGAACATGAGAAAGGCACCGGCGACCTTGAGGAAATGACCCTCACGACCGGCAAAACCCTCGTTGATGGGAAATACCTCGTCTATGAGTTCAACTCCGAAGGCATCTGCCTGACTCCCGGCGCCAGCTTCATCATCGGGACCGGCGTCCGCCCGGACGGCCAGGAGCCCCGGGCGACCGGTGAGGGCAAGCGCGACTTCGCCGGCTTCGTGGTGTGGCGCAACGGCCGCACCTCCCTTTTCCGCGGACCCGACGAGATCGGCATCCCAAGCGACGTGACCAACTTCTAAAGCCCATGAAATTGCCAAACCTTCGTCTCCGCCGCGGCTTCACCTTGATGGAGACCGTTATCGCCATTGGCGTGCTGGCCCTTCTTCTCACCGCGTTCCTTGCGGTCTTCGGACCTGCCACCACCGGCCTGCGCAAAGCGATCAGTGTGCAGGAAGCCGACCGGCTCTCCGCCGCCCTCGAGCGCGAACTCGTGACACTGCGCCCGGGTACCGGGAACTCGAGCAACATCACGACCGGCTTCGCCAAGGCCTACGAGTGGATCAAAGCGGCACCGGACGCCGGCAACGCCATCCTCCTTTACCAGTATCGCGGCGACCCGTCGCAGCTCCGGGCGGACGGCACCATGGAGCCCTACACCGAAAACGGCGGCGTGGCCGGCAAGGACTTCATCGTCCAACCCGCCGTTCGCCAGCGCGGCGATAGCCTGCTTTTGGAAGACCTGGCGGCACTCGACGGCCGGATCTTCACCGTGAAGCTGACCCAGCTCGTGTTCAGCGGCGGCCAGCTCACCCGCGGCGAAGCAGGCAAGATCACCGACCCGACTCCGGACGATGGCGACCCTGCCGGTGCCGCCGATTCGAACGGCTACCCGGAAGCGGTTATCGCCTTCGCGGCCGAATTCTTCATCGTGCCGAACAGTGCTCCCGACTACGTCAAGCCGGGCGGCAAGTTCAATCCGGCCAACCTGACCAAGCCGATCTTCACCCGCAACCTCGCCGTCCGCCGCTAAGGCCGCGCGCCACCGAAGCATCCCATGAAAACCCCATTTCCAACGAAGCGCGCGAAGGGCTTCACCTTGATCGAGCTGATGGTCGCGATGGCGATCACCACCGTCATCGTGACCGTGCTCGTCTCCATCACCGGCGTCGCGCTCGACACCTGGCAACGCGGCCGGGCCGAGATCCGCGCCTCGCGCCAGGCGAAGTCGATGCTCGACACGATGGCGAAGGACTTCGAGTCCCTCGTCTCCCGCCGCGGCAACAATTTCGAATGGCTCTACTCCAAGGTGGAGGATGAGCTGCCCGGTCCTTCCGCCAACATGAGCTCGAACGCCGCGGAGCTGATCTTCTTCACCGCCGCCACCGACCGCTACAAGGGCGAGATCGGCACTGCCACTGACAACGGCGGCGATGTCTCCTGCGTCAGCTACCAGCTTCAGTATCAGGACCCGGTGAAGGGCACCGAAGAGGCGAATTCCTCGACCTTCGTGCTTTACCGACTGCTGGTGAATCCAGACGACACCTTCAAGGATCTCCTCGGCAAGGACGACCTCGAAACGGCCTTCCAGAGCTACGAAGCCAAGGTGAAGGAAGTGGAGAACTTCGTTTGCGAGAACGTCTATCAGTTCACCCTGACCTATCAGGTGGAAGTGAGCCAGACTTCCGGCAGCGGAGCCACCGCCAAGACGACCACCGTGCCGGTGCGGGTGACCCTCGGCGAGACTGGTGCCGGCAAAGAGCTGGCCCTGCGCGGCAACGGCCTTGAAATGCCCGACGTTTCGGTCGGCAACATCAAGCCCTCCGTGTCCCGCGACGAACTGCTCGCCGGCCGCCTGACTGGCGTGGAAATCGGCATCACCGTGCTTTCCGATGCCGCCGTGATCCGCCTGGCCCAGGAAGGACTGAGTGAAAAGGTCCGCGAGAAAATCCTCGCCCAGGAGTCCTTCCAGTATTCCCGCACGATCGAGCTGCCGGGGATGTGAGCCGACTTGGCAAGCGTGACTTTCGAAGGGAGCCCCGCCGCAAGGCCGGGCTCCTTTTTCATGCGGCACCGCGCGGCTGGCGGAGGTGCTCGATCGCCTCTTCCAGGTCCGCCGCCGTGACTTCATCGCCGAGGTAGGCGTCGCCCGGCGCGCGCAGCAGCACGAAGCGGATCTTCCCGGCCTCGAACTTCTTGTCGCGGCCCATCTTGTGCAGCACCCGCTCGGTGGTGATGGCGGGATCGAGCACCAGCGGGAGCTGGAACTTTTCCAGCAGGTCGAGAATGGCTTCCGCCGGCTCCTCCGCCAATCCGGCATGGCGGCGCGACAGGAAGACCGCCGCCCGCAGGCCCAGCGAGATCGCTTCGCCGTGCAGCATCTCGCCGTAAGGCACCGCCGCCTCGATCCCGTGGCCGATGGTGTGACCAAGGTTGAGCAGGGCACGGATCCCCTTGGTTTCAAGTTCGTCCGCCTCGACGATGCGGGCCTTGATGGCGATGTTGCGGGCGATCAGTTCCGCCGGGACTTCCCGGGTCGCGGGGTCGAGCGCGGCGATCTCCACAAGCATGGCGGCGTCGCGGATGGCGGCGTGCTTGATGACCTCGGCGAAGCCCTCGCGGTATTCGCGGCCGGGCAGGGTGGCAAGCACATCGGGATCGACGATCACCCGCGCCGGTTGGTGGAACGCGCCTAACAGATTCTTGCCCTCCGCGAGGTTGACCCCGGTCTTGCCGCCGACCGAGGAATCCACCTGCGCCACGATGGTGGTGGGAATTTGAACGAAAGGAACGCCACGGTAAAAGACCGATGCCACGAAGCCGGCGAGGTCCCCGACCACGCCGCCGCCCAGGGCCACAACGAAGGAGCGCCGGTCGTGGCCCGCCGCGGCCATGGCGGAGCAGAGAGCTTCCACGTGACCGAGCGACTTTGACGATTCACCGGCCGGAACCTCGTGCAGGGTCGGGGTGAATCCCGCCGCGGTCAGTGAGTCGAGCAACGCCGCGCCGTGGAATCCGGCGACGGTGGAGTCCGAGATCACCGCGGCCTTGCCGGACAGCCCGACCTCGCGGATCCGCTCGCCGGCCCGGGACAGCAGGCCTTTTTCCACCAGGACATCATAGGATCGCTCCCCCAGATCAACTCGCACCGTCGGCATGCCGCGGAGCATGGACAAGCCGGGGCCGCTGGTCCAAGCCCGAAGCAAGTCAAAGCGTCCGGCGTCTTTGATGCCAGACCGCGGTGTCGGGATGCACCAGGCATTCCAAGGGGCGGGCGGACAGATCGAAGGCATCGACGAGATGCTCCAGCAGCACCAGCGAGGCGACCGCGTCGTAGAGGGCATCGTGCCAACGCCGGCCGGGCAGCATCGACTGCACCGCGGGCGAAAGCCCGTGCGCGTCGCAAAGGGCGGACAGCGAGTGGTCCGACAGCTCCGGCCATGCGGCACGAGCCAGCAGCAGGGTATCGACCCAGGGCCCGAAGCCGTGGCCGGGAAAGGTTCGCAGGAAGCGCTTCTCGGTGCCCTTGCCGTGGGCGACCACCGCCGCGCCGGAAAGCCGGCTTTTCAGCTCGGGCCACAGCGCCAGCAGGGTGGGGGCGCCGGCCAGGTCCTCGTCGCGGATGCCGTGCACCTTGCGCGCCGTCCACAGGATCGGGACGTCGGCGGCGAGGTAGGAGACGAAAGTTCCGCCATGACGCCCGGCGGCCGACCAGCTCGCGAGGCCGACCTGCACCGGCACGTCGGTCCGGCCCCGGGCGGCCCCGGCCGATTCGAAGTCGATGGCGGTGAAACGGCAGTCCCCGACAAGCACGGGCGAACCCATCACGGCCCGCGCCGGGTGACCATCCGAAAACTCGGCGACGATGGGGGCTTGCCATCGGCGGGCCCGTCGGGAAAGTTCCCGCGCCCGCCAATGCCGGACCGCCGCACACCATTCTGGCTTTGGCCGAACCTCCTCAGCCTCGACGCTCCCGTCGTGGCGATCGTTTGGCTGGCCATGTTTTCCGGTGCCTGGGTGCCGTTCCAGGAATGGCAGGCCTATCCCGCGCTCGGCTTCGGCGTCTGGAGCATCTATCTGTTCGACCGGCTGATGGACATCAAGCTGCTCGATCCAGCCGATCCGCGGCTCGGCTTGCGGCACGAATTCATCCGGCGTCATGAGGGCGTCATGAAGTGGCTTGCGGTGGCCGCCGCGCTGGCCTGCGCGGCCATCATCCTGTTCACCCTGCCCACCGCTCTGATCGGCCAGGACCTGCTCGGCGGGAACCGGGCGCAGTTCGGCTACATCTTTCCGGTCCTGCTGATGGTCGTCGGGTTCTTCTCGATCACGGTCGCCTCTGCGGGAAGCCATGACATCCCGCATTTCCGGAACCTTATCGCCGGGCTGGCGTTCTCCTACGGCACCGGGATGCTGGCGCACGTCCAGCTCGGGATGGAAGGCATCGGGCACCTGCTGTTCTCACCGGAGGTGCTCTGCTTCGCGCTGCTCTGCGCGATGAATATTTCCGCGATCCATTTCTGGGAACATTCCCGCAGCTCCCGCGATCTGGATTTCAAGGCCGCTCACGAACTCGCGCTTACCCTTCCGCTGACGGTGCTGGGTGGCGCGTCCATCTTGTTCGCCAAGTCCGACGACGATACCGTCCGCCCCTTCTTCTACGCCATCCTGATTTCGGCGGCCCTGCTGTTCATCATCAACCGCACCCGCTCCCGCTTCTCGCTGGATGCCCTTCGCGTGCTGGCCGATGTGGCGATGGTGGTGCCGTATCCGATCTTCCTGGCCATGTCGGCCCGTTAATCATCGGCGCTTGCGGCGGCTTGGCCGGCTCCCTAGTTTCGCCGCCTTCATGTCAAAGGCACTCGACATCAAACGTCCCGCATTCCTCATCCTCGGCGCACCGGGTTCGGGCAAGGGCACCCAGGGGAAGATCCTCGGCTCCATCCCGCGCTTTTTCCACTGTGCCTGCGGTGATGTCTTCCGCTCGCTGGACACCCGCACCGCCATCGGCCAGCGCTTCGTCCACTACTCCAGCCGCGGCGAACTGGTGCCCGACGAACTGACCATCGAGCTGTGGAAAGCCCAGGTCGACAACTGGAGCGACTCCCACGTTTACAAGCCGGACATCGACTTCCTGGTGCTCGACGGCATCCCGCGCAACGTCCCGCAGGCCGAGATGATCTCGAACTTCCTCGAAATCCACCAGGTCTTCCATCTTTCCTGCCCCGACCGCACCGAGCTCGCCCGCCGCATGCGCAAGCGCGCCCTCAAGGACAACCGCATCGACGACGCCTCCGACCGCGTGATCCAGCAGCGCATCGCGACCTACGAAGCCGAGACCAAGCCGATCCTCGAATACTACTCCGGCGGGCTGGTCACCGAGATCGATGCCACCCAGCCGCCGGTCGAGGTGCTCAACGACATCATCAGCAAGATCGTCTCGCTCCCTGTCTACAAGGAGTCGGCGAAACTCGGAGTATGACCACCGCCGATGCCCGGGTGATCTTCTTCGGCAGCGGGGAAATCGCCATTCCATCCTTTCTCCGGCTGATCTCGCAGGGTCCGCGGCCGCTCGCGCTGGTGACCCAGCCCGACAAACCGGCCGGCCGCCACCGTGAGCTCACGCCGCCGCCGATCAAGCGGATCGCGCTGGAAGCCGGCATCCCCGTGCTCCAGCCGGAAAGCGCCCGTGACGAGGCCTTCCTGGCCGAACTCCGCGCGCTGGCCCCGGACCTGATCGTCGTGATGGCTTACGGCCAGATCCTGTCGAAAGCCCTCATCGCCATCCCGCGGATCGCCTGCATCAATCTCCACGGCTCCCTGCTGCCGCGCCATCGCGGGGCTTCCTGCGTCCAGGCTGCCATCGGGGAAGGGGACGCGGAAACGGGCATCACCGTCATGCACGTCGCGCCGAAGCTCGATTCCGGCGACATCATCCACGCGCTGGCCACGCCGATCTCGCCGGAAGATACCGGCGGCACCGTGCACGACCGCCTCGCGGACGTCGCGGCGGAGGCTCTGGCCGCGGCCTTGCCCGGCTTGCTCGATGGCAACGCTTCCCGCACCCCGCAGGATGCCGCCTTGGCCACTTACTCCCCGAAGCTCGAGCGCGACGACGGCCGGATCGACTGGACCTGGGATGCCGCGAAGCTCGCCCGCCGGATCCGGGCCTACGATCCCTGGCCCGGCACATGGACCACCGTGGACGGCGGCAAGCGACTCAAGGTGTTCCCTTCCGTCGCCGCTGAGGAAAGCACCGGCGAACCGGGCAGCATCACGGTCGTGGAAGGCGAGGTCCGCGTCGCCTGCGGCAGCGGCCACCTCGTGCTCGGCGAGGTCCAGCCCGACGGCTCCCGCCGCATGCCGGCCGCCGACTGGGTCAAAGGCTTGCGGACTCCGCCGGTTCTGAGTTGAGCCCATGGACTGCGGCAGCCTGCTGCCGCTTTGTTGCCACAGCCTGCTGTGGAGTCGCAGTCCAAGGTCATTTGCCTCGATTCTTTCCACCGGGCCGGGCATCCTCAGCCCCGTGAAAGCCCTTGCCGTCCTGATCGCCCTCGCCCTCCCGCTGGCGGCCACCACCATTTCCGTCGTCCCCGTCTTCGAGCCGCTCAGCATGCACGGCACCGATGTCGACGAAGGCATCACCGACACCGGCGAAGCCCTGCAGGCCACCGTGGCCAGCCGTCCGATGGCGCTCACCGGCGCTTTTCCGGAAGTGCTCATCGAGTCCATCCGCTCACCCCACCAGTTCCCGACGAACAACCCGAACTACAAGGTCGAGGAGGTCAACCTGCTCGTCCTTTGCAACATCGGCATCACCGCGGAGACCAAAGAGGACGGCCTCCACATCGCCCTCAACGTCGCCGCCCTGGCCGTGCCGGAGGACGTCGACCTCACCGCACGCCAGGTGCTCAAGCTCGCGCAGGTCGCCATCCGCAAGACCCTCGAGGAGTACCAGAAGCCGCAGACCGAGCCGCTGAAAGTCCAGGTCGCCATCATCGGCACCGACGAAGGCACGGCGTCGCTGCAAGACCTCGGCATCGCCTTCACGCTGGGCGAGGAGTGATTGCCGCCTTTTGCCTTTCCAAACCCCGCACCCGCTTGCTTGATTCCCGCAACGCCAACCATCGCATGAGTTTTACCGGTTCTTCCCCTCGCCAATTCAAGAGAGCCATCCTCAAACTCAGCGGCGAAGCGCTGCGCGAGCCGGGTAGCACGGACAACATTTCGCCGGAAATCGTCGAGCGCATCGCCCGTGAGGTCCGCGACGCCCTGGCCCCCGGCGACCTCCAGCTCGGCATCGTGGTCGGCGGCGGGAACTTCTGGCGCGGCGCCGCCGCCAGCGCCCGCGGCATGGACCGCGCGACGGCCGACTACATGGGCATGCTCGCCACCGTCATGAACTCGCTGGCGCTCCACGCCTCGCTGGAGCACCACGGCGTTCCCTGCGTCGTCCACTCCGCCATCGAAATGAAGAACGTCGCGGAGACCTTCATCCGCCGCAAGGCCGAGCGCCACCTCGACGACGGCCGCGTGGTCATCTTCGCCGCCGGCACCGGCAGCCCCTTCTTCTCCACCGACACCACCGCCGCGCTGCGTGCCAGCGAAATGGGGGCCGAGGTGGTCTTCAAGGCGACCATGGTCGACGGCGTTTACGACTCCGACCCGAAGAAGAATCCGGATGCCGTCCGCTACGAGCGGATCGGTTTCCAGGAGTGCATCACCCGCCAGCTCAAGGTCATGGACGCCACCGCCTTCAGCCTGTGCATGGACAATCACATCCCGATCGTCATCTTCGACCTCGGCCCCGAAGGCAACATCACCAAGGCCCTCCGCGGCGAGCCGATCGGCACCGTGGTCAACGGCGACGAGCCCGCCCATTCCTGATTTCATCCCTTTACCGACATGGACCCGGAAACCGCCATCCTCGAAACCGAAGACGCCATGGAAAAGGCCGTGGAGTACCTGCTCCACGAGTTCGCCACCGTCCGCACCGGCAAGGCCTCGCCCGGCTTGATCGAAAACATGGACGTCTATGTCCACAGCTACGGTGGCACCCAGAAGCTCAAGTCGCTGGCCTTCATCAGCGCGCCGGAAGCCCGCATGCTGGAAGTGAAGGTCTTCGATCCTTCGACCACCCAGGACATCGAACGCGCCATCCGCGAGTCCCGCCTCGGCCTCAACCCCGCCGCCGCCGGGAGCTCGCTGCGCATCCCGATCCCCGAGCTTTCCGAAGAGCGCCGCGTCCAGATGGTCAAGCTGGTCAAGCAGCTCTCCGAGGAAGCCAAGGTCCGCGTCCGCTCGATCCGCAAGGAAGGCATGGACATGGCGAAGAAGCTGAAGGCCGACAACCTCCTCACCGAAGACGGCCAGAAGGACCACGAATCCCAGGTCCAGAAGCTCACCGACAAGTTCATCAAGATTGTCGACGAGCACGTCGTCACCAAGGAGAAGGAAGTGATGAAGGTGTAAGCCGCATCGCGGCCACCGGGTGCGCGGAGCCTCCGGCCCGCAGAAGCACGGGAGATTCACTCTTTGGCGATGCGGACTTGAATAGGCTGCAAGTGTCCGGGGACCGCTCTGCGGGGCAGAGCCTCCGCGCACCCGGTGGCCTCCGGCCCGCGGAGCAGCCGCCACCTCCCGCATTGACTTCCCTCCGCATCCCGCTGGCATCTTCGGGTCATGGGAATGAAAGGGCGCATCCTCCTCCATCTGGCCGCGGCAATCGCGGGGTGGGGGATCGTCCAGTCGCTGAGGTCGTCGTTTTCAGACCAGCAGCTTAATGGGGGAGGTACCGCAGCCCATTCCGAGCCCGCCGGGAAGTTCCGTAATGCCTTTCCGGCGGATCGTCCGGCGGGAGAGATGCTTCTCAAACGCCTCGCGGCCGGCGATTCCTTGCCCGAGGTGAATTACGGTGATTCCGCTTTGGCAGAGCGATACGCGGAGGCTTTGCAGGACATTGGGATCGATCCCGCCACGTTTTCGTCGTCCTACCCGGGCTTCGATCCAACGCGAAAAGATCTCTGCTACAGCATTCTCCAGAACTTTCTGGCTTCCAGTCTCGAGTGGCATGACGGCCGCGATCTCCGGCACGCGTTTCGCCACGGAAGGATGGAAGCGATGGAGATCCACGATCTCTTCGCCGCGGAACTCCCGATTCTGGCAGGCACCGACCTGATACGCCTCAGCCTCTACGACCAGATCGCCGATCTGGATCCCGACCGGGCTGAAGTGCTGTTAGAACCCTTGGCTGAAGCTGAAGCCGCCGGTGCCAGGCTGTGGGCGGCGAGAGCTTTTGCGTCCGGCTTCACCCTCGAATCGTTCCTCGCCCTCATGCGAAATCTTCCCGAATCGGAAGGGGATGAAGGGAACGGGGGGCGCCGGAACGCTTGGCGGGATCGGACGCCGTCGTTCCTGGAGCGTCACGGCGGGGAGTATCTCCGCTGGGTGGAGCAGCTTCCCGCGGGCGCGGATCGTGACGCGGCGGCCACCGGCCTGCTGGAGTATCTCGATCCGGGCGATCCTGCCCTCGTCACCCGGGTCCGCGCCCTGATCGAGGATCCCGATTTGTCCGCGGATCCTGCGCCCCGTTAGCTGTTCATGAAGCCTCTCCGCCACTCACTTCCAAGCCTGGTCGGCGCGCTTTTTGCCGGTGCGTTGTTGGGAGGATTTGGCCCGTCCTTGATGGATGGTATCTCCGGTGGAGATCGTTCTCCACCTGGCGGTCATGTCCCGGCGACGGGCGCTTCCGCGACGTCCATCACCGGCAGCTCCACCGACCGGCAGATGAAAAGTGGGGCGCGGGTGTCCGCCGCCTATGCCGGGGCCTGGGAGATCCTCAAGGACGGCGAGATCGATCCTTACCCTCGAGCCGCGCTGCAAAGGGCCCTGCTGGAGGAATGGTGCATGCTCGATCTCGACGCAGCCCTCCGCGCCGCCATCGGGGAGTCCATGATTGGAAGCTGCTCGCCCGGCATTGCGGCGAAGTCCGAAGAAGTCTGGGCCTGGATCCGGGAGTCGAAGTTCGGGCTTTCCACGTGGCCGTTGCTTCACACCTGGATCGAGGTCGCCGGAGAAACGGACCCTCGGATGTTGCTCCGGCGCTACGAGGAAATTCCCCCGGATCCCGTTCCGGTGAAGAGAAGCCCGAGGGAGATTTCTCCGGGCGAGCCGGCCTCGGACGAAGAAGACCCCTTTGCTGCGAACGGTTGGCGTGACTCCGGCTTCATGAAGGAGGCGCCGCGGACCTTGGGTGGACCAGCGGTGCCGTTTGAGTCTGAACACACGCCTCGCGAGCGGGCCTTGCTCGAGATCGTAAGTCATGCCCACCGCGAGGATACTTCGGCTTCCATGGCGGGGGAACTGATGACCGGAGTCGCGTCGATCGCCACGGTTGAGAAGGGGGGATACCAGCGGGACAGCATCGTACTCCTGCTCGCATCCTACAGTGCGGAAGCGCTTGAGATGCGGCTTCGCGCCGGCAACCGGTCGCCAGTTCGAAACCTCTACCTGGACGCTTATGCGGACAAATTGCGCCAGGTGGAGCCTGCGCTGCGTGCCGCGGAGTCGTCGAATATCCCCGAAGATCTCCGCGACGAGATCCTGCAGCACTTCGGGCCGCTCGATGCCAAGTAGCCCGGGCTTCCGCATTCCTTCTCCGCCACCTCCCGCATTGACTTCCCCCCGCATCCCGCTGGCATCTCCGGGTCATGGGAAAAGGAAAAGCGCTGCTGCTCCATCTCCTCGCCGTCGCGGCGGGGTGGGGGATGGTGGCGGGGTTGCGGCCGGTGGTGGGTTCGTGGCAGTCGGGCGGCGGGGAGGCTGCTGCGGAAAGCCGCGCGCCTTCGAAGACCGGCCGCGTCCGCTCCACCGCCGAGATCGCGGCGGGACAGAAGCTCCTTCAGCGCCTCACCGCCGCTCGGACAGCGGTTCGTCCAGGTGCGAATCTCCCCAATCCCGGCCCTGAACTCTTCCTCCGCGACTTGGTTGACACGTTCGTCAAGGAATCCGGCTTCGACCCCGCCGCACGCGCCCCGACTTCAGACGACGAAGGCCGGTCGGCGGAGGAGCAGATGGCCAGCGTGAAATACAACAGAAACCTCCGCCGGCTCTTGGAGACGTATCTCGAAGGCGAGCACGGCCCCGACCCCACCCACGCCTTCCTCCTCGGTCGGCTGGATGCCGGGGCGATCTACGATTCCCTGGCCACCCATCTGCCCGGCGCAGCGGCGGATCACACCCTCCGCCGTGCCCTTTACGACCAACTCGCCCCGCTGGACCCTGTCCGCGCCGACGCCCTGCTCGCGCCCTTGAGCGACGACGAGGCCGCCCAATGGAAACGGGATCTCTTTGCCCGCCGTTCATCAGCCTTCACGCCGGACACCGCCTTCGCGCTGCTTTCTTCCACTCCCCCGAGCGGGGACCCCGCTGGGATTGAAATGCGGGCCGCCACCTGGAACAAGGCCACCCGTGACTTCCTCGAAAGATATCGCAGCGACTACCTCCCCTGGGTGGAACAGCTTCCTGCCGGCCCGGTCCGGGAAGAGGCCGCCGCCGCCCTTTTGCGCCACCTGGAAAAAGACGACCTCCCCGGCTACCGCCGCATCCGCGCGCTCGTCACCGATCCCGCGAAGCTGGCTTCCTTCCCGCCCCGCTGACCCCTAATGCATCCGGCCCGCCGCACCTCGCTCACCCTTGCCGCCGCGCTCTTGCTCGGCGTGGCGCTCGGACTGGCCGGGCCGCGGGAAAAGAAACCGGCCCCCGAAGTCTCGACCCCGTCCACCGCGGCATCCGCCCCCGCCGCGCCCGCGGCCGGGCCGACATCGTCCCGCGACGGGGCGGCGTCATCCTCCGCCCGCTCTGCCGCGGTCTCCAAGCCCGACGCCTACGCCGCCGCCTGGGAACTGCTCCAGCAGCGCGAGCTGCGGCGGAGCGAGCGGCAGGAACTGGAAACCGCCCTGCTGCTGGAGTGGAGCAAGATCGACCTCCGTGCGGCCCTCCATGCGCAGTTCGCGGCGGTGCCGAATGGCAACGAAGATGACCCTTTCCTAACGCCCCTCGGCGCTTGCATGGAGGAGGTGCACAACCAGCCGGACCTGGTCTGGGAGCTGATATCCTCCCGGGAATACGGGCTCCGCACCCGCGATCTCCGCGTGGCATGGATGGACTCCTGCGCCGGAGATCAGCCCCTCAAGGTCATTCGCCACCTGCCGGACCTGCCCGCGGACGACCGCGCGCATGCCATCCAAGAGGCCGTCTATTCCACCCACCGCCGGAGTCAGCCAGCGCCTGGGAAGGACGAGGTCGCCGCCGCCGTGCTCGCCCTCCGCGGCACGCCCGATGAAGCGGCGGCCACGGCAGGCTTTGCCATGGGCCTCGCCCGTGCCACCGAAACCAGCGAGCTCGGCACCCTGCTGCTCGATCCGCCGGACCCAAAGTTCCGCGATTTCTATCTGGCGGCCTATGCCGTCGCGATCGACCGCGGCGGGCCCTTGAACGAAAACCCTCATCTCGACTCCCTCCCGCCCGACCTCCGCGCCGAGGTGGAAGCGGCGATCAAGGCCCGCCGCGAGAGGTAGTGGGGCGGCAAGCCCGCGCATCACGCCGGGCGGGTGACGGCCACCGGCTCGCTGCCCTTCTCGTTGTCCGTCTCCAGCACCACGTAGAGCTTGTAGCTGGCGGTGGCGTCGGCGACGGAGAGGCCGGGGACTCGTGCGGTTTGATCGGGGGCGAGAGCAGGGTGGAGCGGGGCGACCGTGATTTGGAGAATGCACCGGCTCGAAGAACGATGGGGCGGCGCTTCGACGATGCGGACTTTGACGATCGGCGGAGTGGGAGGGACCGCTCTGCGGACTACCTACTTCGCTAAAGCTACGAAGGTCGGGAAAGATCCGCGGTCCCGGTGAAAGGCAGGAAGACTTGAGGAGCGCCAATTCTGGGCGATCCCGCCTTGAAGGGGCGCCGGAGTGGGCGGGACGTTCCGGTCGGCCGAGGGCGTCCGACCTTACCTTTGGGGCGCGGGCGCTTCGCTTTTGAAGAGCGTCCGGAGGGCGGTGGCGACTTCTTGAGCGGAGTGCTGGCGCAGGAAGTCTTCGTGGCTGCCGGGGACGGTCAGGACTTCGACGGGGCCGGGAGCTTTCCAGCCGAGGGCGGCGGGGCGGGGGAGCCAGCCGGGGTCGGTGGCGCGGACGAGGACGAGGCGGCCGGCGGCGGGGAGGCGCGGGGCGTGGCGGTGCAGCGCTTCCCAATGGCGGGTCGCCCGGTCGCGGGATTCGGGGTCGAGGAGATCGAGGTCCAGCACGCCGCGGATGTCGGGGATGCCGCCGGGGCGGACCAGGCGGCCGACACCGTCGGCGGCGGCGCGATGCTTCATGCGGAGGCGGCGGAAGGCGGTGGCGCTGTCTCTGGAGAAGAGGCTGGCGACGCGGCCGGGCAGGCGGGAAAGGACATGGCACCAGGTGGCGGGGCGCAGCCAGTGGGACGGGCCGGGCGCGGAGCCGGGCGGGGTGGACTCGAGGAGGGCGAGGATGTCGACTTTCTCCCCGGCATCGGTGAGCTGGCAGGCGATCTCCGCGGCGAGGTTCCCGCCGAAGCAGAAGCCTGCGAGACGGTAGGGGCCCTGCGGCTGGTGGCGGCGGATCAGGGCGACGTGGGCGGCGGCCATCTCGGCCAGCGAGTCAAAGGCGCGGGTGCCTTCGGCGATGCCGATGGAGTCGGTGACCGGGCCTAACAAGCGGGCGGCTTCGCGGTAAGGGAAGAGCCCCATACCGCCATCGACCAGGGTGTGAACCCAGAACAGCGGTGTGCCGCCGCGGCCGGTCTGGAGCGGGATGAGGCGCGGCGCGGCGAGGTCCTGCGCGGCTTTCTCCCGGAGCTGGGCGGCCATGCCGGCTGGCGTGGGGCGGTCGAACAGCCAGTCGAGCGGGACGGTGATGCCGGTGCGGCGGGCGGTCTCCGCGACGAGCCGGGCGGCGAGCAGCGAATGACCGCCGAGGGCGAAGAAGTCATCGTCCGGACCGACGCCGCGGCAATCGAGAACCTGGCCCCAGATGGCGGCGAGTTCCGCGGCGAGGGGATCCTGCCCGGCCGGGACCGGGGCGGCTTCGGCGACCGGCAGCGGGCGGGCGGCGAGGGCCTTGCGGTCGATCTTTCCGCTGGAAGTCAGCGGCAGGTGGCCGAGCGCGACGAGGGGCGCGGGCAGCATGTAGTCGGGCAGCCGTTCGCGGAGGTGGTCGAGGAGTTCGGCGGGATCGAGCCCACCGAACACCGGCCGGTAGTAGGCGATCAGGCGGTCTCCCGACGGCGCGAGCACGGCGGCGGCTTCGGCGACGCCGATGTGGGAAAGCAGGGCGGCATCGATCTCGCCAAGCTCCACCCGGAAGCCCCGGATTTTCACCTGGCTGTCGATGCGGCCGAGGCATTCCAGCGTGCCGTCCGGCAGCCATCGGGCGAGGTCGCCGGTGCGGTAGAGGCGCGGCAGGTCGGGGTGGTGAACGAAGGCGGCGTCCGTGAGATCGGGGCGTTTCCAGTAGCCGAACGCGAGGCCGCTGCCGCTGAGGTGGAGCTCGCCGGGGACGCCGGGCGGGAGCGGCATGCCATCGGGCGAAAGGATCAGCACACCGGTGTTCGCGATGGGGTGCCCGATGCGGATGAGGTCGGGGCTTTCCGGGATGCGCCAGAGGGTGGACCAGACGGTGGTCTCGGTGGGGCCGTAGAGGTTCCACGCTTCCTTGCCGAGGGCGGCGAGGCGGCGGGCGAGCGGGAGGTCGAGGGCTTCGCCGCCGCAGAGCAGGCGGAGGCGGTCGGAGCCGGTCCAGCCGGCCTCGAGCAGCATCCGCCAGGTGGCCGGGGTGGCCTGCATGACATCGGGCTGCGAGGACTCGATGCGGGCAATCAGAGCGGCGGGATCCCGGGCGGTTCTGCCATCGACAAGATCCACGGTGCCGCCGCCGACCAGCGGGAGAAAAAGCTCCAGCGCGGAGATGTCGAAGGACACCGTGGTCAGCGCGAGCAAGCGTTCGCCCTCGAGGAAGCCGGGCTCCGCGGCCATCGAGAGCAGGAAATTCGCCAGCGCGCGGTGGGGAATCACGACGCCCTTCGGCCGGCCGGTGGAGCCGGAGGTGTAGAGGATGTAGGCGGGGTCGGACGGGCGGGGAGGCGGCGGGAGTTGGGTGTCCGGAGATGAGTCTAACAGCGCGGGCTCCAACAGGATGGGGTCGACTCCAGCGGGGAGGTGGCCGGTCAGCGCGGGTGAGGCGAGGACGTGGACCGGGTGCTGGTCTTCGAGGATCAGGGCGAGGCGCTCCGGCGGATTCGCGGCGTCCAGCGGGACATAGGCGGCCCCGGCTTTCCACGCGGCGAGCAGGGCGACGGGAAGCAGGAGATCGCGCTCTAACAGCAGCGCGACGCGCTCGCCGGGACGGACGCCGCGGGCGATGAGCGAGGCGGCGAGGGCGGAGGAGTGGCGGTCGAGCGTGGCGTAGTCGAGGGCTCCGCCGGGGCATTCGAAAGCGGTGCGCGCAGGGTGGCGGGAGGCGCTGTCGGCGATGAGTTCGAGCGTGGTCCGGCGCGTGAATCCCGGCTGATGCGGTCCGTGGGCGTGGGCGGCCAGGCGGTGGTGGTCGGCGGCGGCCAGGCCGTCGATGGCTTGGAGCGGCAGGGCGGGTTCGCGGGAAATGCGGTCGAGCGTTGCCAGGTAGCGGCCGAGCATGGCGGTGGCGGTCTCCTCGCGGAAGAGATCGGCGCGGTATTCCAGCACGATCTGCTGCTGCCCGGGCAGGACGAAGACCATCAGGCTGAGGTCGAACTGGACCGCGCCGCGGTGGGCGAGCAGGGGGTGGCACTGGAGGCCGCCGGCCCACGTCTCGGGAAGCGGGAGTTCCTGGTGGTCGAACATCACCTGGGCGAGCGGCGAGCGGTCGCGGGCGCGCTCCGGGCGGACGGCTTCGATGATCCTTTCGAACGGCGCTTCCTGCGCGGCCTGCATGTCGAAGGAGGCCTGGCGGACCCTCTCTAACAGGGAGATGAAGGTTTCCGATGGCTCCAGCGGAAGGCGGAAGGGCAGGGTGTTGACCAGGGTGCCGACGAGTTCGCCGGACGCGGCGTGGTTGCGGTTCGCGACGGGCACGGCGACCACGGCATCGTCGCCGCCGCCGTGCTGGCGGAGCAGCAGCAGGAACGCGGCGAGCTGCACCATGAAGGGCGTGGCGCGGTGGCGGCGGGCCAGCGCGGCGATCCTTTCCGCGAGATCGGCCGGGAGCACGGCACCGATCGCGCCGCCGTCCGACGAGGGCCGGGGCGGACGCGGGAAGTCGGTGGCGAGTTCGATCTGGCCGGGGTGACCGGCGAGGCGGTCTTTCCACCAGGCGATGCGGGAGTCGGTCGCGCCGGAATCGATCCGCCGCCGGTGCCAGGCGGCGTAGTCGAGGTAGTCCGGCCCGGCGGGGAGGGCGGGCGGCGGGGTTCCCTGGAGAAAGGCGGCGTAGCAATCGGCGAGGTCGCGGACGAGGATACGGATCGACCAGCCGTCGGCGACGATGTGGTGGGCGCAGAGTCCGAGCAAGCGGCGGTCGGCACCAAGCGGGATGACGACGGCGCGGACCGGGGAGTCCGTGGCGAGGTCGAAGGGACGGCGGGCGAACTCGCGGAGCAGGAGGTCGGGATCGGGGCCGTGCAGGACGTCCAGCGGCGGCGGCGAGGGGTCGAAGTGGATGACCGGGATGCCGTCGACGTCGCGATGGCGGCTGCGCAGGATGGGGTGGCGGGCGGTGACTTCGGCGAAGGCGCGTTCCAGCGCCGTCAAATCGAGTGGTCCGTGCATTTCGAGCGCGCCGAAGACGTGATAGGCCGCGCTTTCCGGCTCCAGGCGGTGGAGGAACCACATGCGCTCCTGCGAGTGGCTCATCAGCGGGGCCTCGCGGCCGGAGCCGGGGACGATCTCCGGTTCGGGATCCGACGGGGCGCGGGTCTGGATCAGCGCGGCGAGATGGGCAAAGGACGGCGCGCTGAAGAGTTCGGAATGGTCGAGGGCGACGCCGGTCGAGCGGGCGAGCAGGGCGGAAAGGCGGGTGGCCTCGATCGAGCTGAGGCCGAAGGTGATCAGATCGTCTTGCGGCCGGGCACCGGGACGGCCGCTGGCGGCGTGGACGGCATCGAGCACCCGGACCAGCAGGCTTTCATCACCGGTGTCGACGGTCGGCGGCGCGGCGGCTTCGTCGAAAAGCAGGGTGAGCGACCCGGCGGCGAGGGCCTCGCGGGTGGCGTTGCGGCGGATCTTGCCGCTGGTGGTGCGGGGCAGCAGGCCGGGGCGGACCAGCACGATGCGGTGGACGGGGATCTCCAGCGAGAGGACGAGGGCCTCGCGGAGTCCGGCGCAGAAGGCGGAGCGGCGGTCGGCGGTCAGGCCGGCGGCTTCGACCGCGAGCATGGCGGCCTCGCCCGACGGCGACTCGCCGGCAAAGGCGGCGGCCGCGGTGACTTCGGGCGCGGCGGAGAAGGCGGCTTCCTCGATGTCTTCCGGCGCGTGGTTGATGCCGTCGAGGATGATCAGGTCCTTGATGCGGCCGACCACGTGGAGCCGGCCGTTTTCCAGATAGCCGCGGTCGCCGGTGCGGAGTTCGCCCTCGAAGGCGGCGGCGCTTTCGGCCGGTCGGTTCCAGTAGCCGGCGGCGATGGTGGGACCGGACAGGCGGATCTCGCCGATCTCCCGGTCGGCGCAGGTCCGGCCGCTGGCGGGATCCGCGATGCGCAGTCCGATGTCCTCGATGGGCGTGCCGCAGGAGATGTGATCGCCGGCCGTCGGGTGGCGGGAGACCAGCGGAGTGCGGGCACCGCGGGCGACGCTGACGGTCAGGGTGGCTTCGGCGAGGCCGTAGCCGGGGAGGAAGGCGCGGGGATCGAAGCCACAGGAAGCGAAGCGCTTGGCGAAGCGCTGCAGGGTGTCCGGGCGGACGCGCTCGGCACCGCAGGGCGCGGCTTTCCAGCAGGAGAGGTCGAGCCCGGCGAGGTCCTCGTCGCGGATCGAGCGCAGGCAGAGTTCGTAGGCGAAATTCGGGCCGCCGCTGAGTTCGGCGCGGTAGCGGGTGATCGCGCGCAGCCAGCGGATGGGGCGCTGGATGAACTGGTCGGGCGTGAGGCAGGTGAGGGGGATCCCGGCTTCCAGTGAGAACAGGATTTTCAATACCAGGCCCATGTCGTGGTAGGGCGGCAGCCAACTCAGCGCCGAGCGGAAGGCGAGCGGCTGGATGCTGCGGGCCAGGGCGGCGTGGTGGTGGCGGAGGTGGGAGTGGTGGAGCACCACGCCTTTCGGGTCGGCGGTGGATCCGGAGGTGTATTGCAGCAGGCAGGGACCGTCGCTTTTGCGGGCGGGGCCTTCGTGCGGCTGGCCGTGGCCGGCGAGATCCGAAGCGGCGTGCCATAGCGCGCCGGTGGCGGCCGATGCGGCGGGATCGCCGATCCCGAGGACGGCGCCGGAGTCGTGGAGGATCGCCTCCAGTCGGCGGCGGTGACGGCTGCCGCGGGGTGGGTAGGCAGGGACGGCGATCGCGCCGGCATACCAGCAGGCAAACAGGCCGGTGACGAAATCCGGGCCCGGCGGTTCCGCGAGCAGCACCGGCTTGCCGGAGACGCCCAGCTTGGTCAGGCCGCCGGCCAGGGCGCGGGCCTGCTGGTCGAGCTGATGGTAGCTGAGCTGATGCGCGACTTCGCCCGCGTCATCGAGAAAGCGGTAGGCCGTCTGGTCGGGAGTTGCCGCGGCCCGGTGGGCCAGCACGGTGGTCAGTGGCGCGGCCATGTCGGGCAGGGCAGGGGCCGGGGGTGAAAGGGTGGAGGTCATGGCGACGGGGGGATGGACAGCAAGGCCCAAGATAGCAGGCGTGGCGCACCGCGGCAACGATGGCGGACCTACGTGATCAGGCGGGGGCGGAGAATCGGATTCCCGGCGGCCGGAACTTCGTTTATAGGGAATCCGCCTCCGTGAAAGAAGCGCCCGCCGGCCCGCGTTCCGACGCACCAGCTACCGTCTTTTTGGCGAATTGACGGCAGGCGCTTCGAAACGTAGGTTCCCCTAACTTCAAAAACCCATGAAACGTTCCTTTGGCGGCATTGTCGCCGCTCTCATAGCAACCGCTTCCCTTTGCCACGCGGCGGATCCCGTCTCCCCGGGTGAAGACCCGGCGTTTATTGCCAAAGCGGCCCGGTCCATCGACGGCCACGTTGCCGCCTGGTACCGGAAGCAGAAGCTGGCGGTGCCCGCCGTCACCGATGACGCGACTTTCCTGCGGCGGACCTTCCTGGTGGCGATCGGCCGTATCCCGACCGCCGAGGAGGCGCGGTTCTTCTTGGAAATCGACGACGCGACCAAGCGGACCCAGCTCATCGACTACCTGATGCAGGCGCCCGGCTATTCCAGCAACATGACCAACTGGGTCTTCGACCTGCTGCGCGTGACCGACGGCAAGCCCGGCTTCAACGGGAATTTCGACGCCTACCGCAACTGGGTCCGCACGGCGATGGAGAACAACATGCCGTGGGACGACTTCACCAACGCGCTGCTTTCGGCCCGCGGCGACGGGTGGGATCCGGAGAGCGCTTCTGTGGGATATTACACCCGAGACCGTGGCATGCCGCTCGACAACCTGGCGAACTCGATGCGGGTCTTCCTCGGCTCCCGGATGGAGTGCGCGCAGTGCCACGACGATCCCTTCGGCGACACCGAGCGCCATGATTTCTACGAACTGGCCGCCTTCACCGAAGGTCAGGGCTCGATCAACCAGCAGCACATGCGGAAGCTGTGGGACGAACTTGGCGAGGACGACCGTCGGCGCTCGCTGGACTACGACGTCGCCCAGGTCATGTGGGACCGGGTTTACGGCCTCAGCCTCGGCGGCACCGGTGCCGGTAAGATCAAGCTGCCGGATGACTACCAGTATCGCGACGGCGAGCCCGGCCAATTGATCGGCGCGAAGACGCCCTTCGGCAAGTCGGTGCGCATTTCCGAGAAGAGCGACAAGGGCCACGGCCGCGAGGAACTCGCCGAGTGGGTGACCACCAAGACCGGCGAGCAGTTCGCCTCGGTGGCGGCCAACCGGATGTGGAAGCGCGTGATGGGCCGCGGCGTTTACGAGCCGGTTGACGAGTTCAAGCCGGCCAAGGAGCTGCACCATCCGGAGCTGATGAACACGCTCAACCAGCTCATGGTCGACCTCGACTATGACCTGCGCGCCTTCCAGAAGGTGCTGTTGAACACCAAGACCTTCCAGTTCGTGCCGAATCCCGAGCCGGCGAAGGTGCTGACCGGCGACGATTTCCACGGCCGCCAGCTCACCCGGCTTTCGGCCGAGCAGCTCTGGGACTCGCTGATCACCCTGGCATCCGGCGATCCCGACAAGAAGCCGCGCCGCTCGCTGGACGACCGCATTTACGTCGGCAACAAGCCGGTGCTGGTCGGTAAGAAGAACATGACCCAGCTTTCCAAGGAAGTGCTGGCGCTGGAGTCCGAGGCCGAAGTGCGCAGCTACTTCGACAAGTTCCTCGCCGACGTCCGCAAGGAAAGCGGCGGGGCCTCCAGCGGTGGCGGGATGATGATGGAAGCCAAGATCCACCGCTACGGCAACGATTCGCCGGTCCGCGCTTCCGAGCTGCCGAGCCCGGCGCCGCGCCAGCACCTGCTGTATTTGTTCGGCCAGTCCGACCGCGAGGTGGTCGACGGCGCCAGCCGCGAACCGAACGTCGGTCAGGTTCTGTCCCTGATGAACGGCTACGTTCAGAAGCAGCTCGTCAACAACTCCGGCGCGAGCCTTTACAAGAGCCTCGAAGGTGCCAACAGCGACGAGGAAAAGATCCGCCGCCTCTACGTCACCATCCTCAGCCGCCCGCCGAGCACCGAGGAAATGGGCTGGATGCTCGAGGAGGTGAAAGCCTCCGGCGAAGACGGCTACCGCAACATTGTCTCGGCGCTCGTGATGTCTTCCGAGTTCCTCTTCCTCCAATAAATCCAAGCACCCCGGAATCATGAATTCTTCCGACTTCAACCGTTTCGACGAACCGACCCGCCGCCGTTTCATCTCCAACGCGGCCCGGCTTTACCTCGGCGTCAACCTGCTGCCGATGTTCGGCTCCAGCGTGGCCTCCGCCGCGCCGGCCCCCGCCAAGGCGAAGGCCAAGAGTGTCATCTACCTCTACATGTCCGGCGGCATGAGCCACCTGGACACCTTCGACCCCAAGCCGAAGAAGAAAGAGGTGATGGGGCCGACCGAGGCCATCTCCACCAGCGCCACCGATGTCATGGTCGGCAAGTATCTGCCGAAGACCGCCGAGGTCATGGACAAGGTCTGCGTGGTCAATTCCATGACTTCCCAGCAGGGTGCGCACGAGCAAGGGACCTATGTCATGCACACCAGTTATGACATGCGCGGCACGGTGAAGCACCCGACGCTCGGTGCCTGGGTGCTCAAGCTCGGCGGCCGCCTCAACCCGGAAATCCCCGGTTACGTGGCGATCGACACCTCGCAGGAGAACTCCGGCGGCGGCTTCTTCGGTGCCAAGTATGCGGCCGCGCCGATCGGCAGCCCGAATGACGGCCTGCAGGATTCCCGCAAGCCGGACGGCATTTCGCAGAAGGACTTCGAGCGCCGCCTGTCGCTGGCCGACCGGCTCAACAAGCAGTTCCACGGCCGCTACCAGAATGCCGACGTGAAGGCCTACGAGGAGCTCTATCAGGAGGCCATCCGCCTGATGAACAGCAAGGACCTGAAAGCCTTCAACATCAACGACGAGCCGGCCAGCACCCGCTCGATGTACGGTTCCGGTCGCTTCGCGCAGGGTTGCATGCTGGCCCGGCGCCTGGTCGAGCACGGCGTGCGCTTCGTCGAAGTGCAGCTCGGTGGCTGGGACACCCACTACGACAACTTCGCGGCCGTGGAAGGTCGCTGTAAGGAGTTCGACCAGGCCTACGCCGGCCTCATCAGCGACCTCGAGAAGCGCGGCCTGCTCAAAGACACGCTGGTCGTGGTGGCCACGGAGTTCGGCCGCACGCCGACGATCAAGACCGAGCACCAGGACGGTCGCGACCACCACCCGGCGGCCTTCTCCTGCCTGCTGGCGGGCGGCGGCATCAAGGGCGGCTACAAGCACGGCGAGACCGATGCAAAGGGCGAGCGGGTCAAGGAGAAGCCGGTCACGGTCCAGGACTTCAACGCCACCATCGCCGTGGCGCTCGGCCTGCCGCACGAACTGGTGGTGATGTCCCCGTCGGGGCGTCCCTTCAAGTTCGCGGATCAAGGCAAGCCGGTCGAGGAAGTGTTTGCCTGACCGGATCGACGCATTTCAAGGCCCGCTCCCGGATCCACCGGGAGCGGGCTTTTTGTTAGGAGGTGGCTCAGAGCGGTTTGCGGACCGGCAGCAGGGCGTTGGAGATCATCAGTCCGGCGAGCAGGCAGAGGAATATCATCAGCGCCTGATGGCTGCTGGCGGTGCCGGAAAGGATTGCGGTGCCGGACACCCACTCGTTGAGGATCATGTAGGTGCGGCTGCCGGGGACCAGCAGGACGATGCCCTGCATCATGGGGATCGACGAGGGGCCGCGGGTAATTCGGGAGAAGAGGTTCGCTACAGGTGAAAGTGGTGGGGCTGATCAGGAAGCTGCCGTGGAAGCCGAGTTGGCGGGTGACGTTGAGCAGGTGGCGTTCGACCCTCAGGCTGGTGCCGCCGCATTCATGCAGGGCGATCCCGAGCTTCACGATGAAGCGGGCCTTGCGGCGGTAGTCGTCGGGGTCGGGAGGCATGCGGGTGAGGGGCGGTCTTTCGCGGGAGGGATGGTAGGATGCAAGCCTGGGGTGAGGGGCGACTTGTGGCCGGGGCTGGAACGACACGGCGGGTCGACCGAATTCGAACCGTGCTAATCCATGAAATTTCCATGGACTAGCACTTTCTTCTCAGCGTGAGGGTGTTGTGGGCGAATGTTTGCCGGACGCCTGCCCGGATTGCTTCGACCCGCGAGCGCTCCTTTCATCGGTCGTCGGCCTTACCACTCGCCCTTCTCCATCCATTTGCTCTGCCATGGATCCGAAGCTCCCGGAGTGCTGTCGAAGACAGCGAGGGGGGCTCGGGCCACGATCACGAAGGAAGGATCCTCAGGGTTATCCCAGCTCACGAACAAGCTGATGAAGTTTTCGGTCCCGTTCCAGAGGGCGTAGCCGTTGCCGGAAGCGAAAGTTGGAATTCCCAGATCCCACCCTGCCGCTTGTTGATCAGGCTTGCCGAGATGAGGCTCCAACTCTTTCAGGAAGTGGTCAAAGCGCTCGGCCAATACCGGCGTGACCGGGTCTTCCTCGTCGGTCAGATCCTCACCGGGCGCGCGCAGTTGATGGAGAATGACGAAGCCGGCTCTCTGGTCGCCGAGAAAGGCTGTGAGGGATTCACATTCACGGGAGTCGATCATGATTTTGGGAGGTGAAGTTGGGTCGCCGGATGTTTCGTCAGGGTTTGCTGAATCGTCGGAACATCCAGCGAAAGGCAGGAGCAGAGCCATGGGGGCGGCGGGGATGAGTCTGATCGGTTGACTGGATCTGATGGTCGCTGAAGGGCATCCGATCCTAGCTTTCGACCATCCGCAAGGTGAGAGACTCGTAGCCAAGAGTGCGGTCGAATTCCGCCTCGTGCTCGACGCGTTCGGTGGCGCTGACGATTTCCAGACGCGCCACCTTTTCGCAGCAGAGCTTGAGCAGGGTGCGCAGGATGAGCCGGGCGTGCGGGGCGCCGAGGCAGAGGTGGGTGCCGAAGCCGAAGGCGAGGTGGGGGTTCGGCTTGCGGTCGAGGCGGACTTGCATGGGATCGGGAAAGGCCGCTTCGTCGAGATTCGCGGAGGCCCAGCAGAGGGAGATCCGCTGGCCGGCTTCGACGGTTTCGCCATGGACTTCCGTGGCCGCCGGGCAGACGCGGCCGATGTGGGTGAGCGGCATGAAGACGCGGAAAAACTCCTCGCCGGCGAGGGTGATGCGTTTCGGGTCCTCGCGGAGGAATTCGAGGGCTTCCGGATGCGCGGCGAGGTGGCCGAGGGCGCAAGAGATGGTGTGGATGATGGTGTCGCGGCCGCCGGCGAAGGCGAGGTTGGCGAAGCCCATCATTTCCTCGCGGGTCAGCGGGCGGCCTTGGAAGGTCGCCTGGGTCAGGGCGCTGAAGAAGTCGTCGCCAGGGTTGGCGGCGGCCTGGTCGAACTGCTGGTGAAGGTAGTCCTCGAGCACGTTGCCCTGCTTGAACTCGCCGCCGCTGACCTTGAAGACGTGGATGCCCCAGCCGATCCATGTTTGGGCCTCGGATTCGGGGACGTTGAGAAGGTAGGTGAGCGCGCGGGACTGCACCGGCAGGGCGAAGTCGTGGACGATCTCGATCGAGTCGCGGGCGAAGGCGGCGTCGAGCATGCCGCCGATCAGCGCCTCGACCTGCGCGATGACGGCGGGGTCCTTGGCGCGCTGGAAGAAGGGCTCGACGATCTCGCGGTAGTCGCCGTGTTCGGGCGGGTTGGTCTCGATCGGGAGCTGGCGCATCGTGCGGACGTCCTCCTCGGACGGGATCGGCACGCGGAAGGGGGCGTCGGAGCTGAAGGTCTGCCAGTCCTTGGCGGCGCGGCGGACGTCCTCGTGGCGCAATAGCATGACGATGTCCTCGCCGTGGAAGGGGCAGCGCATCACGCCGGGTTCGGTGCGGGCGTCGCGGAAGGGATCGGAGAAGGCGGGCATGGCGGGGATTGGGAGTTTGTCCGACATCGGGCGGAGAGCGGGCTAGCGGAAACTTCGAATTTTCGTGTAACCTCGCCGCCACGACTGCTCAGGGAGCGGATACCATGACGACCGACGATTCCCCAAGTCCTTGTCCCCGCTGCGGTGCCCCGATCCCCACGGAGGCTCCCGGCGGCGAGTGCCCGAAGTGCCTGCTGCAAGCCGTGGTCGCGCCGACCGAGCCGAATCTGCCGCCGGCCGATGCCCGCGACTGGCCGATGCTGGAAGAAGTGCAGGCGGCTTTTCCCGAGCTGCAGTTGGAGGGCGAGATCGGCCGCGGCGGGATGGCGGTCGTGTTCAAGGCGCGGCAGCCGCACCTCGACCGGATCATCGCGCTTAAAATCCTGGCGCCGTGGCTGGCAGGCGAGCCGGGCTTTGCCGAGCGCTTCTCCCGGGAGGCGCGGGTGCTGGCAAAACTCAACCACCCGAACATCGTCACGATCCATGACTTTGGCCAAGCGGCGCGATTCTTCTATCTGCTGATGGAGTTCGTCGATGGGGTGAATCTCCGCCAGGCGATGCAGGCGGGCCGTTTCACTCCGGAGCAGGCGCTGGGGCTGGTGCCGAAGATCTGCGACGCCCTGCACTATGCCCACGGCGAAGGCGTGCTGCACCGCGACATCAAGCCGGACAACATCCTCCTCGATGCGAAGGGCCGGGTGAAGATCGCCGACTTCGGGATCGCGAAGCTGGCGGGTGAAGCCGAGCTGCCAGTGATGCTCACCCGCAGCGGCATGCACCTCGGCACGCCGGCCTACATGGCCCCGGAGCAGATGGTGAATCCGGGCGAGGTCGACCACCGGGCGGACATCTATTCGCTAGGCGTCGTGCTTTACGAGATGCTGACCGGCGAGTTGCCGCTGGGGCGTTTCGCCGCGCCGTCGGAGAAGTCGGCGGTGGACGGAAGGATCGACGAGATCGTGTTCCGCACGCTGGAGAAGGAACGCGAGCGCCGCTTCCAGAGTGCCGATGAGATGAAGACCCGGGTGGAAGGCCTCGGATCGATGGCGGCGCCGCCGGCCGCCGCGCCCGGCCCGCTTGCGGTGGCACCGGTGCCGATGGTGAAGCGGACCGTGTATGGAGCTCTCTGCACGACGGTCAGCCTGGTGGCGACCTTGGTTTTCCTCGTGGCTTCGTTGACGCTTCTGCAACCGGTCTCCGTATCCGCGGACGCCGCTCCGGCGGGCGCATCGATCCTCGGGTTGGTCGCGATGGGCCTCACCCTCTTCTGCATGTTCATTCCCGGTTTTGCGGGGGTCATCCTGGGTTATTCGGGATTGTCGGCGATCCGCGCGTCGGGCGGAAAGTGCGGCGGCGCGGGCTTCGGGGTGTTCGCGGTGCTGGCATGGCCTTTGTTGATCCTGACCGGTATCGTCATCGGGCTTGCGGTGCTCGCAGCCGGGATGCGGTTCGGCACGGGTTTCAGCCCGACCGTGGGCGGATGGCTTTACGCGATCACCGTGGTGGCCGGGATCCTCGCGGCCCTCCGCTTGGACTACCTCCTGATCCGCTGGACGTGGCGCTGGGCACGCGCCCGGGATTCCGTGAAACCATGAACCGCCCCGATATGACCCGCCCGGACGACTTTGCCGCGACCCGCTGGACGCTGGTGCGAGCGGCCCGCGGCGACGACACCCGTGCGCGGGAGGCTTTGGGCGAACTTTGCACGGCGTACTACGCGCCGGTGGTCGCTTTCCTCCGCCGCGACGGGCGCTCCGACGACGACGCGCGCGAGCTGGCCCACGGGTTCTTTGCCCGGGTGCTGGAAGGCGGGAGTTTCGATGCCGCGGACCGCGCGCGGGGGAAGTTCCGCTCGTACGTGCTCGGCGCCTTGAAGCATCACCTCCAGCAAGTGCGGCGGACGCAAGGGGCGGCGCGGCGGGGCGGGAGAATCGAGCATGTCGCGCTTTCCGCCCCGACCGACACTTCCGCCGGCTTCGAGGTCGCCGATCCGCGCGACGGGGTCTTCGACCGCGAGTTCGACCGGCAGTGGGCGCATGCGGTGCTGGGGCGGGCGATGTCGATGTTAGAGGCGGAGTTCGCGCGGGTCGGCAAGCGGGCGCATTTCGAAGCCCTGCGTCCGTGGCTGGGCGGCGAGGCTGCGGGCGAGTCGCAGGCCGAATTGGCCGGGCGGCTCGGGATGTCGGCGGGGGCGGTCAAGGTGGCCATCCACCGGCTGCGGCAACGCTTCCGGGAGCTGGTGAAGGAAGAGATCGGGCAAACGGTCGGCGGCGGCGAGGCGGAGGTGAAGGAGGAACTCAACCACTTGCTGAGCTCGGTCGGGTGAAGCGCTGGATCCGTGCTTGCCAGCGGCGGGAGAAGGCGGATGGATCGGGGAAATGAACGATTTCCTATCCGCGCTGCCCCATGGTCCCGAGTTCCGTTTTGTCGATGTGGTGGAGTCGCTCGATCCCGGGAAGTCGGCGACCGCGAGCTATCTCGTGCGCGGCGACGAGGGCTTCCTGGCCGGGCATTTCCCGGGGAATCCGCTAATGCCCGGGGTGATCCTGATCGAGGCGATCGCGCAGCTCGGCGGGGTGGTCGCGCAGAGCGATCCGGCGATCCCTCCGCTCGCGAACCTTCTTCTAACAGGCGTCCGCGGGGCGAAGATCCTCGGCGCGGCGAAGCCCGGCGAGACGCTGACGCTGCGGGCGGAAGTGGAGGGCCGGTTGGGCGGGATGATCCAGGTTTCGGGCGAGGTCAGCGTGGGGGACCGGCCGCTGGCGAGTGCGAAAATCATGCTGAGCGGACAAGAGGTGGGGTGAAGGGGAGCGCTGACTTTTGTCGGCGCGAGAGGGTTTGGCGGGTGGGCTGCCGACTGAAGTCAGCGCTCCAAAAGAGCCCTATTTCACCAGGGCTTCATCAGGCTTTCACCGTGCGGCCCCGACATCCCTTCCCGATGAAGCTCGACTTGCCCGCCACCGGACCTTTCGGACCGATCAGCCGCCGCCGCGCGATGCGCTTGCTGGCGGGCGGCACCGCGGCCGCTGTCACCGATGCCTTCCTGATCGAGCCCCGCCTGCTGTGGGTGAACCGCGAGGACATCGCTTGCCGGAACCTGTCGTCGGGTCTGGAGGGACTGCGGGTCGGAGTGCTCGCGGACTTCCATTTCCGGCCGGGCAAGGATGAGGCCTTGATCGAAAAGGTGGTCGCCCGGGTCAATGCGGAGAACCTCGACCTGCTGACATTGGCCGGCGACTACGTGACCCGGAGCGGTGAAGTCCTCGCGCCCTTGTTAGAGATCCTCGGACAGGTGCGGACCCGCCACGGCGTGTTCGCGGTGATGGGCAATCACGACGGCTGGCACCCGGGCCGCGAGTTCATGCGGCGCTCTTTCGAAAAGGCGGGCATCCCTTTTCTCATCAACCGCAACAGCCAGCTCCGCATCAAGGGCGACACGCTCGCGGTGGCGGGCACGGATTTCGTCTGGCTCGGCAAGCCGGACCCCGCGGCCACGCTGAAGGGTGTCGCCCCCGGCACGCCGGTGCTCGCGCTGGTCCACGAGCCGGACTACTTCGATGTCATCTCGGCGCAGCGGGACATCCTGCTGCAAGTCTCCGGCCACACCCACGGCGGGCAATGCCGCGTGCCCCTGATCGGCTATGCGCCGGCCAAGGTGGACTTCGGACGGAAGTACATCAAAGGCGCGTTCACTCGCGGCGATTCGAACCTTTTCGTGACCAGCGGCGTCGGCACCGTCGGCCTCCGCGTCCGCTTCGCCTGCCCGCCGGAACTCGCAGTGCTGACCTTGCGCGGGGCGGGGGAGGCTTGAGGGGATTCGCGCCGGGCGGGGTCAGTGCAGCGGCTTCGGCTTCAGGTCGAAGCGCATGTTCCGGCAGCGATTGAGGGTCAGGGCCAGGCTGATCCACCCCGTGCCGGCTGCGACCGACAGCAGGACCAGTGCGACCAGGAACTCTGCAACGCCAAGCGCGAGCGCGGCGGCGGCGGACGCCGTGGGGGAGAGAACGCCGAATAGGATGGAAGGGATCGTGCGGCTGAATCCATGGCTCCGCAGCATGGGACCCGAGACCGCGCGGACCAGACGATTCATGGCCGAGAGGGGGAAAAGGGCGGCTCCAAGAAGCCACGGCAACAGCAGCCACGCGATGATCGTGGTGGCGGATTTCTCAAAGGAAAAAGCCGGCAGTGCGGCGGCGATGGCCAGCGTCCAGAGCAAGGCCATCCAGGCCGATCTCACCGCCCATTCCTTGGCCGCGGCCCGTAGCCATTCGCCGGGGCAAACCGGCAGCAGGGCGAAAGAGGGAAAGTGTCCGATTCCCTGGACTCCCATCCATTCCAGCCACGGCTTGAAGCGGGACCTGCGGGACGGCCAGACGCTCAGGATCGCATAAGCTGAAAGCGCGACCACGCCGACAAAGCCCCAGTAGCCATGGCTGTCGAGCCATTCGCTGAATCCCGGTCGTTCCGCGATCGACTGCCAGAGCCAGGCCAGGCCGCTCATGACCGCGAGGGCCAACGCCGCCCACTTCGTCCGCGCGAACCAGTCGAAGGCTTCGTGGCTGCCGAGCGTCGAGATCATCCGCTGGCGGGGGGGTAGCCAGCGCCAGATGAGGCGGTCGATTCTCGGCATCGGACGGTCCGGCAGGTAGCCCGCGAGTCCGAACCACGCGAAGGCGACCTGTTGGCGGATGTTCTTCCGCTGTTCCTCGTCGACCCCCGGCTGTTCCGATGACTTCGGCCCGGATCGCTCCTCCGCGGTGTCCGGTTCGTTCGTCACGGTCGGGGCGGCGTGCGACAAATCCACGGGGGCCGACTCCAGCTCATGCCAGGACTTCCACCACTCCCACAGGGAAAGAACGAGCACGCCACCGAGGAGGATCCATTGGACGGCTCCTCCCGCCGCTCCGTGGTGGGGCAGGGACCACGGCATCACCGGGATCCAGCCTTGCGCCGACGCTTTCACGACCCGGTCCCATCCGTCACCGTCGACGCCGGCCAACCATTTCGAAAGGATGCCGTAGCCGATGGTCGAGGCACCGCTCGCGAGCAGCGCGATCATGGAGAACCTGCCGCCGGCTAGCAGGAAACCGGTGGTCATCGACAACAGCGCCGCGGCCATCACTTCGACGCCTCCTGCGGAGGCGGATAAAAGGGAGCCCGCAAGTGAAAGTGCCAGCACCACCGAAGCCCATCGGAACAGCGAGGGAACGGTCTCCCGGGTTTGGATGCTGCGGGTGACGGAGCGGCTCGCGGGCGTCCACTCCGGCAGCCAGAGATGATCCAACCAACTGGCGCGGAGCTTCATCCCGAGGAAGGTGCCGACCAGTCCGGCGACAATGCCCGCGCCGGTCCCGTCGCCCCCGTTCCCCAGCAGCTTCGCGCCCAAATGCGTGAGCACGGCGAAAAGCCCGAACCCGGCGACCATCATCGCGGCCTTTTCCCTCAACCAGCTCGGCAGCCGGCCGCGACCCTCGCGTTTCTCGCGAAGCCGGCGGCGCAGCGGGCGTTCCCAGGCGGGGCGGGTCATCATCTCAGTTGACAGGTTCGTCGATCCCCAATTCCACGCCGAGCCGCCGGGTCATCTCGCCGGCGTCCCGACCGTCCATCCGTTCGTTCATGCGGATCCCGCCCTGGCCGATCACCACGATCCGGTCGGCGAAGCGCGCCGCGAGTTCCGGGAACTGGGTGGTGTAAACAATGCACCGCCCGCGCCCCGCCGCCGCCCGGGCGAGCTTGCGGAAGGCCTCCATGCCGCGGGCGTCCATGCCGGCGGCGAAGGGCTCGTCGATCATCCAGATGTCGGGGTCCGCGCAATGAAGTGCGAGCAGCACCGACTTGTAGCGCTAGCCGCGGGAAAGGGTCTCCACCGGATCGAGCGCCACTTCTAACAAGCCGAGCCGCTCCAGCCATTCCTCGAGGTCGAGCGGCGGCGTGGCATCAATCCCGCGCCACAGTTCGGAAAAGATCGCCGCGTTGCGGATCGTGTCGGCCCCGCCGAAATGGAAGCCGTCCCCGGGCAGCAGCATCATGCGCTGGCGCTGGTCGAGCCGTTCGCGGTTCAGCCTTTCGCCGTCGATCCTCACTTCGCCGTGGTCCCAGCCAAGGATCCCGGCCAGGCAGGCCAGCAGCGTCGTCTTGCCAGCGCCGTTCACGCCGAGCACCGCGACGATCTCCCCGGCATCGAAGGACAGATGAACATCCCGGAGCACCCAACTGGTGTCGTAGCGCTTTCCAAGTCCTGCCGCCTCCAGCATTGCCATGCGCAAGACATCACCGTCACTGCATGCGAGTCAATCCAAGGTCGGGGGAAATCATAACTGGTGGTTCCGGCTCCGGCCTCACTTCAGCCTCCCCGAATACGGCGTGGTGCCGCCTTCGTCCCTGTCGACGGTCTTCGTCTCCCCGCCGCGGGTCTCGCGGATGCGGACGGTGAAGGGGTCGTCGTTGTAGCAGACCTCGCTGAAGAAGGTGAACACGGAGGAGTTGTCGTTGACGAACATCGGCGCGAGCTTGCCGGCGGTGGTGGTGTAGCTGAAGCCGCCGAGGATCTCGCTGCGGCCGCCGCCGCGGGTGTCGAGCAGGGTGCCACCGCGCTCGGTCTTGTAGCCGAGGACCCAGAGCTGGCCGGCGTCGTTCGTTAGATGGGTTCCCTCGTTCTCGATGTTGAGCTGGCGCGCCCACAGCCGCTGCTTGCGGAGCTTCAGGTCGTGGGTGACCACGTCCTCGAAGAACAGCTCGCCGCCCTCCGCCGCGGCGGTCATGGTGAGGTCGCAATCCGAAACGCTGCGCATCACCAGCGTGCGGCGGGTGTCGACTTTCAGGCCGCCGTGGATGTGGGCGAAGTGCTCGATGCTGACCAGCGGTGCTTCGCCATCGGTCAGTTGGAAGTCCGGCTTCAGGCCCTTGCCGTAGTTGATCATCCCGCCGAGCCCGACGATCCGCCGCACCTTGCCGCGGATCTTCACCGTGGTACGCAGGTCATAACTGCCGGGCAGGAAGACGGTGGTGGCGCCGGAATCGATGGCCTTCTGGATGGCTCCCGCCGAGTCTTTCTCCCCCGTGGGATCGGCACCGAAATCATCGACGTTCGCCCAGGTGGCGGGATCGTCCCAGGGGACTTCCGGTGTCTCTTTCACCGCCAGCCGCAGCGAGGTGGCGGGCGAGGGGAAAGGGCTGGTCGCGGGATGGCTGCAATACTCCGCGATGTCCGGGCCGAGGCTGCCGGGCTTGTCTTCGCCCTCGACCCGGTAAGCCGCGGCGAAGTCCGGCGTCGCGATGTCGGCGAGGGCGCGGCGGTAGCCGGTGGTCTTGAGGTCGCGCAGGAAGATCCGGCCGCCGTTGAAGTTCACGATGGCCGGTGACTCGTTCGTCTTGCCGCGGCCGGTCAGAGTGGCGTCGATCAGAAGCATCGTCCCGTAGCTGGCGACGGCGGGCACGGCGTTGTCGCTGGTGAGTCTCCGGATGCTGATCGCCTGGCCCTCGTTCTTGAAGCCGGTCTCGCGCTGGCCTTTCAAGGTGATGTTCTCGAAGACCTGGCCGTTCACGCCATGGGCGGTGGCGATCCCGATGCGGAAGCCTTCCACTTCGCAGTTCCGGACCAGCAGCGGGCCGTTCATGTCGCGATGGCCGAGGTCGAGTCCGACCGCGCCGCTGTCTTCACCCGCGACGAAGCGGCAGTCGCGGACGCCACCGCTGTTGTTCGAATAGAACTGGAGCGCGGTCGCGCCGGGGTTGCCCTTGCCGACGTCGAAGGTCAGGTGCTCGACGTAGTTGTGGAACCAGTCCGCCGACCCGAAGCCGCCGCACCACATGATCGCCTGCGGCTTGGCGGGATCGGTGAAGGTCGCGTCCTTCAGCCGGATCACGCAGCGGTCGCGATGGGCACCGCGGAGGTAGGTCTTGCCCCAGTTCTCCCGGCCTTGCCAGGTCTTCGGCCAGGTCAGGGTGCGGCTGACGAGGTAGGTCCCCGCGGGAAAGAAGAGCAGCCGGTGGCGGCCGGTGTTCTCGTGGATCGCCTTTTGCAGGGCGTCGGAATCATCGCTTACCCCGTCGCCCTTGGCGTTGTAGGGCGGCTTGGTGACATCGATGACGAGGGCCGAGGGTGGATAGCGGAGTTCATCCGCCCTGGTGGGGATGAGGAGGCAGAGAAACAGCAGCAAGAAGGAGAGTGGCATGGCGGCGAAAGGAAAGGGGCCTCCTTCCTCAACGTGGAATGAGGGCCGACCTTTCGCGGGGCTTGAACCGGCCGGAGCTTGCCCCATCTTCCGGCCAACCACCTTTTCCTCATGCCCCCGAAATCCCATCTTCCGCTCGCCGCCACCTTGCTGACCTTGACCGCCGGGGTCGGGTTGTTTGCCGAAAAGACCTCGAAGGAGAGCGAAGCGCTGACCCAGGCCTTCGGCGTCGACAAGATGGACCGCTCGGTCGATCCCCGCACGGACTTCGCGAACTACGCCGCCGGGGGGTGGTATGCGCGCACCCAGATCCCGGCGGACAAGCCGCGATGGGGGGCCATCATGGAGCTGGCGGAGATCAATATCGGCCGGCTGAAAGTCATCGCCGAGGAAGCGGCGGCGAAGCCGGGGGCAACCGGCAGCCCGACCCAGCAGGTCGGGGATTTCTATGCGTCGGCCATCGATGTCGCGACGATCAACCAGCTCGGCCTCGGGCCGATTGCCTCGAAGCTAGCGGCGATCGATGCGGCGGCGGACCGCGAGCAGTTGTTAGAGCGTGCGTCGGACATGCACTTGAAGCTCGGCAGCCCCTTCTTCGGCGCGGGCTTTGGCCCCGACGCGAAGGAGAGCGACCGCTACGCCTTCGGACTCTATCAGGGCGGGATGAGCCTGCCTTCGAAGGAGTATTACTTTTCCGCGGCCTTCGAACGGGAGCGCGGCGAGTTCACGAAGCATGTCGCGAAGATGCTCGAACTCGCTGGCGACCAGCCCGCCGCTGCGGCGGAGCGGGCCAAGGTGGTGTTCGAATTCGAGAAGGCCCTCGCGGCCAACGCCAAGCTGCCGGTGGAGCTTCGTGACCGGATGGCGAACTACCACAAGAAGACGATCGCCGAAGCGGCCGCGGCCTATCCGGGGATCTCGCTGCCACTGTTCACGAAGGCGATCGGCCTGCCGGAAGGGGTGACGGATGTGATCGTCGGGCAGCCGAAGTTCTATGAAGGTCTGTCGAAGACCCTGCTCGAGACCCCGCTGGCCGACTTGAAGACCTACCTCCGCTGGCAGCTCCTGCGCTCCGCCGCGCCTTACATCGCGGAACCTTTCGGTGAGGAGAATTTCCGCTTCTACGGCACGGTGCTGAGTGGCACGCCGAGCCAGGAACCGCGCTGGCAGCGGGGGATCCGCGTCGTCGATGGCTCGCTCGGCGAAGCGCTCGGCAAGCTCTACGTGGATCGCCACTACCCGCCGGAAGCCAAGGCGAAGATGGACGAGATGATCCGCAACATCCAGGCGGTCTTCCGGTCGCGGATCGAGAAGCTGGAGTGGATGTCCGACGAGACCCGCGCGAAGGCGCTGGCGAAGTTCGACCGTTTCGAGCCGATGATCGGCTATCCGGCGAAGTGGAAGGACTACTCGGCCATCGAGATCCGCCGCGACGACTTCTTCGGCAACATCGTGCGGACCAGTCTTGCCGAATCGCGGCGGGCGATCGATCGCGCCGGGCAAAAGGTCGACCGCAGCGAGTGGGGGATCAGTGCGCCGACGGTGAACGCTTACTATTCCCCGTCCACCAACCAGATCGTCTTCCCCGCGGGCATCCTGCAGCCGCCCTTCTTCGACTTCCATGCCGACGACGCGGCGAACTACGGCGCCATCGGGGCGATCATCGGCCACGAGATCACCCACGGCTTCGACGACCAGGGCCGCAACTCCGACGCCGACGGCAACCTGACCGACTGGTGGTCGAAGGAGGACGACCAGCGTTTCCGCGAACGGGCGAAGAAATTGGTTGAACAGTTCAACGGCTACCAGGCCTTGCCGGGGCTTGCGATCAACGGGCAGTTGTCACTCGGCGAAAACATCGCCGACCTGGGCGGCACCTCGATCGCCTTCGAGGCCTTGCAGCGCTCGCTGGAGGGCAAGAAGGTCGAGTTGATCGATGGTTTAACTCAGGAGCAGCGCTTCTTCATTTCCTGGGCGCAGCAGTGGCGGACGCTGTATCGCGAAGATGCGATGCGGATGCAAGTGGCCCGCGGTCCCCATGCCCCCGGCAACTTCCGTGCCTACGGTCCGCTGGTGAACCAGCAGGAGTTCTTCGATGCCTTCGGGATCCGGGAAGGCGACCCGATGTGGCGCAAGCCGGAAGAGCGCTGCAAGATCTGGTGACGCGGGTTGGTAGCGCGGCTTGGCCGCCGGTGTCGCCCGCCTTCGGGCATCGGCGACGGGACGAATTTCGGAATCTTGATAGCCATCCATTCGATCATGAGACGTTCTTCCATTTTCAAGCGGCCCGCCGCGCTGCCGGCAGCCATGGCGGCTTGGGGGATCCTGTCCTTTCCCGCGGCGGCCGACACCCGGGTCGCAGCCCGCGACGGGTCGGGTGTTCTCGGTCACAAGGACACGCCGGTCCTGCCGTGGTGCGGATTCCACGTGCACGATCCCGACCGCCCCGTGCCGCCGGTGGTGGATCCCGGGCCGGCCGCGCCGCCGTCGCCGGTGCCGGCCGACGCGGTCGTCCTGTTCGACGGCAAGGACCTTTCCGCGTGGCAGGAGAGCAAGTGGCAGGCGGCCGGCGGCGAGATCGTGGCGGGCGAAGGCCAGCTCGCCAGCAAGCGGGAGTTCGGGGACATGCAGCTCCACGTCGAATGGCTCGCCCCCGCCGGTTTCGAGGGACCTTGGCACGACCGTGGCAACAACGGCGTGCTGCTGATGGGGCAATTCGAGATCCAGATTTTCGATTCCCACGGACTCCAGATCTACCCGGACGGCCAGGCGGCGGCGATCTACGGCCAGACCCCGCCGCTGGTGAATGCCACCCGGCCCGCGGGTCAGTGGCAGAGCTTCGACATCTTCTTCACCGCGCCGCGTTTCAAGGACGGACGGCTCGTGTCCCCGGCCCGCCTGACGATGCTTCACAACGGCGTGCTGGTGCATCATGACCAGCCGATCCACGGGGAGACGCATCACCTCGCGTTGCCCGAGTATCGCAAGAGAACCAGCAGCGGGCCCGTGGTCCTGCACGGTCACAACTGCCCGGTCCGCTTCCGCAATGTCTGGGTGAGGCCTTTGCCGGAGCCTCCGGCGGATCTCCCGCTGCCGGCCGGGAAGTAGGCCCCCGAGTCACTTGCCCGTTGCCGGCTTGCCGCTCGCCGCTGGCTTGGCGTTCGCCTTGCGGTCGCGGGCCTTGGCTTGGTTGCGGATCGCTTCCCTGATCGGCGCGAGCCGCTCCGGCCAGACGAAGGTGGGAGCTTTCGAGGGATCGTAGCCGGCCATGTGATCGCGCAGACGGGTGGCGGGCTTGGTGTATTTGAATTCGGTGTCGCCAAAGACCTCGCGGCACATCGCGGCAAGGCCGGGGTCATACTCTAACAGCTCGGCGCGGGTGTTGACGTGGTTGTGGTCGTGGTCGTTCTCGCGGTTGTCATCGAACCACGACTGGACGCCCTCGGCGAAATACTCGTGATGGTTGACCGCAGCGTATTTGCCTTTCCAAAGACCGGCCTTCATCGCGTCGTCGTAGGTTTTCTTCAGGCGGACGTCGAAGGTCGGATCGACGTTGTTGAGCCCCCGCAGGTGGATGTTGTGGGCGAACTCGTGGATCAGGATGCACTCGCTTTCGTAGGGATCGCCGGCGTAGCCGAGCACGTTTTCCTCGGCGCAGGTGCAGTAGGGATCCGTCGCGCTGCCGCCGGTGCCGCGGGCCCGGGCGTCCCAGTATTCCTTACCGGTGAAGTCCTCGAAGCCCGGCATGGAATGGGCGGCCATGCGTTCGAACTCCGGGAGATCGGTCGTGTATTCATCGCGCGCCATGATGCAGAGCCGGGCCCCGCTGAGGACCATCGCCTCCAGCACGTCGGGGCGCTTGGCGAGCATCAGGTCACCGATGAACGCGGCCTCTTTCAGCGCGTAGGGATTCACCTTGGCCGAGGCCACGATGGGGAAGCCGCGCAGCCGCACGACCTGGGTGTAGAAGGCGGGAATGCCGTCCTTGTCGGGGGGATCGAAGCGGAAGCCCTGATGGAGGACCCGGGCGCTGACCGTGGCTTCGGTCTTATCCTCGCGGCCGACCATCAGAAAGCGGTGGCCGGGGCTGGTGGTGAAGATCGTGTCCTTGCCGGGCGCGACGGAGCCGTTCGGGACACGCTCGGTGTCGGATTTCAGCCAGAACAGGTCGATCGGCTGCCTGCTGCCGTTGAGGATCTGGAGCCGCGGGCGCTCGGTGGCGGGAGAAGTGTTTGCCAGCAAAGTTGCGAGCAGGACGAGGGCGGGGTGGCGGAAAGAACACATGGCGCTGAAGGAGAGGCGGAGGGGTGTCGACCGATTAAGTGCCTGCCCCGATGATTTCTCACAAGCAAGGAGCACGCGCCACCCGAAACGAAAAGGCCCCGCGCTCCGTGGGGAACGCGGGGCCGGCGGGAAACCCGGGCTCATTCGGTCACCTTGAGGCGGCCGAACAGTCTGCCGCCGACCGCGAGGGTCCGCGGGATGAGGACTTCGATATCATCGGCGTCGGCATCGTTCTCGGTGATGTTCACGATCACCCCATTACCGTCGGCCGGGGCGCTGCCGGCCCCTAGCACCGTATCCTGCCAGACCGCGAGGTCGGTGCCGTACTGGACCAGTTCGACCGTCATCTCCGCTTCGGCGTCGTCGCGGCGCTTGAAGGAGAGGGTGAGGTAGGTGCCGTTGACGGTGCTGGCGGGCAGGATGGAGGGATCGTTGGCGAGCGGATTTCCATCGAGGTAGAATTCCATCAGGTTGCTGGTGCCGTCCTTGTCGGCATCGAAGGCGGGGTCGTTGTTGCTCCCGTCGAGGCCCTTCAGGGTGGCCCAGGCGTCGTAACCCTCCGCCGACACCAGCTTGATCTGGCCGGTGGTGGCGATATCAAGCGCGTAGCCGGCTGGCAGGCCGGTGGTGGCGGGAACCGTGCCGCTAAGGGTGCCGGTGTAGGTGGCAATGATGTATTCCGGTTCGGTCGGTGCCGCGATCTCAGAGAACGCGATCGTCGCACCCGTGACGTCGAGGTTGCCGGTGACATTGACGCGGTCGGCGGCGGCTCCATTGATCTCGCAGGCATAGGTCCCGGCGAGGGTGGCCGCGCCGGTCGACAGGATGCCGGTGCCGGAACTGCCGGGGGAGACGGTGGCGCCGCCCTGGATGGTGACCGCGCCGGTGGCGGTGCCGCTGCCGGCGAGGGTCGCGCCGGTGGCGACGGTGGTCGCCGTGTTGCCGAGCGACCCGGCATTGAGCAGCAGGGTGCCGGCCGAAACGGTCGTGGCTCCGGTGTAGGTGCTGGCTCCGGAGAGTTCCAGCGTTCCCATCCCGTCCTTGGTGAAGGTGCCAGCTCCGACGATCGATCCGCTGACCACAAGATCGCTGGCAGCGTCGCCATCAGCCACCGTGACGGTGGTGTTGTCGGCGATCGTCATCTTGGAAGACACGGTTGAGGGACTCGTGCTGGCCAGGGAGGTCAGCGTGGGAGTGACCGCTTCGCGGGTGCGCAGGTAAATGCCATCCACCGGGGTGACTCCGGTCCTCACGCCGATGACGCCGGCGGTGAGGGTGATCGAGTTGACGTGGTTGTAAGCGTCACCGAGGAAGGTTCCGCCATTGATGACCAGCGGGGACAGGGCTGCCCCGGTGGCTTGGCCGAGCGTGTTGTGGCTGTTGGCCTCCACGGTGGCACCGGCGTTGATGGTGAGGGTGCCGGTTCCTGCGCTGCTGTTGCCGTTGTTGCTGCCGAACAACTGGACGATCCCTGCCTCGGCATTGGTGCCGCCGGCGTGGTTTTGCGCAGTCGAGACGGTCAGGGTGCCGGCGCCGGTCTTGGTCAGGCTGCCGGTGCCGCTGAGGACGGTCGACAGGGTCTGGGGCAGGCCGTTGTTGAAGGTCAAGTTGGCTTCGTTGGCGATGGTGCCGGCGAGGCTGCCGTTGGTGGTCCCGTCGCCGAGTTCGAGCACGCCTGCATTGACCACGGTGCCGCCGGTGTGGGTGTGCCCGCCGGTGATGGTGAGCTTGCCGGTGCCGGACTTGGTCAGCTTGGCCGGGCCGGTGATGGCACCGGAGCCGGACAAGGTATAGTCGTTGGCGCTGTTGTCGAAGGTGACGGCGGAAGGCGCGATGGTTTCATCGAGGGTCACGGCGAAGGTGTTCGCGGTGTCGTCGAGCAAGACCAGGTCGCCTTCCTCATAGGCGGTCGCGGTGGCTTCGAATTCCCAGTTGGTGTTGCCGGGGTCGGTTTCCCACAGCGGGCCTTCGTTGCCGACCCAGGTGACCGGGTTGATGTCGGTGACGGAGAGGTCGACGGAATCGTTGAGGGTATTGTCGACCACGGTGGCTTCGATGCTGCGGGGAAGCACCAGCGAGAGTGCCGCGACCCCGTCCCCGGCGACATCCCCGCCGAGCGGATAGAGGATCAGCGGGAAGGAGCCGGTGGTGGTGATTCCCGAGACCTCGACCGGGACGGTGCCGGTGAAGACCGGGTTGGTGGTGGTCACGTCCATCGGCGCGATCACAGCATCGCCGGTGAAGTTGAGCAGTTGTAGCGCGGAGCCGGTGGCGAGGTTGAGCCCGGTGGACGCGACCACGCCGGATCCGCCGGTGACCCGCAGCTTGGCGCCGGTGGCAACGCTGATGTCGCCGTGGGTGGCGGCCCGGGTGGGCAGCGAGAGCTGGCCTTCGGCGACTTCGATGCCTCCGGAGTAGGTGGTGCCGGCATTGGTCAGGGCGAGCGTGCCGGGGCCGGTCTTCTGGAGCGTCCCCGCGGTGCCGGACATGCCGCCGCCGTAGGTCACACTGATGGCGGTGCCGGTGTTGACTTCGACGACCGAAGGGTTGGCGGTGGGCTTGTTGATCACGAGGCCCCCGTTGCTCATGGTGGCGATCTGGTCGCGGAAGACAAGGCGGCCTTCATTGACGGTGATCCGGCCGATGTCGCTGACCAGCGCCGGGTTGTTGAAGCGCATGGTGCCGGTGCCGGACTTGGTCATGTAGCTCCAGGCCACGTTGTTGAGGTGGCCGATCCGGCCGTTGATTTCCAGGTCAACGCCGGAGGGATCGCCGGTGGGGCTCACGGTGAAGACGCGGTCGGCGTTGCTGCTACTGCGAATGTCCGCGGAAATCACCGACTGTTGGCTGCCGGCCACGTTCACATTGCCGTTCAGAACAAAGTTTCCAAAGGAAATCAAGCCGGGCGCGGAGGCGGTGATCGAGCCGCCGTTGAGGTAGATCTGCTTCGTGTTGTGGGCGGCGATGGAGTCGTTGAGGACGCCGCCCGCGTTGATGGTGATGTCGCCGAGCTGGTCCACCGCATTCGCGCCGGTCAGGTCGAGGGTGCCTCCATTGTTGATGGTCATCGTGCCGCGGCCGACGTTGGCTGAGGCGAAGACCAGCTTGCCTTCGTCGATGGTGGTGTTGCTGTAGGTGATGTTGGCACCGGAGAAGGTCTGGGTGCCGGGGCCGTCCTTGTAGACCTCGAGGAGACCGCCATTGTTGCGGAGGTATCCGTTGTAAGAATAGCTCTCGAAGGCGGGGACGTTCAGGATGAGCGTCGACTGGCCGTCGATCTGGGCGGGGACCGCCTGCTCGCGGTGCTGGACGACGCCCCGGCCGCCGAGGGCCGCGGCGCTGTTGTCGAGGCCGGCGAGGGTCTGCGTGGTGCCCAGCAACTCGAAGCGGACGTGGTCTCCGTTGGGATTGACGAAGTACATCGCCGAGCCGGTGCCGAACTGATTGTTCTCGGTGGTGAAGACATCGGGCGAGAGGAAGTTGTCGCCGATGAAGTCGCCTTGGATGGCGACCGCGCCGCCGGTCTTGCCGAGGCCGATGCGGCCGGCGGTCATGGTGGTTTCGCCGGTGTAGGTATTGGAGCCGGAACCGACCAAGCTCAGGGTTCCGCTACCGGTCTTGGAGAGCGCGAGGGCCCGGGCGGCACCATCGGCCAGGGTGCCGGCGAAGACGTTGTCCGTAGCGTTGTTGACCGTCAGCGTGTCCGAACCCGCGGTGGCGGAGCCGCTTTCGATGCTGTGCGGGCTCACGTAGGGGAATCCGCTGTTCAGGCTGGTGACGGTCAGCGGGTGGCCGTTGAGGCGCAGGGTGGCGATGCTGCCGGAGGGGAAGCTGAGGGTAGGCGTGACCGAGGTGACGTTGGCGGCGCCGAGGGCGAGGAGGCCGCCGTTGAGGGTTAGGGCGCTGCCGGAGCCGAGGGCGGACGGGGCGTTGGCGTTGAGGGTGCCCGCGTTGAGGGTGGTTCCGCCGCTGAATGTGTTGGAACTGGTGATGGTCAGCGCGGAGGAGCCGGACTTGACCAGCGAGGTGGGGCCGTTGATCGAGCCGGCGCCGCTGAAGGTGTAATCTCCGGTGGAACTATTGACGGCAAGCGAGGCGGGAAGGACCGGGCCCGTCAGGTTGACCGTGCCGGTCCCGGCGCCGTTGAAGGCGACGTGATCCAGGTCGAAGAACATGTCAGGCGAGCCGCCGTTGTCGAAGTTGTTGTCGGCCGGGGTGATGACGCTCCAGTTGCCGTTGCCGGCACCGCCGAGGTTGTCCCAGACGAGGTTCGCGGCACCGGTGAAGGTGCCGGTGACGTCGAGCACCAGCTTGCCACCGGTGATCGTCGTGCTGCCGGTGACGCCGCGGGCGTTGTCGTAGCTGCCGAAGTCGGTGGTGATCGAAGCGGGAGCGCCAGTGATCGAGGCCGGGGTCAGCAAGTCATAGGTGCCGACGACCGGAGCGCCGGGGAAGAACGGCTTGACGGTGATGGCAGGAGAGGAGTCCAGCGCGAGGTTGCCGGAATTCGTGGTTTGTCCGGTGGTGGCGGGCAATTCCAAGGAAGTGCCGGTCGCCATGGCGATCGTGGACAGCGTCTTGCCGGTGGCTCCGACCCGCAGTGAGCCGCTGGTGTTCAGGGTGATCGCGGTGTTCGGGGCGGTTCCGCCGATGGCGAGGGTTCCGGCGTTGATGGTGGTCGTGCCGCCGAGGCCGTTGTTGCCATTGAGGGTGAGGATGCCGTTGCCGGACTTCACCAGGGCGCCAACGCCGTTGACGGCGCCGGCGAGAGTGTTGTTCGACGCGCTTGCGAATTCGAGGACGCCGTTGTTGATGTTGGTAAGACCGGTGTAGGACACGGTACCGGAAAGGGTGAGGGTGCCGCTGCCTTCCTTTTGGATTTCAAGCCCGCCGCCGCCGGCGGTGGTGCCGCTGTTCGGCAGGTTGTTTCCGGAATTGTTGCGGACGGTGCCGGAGAAGGTCGAACTGCCGTTGGCGACCCCGACGACCAGCTTTTCGAAGAAGGCGGAAGCTCCGGTCTGGCTGCCGGCGGCATTGCCGAAGCCGTTTTCGACGGAGCCAGAACCCGTCAGCTTGTCGAGGTAGATGGCGTCCGCGAAGAGGTCGAGGGTGGCTCCGCTGCTGACGTCGATGCTGGCGGTGCTGGCGGTCCAGTTGCCGGCGTTGTTGTTGTTGCGCAGCGATCCGCCGAGGATGTTGATCTGGCCGGTAGCCGTGATGATGCCGCTGTTGATCGAGGCGCGGCCGAGGCCGGTCTTGTTCCAAGTGCCGGCACCGGAGAGGGTTTTGCCGTTGTTGAGGATCCAGTCGTCCCCGGAGACGGCGTTGATCACGACCGTGGCATTGTTGACGATGGAGGTGTTGAGCGCGCTGGTCTTGGCGAAGACCAGAGTGCCGGCATTGACCGTGGTGGTCCCGCTGTGGGTGATGACGCCACCCACCAGAGTCTGGGTGCCGCTGCCATCCTTGACCAGATTGAGCTGGTTGGTGGCGCTGACGCCGCTGTCCGCGTCGCGGAGGTGGCCGTTGTAAATATAGCCGCCGACGGGATAGAGGGGATCGGTGGTGTCGCCGTTCAGCGTGAAAGTCGAGGTGCCGCGGTTGGCGGTGCCGCTGCTCTCGCGGTTCTGGATGACGCCCGCGCCCTGGGTGACGAAGTTACCCGTGGTGATGCCGGCGAGCGCCTGACTGGTGCCCATCAGGTCGAAGCGGCTCCATTGGCCGGAGGGATTGTTGAAGTCGATCCGGACGTTGTCGCCGAACTGGTTGCTGGCCGACATCCGCAGGTTGACCTGGCCGCTGCCGCCGATGACGCCGTAGGAGACCAAGGAGTTGTCCGGGACCGCCACGGTGCCCAAGGGCTTGTTGAAGGTGATGGTGCTACTTGCCGCGGCACCGCCGGTGGTGACGATGTTCAGGCCGCCGGTGTAGGATTCGGAGACGGGACCATTGAAGTTGAATTTTCCCTTGGTATGGAGGGTCGGGGTGCCGGTGCCGCCGATGCTGCCGTTGAAGGTCATCACCGAGTTCCCATCCTGAGTGAGCAGGCCGGCGTTACCGGCCAGGGTGATGTTGCCGGTGAACGCGCTGTTCTGGCCTCCGGCAACGCGGAGCGCGCCGGGTTGGCCGCCTTCGCCCCAGCCGTCGCCGGTGATTGTAAACGGCTGCGAGTAGGTGCCGCTCCACGAAAGGAACTGGGCGCCGTTGTTGATGGTGATGCCGCTGATCCCGCCCAAGCCGGCCGGGGAGGAATCCATGCGGCCCTTGTCGACGATCAATGCGCCCGTGAAGGAGGCGGAGAAGGGGACGGACGCGGAAGTGTTCGGTCCCCAGTTGGCGCTTCCGTTGACCGCTTGGGCGGAATTGAGCCGGAGCGTGCCCGGGCCCCGGATCTTGGAGGACCAGGCTCCGGTTCCCGCCTGGACCGCGGCGGCGTAGTCCAGAAGCAAGGTTTGTCCGCTGCCGATGACGATCGTGTCGCTCGCGCCGGGGATCGACAGGCCGGAGAGGGTGATGTTGTCCACCACATTGACGGCGCCGGAGCCGGGATTGAAAACGGCGGCGTCACCATTGGCCCAGATCGTGGGGCTGTCCCAGTTGGCGGTAGCGACGTCCCAGTTGCTATCGGTGGCGCCGGTCCAGGTGTTGGTGGCTCCCCGGGCGAGGCCGAGGAAGCCCAAGACAATCGCCGGTGCGGCGAGGAAGCGGCGGAGCAGAGATAGGAATGGGTTATTGCGTGGGATTTTCATAATTCAGGTTTTCAGGGGAAAAGTGCTTTTCCTAGCTAACCTATCGACCCAACGAATTCGCGGCGCGCCTGTCAGTCTCTCGTTTCGGGATAATTTTAAACGTTTTCGGGAATCGGGCCCGAGTTTCGACTTGTTTCCGAAAGTGGGCACGGCTTCCCTGATATCGTCAACGCTCGGAAAATCGTCGCTCTTTCGCTTCCCCAGGTGCCGGCTTACAGTTCGAGGCTGACCGAGGGGGTAGTGGACCGCCATTTGTTCTGCCGGGATTTGACGATTGTCGAGGTGCCGCGCTTTGCGCCCGGTGTCTGCCCCTTTTCGGTGCTTCCGGCTGAGGTCGACGGGCTGATCGTCTGGGCGGAAGCCCGGGACCGCTGGGTTCGTGATTTCGTGGCGCGCGGGGTGCCGGTGGTGAATTGCGGGATGGAATGGGTGGGGGTGGAAGGGGTGGCCAGCGTCCACATGAATTTCCCGGAAGTACACGAGCGGGTCCTCGGTCATTTCAAGGAGCTGGGGCTGTGGCGGGTGGTGGCCATCGGCCACCGCTTGGGGGAACGCCCGATGACGGAACGAATCTTGAAGTCGTTCGTCGACTCGGCGCGGCAGTCCGGGATGGACGGGCACTTGTGGGAGTTGGACGGAGAAGACAGCCCGAGCGTGATGCCGCGCCGTCTGCTGGCGACGGGGCAGGAGGGGAAGCTGGAGCAATTCCTGAAGGATCTGCCCAAGCCGGTCGGCATATATTGCTTCGGCGATCATCTTGGATTCATCGTGTGCGAAGTGGCGGCACGAGCTGGGCTCCAGGTGCCGTATGACTTCGCGGTGGTGGGCTTCGGCGACAACCGCGTGGCGCGGTTCTCGAACCCTCCTCTGACCAGCGTGGACGGGGACGGTCGCGAAATTGGCCGAGCGGCGGCGGATTGCATGGCCACGTGGCTGCGCACGGGACGGAAGCCCTACGACGAGCTCACGGTGCACGGGGCGATCCTCATACCACGCGAGAGTTCGCTGGGGAGGTCCGGCAGCGTGGTGATCGAGGCGGTGCACCGCTTTATCCGGTCGAGGGCCCGGCGGGGGCTGATGTTGGGCGAACTAGTGACCCTGAGCGGGCTTTCCGTGAAAACCCTGGTCAGCCAGTACCGCGAGGCATTCGGGATGGATCCGATGGCGGCGATTCACCGTCGTCGGGTGGCGGAAGCTCAGCGCTTGCTGGAAGATCGGGGGAAGCCGCTCTCGGAAGTTGCCAGCGATTGCGGCTTCTCGTCGGGCGCGGCGTTCACGAACTACTTCAAGCGGCACGCCGGATGCGCTCCGCGGGAGGTCCGCAAGCGAGCGGTGCCGCAGGCGCCCGAGTAGAGAGCCGCAGCAGACTGCCGGCTTGCGGCTCGACGCTAGCGCTCCGGGGGGCGGCGGATCGGATCGGGCAGCGCTTTGAAAACGAGAAGCCGGACTTTTCCGGAGTTGGCGAGTACAAGGAGCTTTTCCATGGATTCGAGGGGTTTGGTGGCTTGTCGGGTTGCACCCAGCGGTCCCGGGCGGCAAGAGGGGAGTCGTCACCGGGCAAAGGACGCTTGGGAATGGGCAGGCAACGCGGAGCTGGCGCGGGAAAGCGCGGTTTTTCGGTCCGTGTCATTTTCCGACGTGCATTTCCTGAGAACGCATCCCTGAGGTTTTTATTGCGGGTTCCCGAAAGCGGGGTCTATGCTCGCGGCCCGCCGTCGCGTCCTTCCTGCAAGGTGCCGGAAGCACGCGGCGGCGGACTTTTCTGACTTTCGAGCAATGAATCCGGACCGAGCGACGCTCAATTTCCTCAACAGCTTCCCTGAAGAAGCCCGCAAGCGCGGCGAACGCCTCCAGAAGGACGGCGCCGTGACCCAGATTTTCGGCAATCACCTGTTCATCCAGGGCCGCGTCGAGGACGAGACCGGTACCTTCCGCACCAGCCTCCGCCTCCAGGGCAACCGCTGGTTCGGTTCCTGCACCGCCGAGGACGAGATCATCTCCGCCGCGTGCCAGTACGCGACGATGATGGAGCGGATGCACCGCGGCGAGGACCTGCCGGAGTCGCCGAACGAATTCGACGACACCCCGGTGCTCGACATCATCGAGGAAAAGCTCGGCCGCGAGCTCGACGACAAGGAGGCCGACTTCGTTTCCAAGATCGAGAAGCGCTACCGCCGCTACGTGATCGAAGGCGAGCTGCACGACCATGACATGGTCCGCATCACGCCGCGCTGGGAAATCACCACCTACGAGCCGCTGGAACTGTGGCCGATGCCGCCGGGCGACATCCTGGAGTTCTGGAACTACCTCGCCTACGCCTTCTACAAGAAGAAGCTCCCTTACCCGGACTTCATGAACGTGATCACCGATCTGGCCCACGTTCAGAAAAAGATGGCCGATTGGGAGCAGGAGCGCGAGGTGGCTTCCTGGTACGACCGGATCGAGCAGGTCAACGAGCGCCCGCCGCAGGAGCCACCGATCGAGGTCGCCTTCCGCCTGGTCGCGACGATCAACGAGGCCCGCATCGAGGCCAAGGAAGGCAACGGCCTGTGGACCCAGATCCGCGAGAAGAACGAGATCGAGCGCTTCGTCCAGATGCACCACCAGGCCGCGCTCCGGATGGACGCGCCGAGCCAGGTGCTGTGGGAGCACTTCCTTTCCTACTACCGCGACCAGAACGAGACGACCTTCGACTTCGACGTCGAGGAAGCCTGCCGTTTCATGAACCGCGTCTTCCGCCAGCCCGCCCTGAAGGGCTACCTGGTCAATCTCGACGAGCGCGAGTTCAAGGTGGTCACCGACGCCCTCAAGTGGGTCTGCGAGGACGATCCCTACGATCCCGGCAGCTTCGCGCTGCAACTCGTCACGGCCACCGGCGAGAACGTCTCCCACTCGGTGCGCATGCTGCCGGGCCGCAAGGAACTCTATCAGTCCGACGAAACCGTGTTCCCCGGCCCGCCGCGCTGGCTGGAGGAGACGGAAGTCATGCCGCGCTACCTGATTCCCAAGCGGGTCATCGACTCGCTGGAAGGCGTGGAATTCCTCCGCAAGATCGGTGCCTCGCTGCCGGAGTCGCTGAAGAAGCGCGTGGTCGATCTGGAGCTCAAGCCGAAGTTCGAGCTCAAGCTCGTCGCCGGCCTGACCGCCGCGGAAACCGAGCACCTGGTGATCGATGTCACCGCGATCGAGTCCAAGGAACGCCGCACCGAACGCCTCACCAAAGAGGGTTGGGAACTGGTCGAGCAGGCCCCCCTCAAGGGCAAGCAGCTCCTCCGTTTCGCCCGCGAAGAACTCTACCCGGTGCCGCGCATCCTCGATGAGATGGGCCTCACCTACGATGAGAAGCTCCTGTCCTTCAAATCGCGGATCACCAAGCAGTTCCCGGAGAAGTTCGCGGAGTGGATCAAGGCGATGCCGGAATCGGTGACGCTCGATATCGATCTTCGCCTCAAGTCGATTCTCTCCGACCCGGTCACCGCCGCGGTCCGCTTCGAGGTCATCAACCAGGAGATCGACTGGTTCGACCTGCGCATCGTCATCGATGTCGAAGGCGTCAATCTTTCGAAGGCCCAGATCCGCCAGCTCGTCGCCGCCCGCGGTGGCTACGTCCGGATGGAAGACGGCTCGTGGATGCGGCTTGAAATCAAGCTCGACGCCGACCAGCGCGAAGCCGTCACCCGGCTCGGCCTCGATCCCTTCGACCTTTCCGGCGAGACCCACCGGATGCACGCCCTCCAGCTCGCCGATCCGAAGGCGGCCGATGTCTTCGACCCGAAGGCCTGGAAGCGCATCAAGGACCGCGCCGGCGACATCCAGATCGAGGTGCTGCCCGACGTCCCCGAAAAGCTCAACGCCACGCTTCGTCCCTATCAGGTCGACGGCTTCCGTTTCCTCGCCTACCTCGCGACCAACGGCTTCGGCGGCATCCTCGCCGACGACATGGGTCTCGGTAAGACCATCCAGTCGCTGACCTACGTGCTGTGGCTGATGGAAGAGGCCGAGAAGGCGAAGGAGGCTCACCGCCCGGTGCTTGTCGTTTGTCCGAAGTCCGTCTTGGACGTGTGGGCCAGCGAAGCGGTCAAGTTCGCCCCCGGCGTCCGCGTCAAGGTCCTCCGCAACCGCGAGGATCTCGACGTCAAGGACACCCAGGAGAACATCGACATGCTGGTGCTCAACTACGCCCAGCTCCGCGTCTGCGGCGACCTGCTCAACGAGATCAAGTGGCTCACGACGATCCTCGACGAAGGCCAGCAGATCAAGAACCCGGACTCCAAGGCCGCCAAGTGCGCCCGCGAGCTGGACTCCGCCAACCGCCTGGTCCTCACCGGTACTCCGATCGAGAACCGCCTCCTGGACATGTGGTCGCTGATGGCCTTCGCCATGCCCGGCGTGCTCGGCAGCCGCGCTTACTTCAAGAAGCGCTTCGACAAGCGGAAGGACCCGCTGTCGCAGAACCGTCTGGCCGCCCGCCTGCGGCCCTTCCTGCTCCGCCGCACCAAGCTGCAGGTGGCGCAGGACCTGCCGCCGCGGACGGAAGAGGAGGTTTACTCCAAGATGGAGAACATCCAGCAGGAGCTCTACAAGGCCGAGCTCAAGCGGATCCAGAAGGCGCTCCTTGGCCTCGACTCCGACGAGGCGGTGAAGAAGAACTCCTTCGCCATTCTCCAAGGCCTGATGCGCCTGCGCCAGATCTGCTGTCACCCGGGCCTGATCGATCCGAAGTATCTCAAGGAAGAGTCGGCCAAGATGGAGTCGCTGTTCTACCTCCTGGACCAGCTCCACGAGGAAGGCCACAAGGTGCTCGTCTTCTCGCAGTTCGTCTCGATGCTCGACCTGATCAAGGCTCGCCTCGAACTCGAAGCGCGGCCCTTCCACTACCTCACCGGCCAGACCAAGGACCGCAAAGGCGAGATCGAGCGCTTCCAAACCACCAAGGAAGCGTCCGTCTTCATGCTCTCGCTGAAGGCCGGTGGTGCCGGTCTGAACCTGACCTCCGCGTCCTACGTCATCCTCTACGATCCGTGGTGGAACCCGGCGGTGGAAAACCAGGCCATCGACCGGACGCACCGTATCGGTCAGAAGAACAAGGTCATCGCGTATCGCCTCCTCACCCGCGACACCGTGGAAGAGAAGATCCGTATTCTTCAGCACCAGAAGACCCAGCTCGTGACGAACGTCCTCGGCGACGAAGGCTTCGCCTCGAACCTCGGATTGGAAGACCTCCAGTTCATCCTCAACCACGGCGGCGAGGAAGAGGAGAACGGCTGAGCCAACCGCTTGGTTGTAGCACCACTTATCGGGCGGCTTCCTTCACGGGAAGCCGCCTTTTTGTGGTCGAAAGTGCCTTGTCAGGCCCGGCGGACCGGTAGTTCACGACCCGGACCGTCCCACCCTCGGTCCGGACGTTGCCGAGTGGGGTTTTGTAGTAGCCGGCGGGCCAGCGCCCGATGCGGAAATAGGCGTGGGTCGAGTCGTTTCCGACATGCCGCACCGGGCCTTCGTAGCCCTTCAGGTCGGCGATCCAGACATAGTAGGGGTCGGCCAGCGCGCTTTCGAACGAATCGCCAGGCCCGATGGTGCAGCCCGCAAGGGCCAAGGCCGCGATCCTGGCCGGGACTCCGAGGAGGATTTGCAAATGTCTTCGTGCGATCAGGGCTAGAACGAAAGCGGTTTTGGCGTAGAATGTCGCCGTGAAAAAGTTCATCGCCGCCATTTTCGCACTGGTCTCAGGGCTCTACTTGCTGATTTGGGGGCCGATGATCGGCCCGCTGGACCCAGTTCCGATCATCGACGAAGCCACCGCGCTGCTGATCTTCGTCAAGTCCATGGCGGTGCTCGGGATCGACTTGAGCCGCTTCATCCCGTTCCTCGGCACGAAGACGAAGGATACCGCCAAAGCTCCCGGGCCGGTGGTTGATGTTTGATCTTTCCAACGTTTCCGTCGAAAAAACCGCCCGTTTCCCGCGTAAAGCTCCGTGCCCATGACCGATACCGACACTTCCCGCCGCTCGCTGAAAGGCCCCGTCTTCCTGACCTTGATCGGGCTGGTCGTCATTGCCGCGCTGGCGGTGCTGCCATTCTGGGCCGGTCCGCCGCCGGAAGACGGCCTGCCGGACATGGCGAAATTCATCGGCCGCTTCCACCCGGTGCTGCTCCACCTGCCGATCGGCATGCTGCTGCTGGTGCTGGCCTTGGAGACCGGGCGTCTCTTTTCGAAAAGGAAGCCCGGGAGCTCGACCCAAGTGGCGATGTTCTTCGCCGCCGCTTCCGCCGTGGTGGCGGTGCTGCTGGGCTTCGTCCTCTACTACAGCATGCCCGGCGACTACGGGACGGAACTGGCGGAACGCCACCTGAACGGCGGGATCATTTTCGCCTGCGGCACGGTCGCCGCTTTCGTGGTCAAGGTCTGGGTCGACGTGGCGCAAGGCCGTGGGGCCTGGTTTTTCTGGGTGCTGTTGCTCGCGAGTTCCGGCGTGATGGGCTATGCCAGCCACGACGGTGCCTCGCTGACCCACGGCGAGGATTACCTGACCAAATACGCGCCGAACGAGGTGCGGAAGTTGATCGGCCTGCCGATCAAGGAGGAGAAGGGCGGGGACGCAAAGGCAGGTGGCAAGCTGGCGGTCGCCGCGAAGCCGCCGGAAGAGCAGGTGGTTTACACCGACATCATCGCGCCGATCCTCGATCAGAAGTGCTACTCCTGCCACAATGCCGAAAAGCAGAAGGGCAAGTACCGGATGGACGAGTACGACCTGCTCGTGAAGGGCGGCAAGGAAGGGGACGGGATCGTTCCCGGCAAGGCGGACGACAGCAACATCATCATCCGCATCGACCTGCCCGAGGACGACGACGAGCACATGCCGCCCGAGGGCAAGAAGGATCTGGCACCGCACGAGGTGGTGCTGGTCAAGTGGTGGATCGACAAGGGCGCATCGAAGGACGCCAAGCTGGCCGACCTGGAAGCCCCCGACGCCGTGAAGGAAGCACTCGGCAAGGTGGTGCCGCCCGAAGTGCTTGCCGCGCAGAAGGCCGCCGCGGAGAGCGCGGTCAAGGAAAGCGCGGAGAAGCGCGAATCGGTGAAAGCGGAAGTGGAGCGCCTGCGCAAGGAATTCCCGGCCGCCCTGAATTTCGAATCCCAGTCGTCCAGCGGCGTGACCTTCACCGCGGTGAGCATGCGCAAGGACTTCGGCGACGACGACCTCGCGAAGCTTGCTCCGGTGCTGCCGTCGCTGGTTTCGCTCGACCTGTCTTCCTGCACCGTCACCGACGAAGGCGCGAAGCTGCTGGCGGGTGCCGCCGAGTTGCGGTCGCTGCGGCTTTCCGAGACGTCTCTCACCGACGCCGGGCTGGACGCCCTGGCCAAGCTGCCGAAGCTCGAGTCGCTGAACCTCTACGGCACCCAGGTCACCAACCAGGGCGTCCTCAAGCTGGTCGCCTTGCCGAGCCTGAAGAAGCTCTACCTCTGGCAGACCAAGGTGGATGCGGCTGGTGTCGAGGCGCTGAAGGCGAAGCTGCCGGATTGCGAGATCATCATGGGGCTTTGACCCGACTGCCGGGCTCCCCGCGGCAGTCGGGGGGGCTTGATAACCAGCGTGGACCGGCGGCGTAAAGGGGCATGGTTCTTCCGACCCGTGCCCGACTCGCTACCCTTTCCTTGTCGTTGATCCCTTGCCTCCGGGCGGCGGAAGTCCCGGCACCGAATGATTTCACCCCGCAGCCGCAGGTTCCCTACCTGAGCCCGGAGGAGTTCCTCAAGACGGTGGAGCTGCCGGCGGGCTACTCGCTGGAGCTGGTGCTGAGCGAGCCGCAGATCAAGGAGCCGGTGGCGATCGCCTTCGATCCCGACGGCGCCATGTATCTGGCCGAGATGCGGACCTACATGCAGGACATCGACGGCACCGACGGGCTCACGCCACGCAGCGTGGTCAGCAAGCACGTCAGCAGCAAGGGAGACGGGAATTTCGACCGCCACTCGGCCTATCTGGAGAATGTCCTCCTGCCGCGGATGATCCTGCCGCTGGACGACCGGATCCTGCTGGGAACCACCAATACCCTCGATTTGACCGTGCACCGCGACGCGGACGGGGATGGCAAGGCGGACGAGAGCAAGGTCTGGTTCGAGGGCGGCCCGCGCGGCGGCAATATGGAGCACCAGCCGAGCGGGCTGGTGTGGGGTTTGGACAACTGGATCTACACGACCTACAACGCCTTCCGCCTGCGCTGGAACGGCGAGGGCGGGGTGCCGATCAAGGAGTCGACGCCCGGCAACGGCGGCCAGTGGGGCCTTGCCCAGGACAATTACGGTAAGATGTGGTGGAGCAACGCCGGCGGCGAGAAGGGCTTCTGGAACTACCAGTTTCCGATCGTCTATGGAGCGGTCAACGTCCCGTCCCAGAAGGAGAAGGACTTCGATGTCACCTGGCCGCTGGTCGGCGTGCGCGATTACCAGGGCGGACCCGGCAAGTCGCGGCCGGACGGCACGCTCAACCACTTCACCGGCTGTGCCGGGCAGACGATCTTCCGCGGCGACCGCTTGCCGGCGGAGCTCGTCGGCAATGCCTTCCTGCCCGAACCGGTCGGCCGCCTGATCCGGCGTGCGGTGGTCTCCGACAAGGAAGGCGTGACCGTGCTTTCCAATCCCCACCCGCAGTCGGAGTTCCTCCGCTCCACCGACCTCTGCTTCCGTCCGCTCAACATGACGACCGGGCCGGACGGCTGCCTCTACATCGTCGACATGTACCGCGGCATCATCCAGGAGGGCAACTGGGTCCGCGAGGGCTCCTACCTGCGCAAGGTGGTGGCGCAGCACGGGTTCCAGAACAACATCGGCCGAGGCCGCGTCTGGCGGCTGGTGCACAAGGACTTCAAGCCCGGGCCGCAGCCGCGGATGTTGCAGGAGACGCCCGCCGCATGGGTCAAGCACCTGGCCAACCCGAACGGCTGGTGGCGCGACACCGCGCAGCGCCTGTTGATCGTCAAAGGCGACAAGTCGGTGGTGCCGGCCCTGACCGAAATGTTCCGCGGCCATCCGGACCACCTCGCCCGGATCCACGCGCTGTGGACCTTGGAGGGTCTCGGCGCGCTGACGGCGGAAATGGCGCGGGCCGGGATGAAGGATGCCGATCTTCGGCTGCGGGTGCAGGCGATCCGCGCCAGCGAGACCTTGCTCAAGGCCGGCGACGTCTCCCTCGCCGCCGACATCCGGTCCGCCGGTGAAGATGCCGAACCGCAGGTAAAGCTCCAGTCGGTGCTGACCGCGAAGCTGCACAAGTTCCCCGAGTGGAAGGAAGACGCCGTCCAGCGTCTGATCACTTCGGGTTCCGGCGGTTTGAAGGAGCTTGGCAACGCACTGTTAGAGACCGGTCCCACACTTGCGAAATCCTTCACTCCCGCCGAGCGCAAGCAGCTCGAGCGGGGCCGGGCGATCTATCAGGAAGTCTGCTTCGCCTGCCACGGGCCGGACGGACTCGGCACGCCGATCCCGGGACTCAAGGGCCAGACGCTCGCGCCGCCGATGGCCGGGTCGCGGACGGTCCGGCAGGGCGATGCGATGCTGCGGGTGCTGCTCCACGGGCTGGAAGGGCCGATCGATGGCAAGACCTACGAGTCGCAGATGATTCCGCAGGGCAACAACAGCGACGCGTGGCTGGCGGACATCACGAGTTATGTCCGCAACGCCTTCGGCAATGCCGGCGAGTTCGTCACTCCCCGGCAGGTCGCCGATTTGAGAAAAAAATCGGCCGGCCGGGTGAAGCCGTGGACGATCGACGAGCTGCGCGCCATGTCGCCGCAGCCGATGGCGGACCGCTCCGGCTGGAAGCTTTCGGCGAGCCACAATCCGGGTACGCTCGCCAGGTGCGTCGACGGCGACCCGGCGAGCCGCTGGGACAGCGCGAAGGAGCAGGGCCCGGGCATGTGGTTCCAGGTCGAGTTGCCATCGGCGCGCGAGGTCGCGGGCATCGAGCTCGAATGCGCGGCCTCTCCCAACGATTCGCCGACCCAATATGAGATCGAGGGAAGTCTGGATGGCAAGAGTTGGAAGAAGCTGTCCCAGGGAAAGGGGACGCCATCGTGCAGCGTCGTGAATTTCTCCCCGCCGGCCAGCGTGCGCTTCCTGAAGATCCACCAGAAGGGACGCAAGCCGGGCAAATACTGGAGCATCCACGAACTCACGCTGCTGGCACCGGCCGGGGTGGAAGCCAATCGTTAGAAGGCAGCGCGGGCCGGGGGCTGCCTGATAGACGAGCCCTGGCGGCAGATTGGCGGATTTGATGCTTGGAAACGGCCGGATGGCGGGCTGAATCGCCGCATGTTCAGCGCCAGCAAGCTTTCCGACGACCAGAAGACCGCCCTCCACGCCTGGACGGCCGAGGGGGCCTCCATCGCGGACCTCCAGAAGCGGCTGAAGGAAGACTTCGACATCGCCATCACCTACATGGACGCCCGTTTCCTGGTGCTGGATCTGGGGATCGAGCTTCAAGACACGCCGAAGGAAGAGGCCAAGCCCGCGGAGGACCTCGCGGCCAAGCCGGTGCCGACCGGGGTGGTGACCGTGACGATGGACAGCCTGGCGCTGCCCGGCGCGCTGGTGTCCGGCAAGGTCAGTTTCTCCGACGGCGAAACGGCGATCTGGATGCTGGACCAGTATGGCCGGCCGGGGCTCGATGCCGACACCCCGGGCTACCGCCCGTCGCCGGAAGACATCGTCGAATTCCAGAAGCAGCTCGCGGAGTTGGTCCGCAAGTCGGGTTATTGAACGGCTCGGCGCACATTGGATCCGTGCTGTCAGTTTGACGCGGAGTCTGCGACATCACGTCGGCGGAGAGCGGCAAGCTGACGCGGCCCGGCGAAGGGGGTGGATTTCGTTTTTCTTGCGGAATCAAGGAGTTGTGCCGGAGTTCAGGGGCGGGCACGGGTTTTGCGAAAAGGTCGGCATGCCGGGCGATCCCGGCGGCGGCCACCCCGGCACCGGCGGAGTCGGGGGCGCGCGGTGAATCCGATCCATCCGCCGCGACCCTATCCAACAACATGAACACGATGACCCATTGGAACCCATTCCGCGACATGCAGGACCTGCAGAACCGGGTCCTCCACGCGCTTCAAACCAAGTCCTCCGCCGCCGCGGCGAGCGGCCGGCAGGAATCCATCGCGACGGCCGAATGGTCGCCGGCGGTGGACATCAGCGAGGACGCCGCCGAATACCTGATCAAGGCCGAGCTGCCGGAGGTCCGCCGCGAGGACGTGAAGGTGACGGTGGAGAACGGAGTGCTGACTTTGAAAGGCGAGCGGCGGCTGGAGAAGGAGGAGAACGGCCGGAAGTTTCACCGCGTCGAGCGCGCCTACGGCAGCTTCCTCCGCAACTTCCACCTGCCGGAGGATACCGATCCTTCGAAAGTGTCGGCCGAGTTCAAAGACGGCATCCTCCGGATCCGCCTGCCGAAGCAGGAAGCGGCGCTGCCGCGGCAGATCGAAGTGAAGATCGGCGGGGCGATCGAGGCATGATCCCTGCTGGAGCGCCGGTCGGGTGGCGGGATGCCGCCCGACCGGTTTCGCTTTTCGCGCGGCGGTCCTTTCAAGCGAGCCGCGCGCGGTCGAGCCGGAAGGTGCGGGTTTCCTGCCGCAGTTCGCAGCGGCCGCGGACGTAGATCCGGCCGCCGGGGCGGAGGCGGAAGAGGCTTTCCGGCCGGACGACCCGCAGGGCGCCGGGGGTGGATCCGCCGTGATAGAAGATCGCCACGCCCCGCTCTTCCATCAGCGCACGGAGGAAGATCCGGGCAAGCGGATCGCGGGTGTCCGCCAGCGGGATCGGTGCGGTGGCTTCCGCGGCTTCCGGTTCCGCGGCCGGGCTGGGGAGGGTGCGGGCGAAGAAGAGCGCGGCCATCCAGCGGCCGAGCGAACGACGGGAGAGGTTTCCTTCCATGCGCGGAGTGTCCCGGCGGGGGTGGGACAAGCGCGGGGCGAGGTTTAAGTTTGGCAGGAGGCCCCGGCCCTGATAGGTCACCGGACCATGGCCAATTTCCGCGATACCGTGTCCGAGCTGATGGCAGAGAAACCGAAGCGGGCCGGGGCGACGCGGCGTCCCTACCAGCGGATGTTCGCCATCCACCGGGCGATCAGCAAGGGCGGTTACCCGAACTGCTCGACGCTGGCGAAGGAGCTCGAAGTCACGCCGAAGACCATCCAGCGGGACATCGACTTCATGCGCGACAACTTCGGCGTGATCATCGAGTACGACGACAAGCGCCACGGCTTCCACGCGGTGAACGGGCTGCCGGATTTCCCGGGCTTCGTGATGGGCGCGGAGGAGTTGGCGGCGCTGTTCCTGACGCGGACCGCGCTGGAGTCGATCCGCGGGACCTCGCTGGAGAAAACGATGCGCGAGATTTTCGCGAAGATCATCCGGCCGATCGAAGGCACGGTGCACCTGACTTGGCAGGAGATGGACGAGGCTTTCACCCGCAAGATGCCGGAGATGAAGGCGCGCGACGTGACCTTGTTCGGCCAACTGGCGGAGGCGGTGATCCAGCGGCGGGAGATCGGCTTCCACTACCGCAAGCTCGATGCCGACAAGGCGGCGCCGCGGCGGGTCCGGCCCTATCATCTCGGCGAGGTGGAAGGGGCCTGGTATCTGATCGGCCACGATGTGGAGCGGGATGCGCTGCGGACCTTCGCGCTGCCGCGGATGAGCCGGACGAAAGTGCATGCGGCGACTTTCGAGCGGCCCGCCGGCTTCGACGGGCGCGATCACCTGCGGCGCTCGTTCGGCATCTGGCATGCCAGCGGCAGCCACGTGCATCTGGTGCGGGTGGTTCTGAAGGACTACGCCGCAAGGCTGGCCCAGGAGCGGCGCTGGCATCCGACGCAGGAGACGACGGTGCTCGATGCCAAGGGCAACAAGGTCGAGGTGCGCTTTGAAGCCGGGGCGCTGGAGGAAGTGGTGCGCTGGGTGCTGAGTTTCGGCAGCAAGGCCGAGGTCACCGGTCCGCCGGAGCTGCGGCAGATGGTGCGCGAGGAATTGAAGCTGATGAAGGCGTGATGACGGGCAGCGGCGTTCTCGACGGTTGATCCGCCGGCCCGGCGTGACGCAGGATCGGCAGCATGAGCGAAAGCAACGAAGCTGCCGGAACCATCGAGCCGCCGACCACGCTGCGGGGCATCTTGCGGCAGCTCGGTCCGGGGTTGATCATCGCCGGATCGATCGTCGGCTCGGGCGAGCTGATCGCGACCACGGCGGTCGGCGCGGAGGCGGGCTTCGTGCTGATGTGGCTGATCATCATCGGCTGCCTGATCAAGGTCTTCGTGCAGATCGAGTTCGGCCGCTACAGCATCACCAGCGGCAAGACGACGCTGGACGGCCTGAACGAGGTGCCGGGGCCGCGGCGGCGGGTGAACTGGCTTTGCTGGTGCTGGCTGATTTTCACGGTGGTCGCGCTGGTCCAACTGGGCGGCATCATCGGCGGGGTGGGGCAGGCGCTTTCGATCCAGCAGCCGCTGACGGAGGCCGGGCAGTCGGTCAACGCGCGGCAGGACGCGGAGATCCGGATCCAGGTGGCGGAGAGTATCAGCACGCGCTTCGCCGGCGAGGAAGCGATGGCCCCGCGGCTGGAAGCACTGGCCGGCGAGCGGGCGGAAGCACAGGCCGAACTGGCGGTGATGTCCGGCAGCGGTGTCGGGAAGTCGAGCGATCCGCTGATCTGGGCCTGCCTGGTCACGGCGGTGTCGATGGTGCTGCTGGTGGTCGGGCGTTACCGGATGATCCAGAATGTTTCCACGGTGCTGGTCGCCACGTTCACGCTGGTGACGGTGTTCAACCTGCTTTACCTGCAACTCCTGCCGGAATGGCGGATCTCGTGGGAGGAGCTGAAGTCCGGACTGAGCTTCAAGGTCCCCGAGGGGAAGGGGCTGACGGTCGCGCTCGCGGCCTTCGGAATCATCGGGGTGGGGGCCACGGAGTTGATCCAGTATCCCTACTGGTGCATCGAGAAGGGCTATGCGAAATGGACCGGCCCGCGCGACGATTCGCCGGACTGGGAGCGGCGGGCGCGGGGCTGGGTGCGGGTGCTGCGCTGGGATGCGTGGTGCTCGATGGTGGTCTACACCTTCGCGACGATCGCTTTCTATCTGTTAGGCGCGGCGATCCTGGGGCGGACGGGGCTCAATCCCGACGGCGACCAGATGATCCGGACGCTGGGCCAGATGTATGTGCCGGTCTTCGGCGAATCGGCGCAGGCGGTCTTCCTGATCGGGGCCTTCGCGGTGCTGTATTCGACCTTCTTCGTGGCGACGGCCAGCCATGCGCGCGTCTGTGCCGACGCGCTGCGGGTGTTCGGTGTCTCGGCGGGCGGTGAAAAATCGTACCGCTGGTGGGTGCGGGTGTTCTGTCTCACGCTGCCCTTGCTGTTCCTAGCCAGCTTCGCGTTTTTCACGACACCGCGGCAACTGGTGCTGGCGGGCGGGTTCATGGGGGCGCTGATGCTGCCCTTGCTCGGGGTGGCCGCGCTGTTCTTCCGCTACCGCCGCTGCCCGGCGGCTCTGATGCCCGGGCGGCTCTGGGACATCGGCCTGTGGGTGAGCTGCGCCGGTTTGCTGGTGGCCGGAAGTTATGCGTTCTATAACACCGTGTTGCTCAAACTTTTCAGCAAGTGAGGGGGCTGAAGCAGTGCCGCCCTCACTCGGCCGGGGGGATGGCGTAGAATTTGGCGGCGTTGCGGTGGAAGAGCTTTTCGCTCGCCGCGGGGCCCTTGGCGTCAAAGTAGGCGCGGGTCAGGGCCAGCACGGAGGCGTAGTCGCCGGTGGCCTCGGTGACCGGCCAGTCGCTGCCGAAGATCAGGCGGTCCTCGCCGAAGGCATCGAAGGCGAGGTCGAGGATGGGGCGGTAGAAGCCGAGGTCCTTCGGGGCGGGTTGCTTCTCGACCCGGCCATAGAGGGCGGAGACCTTGCAGTGGACGTTCGGGCGCTTCGCCACGGCGCGGAAGTCGGCGACCCAGGCGGGTTCGAGCGGCTTGCCGTCGAGGCGGAGGTTGCCGAAGTGGTTGAGGATGATCCGCAGTCCGGGAAGCCGCCGGGCGATGGTATCGACGTCCTTGAGCGAATAGCCGCCGACCAGGAAGTCGACGCTCTTGCCCGCCTTCACGGTGAGTTCGAGGTCGCGGAAGAATGCCGGGCTCAAGGCGTCCTGATAGCGCCCTGACAGTCGGTAGCCGAGATAGCGCGGATCCTTGCAGAGCTGGGTGAAGAGCGGTGCGAAGGCATCGGTGCCGATCGCCTCGGACAGATTCCCGACCAGGCCGCGGTAGAGTTGCGGGTTGTGGGCGGTGACGTCGAGATTCCACTGGTTGTCCGGGAGGCTCTGGCCGGCCTGCACCAGCACCACGCCGGTGACGCCGTTGGCTTGGGCGATCTTCTCGTGGTCCGCGGGCAGGAAGTCGCGGTGGAGCACCGGGTCGTCCTTCTTGATCCACGAGATCCCGGCGGGCCGGGTGAGGGTCCAGAGGTGGACGTGGCAGTCGATGATTTCCGCCGCGGCGGATGATTGAAGGAAGGCCCATGCCAGGCACGCCGCGAGCGGGCGGAATGCCGGGCGAAGCTTGCGGTGGAGTGCTGGCATGGGTTCGATCTAACAGGATCCCGCGGCTTGCGAAAGCCCGCGATGATCAGGGCGTGGCGACGACCCGGACGAAGAGCTTCGTCGCGGAGGTGAGGCCGGGACTGAGGGTCACGGTGACGGTCTCGATCCCGTCGATCGGTGTGGCGGCCGTTTGGACGGCGCTTTCATCCTCGGTCCAGGTGTTCAGGTCCCCGGACGTCCAGACGGTGAACTGCTTGCCGGTCAGGGCATCGTCGCGGCGGGTGTAAGTGAAGGTGCCGGCCGTGGCGCTGAGCGGGACGGTGATCGGGTTCGGTGCGATGCCGGAGGTGGGATTGAGGCCGAAGATGCGCTCGTCATCGTTCGTCATCCCGTCGCCGTCGAGGTCCGCATCCGGATCCGCGAGATCGGCACCGGGGTAGGTGGCGGCCCAGTCGCTGTAGTCGCCGGTGGTGCCGGTTGACTGCAGGTCAATCATGGCGCGGCCGAGGGCGTCGCCGACCAGCATGTAGGTCTCCGCGTTCCAGTTGTAGTGATAGCCCTCGTTGCGTGGCGACACGGTGGCATCGCCGCTGCGCCAGAAGCCGCGGGCTTCGATGGTCTTCACGTTGCCGGCGAACTCGGGATAGATTCCTTTGCTGCCATCCACGTTGAGCTGGGCCTGGGCGACCTTGCCGCTGCCCGGGTCGGTGTTTCCCCAGCCGCCGTTGGTGGCGAGGGTGGCGAGGACGAAGGGGGCGTTGGGGACGGTCTTGGTGGGATAGCGGTTCTCGTAGTAGGAGCGGATCCGCTTGATGAACTGCACCATGTTCGGCTCGTAGCGGGTCGCACGCGGTTCACCCGTATCGTCGTAGCCCTGCCACCAGACATAGCCGGCGATCTCAAAGCCCTGCGCGGCCCAAGCCGGGTATTCTGTCGCGAAGTTGTCGAGAATGTCGGCGGTGTTGAAGACGGAATACACGTTCCAGAATGTCGCGGAGTTCGCACCGACACCGGGCTCCGAAAGGGCCGCGGAGGTGTGGGCCGACTTGCTGATGTAAACGACGCCGTTGTGGCGGACCTGGCAACCGTTCGGGTAGCTCACGGCGGTGGCCCAGGCCCGCGGCCCCATGTCGCTTTCCTTGAGGAAGAAGTCGTCATACTGCTTGCCGGCATACCATCCGAAGGGTGCCGGGCCTCCGGTGGCGGTGGCCCAGGTTTCCGGCGACTCGCCGTAGGCCGGGAAGGTGGTGGCTCCGGCAACCGTTCGCGGGCTGCCGGGAGGAAGGATGTCCCACATCAAGCCGCGGTTGCCTTGCGAGGCCTTGATCAGCAGAACGGGCTCATCGTGGTGCCAGCCCATGACGTAACCGAAGCCGAGCTCCGGGCCGTATTTGTCACCAGCGACGTCGGGCTTGAGGTTGCCGTTGGCGACATCGGTGATGACCCCGCGATACTTCACGTCGTTGCGGGTCATCCAGCCGCCGCCCGAAGCGACGAGATTGGGGAATTTCTTTTCCTTTCCGGTGATGGTCTGGAGTGTTCCAGGACCGGTGCCGGCGATCTGGCCGAAGCCGACCATGTTCGACTGGCCGGACAAGATGTAAACTTTCACCGGTTTGTTCGAGACGCCGGGGGAGGCGTCGGGGGCCGGCAGCGGGTAAGGGATATTCGGCTTGAGCGAGGGATCGTTCGGCGAGTTGGGCGGGCTGCCGAGCGACGGCTTCTTGTCGATGATCGCGACTTCGTACCAATCGCCCGCGTTGTCGCCGTCGGTATCGGAGTTGAGCGGGCTGGTGCCGGTGTTGGCGGTGCTTGCGAAGATGCCGGTGTTGGTTTCCACGCCGTCCTTGAGCCCGTCGGCGTCGGTATCGGGATTGGTCGGATGGGTTCCGGGATCGGACGGGCCGGCCCAGGTGCCGCTGTTGGTTTCCACGCCGTCGGGAAGACCGTCGCCGTCGCTGTCCGCCTTCAGCGGATCGCTTCCGAGGGTGAGTTCTCCACGGAAGGTGCGATCAGCGCCATTGTCGCTGTAGAGGATGCCGTCGGCCGCCCACAATGCATGGCGGGCGTCGCCGCTGGTGACCGTGATGGGGCTGCCGTCGAGGAGGTCGTCATTGTCGCTGTCGGGATCGCTCGGGCTGGTGCCTGCGCCGAACTCGGCCCAGTTGGTCCGGCCGTCCTGATCCTCGTCGTTGCCGGGGACGAGCGCGGTCGCGCTGGGGGGATCGGTGTGAAGCAATTCGTATTCGTCCGGGAAGCCGTCGCTATCGCTGTCGAACACCTCGAAGCTGAAGACCGGGCTCTGGACCGGTGAGCCTGTGGGCGCGCCGTCGAGGTAGGAGTCGATGCGCCAGTAGTAGGTGTCGGCCCCGGGGAGATTGACGAGGAAGGAGCCGAGGTTCTGCTGGAGTGCCGCGACCTTGGTGAGGGCGTTCGGGTCGGTGCCGAACCACAGGTCCACCCAGACGTCGGTGCCGGTGGTGGGGGCGAGGTTGGTCCAGGAAAGGGTGATGTCGCCGGCGGGGACCACGGCGCCGATGTCGGGCGACGGGGCGAGCGGGTGCTGGAGTTCGAGGTGGAAGATGCGGTCGGTGCTCCCGTTGGAGATGGTCGCGGTGCCGAGACCGCTGGTCCCGGAGCTGTAGAGGCTTCCGTTGGCGTAGACGTTTGCGGTGGTGTTGATGTAGGGGATGCCGGTTTGCCATGACGAGGTGCTGCTGGTCATCCCGACGTCGATCCCGTAGGTGGTGTTCGGTGCGAGCAGGACCGGCGTGTCCAGGGTCCATGTCATGTAGTGGCCGCCGGGCCACTGGAAGGACTGGGTGGCGTTCTCCGTGTGGATCTGGGTGAAGGCGGTTCCGGCAACCGTGCCGACGCGGATCTTGTACTGCTTGGTCGGTGCCGCCTGCTGGGAAGCCGTGACTTGATAAGTGATGGACTTCAGCAGCACCGGAAGCGTGCCGGTCCTGAAGGTCTGGCCTTTGGCCGCGCCCGCGCCGGAGTTCTCGGCAAACCACTTGTCGCTTCCGCTGACGGCACCGTAGTTGGCGATGTCGAGACCGTTGGCGGCGGGCGCGGTCGCGCTGGCGGACATGGTGGCGGCACGGGCTCCGATGGTGGCAATGAGGGTGAGGGCTGCGGTGAGGGCAGTGCTATTGCGGATTTCCATGGGTTCAATCGGTTTGAAAGTGGATGGCGGGCAGGCCGGTCAGGGTTGCGTCACGGTGACATTGAGTCGGACGAAGAGTTTGCCTCCGGTCGCGAGGCCGGGGGGCAGGGCGACGGTGACGCGGTCGATGCCGTTGCTGAAGTGGTCGGGCGTTTCGGTGATCGTGATGTCGCCGGGGCCGTTGCCCTGATGCACGGCGGCGGTCCAACCGGCCAGCGAACTGCCGTATTCGACGGTCACCGTGGTATTGGCATCGGCCTCCGCCAGGTCGCTGCGGCGGAAGATGAACAGGGACTTGCCGTCGGGTCCGGCGGAGGGATCGAGGGTCGGGGCGAGGGCGGCATCGTCCCCGGAATCGGCCGGATCGCCGCCAAGCACCCACTCGATGCCGGTGGCAAGTCCGCCCTGGTCGGCATCGACGGAGGGAGACGCATCGCCGAGGTCTTCGAAGCTTTCCGCCCAGTTCCCGAATGGCGTGCCGGGGAAGTAAAGGTCGACGAGTTCCTGCACGCGGCTGCGGATGTCGGCGGCGGAGTTCTCGTTGTAGATCTCGCCCGGGTTGGTGGCGTCCGTCCTTTGCTGGTCGCCGGCTCCGTAGAGGGCTGCGGTGTCCCACTGGCGGGCGTGTTCGCGTTCTTCCCAGGCACCGGTGGAGAAGTTCGGCTGCTTGCCCCACCAGGAGGTGGCGAAGGTGCGGAAGGCGGTGTTGTTGGCGGGGACGAGGGTCTGGTAGTGGAGCAGGCGGCTGCGGATCGCCGGATCCGCCGGGATGTTCTCTGCGGCGAGCGAGGCGGCGAGGGCGGCATGGTTTTGCGGGTGGATGCCCCAGAAGTGGAACAGGGGGCGGATGTCCTTGCCGACGCTCCGGCAGAGACGGAGGAGCAAGGCGTCGGTGGAGGTGGAGTAGGAGACGCCATTGGCTTCGTCCTCCATGAACGAGCGCCAGTAGTCGCCGAGGACCTCCCAACCGTAGAGCCGGGCGATGTCGACGAACTTGGCGTGGCCCTTGAGTTGATAGGCCTTCTCCGCATCGGCCATGGGCACCCGGCGCGGGGCGAAATTGAAGACGCACATCCAGGAGGTCGCCGCGGTGTCGAGCGTCTGGAAGGTGCGGGTGGATCCGAGCGAGCCGCGGAAGGCCTCGTCGAGCGTGTAGCCGAACCTGCCGTGGAGGATGGCGACGTGCGGCAGGTTGACGTTCGACTCCGTCTCGCCGCCGAACTTGGGGAAGAAGTAGGCGTGGCCCTGTTCGTGAAACTCGATGTGCGCGCTGTGGTAGTTGTTTCCCGGGCCGCGGACGAGATAGTTGGTGTGATATCCGCCGCGGTTGTTGTTAGGGTTGTCGACGTTGTTGACCGACGGGTAACCGGGCGCGTGGACGGAGGAGCGCATCAGGACGTCGACCTGGGGATACTGGGTTTCCTTGCCGCGGAGGCGGGGGAAGCCCATCAGGTCGTTCTGGGCGTCCATGGCCTTGTCCCAGTCGGCCATCAGCTTGACGGGATCCGGGTGGGCGCTGATCCACTTGGACGGCACCTGCATCATGAACTTGTCGGATTGGAAATCCGCCCACGGCGCCGGGTGGGCACGCTCGACGAGCCACTCGGCCGGCGTGGTCTGGTGGAAGGACTTCGCCGAGAAATAAGGAGCGCGGGCGGCACCGGTGATGGTGACCTGCACGATGCCCTCGTCAGCAAGCCGGGGAACCTCGATGTAGATGCCGCCGCCGTAGGGGCTGGCGACCTTGATGGTGGTGGCGTCGAGATTGTAGAGCAGCGTGGCGCGGTCGAGCCGTCGCACCGGCGGGCGGTTGGAAAGGTCCCAGGAGTGCGCTCCGACGCGGACCTTGAATCCCTGGCCCACGAGGGCGGGCGGGACGGTGACGGTGGCGATGGTGCCGGGCGCAAGGTAGCAACCGGTCGGCTTCCGCGCGGGCAGGTCGTCGCCCTGGGTGATCCGGCCGAAGGTGTCGGGGAAGCTGGCGTTGATGGTGGCGGTGTGGGTCGCGCCGGGCGCGGGGGCGGGGCAGGGACCGGGGAAATTGGCGGAGCTGCCGAACTTGAAACCGTCCAGCAGGGCTTCGTGGCTGGCGAGGGTGCCGGCATGATACACCACGTCCATGATGTATTGCATGACATGGTAGATGGTCCAATCGAGGTCGACGGGCTGTGTCGTCCGGTTGAACTCGCCGCGCGCGACCCACAGCGGGCCTTCGACGGTGTCGTAGGTTTCGATGAGGTCGAAGACGGCCTCGATGTTGCCGGCGCTGTTGTCGAACTGCTCGCGGAGATTGTCGATGGTCTGCTTGTGCGCGGCGATCTGGGCGGCGGAGAGCGGGGTGACGCCGAGGATGTGGTCCTTCAGTCCGGAGATGGCCATAAGCAGGGGATCTCCGGCGGCCGTGGTGAAGTTCCAGGTGGTGTCGTCGGCGATGCCGGGATAGGCGGTTCCGATCGTGTTCTCGATCGCGCCGGAATCGATGCGGACGGCGTAGTCCTTGTTCCAGAGCAGGCCGGCGGTGGGGGTGATCGTGACGAGGTTCTCCGAGAAGGAGACGGCGGGATCGCCGATGGGGATATCGAGTTCCGTGCCATCGGTCAGATTCCGGAACGTGATGTCGCCCGCGCCGGGGGCGACGTTCTGGCTGAAGGTGAGCGTCAGCGGGGTCGTGGCGATGACCTCCGCAGCGCCGTCGGCCGGATCGGTGGCGACCAGCGTGAGATCGGGGCCGAGAGGCAGTTCGAGGTCCAGGTGGAAGATCCGGTCGGAGCTGGAGACGAGGGAGAGGCTGTTGGTTCCGACGCCCGAGGTGCCCGAGGCGTAGCGCTGGCCGGAGGCATACTCGTTGGCGGTGACATTGAGGTAGGGAATGCCCGTCTGCCAGCTTGAGGTGCTGCCGGTCATGCCGATGTCGACCGCATAGGTGGTGTTGCCGTTCAGCAGCAGCGGGGTGGCGAAGGTCCAGGTCATGTAGTGGCCGCCGCTCCAGGTGGTGGTCTGGGTGGCGGTCTCTGAGTGAACCGGGGTGAAGACCGTGCCGGCGACCGTGCCGAGGCGGATGACGTAGTGCTTGGTCGGCTCGGCCTGCTGGCTCGATGTCACTTGATAGGTGATCGACTTGAAAAGGACCGCCCCGGTGCCGGTGGTGAAGGTCTGGCCTTTCACCGCGCCGGCGGCGGAGTTTTCGAAGAACCACTTTTCGTTGCCGGTGACGGGGCCGTAGTTGGCAATGTCCTTGCCATCGACGGCGGGCGCTGCGGCGCTGGCGGACATGGTGGCCGCAGGTGCGGCCATGGTGGCCAACATCAGGACCGCGGTCGCGGTGGCGAGCAGTTGACTTGGGTATCGAAGGTCGGACGTCATGAATGAATTCGGCAGTTGCCGGAGCTGGTTGTTTTTTAAATCCGGATGAGTCCCGAGCCCTGAAGCGGCGGAGGGGCGGAGTCCGAACAGGAAACGGGGTCGCCGATGAAAGTCAGCGGCGACCCCGTCCGATTCCGGGGAAAACCCATTAACTCGGGAAATTGGAAAATCGCGTCATGCCGACGGCGGGAGCGACGGCCGGGGGGCGGGGAATTGATGGCGGCCAGCGGGATCTGGGTTTTGCATCGTCGGGGCGGGTTTGGACTCAGGGCGGTTGAATCCGCTTGTCGATCGCCACTTCCGGATGAGTCAACTCCGTCCATGAACGTCCTGACTGGTGTAATCCATGACGGGGGGGAGTAAAGGGAATTGGATCCGATATATGCGACAAACGGGATCGGATTTGCGTCACGGGATCGGCATCATTGCCACCCATGTTCGGGCTGCCGCCGATGGCGGTTTGTGTCACTTTCTCCGCGAGGTCTCCCGCAGGAAATGGAAGATGTCAGCCGCCCCTGTTGCAGCTGCTGTCACGCCCGGCGGGATGAATCCAAGAGCGGTGCTTCATTTCTTCAAAGAGGTTGCAGCCAATGTGGCGTAAATCCGCGACAGGAATGCGCAATCCAGAGTCCTTAATCCCTTGCCCCTTTCGAGATGGGCCGCTTCGTTGCGACAGCGCCCGTGAGTGGCGATGGTCATTCCGATCCGTAGTCCCATGAAAGCTCCCGTCCAGGTCATCCTCGTCCTCGCCTGGCTTCTCGCCCGGTGTTTCGCCGCCGGGGCTTCCGATCCCGGGCCCGGGGCGGGGGAGAAGCCGCGGCCGAATGTCATCTTCATCCTTGCCGACGACCTGGGCTACTCCGACCCCGGTTGCTATGGCGGCGAGATCGAAACCCCGAACCTCGACGGATTGGCGAAGAACGGCCTGCGCTTCACCCAGTTCTACAACACCGCCCGCTGCTGGCCTTCGCGCGCTTCGCTGTTGACCGGCTACTACGCCCAGCAGATCCACCGTGACGCCTTGCCGGAGATCCGCGGCGGCATGGTGGGGACGCGTCCGTCGTGGGCGCGGTTGCTGCCGGAGCTTCTCAAGCCGGCGGGCTACCGGAGCTATCACAGCGGCAAGTGGCACGTCGACGGGAAGGTGCTCGACGGCGGCTTCGACCGCTCGCTGAACATGGTGAACCAAGGGGACTTCTTCACCTCTCGCGGCAGCCTCCTCGATGACGTGCCGGTGAAGCCCGGGAACGATGAAGGGGCCTACTACGCGACGATCGCCACCGCTGACCACGCGATCGAATGCCTCAAGGACCACGCGGCGAATCATCCGGGCCGGCCGTTCTTCCAATACCTCGGCTTTCACGCTCCGCATTTCCCGCTCCACGCGCTGCCGGAGGATATCGCCAGGTATCGCGACCGATATCTCGCAGGCTGGGATGCGATGCGTGAGGCGCGCTTTCGCCGGCAAAAGGAAATGGGCATCGTGAACGGCACGCTCTCCGTGCTGGAGGAGGAAGTTGGCCCGCCTTACCCCTTTCCGGACGCATTGAAGAAGTTCGGCCCGGACGAGATCGACCGACCGCTGCCGTGGAAGGATCTCACCGATTCCCAGCGCCGCTTCCAGGCGACGAAGATGGCGATCCATGCCGCGATGGTGGATCGCATGGACCGCGAGATCGGCCGGATCATCGCTCAGCTCAAGGCGATGGGCGCGCTCGAGAACACGCTCATCTTCTTCGCCTCCGACAACGGGGCGAGCGCCGAGATGATGGTTCGCGACGGTGGTCACGATCCGTCCGCGCTACCGGGAAGCGCCGCCACTTATCTCTGCCTCGGCCCCGGATTTTCCAGCGCCTGCAACACGCCTTTCCGGCGGCACAAGTCCTGGGTTTACGAAGGAGGGATCGCCACGCCATTGATCGTCCACTGGCCGGCGGGCATCCGGGCGAAGAACGAACTGCGACACACGCCCTCGCACCTCATCGACATCGTACCGACGGTGCTTGAACTCGCGGGGGTCGGGAAGCCGTCGGAATGGCAGGGTGACCCGGTGCCGGAAGCTCCGGGAGTGAGCCTCGTGCCGGCCTTCACGGAGGAGCGGACGATTCATCGCGGCAGCCTGTGGTGGCTGCACGAGAAGCATCGAGCGGTGAGGGTGGGGGACTGGAAGCTGGTGGCCGATGCCGGCAAGGCGTGGGAACTTTACGACTTGAAGGCCGACCGCGCCGAGCAGCACGACCTTGCCGCCGCCATGCCGGAAAAGGCGAACGAGTTGGAACGGATCTGGCAATCGGAGACCGACCGTTTCACCGAACTCGTGAAGAAGTCGCGCGCCCGCTCCGTTCAGGGACGGGGCGCCAAGCAGGCGCCGCGGTGAGATGCCATCACGTCAAGATTTGAGAGCCCTTCGATTCATGAGAATTCCCAGCCTTCGAATCGTCCCCGTGATCTTGCTGATGGCGATGAATGTCATCGCCGCCGAGGTATCTAACAGACCGAACGTGCTCTTCATCACGGTGGATGACATGAACCATGATTCCGCCGGATTCGCGGGATGCAAGGTGCCGGAGATCACCCCGAATCTCGACCGTCTGGCCGCCGAAGGCATGTGGTTCACCCGGGCCCATGTCACCGTGGCCGTCTGCCAGCCGAGCCGCCAGTGTCTGATGACCGGGCGCTATCCGCATCACAATGGATCGACGGGCTTCTATCCCGTCCGCGAGGACGTGCCGACGCTGGCCGAGTTGCTGCGGACGGCTGGCTATCATCTCGGCATCCTCGGCAAGGTGATCCACCTCCGGCCGGAGTCCAAGTTCCCGTGGGACTTCGCCCGCGACCAGGAGGAGCTGGGCGCCGGCCGCGATCCGGCGAAGTATCATGGTTTTGCCAGGGAGTTCATCGAGCAGGCGAAGAAGGACGGGAAGCCGTTCTTCCTGATGGCCAATTCGCACGACCCGCACCGGCCTTTCGCCGGCAGCGAGGGGCCGAACCGCGGCAAGAAGCTCGGCTATCCGGAGCCCGGGCGGACTTACCGGCCGGAGGAAATCACCGTGCCCGCCTTCCTGCCGGACCTGCCCAACGTGCGCAAGGAACTGGCGCAGTATTATTCGTCGGTCCACCGCTGCGACCAGACGGTCGGCGAGATCCTGCGTGCGCTGAAGGAGTCCGGCCTGGAGGATCGCACCGTGGTGATGTTCGTCAGCGACAACGGGATCTCGATGCCCTTTGCCAAGAGCAACTGCTATCTCACCAGCACCCGCACGCCGTGGCTGGTGCGCTGGCCGGGAGTGGTCAAGCCGGGCGGGGTGGAACGGGAGCACTTCATCTCGGGCATCGACTTCATGCCCACCATCCTCGAACTGGCCGGCCTGCCCGTGCCGCCGGATACCGACGGACGATCTTTCGCGCCGCTGCTCCGCGGGGGGAAGCAGGCCGGGCGCGATCACGTCGTCACCTGCTACAACGAAGCCTTCGGCAACAAGGCCTACCCGATGCGCTGCCTGCAGGACCGGCGCTTCGGCTACATCTTCAACGCGTGGTCCGACGGAAAGAAGAGCTACCATACCGAGGGCATGAGCGGGCTTTCGTTCAAGGCGATGCAAGAGGCCGCCAAAGTGGACGGGTCGATCGCCGGGCGCGTCGAGCTCCTGGTGAAACGGATGCCGGAAGAACTCTACGACTTCGCCGCCGATCCGGCCGCCTTGCGCAACCTTGGCGCCGACCCGGCGCACCGCGGGCAGTTGGAGAAGATGCGGGTCGAGATGTCGCGCTGGATGGAGCAGTCGCAGGATCCGCTGCTGGAGTCCTTTCGTGCCGCCATCGGCGCGGTGCCCGCTTCCGGCCGGTGACCGGCCCTCTTTCCTACGACTGCTCTTTCATGATCGCTTCCCGACTCCCTGTCATCTTGCTCATAATCGTCTCCGCGTTGCCTTCCGCGGCGGAGATTCACCTCGCGCAGGGTCTGCTGGCCGGTGAGGTCACGGCGGGCTCGGCGATCTTGCAGACCCGGTTGACGGCGGTGCCTTCGCTGACCGAGGGGGATGTGCCGGGCGCGGCGGGTGTCGGGCGCTTCGAGATCGCGGGCAGCGCGAACTTCAAGGATGCCCGGCAGACCCCGTGGCTGAAGGCGACGGCCGACGGGGATTTTATCCTGCGGGCCAAGGTGGACGAGCTCGAAGCGGGGTCGACTTATCACTACCGCGTGCTTTACGGCGAGCGGGAGGATCGTGTGAAAGCCGGCGCCGCCGCCTCCTTCAAAACCTTGCCGGACCCAAGGCAGGGCGCCGCAGTGGACTTCATCGTCACCAGTTGCCTCAACTACTCGTTCTTCATGGACGGCACCAAGGGCATGCCCGCTTATCCGGGGGAAGACCGGCTTCAGGGCTATCCCGCGCTGGACCCGATGCACCGGCTGGAGCCGGACTTCGTGATCATCAATGGCGATGCCGTCTACTACGATCATCCGGCCGCCACCCGGGCGAAGTCGCTCGCCGAGATGCGGAAGAAGTGGCACGAGCAGTATGTCTTCCCGCGCTTCGTGCGGCTCTTCGCCAGTGCGCCCACCTACTGGTTGAAGGACGACCACGATCACCGACGGAACGACTCCGACGCGACCGGCGACTACCAGCCGTCGCACCGGTTGGGCATCGACACCTTCCGCGAACAGGTGCCGGTGGTGCCGCCGGGCGAACCCGGAGCGGAGACCTACCGCACCCACCGGATGGGCCGCGACTTGCAGCTCTGGTTCGTCGAAGGGCGTGACTTCCGCAGCCCTAACAAGTCGGCCGATGGCCCCGGCAAGTCTCTGTGGGGCGATGAGCAGAAGGCATGGCTCCAGCGGACGCTGAAGGAGAGTGATGCCACCTTCAAGATCCTGGTCTCGCCGACCCCGATGATCGGCCCGGACGATGCCTACAAGACCGACAATCATGCGAACGAGGGCGGCTTCCGCCATGAGGGCGAGGCCTTCTTCGCGTGGTTGAAATCCGCCGGGATCGCACCAGGCCGCTTCTTCATCGTCTGTGGCGACCGGCACTGGAAGTATCACTCGCGGCATTCTTCCGGAGTCGAAGAGTTCTCCTGCGGCGCGCTCAACCGGGAGAACGCACGTCTTGGCCGGGCTCCGGGGACGAAGGGTTCGACCGATCCCGAGGGTGAGGTCGTCCAGCCCTACTCCGACCGCCCCGCCAGCGGCGGATTCCTGCGGGTGGCTCTCACACCGGGTGACGGCGAGCGAGCGGCGAGGCTTGAGATCTCGCAGCACGACGACCGGGGAGCGGTGCTCTATCGTCATCAGACGCCGTAGCGGGTTGATGGAGTCCGCGTGATCCAACGGCGCCGGCAGCACCGGATGCAGGTGGATCCTTGTCGCAAAGGCGCGTTACTTTGACGCGCACTTGGTGACATTGATATTCTGATCGGGGCGTAAACGGCTATCCTTCGAAAGGGGCGGCTCCGAGTCCGCCCTGCTTTTGATCTGTTCCCCATGGCGCGCATTCCACACCCGAACCGTCCGACCTCGCGATCCCGATGGCACCAGGCCGGCCCATTGCCGTCCCGAGGGCAGGGGAGCAAGGGTTTGTCGCCACTTGGCGGCGTGACGGGCATCCTGCTTCGGGTCGCCGCCTTGCTTGCAATTCCGGGCCTTGCCTTCGCGGCGGAGCCGCCGCCGTTCAGCGTCCCTCCCGCCGCCACGGAGCTGCTCGAGACCCATTGTTTCTCCTGCCACGAGGATGGCACTGAGAAGGGCGACATCCGGCTCGACAACCTTGGGGAGATGACGCTCGACGCGCGGCTCGACCTGATGAACCGCGCGCTGGAGCAGGTATATCTCAAGCAGATGCCGCCGAAGAAAAAGGCCCAGCCCACGGAGGAAGAGCGCAAGGCGCTGGGCGAATGGCTATGGGCGGAACTGCACGCTCACAATGCCTCGAAGCTGGAGGACAAGCTGCGCTATCCGTCCTACGGGAACTACGTCGATCACGTGGAGCTCTTCAGCGGCAGGAACACGGATCCGGCATTCACTCCCGCGCGGCGCTGGCTGGTCAGCCCGCAGATCTTCGACTCGAGGGTGCGCGATGTCTTCGGACTCAGCGGCCGGGATCGCAGCACCCGGTTCGGAGGCGTCACCAATCCCTTTTCCCTGCCCGACGCCTCCGGCGTGCGGGACTACGACATCGGTTCGCTCGACGGCGGCACGCTGCTGGTGATGCTGACAAATGCGGAATACATTTCCGACCGCCAGATCCGTCCTGCGCGTGTGAAGAACGGCGAGTTCGGCGCGAACGATTTCCCCGATCCCAAGGACAAGTTCCTGCCGCGCGCGGTGCCGGCGGAGTTCGAGAGCATCATCCTCAAGAAGTCCGAGCCATCCGAAGACGAGATCCGCGCGGCCATCGTCAGGCAGTTCCAGAACGTCCTGCGGCGGTCGCCATCCGAGGCGGAGATGAAGAGATACTTCGACTTGACCCGGGATGCGATCCGGGCCGCGGGGAATTCCGAGGGCTTGCGCCAGATGCTGATGGTGGTGCTTCTCGAGTCCGAGTTCCTTTACCGCCTGGAGTTCGGGGCCGGCGAACCGGACGAACACGGCCGCAAGATGCTCGCGCCGCGCGAGGCGGCCTATGCGATCGCCTACGCGATGGGCGACAACGCGCCCGACCCCAAGCTGCTGGAAGCCGCCGAGCAGGGGAAGCTCGCCACCCGAGAGGATTTCAAGCGCGAGGTCACCCGCCTGCTGGAAGACCCCGAGTTGTTCCGCGGCGGCGTCGATGACTACATCACGACCGGCAAGGTGGTCTCCCATGTGGTCTCGCACCCGAGGATCGTCCGCTTCTTCCGCGAGTTCTTCGGCTACCCGAACGCGACCAAGGTCTTCAAGGACGTCGACCGCGCCTACAAGCAGTACCAGAACGCCGACCGCGGCACCTTCGGTACGCCCGGCAGTCTGGTGGATGAGGCGGACCAGATCGTCTCCTATTACGTGGATCAGGACCAGAACGTCTTCGAGAACATCCTCACCACGGAGAAGTTCTTCGTCTTCAACCGGCCGAACGCGCAGCAGACCGTCGATGAATGGCGGCGGATCTGGGAGATGCTCAAAGACACCCCGTGGAAGACGGATCCGGAGAAGGTCGTGAAAGAGCACGAGGAACTTCTCAAGAAGACCTTCCAGATCTCGCCCGAGAGCGGAGCGAACCGGCACGGAACCTCGCTCACGAGATTGATGACTTATTTCGAAGCGCATTTCGGAAAAGGCCTCACCCCCTTCGTCATCTTTCCGTGGGCGCACGGGTATCACCACACCTATTCCCCGATTTACAACCTCCCGCCCGTCATGGGCACCTGGGGATTCGAGGAGGGCTCGCCACCTTTTAGTTATGAGCCGGCGCAGCCCTTCAAGCTCCCCAACCGCAAGGGCATCCTCACCCATCCCGCCTGGCTGATCGCCCACTCCCTCAACACCGAGAACGACCCGGTCCGGCGCGGCCGCTTCGTCCAGGAGAAGCTCCTCGCCGGCCGCGTGCCGGATGTGCCGATCACCGTCGATGCGGTCGTGCCAGAAGATCACACCAAGACCCTGCGCCAGCGCCTCGACAAGGTGACCATGCACCAGCAGGAGTGCTGGAAGTGCCATGTGTATATGAACCCGCTCGGGCTTCCGTTCGAGGTTTACGATGACTTCGGGCGCTACCGCCTGATGGAAGCCATCGAGCATCCCGAGAACGTGGTCGGGAAGCACCTCAAGCACTTCAATCTCTACAAGACCCTTCCCGTCGATTCCCGCGGCGAGTTGAAAGGCAGCGGTGATCCCGCGCTCGACGGCGAGGTCAAGGACGCGTCCGATCTCATCGACCGGCTCGCCAAGTCCGACCGCGTCCGCCAGTCCATCATCCGCCACGCTTTCCGCTTCTACCTGGGGCGCAACGAAACGCTCTCCGATTCCCGGACCTTGATCGATGCCGACAAGGCTTACGTCTCCAGCGGTGGCAGCTTCAAGGCGGTCATCGTCTCCCTGCTCACTTCCGATTCCTTCATCTACCGGAAATAGAACTCAACACCTGCCACCAAGATCTCATGAACACCCGACGCGACTTCATCCGAAACGCCTTCCTCGCCATGGGCGGCCTCTCCATGCCAGGAATGATGCCGCGGCTCCACGGCGCGCAAGCGGCCCCCGGCCTGTCCGGCAAGGCGCCGATGCGCTTCATCTTCATGCACCGCGGCAACGGGCTCTTCCCCAAGGTGATGGTGCCGCCGTCGTTCACCGCGGAGCAGATGGAGATGGAGAACAAGAGGCTCCCGTATGAGGTGGATCTCGACGCCCACACTTTGCCCGAGTGGATGGGACCGCTGGCGGAGCACAAGGAGCACCTCACCATCCTGCAGGGACTCTCCGGCAAAATGTGCACCGTGGGACATCACGGCTGGTGCTCGGCGCTCGGCGTTTACAAGGCGAACGAGCGCAACAGCTCGATCAAATGGGCGACGGTCGATTTCGAACTCGCGAAACTTTTCCCTTCGCCGCTGGAGCACATCGAGCTGGCGGTGTTCCCGACCGGCGGCGGCAACCCGCGCGGCGGCCTGAACGGCATCGCCAAGGGCTTCTCCGCCCGCGGGCCGCAGCAGCCGAACTATGCTTTCGGCGGCCCCGGCATCGCGGTGGATGAGATCTTCAAGTCCGTCGCCACCGAAAAGCACGAGCAGGTCCGCTACGAACTCCAGCGCAAGGTCCTCGAGTTCGCCGCCGGTACCGAGACAGAACTGGCGCGCCACGTCGCGGGCATCGAACAGCGCAAGGTCGGCAACTACGCGGAATCCATCGAGGGGATCCGCGAGCGCAACCGCAAGATCGACATGATGACGGACATCGTCCGCCAGCACGTGCCGAAGCTCGAGAGCAAGTATCTCAACAACGAGATGGACACCTTCACCCGCCAGGTGGGCCACACCGAGGTGCTGCTTTCGTCGCTGATCTCCGGCCTGACCAATGTCGTCGCCTTCACGGTCGATGAACTCGGCCACGACTACACCGGCATCACCGGCATCGAGGGCGAGAAGGTCAACATGCACGACATCGGCCACGGCAAGGCCGTCAAGGACGTCTCCGCCGAGGAAGTCCGCCGTCGCACCGAGGCCCACCACATGGAACTCGTGAACCGCATCGTCACCCGCCTGAAGAGCGTGCCGGAAGGCGACGGCACGATGTTCGACAACACGATGATCTGCTATTTCCCGTCTTCCGGTGAAACGCATCACGCCCACGGCTTCGAGTTCCCGTTCCTGATCATGGCGGGCGACAACGCGAAGCTGAACCTCGGACGCCGCTATATCCGCCTTCCTTACTGGGGCACCGAGGGCCACAAGACGCTCGGCAATTTCTACACCACCATCCTCAACGCCCACGGCAACCCGATCAAACACTACGGCGATCTCGACCCGGCCCTCAAAGGCATCCAGACCGGCCCGATCAAGGAGTTGTTCATCTGACCGAGGGTCGCCGAAGAAACCTGCCGATGCCCCGCGTTACCCTATCCCGCAAAGCCATGCCGCTCTATCTCGGCGCGGCCTTGTGGGTCACGGCGGCGGCAGGGGTTGAGATCCCCGCCGGAAAACCGGGCTTCGAATCCGCGGTCAAGGCCTTCTTCGAGACCAGCTGTATCTCCTGTCACGGCCCGGAGAAGAGCAAGGGAAAGGTCACGCTGCACACCCTCGACGGAGATCTTTCGGGCGCGGAGAATCTTGAACTCTGGCAGTCGATCCTCGACATGGTCGAAAGCGGTGAGATGCCGCCGGACGACGAGCCGCAACCGGCGGACGAAGAGCGTGCCGCCGTGGTGAAATGGATCGACTCGGAGCTGCGCCGGCAGTCGGAGCAGGTCGCGGAGGAGCCGGCTCCGGTGGTCGCGCGGCGGCTGACGAACTTCGAATACCAGAACACGATGCGCGACCTCCTCGGCATCGACTTGAAGCTGATCAGCGGCTTGCCCGAGGATCCGGTGAAGCCTTACAAATTCAACAACAATGCCGAGCTCATGCGGATGGGGCCGGAGCAGCTCGACCGTTATCTCGAAACCGCGCGGCGCGCCATGGCCAGCGCGATCGTCGATTCCGGCAAGCCGGTCGTCCACACCACGCGGCAGGAATGGCAGTCCACCGGCATGGACCGGGGGCTTGGCAACGACGAGGTCGGGCTATGGGGCAACCGCCGCCACACCCCGGCGTGGGGGATGGGACTGAAAAGTTTTCCGGAGACCGGCGAATACCGGATCCGGATCAAGGCTTCCGCCATCCTGCCACCGGGGATCAGGGAAACCCAACTGCGCCTCGTGATGGGATATGGCCTCAACGAGAACAGTTCCACCCTGCGCGTCGAAGCGGTGGGCTTAGTCCGCTTGCACAACAGCCCGGATCAGCCGGAGATCTTCGAATTCCGCGGCCGCATCGAGAACCACCCCGCGAGGCCCGGGGTCGCCAAGGGCGGACAGCCCCAGCCGGCGACGATGGCGATCACGCCGCAGGTCCTCTACGACGACGGCACGCTCAACGACGGGGACCGCAACCTCGAGATGCCGCGCGCGGTGATCGAGTGGATGGAGTTCGAGTCGCCCGTCACCGAAGTCTGGCCACCCGCCCATCACACGCGGATCCTTTTCGACTCCGCGTTGAGGGAAAGCGACCCGCCGGCCTACGTCGCCGCCGTGCTGCGGCGCTTCATGTCGCTCGCCTACCGCCGGCCCGCCACGGACGAGGAAGTGGCCCGCTTCTCGAAGATCCACGCGATGATTTCCCCGGACATGCCGTCCTTCGAGGCGGCCATGCGCGAGACGCTCGCCATGGTCCTCGTCTCTCCGGAGTTCCTCTTCCACACCGTCGCCCAGGACGGTGCCACCCGCGGCTACGAGTTCGCGTCGAGGCTCTCCTACTTCCTCTGGGGCAGCATGCCTGACGAGGAGCTCTTGCAGCTCGCGGCTTCGGGAAAGCTCGATCATCCCGAGGTGATCGACGCGCAGGTCGGCCGCATGCTCGCCGACCGCCGTTCCGCGGATTTCGTGAGGAACTTCACCACGCAGTGGCTCAGCCTTGAGAAATCGAGGACGGTTCCGATCAACCGCGACCTGTTTCCCCGCTTCCTTTACTACGTTCCCCGCGGGGAAAGGGCGGGCACGGAGGTGCCCTATGTTCCCACGATCCGCGATCACATGATCGACGAGACGGTCGGCTTCATCGGTGAGTTGATCCGTCGCAATGCCAGCGTGCTGAACGTGGTGGATTCGGACTTCGCCTATCTCAACCAGCCCCTGGCCGCTCATTACGGAATTGCCGGAGTTGAGGGCAACGACCTGCGTCCGGTGGCGATCAAGCCGGAAGATCAACTCGGTGGCTTGCTGACCCACGGTTCCGTCCTGATCGGCAACGGCACCGGCTCGGCCCCGCACCCGATCTACCGTGCGGTCTGGCTGCGTGAAGCCATCCTCGGCGACGAGGTCAAGCCGCCGCCGGCCGATGTGCCCGCTCTGACCGACACCGCCGGCGAGTCCGCCGAGCATGCCACGAGCATCAAGGACCTGCTGGCGCTTCATCGCACCCAGGAAAGCTGCAACGACTGCCACTTCCGGCTCGATCCCTGGGGCATCCCCTTCGAGCACTACAACGCGATCGGCAAGTTCCAGCCCTTGGTCCCGAAATCGGGCAGCCGCATCCAACCCTTCGACAAGCGGCAGCACGCGGACCTGAATGCCTACGTCGCTTACCTCAACACCGTCAACACGGTGCCCGTCGAAGCGGACACCCGGCTTCCCAACGGCCCGGAAGTGAACGGGATGGCGGACCTGAAGCGCTACCTGCTGGAGGAACGCAAGGAGGACATCGCCGCGAACCTGGTGCACCGCTTCCTCACCTACGGCCTCGGCCGCGAACTGACCTACCGCGACCGCGTCGCGGAGGAGCAGTTGTTGGACCATCTCAAGATGAATGGTCTCGGGATGCGGGACATGATCGTCGCCGTCTGCCAGAGCCCGCTTTTCCGCGAAACCGAATCCCACCCGAGCTAGCCACGAACCATGAAACCGAAATCCTGGCATCTCAAGCGTCGCGAACTCCTCAAAGGCGGCGGCATCGCGCTGGCCTTGCCTTTCCTCAATGGCATGGGCCGCGCGATGGGCATGGGAACCGGCGGCGTGCCCGTGTTGCCGAAGCGCATGCTGGTGAGCTACTTCGCCTACGGGGCCTACATGCCCGATGGTCCGAACGGGATCCCCACACCCGGCAAGTCGCACCATGAGTGGAGCTGGTGGCCTTGTGAGAAGGCCGGTCCGCTCACTTTCAACAAGTCGGGCGCGCCCTTCGAACCGCTCAAGGACTACGTCACCTACCTCCGCGGCCTCGACCACGCCGGCGGATACGGCTTGGGCGGCCATAGCTCCGGCGATGTCTTCGCCACCGGCGCCTTCATGGCGGACACCGAGAGAACCAACAACATCTCGATCGACCAAGTCGCCGCCAACGCCCTCGGCCACCACACCCGTTACGCCTCGCTGGTGCTCGGGACGGAAGGGGGCACCGGCTCCTACGGCGCTTGCAAGACGCTCTCCCACCGCGGTCCCGGCCGTCCGATTCCCGCGATGAACCGGCCGCAGGAGATCTTCAGCCGGATGTTCCAACCGTACGCCGGGAAGAGCACCGAGGACGTGCGCGCCGGGCTGAAGCGCGAGGCCAGCATCCTCGACCTGCTGATGGACCAGAGCAAGAGCCTCAAGAACCGGCTCGGCAACGAGGACCAGGGGAAGGTCGACGAATATCTGGACTCCATCCGCTCGCTGGAGCAACGCGTCGAACGCACCAGCGAATGGACGCACAAGCCCTTGCCGGACGTCGACACCAAGGGGCTGAACCTCGAGGTCTCCCACCGTGATCCTCAGGAATACATCCGCTGCATGTATGACCTGGTTTACCTCGCCTTCCAGACCGACTCGACGCGCTTCGCCACCCTGATGCTGGAAAGCGAACATTCCTCCAGCAGCGAGATGTGGAACTACGCGACCTACACCCTGGGCTACAAGGGAGCCACCCACGACATCGCCCACAAGCGGCCGGATGTCTTTTCCGGCGAGTGGGACAAGTGGCGCGCGGAACAGCATGCCTACTTCCTCAAGCGGCTCCGCGACACCAGGGAAGGCGACGGCAACATGCTCGACCGCACGCTGGTGCTCTGGGGATCGGCCCATCCGCATGCCTCGCACAGCACGCAGAACTATCCGCTCCACCTCGCGGGCGGCAACCACCTCGGCTTCAAGCACGGCATGCTCCATGATTTCGTCGGCGACGCGAAGGTGCCGATGGCCAACCTTTTCGTCTCGATGCTCAACGCGCTGGACGTTCCGACCGAAAAGTTCGCCGACAGCAGCGGCGAGATGACCGTGCTGCGGGCCTGATCAAGACTCACCCCGCCATGTTCCGCTTCCTCCACTCCGCCTTGCTCCGCAGTTTGCGGATCGCCTGCGGCGTCCTCGCGGCGTCCACCTTGTCCGCACAGACGGTGCCGCGCGTGCTGGTCATCGGCGATGCGGTCTACCGCGAGCCGGTGGCGATCCTGGCGAAAGAACTGAAGGGGCGTGTGGAGGTCGTCCGTCCCGAACTGCCCAAGGGCGCGGTCCTTCATTCCGGATCGGTCCTGGAGCACCTCGACACCCTGCTCGGCGATGGAAAGTGGGACCTGATCCACTTCAACGTCGGCCTCGGCGACCTGATTCACCGCGCGCCCGGTCTGAAGACCATGCGGGTCATGCCAATCGGCAGCGGTGGGGTCCGCAACACCGGTCCCGCACTCTATGAAAGCAACTTGCAGGAACTCGTGCGCCGTCTCAAAGCGACCGATGCCAAGCTGGTGTGGGCCAGCACCACCCCGATCCGCGCGTCGGCCACCGATGTCTTCGCGCTGGGCTCGGAGATCGAATACAATGCCATCGCCGCCAAGGTCATGACCGAGGCCGGCATCCCGACCAACGACATGTATTCCCATGTCAAAGGCATGATCGACATGAGCAGGCCGGCGGCACACGGCTTCGACCCCTTCGATTTCGACCGGAAGCCGGTTCACGAGCCCATTGTGAAAGCCATCCTTTCCTCGCTCGACCTGAAATGAGCCCGGAACCCGGCCGCCTCCGTCCTCGATCCCACAAGTCATGACCACCCGCATCCTACCCATCCTGCTCGGCCTGCTGTCGCTCGCACCGGTTTGCGTGCAGGCGGTCAACGAGAAGGGCGACTGGCCTTGGAATCTCAAACTCCACGGCTGGCAGGACCGCGCCATTGCGGAGGACCTTGGCACCGGCTGGTTCATGAACGTCGGCCCGACCGGTCTGCGGGCCCGGATCACGCACGAGCATCCGCAGTTCCTCACCATCAAATACGTCTTCAAGAACTCCCCGGCGAACGGGCTGGTGAAGATCGACGACATCGTGGTCGGTGCCAACGGCAAGCGGCTCACCGTCGCCCACACCTTCGGCCGCGGCAGCCGGGGGCGGGGAGGCTGGGAGGGGCCGATGCTCGACCTGTCGAAGCTGATCGAGGACAGCCAGGGCAAGGACGGGAAACTCGAACTCATCATCTGGCCCGGTGGCAACAAGGCGGCGGAGAAGACCGTCACCGTGCAGATCCCGGCGATCGGCCGCTTTTCTCCGACCTGGCCTTTCGATTGCCCGCGCTCGGACAAGCTGATGCTCGATCTCTGCGACTTTCTCGCCGATGAATACAAGCGGGCGGGGAAGTTCGAGAGCCGCGTTCACACCCACTCGTCCGCCGTGCTCGCGCTGATGGCCAGCGGCGAGAAGAAGTATGATCCGCTGATCCGGCAGGTCATGGCGGGCTATGGCAAGAACCGCTACGACAGCAACGACGGCAACGGCTTCCCGGTCTGGAACTACGGCCACGACGGCATCGTCATGGGCGAGTATTATCTCCTCACCAAGGACAAGAGCCTGCTGCCGGCGATCGAATCGCTCAATGCCTGCCTGGTCGCCGGTCAGGAACCCGAATCGGGCGGCTATTCGCACAAGCCCTTTCCCTCCATCCAGCAGCGCATCGCCGCCGGCGGGCCGAAGGGCTACGGGGCGATGGCCATGCCGGGCGGACTCGCCATGGTCGCGATGAGCTTGTTCAAAGAAGCCGGGCTGGATCACGCGGCCCCGGCTTACCAGCGGCTTCACGAGGCTTTCCTCACCTCGGTCGGAGCGAACGGTTCCATCGACTATGGCTTCAAGGATTGGGATCACGCGGTGATCGTGCTGGCCGATCCGAAGGGCTCGCCGAAGAACGCGAAGGAAGGCATTGGCTACCTTTGCGCCGAAGGTTTGGAAGGCATCGGGGATTACAAGATCGAGTGGCCGACCAAGGCGGATCCGCGCTTCCGGCCGACCGAGTGGGTGGAGAAGGAGAAGGCGACCAACCACGTCTATGACATGGGCGGGGCGAAGCGCCTGGTCGTCCGCAACATGCCGCCGGAAGAGCCGAAGAAAGCCTATCTGCAGAACGACCAACCCTGCGATCACTTCGGCCGCTCCGGGGCCGGGGCGCTTGCGCATTCGATCGGCAACGGCGGCAACGAGTCGTGGCAGCACCTCTCCGACCTGATGGCGGCCGGATGCGCGAAGAGTGGCAAGGGACTGCTGGACGGTCATGCTTCCACCCACATGCACGTCCTGTGGGGCAGCCTCGGCGCCGCGCTGGCGGACGGGAAGGACTTCCGCGCCTATCTGGAGGACATCCGGTGGTGGATGATCATGGCGCAGACCCACGACGGCGGATTCGTTGTCATGCCCGGCCGCGACTACGCATCGACCGACCATGTCTATGGAACGCGGAACTATCCCACCGCCTGCGCCGCGTTGATCCTGTCACTCAAGGAGAAGCGCCTGCAGATTACCGGTGCGCCGCGACGGAGCGGGGATCCGGGCGAAGCGGCGGCGGCCAAACCCCGCCGGCTATCCGCGGCGAATCTAACACTCTTGCACGAGTCACTGGTGACGGCGCTCGCGGAGCTCGACCACTCCGGGCAGTTGAAGCCGCTGCCGATGACCCTCTCCAAGTCGGAGTTGAAAGTCCGTCTCACCGGTGTCGCCAGCGACGGCAAGCTGACCTTCGCCGCGGTCGATGGCGGGAAGGCGGATTCGTTCGCCCTCACCGATCTGGGCGAAGGCGATCACGCACTCCTCGCACGGCTGGTGTCCCGCTTGCGGCCCGCGGACCGGGAGGCCCATGCCCGGGCGGGGCTCTATCTGGAACACAGCGGCGAGACCGCGCTGGCCAAGGAGTATTACCGCAAGGCGGGACCGGAGTTCCAAGCCCGGCTGGAGCGCTTGTTCGAATGATCTTCCGCCGATGACATCCTTCATGAGACCCACCTTGCCGCGCACCATCCTGATGGCCGCCCGCCCTTCCTGGTCCGCCACCGATCGCAAGGATTTCTGGTGCTCGGATCCTTATGATGCGAGTTCCAAGGGCGTGCTTTCCCGACCCGCTTTCCTCATCCATACGCCGTGAAATCCACCACCTTCAGCATCCTCGCGATCTCCGCCTGTTTCGCCGCGGCAGCCGAGCCGCCGGTCATCGGCGGGCTCCATCATGCCGGTGCCGACAAGTTCGCCGGTGCGGCGCTGGTGGGCGAGCTGGCCTGCGCGGCCTGCCACTCATCGCCGCAGCCGGCCTTCGCACCGAAAGCCGGGCCGGATCTTTCGGCGGTCGGATCGCGGGTGAACGGCGCCCATTTGCGGGACTACATCGCCAGCCCTTCGGCCGTGAAGCCGGGGACCACGATGCCCGACGTGCTGGGCCACCTGCCGGAGGCGGAGCGCGAGGAGACGGCGAACGCGATCGCCCACTACCTCGCCACGCTGGGCAAGCCGGCCGCGGCGGTCGCTCCCGCGGAGGAGGCGGTGAAGCGCGGGGAGAAGCTCTATCACTCGGTCGGCTGCGTCGCCTGCCACTCGCCGGAGAAGCCGCTGCCCGGTTCGGTGCCGCTCGGGCCGCTCGAGGAGAAGTACACGCTGGCGAGCCTGACGGCCTTCCTGGACGATCCTCTCGCGGCGCGGCCCGCCGGGCGGATGCCGGATTCGCATCTCGACGAGTTCGAGTCGGAGGACATCGCAAGTTATCTGCTGCGCGATCAGAAGCTGCCGCTCGAGGAGTTCGTGCCCGACGCCGCGCTCGCGGCCCGCGGCAAGACGCTGTTTGCCGAGCACCGCTGCAATGCCTGCCACAGCGCGGGCGAGAAGACCTTGCCGCCCGATCTGCCGCCGCTGGGCAAGCTGCGATCGGGGGAAGGTTGCCTTTCGGAAAAGCAGGGCAAGTGGCCGCATTATCCGCTGTCGGCGGACCAGCGGACCTCGCTCGGCGCGGCGATCGCGGAGGAGGGGAAGGCATGGACGCCGGAGTCGATGGTGCCGCACACGCTCACCCGGCTGAACTGCATCGCCTGTCACCAGCGCGACGGCTTGGGAGGCATCCCGGCCGATCGCAACGACTACTTCACCGGCCGTGAGGAGAGCCTCGGCGAGCAAGGCCGGATCCCGCCGGCACTGACCGGCGTGGGCGCCAAGCTCAAGGCCGAATGGTTGCGCGAGGTGCTTGCCAACGGCGGGGGCGTGCGGACCGCGATGAACACCCGGATGCCGAAGTTCGGCGCGGCGAACACCGGTGATCTCGCGGCGTGGCTGAAGCAACTCGACACCCTGCCGCCGTTGCCCTTCGAACGGGTGCCGAAGGCGGACAAGCCGGAGCAGATCGGCCGCGAACTGGTGGGCGCGAAGGCACTCAACTGCATCGCCTGCCACACCTTCCGCGGACGCCGCGCGGCGATCGAGGGGCCCGAACTCACGACGATGACCGAGCGGCTTGAGGAGAACTGGTTCCATCACTTCCTCGCCCAGCCGCAGCGCTTCGCCCCGCTGATCGTGATGCCCGGTTTCTGGCCCGACGGCAAATCGACGCTGCCCGACGTGCTCGGCGGCGATCCCGGTCGCCAGCGCGACGCGATCTGGCAGTATCTGGACCGCGGCCCCGAAGCCAGCGAGCCGGCCGGATTGGTGCTCGAGCCGCTGATGCTGGAGGTGAAGGACCAGGCGGTGATCGTGCGCCGCGCCTTCCCGGGCATCGGCAAGCGCGGTATCGGCGTCGGCTATCCCGGCGGGCTCAATCTCGCCTTCGACGCCACCCAGATGCGGCTCGCCACGCTGTGGAGCGGCGGTTTCATCGAGGCCTCCGGTCTCTGGCGCGGCCAAGGCTCCGGCCAGGCCCGCCCGCTGGGCAAGGACGTCGTCAATCTGCCGCCCGGTCCCGCCTTCGCGGTGCTCGCGACGCCCGCCGATCCCTGGCCGGAAGCGGTCGCCGGGAAACCCTCGTTCAAGGGTTACCACCTCGACGCGCAGCAGCGCCCGACCTTCCGCTACGCCCCCGGAGCCTTCACCGTGGAGGACGCCTTTATTGAGCGCCGCGATGCCGCCGGGAAGCTCTACTTCGAACGCACGCTCAAAGTCGCCAGCCCGCCGGCCGGGCTGCATTTCCGGGTGGCGCTCGACCCGTCCATCGCGCCGCGCGGCAAGAACGAGTTCGCCGTCGGCAAGAACCTGCTCGTCCGTCTTCCCTCCGCCCCGTTGCTGCGCGATGCCGGCCCGGCGAAGGAAATCCTGCTGCCTGCGGGCGCGGAGATGAATCTGGAATACCACCTCACCACCCAACCCTGATGCACCGGTTTTTTCTCTCTCTGCTCCTGCTGCCGCTGCCCGCCGTGGCGGAGGACTTCGGCGACACCTGGGGCACCGCGGAACGCGAGGCGGCTTACTACAAGCTGGTCGATATCCCGATGCCGAAAGGCGTTTACGTCGAGGCGGGAAGCTTCGACTCCCTCCCGGACGGCCGCCTCGCGGTGGGCACCCGGCGCGGGGAAATCCTGCTGTTCAGCGGGGTGGGGGAGGAACGACCGCAGCCGGTCATCACGACCTTTGCCAGCGGGTTGGATGAAGTGCTGGGACTCGCCTGGCGCGACGGGGCTTTTTATGCCACGCACGCCACCGAAGTGACCCGCATCGCCGATACCGATGGCGATGGCCGCGCGGACCACTTCGACACGGTGAGTGATGCCTGGGGCTTCGGCCACTATCACGAGTATGCGCTCGGTTCGAAGTTCGATGCGGGCGGCAATCTCTACGTCGCCCTCGGGTTATCCGAGTCCTACAACTCGAAAGCCCTGTTCCGCGGCTGGGCGCTCAAGATCACGCCGCAGGGCGAGACCATCCCGCTCTGCAGCGGCCTGCGCAGCCCACTCGGCGTCGGGCAGAACGAGCACGGCGAGATGTTCTACGTCGAAAGCCAGGGGCCGTGGAACGGCTCGTGTTCGCTCAAGCACCTCAAGCCCGGCGGCTTCATGGGGCACCCCATCAGCTTCAACTGGTATCCCGACGCCCCGAACATGGGCCCCGTGCCGGTGATGCCGAACTCGCCGTCGCGGATGGAAATCGAGAGGAAGCGGGTGAAGGAGTTGGTGCCCTACGCGGTGGTCTTCCCTTACAAGAAAATGGGTCGCTCGATCTCCGGCTTCGAGGTCTGCCGCGCCGCCGGGAAGTTCGGGCCTTTCGACAACCAGATCTTCGTCGGCGACTACACGCTGAGCATCGTCATGCGCGCCACCACCGAGAAGGTGAACGGTGTCTGGCAGGGCGCGTGTTATCCCTTCCGCGAGGGCCTCGGCACCGGGCTGCTCTCGCTGCATTTCATGGCCGATGGAAGCATGGTCACCGGCGGCACCAACCGCGGCTGGCCGGTGCGCGGGATGAAGGACAACCTGCTCCAGCGCCTCAACTGGACCGGCCGCACGCCCTTCGAGGTGCTCGACATCCGCGCGCAGCCGGACGGCTTCGTCGTCCGCTTCACCCGCCCGGCCGATGCCGCGCAGGCCTCGAAGCCGGAGAGTTACAAGCTCCAGACCTACACCCATGTCTATCAGCAGGGCTACGGCAGCCCCGAGGTGGACCAGACGACCCCGGTCGTCACCGCGGCCGAAGTCGCGGCCGACGGCATGAGCGTCCGGTTGCGGGTGGACGGCCTGGTTCAAGGTCACGTCCACGATTTCCACCTGCCTTCCTTCAAGTCGCGCGATGGCGAGACCCTGCTCCACGAGCGCGCCTACTACACCCTCAATGAAATCCCTAAGCCATGATTTCGTGGTCGCGGGCAGGGTTCCCACCGTCGAAATGCATTTGAACAGGAGGTAGCAGAGACAGCAGAGGATCAATCCATTGGACCCTCTCATGGAGCTACCCCATTCAACTCTGGCAGGTGAATCCGCCAATTCTTGCAAGACTTTCTTCCTCTGCTCCCTCCGCTTCCTCCTGTTGATCCATTTTCCTTTCAAGGGGAATGGAGGAGCCCTTCCATCACGATCCCCACCACAACTCCCATGAAAACTTCCCTCAAACTGATCCCGCTGCTGGCGTTCTGCTCGCCGGTCCTGGCGAAGCCGCTCCAAGTCTATATCCTCGCCGGCCAATCGAACATGCAGGGCCATGCCCAGGTCCGCACCATCGAACACGTCGGGATGGACCCGGCCACCAAGCCGATGTTCGACAAAATGACGAACGACGACGGGTCGCCGAAAGTTTGCGATCGGGTCTGGATTTCCGCCATCGGCTGCGGTGCGGACGAGTCGGAGGTGAAGGCCGGCAAACTCACGGCCGGTTTCGGTGCGGGTCAGGGCGGTCCGAAGATCGGGCCGGAGTTCACGTTCGGCATCTACACGCAGCTCTCCACCGATGCGAAGATCCTGCTGATCAAGACCGCCTGGGGCGGCAAGAGCCTCCACACCGACTTCCGCCCGCCAAGCGCCGGCCCTTATCCGTTCAACGAGGCCCAGCTCGCCAACTTCGCGAAGCAGGGCAAGGACCTCGCGGCCATCAAGGCGGAGAAGGAGATGCAGACCGGCATCTATTACCGCAAGATGATCGGTCACGTGAAGAGCGTGCTCGGCGACATCACGGGCGTGGTGCCGGACTACGATGCCAAGGAAGGCTACGAGCTGGCTGGCTTCGCCTGGTTCCAGGGCTGGAACGACATGGTGGACGGCGGCACCTATCCGACGCGTGACAAGCCGGGCGGCTACGATGCCTATAGTACCGCCATGGCCCACTTCATCCGCGACGTCCGCAAGGACCTGGATGCGCCGAAGCTGCCCTTCGTCATCGGCGTGCTCGGCGTCGGCGGGCCCACTTCCGAATACGGACCCGGCGAACAGCGCTACAAGTCGACCCACGACAACTTCCGCAACGCCATGGCCGCGCCCGCCAAGCTGCCGGAGTTCAAGGGGAACGTCGCCGCCGTGTGGACGGAGAAATACTGGGATCAGGAGCTGAGCGCCGCCAAGGCCAAGGACAACGCGATCCGGCAGCAAGCCAAGAAGCTCGCGACCGCGGACAAGCTGAAGCCGGCCGAAGAGAAGGCCGCGCTGGAGAAGTTGCGGCTGGAAGGCCTGACCGAGCGCGAGCGCATGATCCTCGAAAAAGGCATCTCCAACCTCGAATTCCACTATCTCGGCTCCGCCAAGATCCTCGGCGGCATCGGCAAGGGCCTCGCGGAAGCGATGATCGAACTCCAACCCGCCGGGAAGGCAAAGTGATGAAAACCGCAGTCACTGATTTGATCTGGCTGCCGGGATGGGAACCACGAAAGTGACGAAGATGGCGTGAGCGGCGAGAAAAGTGGTTAGAAACGGGCTTGGAGGCGCGGAGCGCGAAGCCGGTCGTTTCCAGGTGCTGACGGGTGGGGTGGGGGGATGGAAGTCTAACAGATTCAGAATTTTTGGACCGACCCCCGAGGCATGACCCAGGGCACGGGTATAGGCGGAGCTGAAGAGGTGAGTGGGAGGCCGCGGTCGGAGAATGGCGGATGTGACGATGCGGGAACCGACCCCAAGCACCGACCCCAAGCACCATGAGTTCGACGCCTCCTTGAAGCACTCCAAGCCCGGTATCTTCTCGATGGCCAACGCCGGCCCCGCCACCAACGGCAGCCAGTTCTTCATCACCCACGTCCCGACCCCCCACCTCGACGGCCGCCACTCGGTCTTCGGTGAGGTCACCAAGGGCCAGGACGTCGTCAACAAGATCGTCCAGGGCGACAAGATCG
>JBIPNO010000106.1:0-12968 GCA_044372775.1 Haloferula sp.
ACTTGCTCCCATAAGGATTGCCCTCAATTGGAAAAACTGGGCACCTCCAAGCACTTATGAGAATGCAACAGAATGATAACCAACGGATTAGACATAATTTTAACCAATTGGTCCTGGGTTCGAGTCCCAGTCCTCGTACTTTCTCAAACGCGCTGGATCTGAAGTCGTTGTGACCTCGGGATTTTTGGGTTCAAAAGCGGCGTAGGCACGAAATGTAGACACCCGCGTGTCGCCGTCGTTCAAGTGACCCCGCTGCCCCACCCTGCGACTGGTCCAGATCGCAAGGCGTTCTCGAACTGGTAAGGCCCCACCAGATTCCGCGCAGATCTTCCTCGGGCATGGGTTTCCTCCGTTGATCGGATTCTTCATTCTTGGTAGCGCTACGCCCGCCGTGATCGCGCATGCAGAGGTCGTGAGGTGCTCCGAAGTGGAGTGGGCTGAATTCCGCCGGATGGCCCAGCACGGGATGCTCTTTGAAATCATCAAGTGGATTGACGCCGGTCGCCCCACGCTTCGGCCGTTGAAGAAGCACACGACCGCCTTCGGAGACGCCGTGGCGGCCCCGAACTTGAGCCTCACCCAGGTGCTCTGGGAGCGAGCTTGGCAGGAGCATGCCGAAGCCGTTTCGGTGCTCGGCTCCTTGGCTTACAGCCGCAACAGCATCGTCGTGATGCGCTACCTGCTGGAACACGGTTGCCCGGTGGACCACGTGACGGGTCTCGACCTCTGCCTTTTTCATGACCTCGATCTCATTAGAAGCGGCATGGCGAGGGGTGTGAACATCCTCGAGCCCGATGGCTGGGCGGCGGCTTTCGTCCATGTTGGCAGCCATCCCTTGATCCGGTTCTACATTGAAGAGAAGGAGCGAATCCCGGGACTGAAGCGGGACGCCGTGCAGGCGCTCTGTCGTTGCATCGAGGAATCGAGACTCCGGGCAGTCGGCCTTCTCAAATGGGCGGGAGTGGATCCTTTCGCCAAGGCACCGAAATACGATTACTGGGAAGAACCGGAAGAAGAATGGGATGGCTTTCCCGCGCTACGTCTTTGCCAGGCGAAAAAGGCCGGTGAACTTCTGAAGCTGCTGAAACTAAAGCCCGGGGTGGGGGAGTGGTTTCAGTTGTTGGAGTGCATGGCATCGGGGTCGGGGGAAGACTTTGCCACCGTCTATGACCTCGTGAAGGATCCGGATTCGGTCATCGTGGAGAATCCCGCACTGTCAGAAGCGCTCCTCCGCCGACTTTTGAGTTCCATCGGTTGGGGATTCCCGGGCCTGCGGATTACCTGGATGTTCCCACGTCCCAAGAGGTAAGGAATCGCCGGAGGCCGCGGGCGGTCGGAGGAAATCCACCCGAGCCGGAGGCTGCGGCGAGCGTCCACCTGCCAGTCAGTCGGGAGGGATCGGAGAGAGTAAAGGTTCCAGTGATCCCCCCTCACGCCATCAAGCGACGTGGCGGCCGGGTCATCTCACGCGAAGAAATCTACGGCAAGCTGTGGTCGGCACCGGCCTGCCATGTTGCGGACGACTACGGCATCTCGGGCTCCATGCTGGCCCGAATCTGCACCAAGTTGGATGTTCCACGGCCGCCCCGGGGCTATTGGGCACGGCCTGACAAATGGCGCAAGGCGCACCAGCCCCCACTTCCGGAGTGGAAAGGTGGAGTTGCCGATTACTGGGTCGTCAATCCCACCAATGTGAAAGCCCAGCGACTCGCGAAGAGGGCCGGCGGGGAGTAGTGTTGCTTCGCCGTTCCGATGGGCTGGCTGTGATGGACCAGCATTTTGATCTGCATACGCCCCCAGGTTTTGCCGGTCCACCTCGGCTGCTCGCTAAAGCTCGATGACCAACTCCGGGTTGTAGTCGTCGTTTGGACTGTCCGCATACCCCCGCGGGTTGGCGATGATCCTCGTTTCTCCAATCGCGTAGTCCTGCGAATGATGGATGTGGCCGTGGATCCAGAGCAGTGGTCCCGTCCGTTGGATCAAGCCGTCCAGGTGAGAGGCGTAGGCGCAGCTGACCGGATCCTGCATGCGAAGGTCTGCCGGATCCACGGGATCCCGTTCCGTTTGGTGTGCACGTCACCCGCAAGCACGACGAGGCCGGCATCGACCCGCGGCAGGGTGATGGGGCCGAACTCAAGGTGGAGGTCGCTGAGGACGTGGATCTTCATTTCGTGGGGTGGTCGGCAACTTGCCGCATTGGGGCCGGAGGCACTCTCTCGCCGCCGTCGGCACCGTTCAATACCGCGTCAGACCGATCCCGTTCTCAGGGTTTGGTCGTCTGACACCGGAGAATTTCCGCCTGGGTCAATGCTTTTGGCCCGGGCTTCAGGTCGTCAAAATTCCGTCAGAATCTCGACAGCCCGGCGATCACCGTGTTAGAGGAATCGACTCTCCATGCCCCGCTCACCCCGCCCCCCAGCTCCGCCCGTCGCGACTTTAACCCTCGCTCAGATCGGGGCCGAACTCGGGCGCGACCGGCTTTACCTGCTCGGCTGGATCAAGCGCTTCGAACTGCCGCTCGGCCAAGGCAACCGCTACCCGGCGATCTACCTGTCGTTCTTCCGCACGGTCGTTTTTCTCCGGCTCGCGCAGATCCCGGAGGAGAAGCTCGTCGAGCTTTGGACCTTGGAGAAGAAGCTGATGAGCTTGCTGAACGTCGATACGTCGAGCTCGCCGACCTGGATGATCGACGGGCACGCCGCGGCCGGGAACGACTCCCGCAGGCTCTTTCTGAGCCGCTTCGATATCGGCACCGACCTGCAAAGCGCCTGCGTCCAACCGGGGCTGGATTTCTCCCCGGCACCGGCGGAACTCTTCGGCGGCCGGGACATGGGCGAGGATGCCCTGAGGCTGCTGGGGATCTACCTGGCCGAGTTGAAGCCGGTGCTGGCCACGGTGGCCTCCCAGTCCGCCCTGCTGGGCGAAGCGGCGCGGTGGGCCGGCCGGATGGGAAAGCGGATCTAGCCCACCGACACCCCCGACCGCCTGAACTACCGTAAAATGGCCCGGCTCACCGGGCTCTCGATGGACCTGCTCTCCCGCATCGACGCGGCGAGGCTGGAGCCCTTCGTGGAGAACGAGGATCCGGTCGAATTCGAAGCCGACACTTACCGCCGTTCGCTCGGGTTCCTCTATCCCGGCCTGCTCCGTTGGGCCAAAGTCCGCGACCTCGGTTCGAGGCAGGCGCTCGACCAGGTGTCGGGAAAACTGATGGATCTCGGCCTGTGATGGCAGCTCGTGCCGAAATCTCGCCATCCCCCCGCGCTTGTCCCACCCCACCCGGCAGGGTGGGCTCCGTGAGCACCATGCGAATCTTCCTTTTCAGGCTCTTGAGCCTTGGCAAACCGGTGTTTTCCCGCTGATCTAACAGCCAAATGGGTTGTTCCACGGAGAAAGGGGAGCCCTCCCCGCGCCACGCACGAAGACCTCTCGACCCGGCTCGGAAGCGCGCAGCCACCTCGACCCGCCTTGCCCACCCATGAATTCCTTCGAGTCCCCATTCCTCGCCGTTCCGGTGGGCGACTGGCTGTGCTCGAATGACTTGGCCTTCGCGATCTTCGACGGCTTCCCGGTCTCTCCCGGCCACGTCCTCGTCACCACCCGCCGCATCGTTGAAACGTGGTTCGACGCGACCGACCAGGAACAATCCGCGCTGATGGCCCTGGTGAAGGAAGCCAAGCGCCTGCTCGACCTCCGGCTCGACCCGAAGCCCGACGGCTACAACGTCGGCTTCAACGCCGGCGGCGCGGCCGGCCAGACGGTGCCGCACGTCCACATCCATGTCATCCCGCGCTATCTCGGCGACATGCCGGATCCCCGCGGCGGCGTGCGCCATGTGATCCCGGACAAGGGCAACTACCTGCGGCCAGCTCTGCCTTCCGGCTCTCCAGATCCGCCCATTTCAGCTTCTCAGCATTTCAGCGTTTCAGCTTTTTCCCAGGCTTCGTCGCTCACCCTCGCCACCGGCCATCCCCACCTGCCGCTGTGGAAAAGCATCGGCCAGCGGGTGTCCGGGGCCGCCGAGGTGGATCTCCTCGCCTCCTTCATCCAGCCCTCCGGCCTCGATCTCATCCAGCAATCGATCTTCGCCGCCCTCCGCGCCGAGGCCCGCATCCGCATCCTCGTCGGCGATTACCTCTACATCACGTCCGCCGAAGCCCTCCGCCGCTTGATCGGCTGGATGTCGCTGGCCGCCGACATCGGCGAGAACAGCTCGCTCGAAGTCCGCCTCGCGGAAATCTCGAAGCTCCCCGCCAGGCCGGATTCCTTCCACCCGAAGGCCTGGCGTATCATCGATTCCTCCGGCGGCCTGCTCGTTGTCGGCAGCAGCAATCTCTCCAAGGCCGCGCTCGAAACCGGCGTCGAGTGGAACCTCATCGGCCAGACCACCGGCTCGGAGCCCATCGATCAGGATCTCGCCCGCGCCTTCACCGATCTCTGGCAGCAGGCCACGCCGCTCGATGAAGCCCTCGCCGCCCGCTACGCCGAGCACGCCAAGGAAGCCCACCGGAAATTCATCCCGCCGGAAACGGTCGATCTTCCCGCGATCCTCCACCCGCCGCGCCCGTGGCAGGCGAGCGCGCTTGAATCCCTCGATCAGATCCGCTCGACCCACTACCGCCGCGCCCTCGTCGCCGTCGCCACCGGCCTCGGGAAAACCTGGCTCGCCGCCTTCGATGTGCTCGCCGTCGGCCAAGCCCTCCAGCGCCCGCCCCGCGTCCTGATCATCGCCCACCGCGCCGAGATCCTCATCCAGGCCGAGGCCACCGTCCGCAGCGCCATGCAGTCGGAGTGGGAGGAAACCCGCGTCACCTGGTATCTCGGTGCGAACAGCGACATGAGCGGCGATCTCGTCGTCGCGTCCATCCAGAAACTCACCCGCCCCGAAGGCCTCGCCGAGTTGGATCGCCAGCGCTTCGACTACGTCGTCATCGACGAAGTCCACCACGCCCAGGCCCCCAGCTACCGGCGGGTCATGGCCCGGCTGAAGGCCACTTTCACCCTCGGTCTCACCGCCACCCCGGAGCGTACCGATGGCGTGGATGTGGCCTCGCTCTTCGATGACGTGCTGGCGTGGCAGGCCACCGTCGGCGATGGCATCGCGGAAGGCTCGCTGGTTCCCTTCCACTACCTCGGGCTCAAGGACGATGTGGACTTCGAGCAAATCCCCTGGCGCAACGGCCGCTTCGATCCCACCGCGCTGGAGGAGAAACTCGAAAACAGCGAACGCATGGAACGCCTTTGGTCGGCATGGCAGGCCGACCCCGCCGCCCGCACCCTCGTCTTCTGCTGCTCCCGCCGCCACGCGCTTTACACCCGCGACTGGCTCCGCCGCCGCCAGGTCCGTGCCGCCGCCGTGTTCTCCGGCTCCGGCGGCGATCCGCGCAGCGACAGCCTCAACGCTTTCATCGAGGGCAAACTCCAGGCCCTCTGCGTGGTCGATCTCTTCAACGAAGGCCTCGACGTCCCGGATGTGGACCGCGTGGTCATGCTGCGCCCCACCGAATCCAAGGTCATCTTCCTCCAACAACTCGGCCGCGGCCTCCGTTCCGCCGAAAACAAGCTGCGGCTGAAAGTCATCGACTTCGTCGGCAATCACCGCGTCTTCGCCAGCCGCCTCACCCACCTGCTTTCGCTCGGCAACCAGTCCGCGACCTGGACGCACCTGAAAAACTTCCTCAAAGGCGGCACTCCGGATCTCCCCGAAGGATGCCTGCTCGACCTCGAAGTCGAGGCCAAGGAATTGATGCTGCGCCTCGTGCCCAACACCGGCTCGGCCGTCGTCGAAGCCTACCGCGGCATGCGCGACGAACTCGGCCGCCGACCCTCGCCCACCGAGCTGTTCCACCACGGCTATCTGCCCCGCACCCTCGCCGCCCGCTTCGGCTCGTGGTTCGGCTTCATCTCCGAGGAAAACGATCTCACCGATAACGAGCGACAGGTCTTCGCATCCTTCGAATCCTGGCTCGGCATGCTGGAAGGCACCAGCCTCAACAAGTCCTACAAAATGGCCGTCCTCCGCGTGCTGCTGGACCGCGACGCGCTGTGGGACGGCATGGAAATCGAAACCCTCGCCGCCGCCTGCCGCGAGTTCCTCCTTTCCCACCCGACGCTCCGCGAGGACCTGCCACCGACCAAGGAATTCCCGGACCCCGCCAAGGCACCGATCCAGAGCTGGGCCAAGTGGTGGCTCGATTGGCCGCTGTCCCGCTGGATGGACGAGCAGGCCGGCCGTCATTGGTTCAAGCGCGAGGGCGACCGCTTCCTCGCCGCCTTCCCATGCCCGGAAAAGCTCCGGCTCGATTTCGAAGCGATGACCGCCGAGCTAGTGGACTACCGACTCGCCCACTACGCGAAGACCCGCATCGAAAAAGCCGCTGGGCTCACCGCCGGCCGCTTTCTCGCCAAGGTCAGCCATTCCGGCGGCAAACCCATCCTGCGGCTCCCCACCGTCGAGGAACTGCCCGGCCGCCCCATCGGCCCGACCACCGCCACCCTGCCCGATGGCAGCCAGTGGGTGTTCAAGTTCGTCAAGATCGCCTGCAACGTCGCCTCACCGCTCGGCAGCGAGGAAAACCAGATCCTCCCGCTCCTCCGCGGCTGGTTCGGCGAAAACGCCGGAGCCCCCGGCACCAACTACCAGGTCGCCTTCACCCGGACCGACTCCGGCTGGTCCGTCGAACCCGTCGCCCTCGCCATGCCCTTGCGAATCGTGGACGCCAGCCCCGACACCGGGGAAAGCGACGAGCCCGAAACCCACGACCTCCCCGGCTTCGTCGAGGCACCCGCCGCCAAAGACCAGTTCACCCGCCTCGTCCCCGTCTACAGCCTCGAAGCCGCCGCCGGCCTCTGGGGGCCGGAGAACACGCCCGAGGAAATCGGCTGGGCCGAGGCCCCAGGAACCTCTATCAAACCTGGCATGTTCATCGCCCGCGTCCGCGGCCACTCGATGGAGCCGAAGATCAAAGACGGCTCCTGGAACCTCTTCCGACCCTGCCCGCAAGGCTCCCGCGAGGGCCGAACCCTCCTCATCCAATTCAACTCCATGGGCGACCCGGAAAACGGCGGGCGCTTTACCGTGAAGAAGTATCATTCGGCTAAGAGCGTCACGGAGGACGGCTGGAAGCATGAGCAGATCAAACTTCTTCCGCTGAATCAGGATTACAACCCAATCATCGTCGATCCCCTTGAGGCACCGGAGATGGTTGTGGTCGGCGAATGGGTGGCGTCAATCGAGTGACCCGGCATTTTGGCAAGAACCTTGCGAGCGCCGTCCGCTGGCCACCGACCTGGGATTACGAGGGAGGCTCAGACGGACAGGGAAAGATCAATGCGGCACCGTTCTTCCAGTTGCGCGGCGATGGCGCGCTGGCGTTCCGGGTTGAGGGTCGTAGCGCGGCCGGTCAGGAACCTTGGTAGTAGTTTCGGGTTGATGGCCGTGACGGGACCTTTGCCCGTTGCTTCGACCCACCATCCGGGAAGCACGAGAACCGGGATCACGGGGATCGGGCATCCGTTCAGAGCCGTGAGTTTGCCCGAGAGCCATTCCGCGTTGCGCCCGGCTTGTTCGAGACCGTGGCGATCGGCCGACATCGGGGCCGGGAAGCGAAGCTGCTGGCCGTCGAAGATAACCTTGTGGCCTTCCTGCCCGTCGGGTGCCGTTCCGCGTGCCTTGCGGCGGGTCTTGGTTTCGACAGCGAAGACGGCAGCCGGGGTGACGACCACGTGGTCGATGTTCCACGGCTTCCCGCCGGGCTCGCGGACCTCGAGGTCGTGGAAGACGCGGACTGAGTCCGACGAGAGTTGGTCGAGGATCCGTCCGACGACTTGTTCGCCAAGGAGTCCGAGGCGGTGATTGGAGTAGCTCAAGATGAATCGGGTCGCCCGATAGAACAAGACCGAGCAAGCGATGAAGCCGATCCCGAGCATCACCGACGGGGAGGCTTTGCCATGCGCCGCGATCGCCCAGAACACCCCGCTGACGGTAAAGCCTCCGAGGAGATTCACCGTGAAGCTTTCCATCAGATCCGCCGTCCGCTGTTGCAGCGACCACCCGGCGGGCCGGGGCATCTCGTCAAATGGCCGTCGCGAGCGTCGATCCCGGCGGTGAGCGAACCGCTTCATCCAAACTAGCAAGAGGAGCGTCGGGATGCCGGGGATGATGGCAAGATACCACAAGGAGTTGAGCACGCTCGATGGTAGTTGGTCGGAAGAGTCGACAACAACATGCAACTCGCTTGTCACGCGATCGCGTAGGGTTGAGCCGGGCGCTCAAATCTGGTGTCGAGTACGGTGCCACGCCAAATGCGCGACGTCGGGTCGCAGTCGGGCGTGGGCATGGAAGTGGAGCGGTTGGTCTTGGAGCTCGGCAAGGAGTCGGCCGTGGGGGGAGGATTCGGTGAAGCGCTGCTTGGCGATATGGATCAGGAAGTCGTCGCCCTTCGGGATCGCGGTCCACAGGCCGGAGTCGAACATCCAGTGGGCGTCTGGGGTGAGTGCGAGGCCGTTGCGGGGATCGTCGTTGCCGCTGATGGCGTGCTGGTGGATGTGGGCGGCTTGGACGATGGAGCTGCTTTCGGTGTCGAGCCGGTAGCCGGTGAGGGCGCAGGTGAAGTAGTAGCCGCCGAGGACGTCGCTTTTGAAGCGGGAGTCGCGGCCTTTCTTCTGGCTGGCTCGGAAATCGGCGGCGTCGGCGCGGAGGGCTTCGACGGCGCTCGACCGAGGCGCGGGCAAGCCGAGCCGGGCGCTGAGCATGACCTGCTCGCGCGGGGTGAAGTAGATCGCAATCAGGGTTTCGCGGGCCTGGCGGCGGAAGGCGGGATCCTGGAGCAAGGCGAAGAGCTCGGGATGGAGCTGGCAGAGGCGGGTGGTGGCCTTGGCGAGGGACGGCTGGCCGTCGCGGGTGAAGCGCTGCCAGACCCCGTCGCCGCCGAGGGCGTGGAAAGGCATCGGGATGTCCGGGGCATTGCGTTGGCGTTCCTGGACGAGTTCCCAGTAGTCGCGGAAGCGGGAGACGAGGCGGACGTCGTAGCGGACCCAGCCGTCGGGGACGTCACCGGATTCGATCAGGTCGATCACGGTGAGCAGCATTAGCGGCTTGTGCGGGGCGATGCCGCGGGACGCGGTGCGGGCGGCCTTGAGGGTGGCGAGCTTGCCGAGCCAGGCGTTGCAGTCGTGGATCATGGGGTGAAGGCGGATCAGGGGCTCTCGATCAAGAGCTCCGCATGGTCGAAGTCGATGTCGAGGGAAGCTGCGTGGGTGCCGGCCCATGCTCTGAAATGGTCCTGAATCAGCGCCGGGCATTCCGATGCTCTTTTGACCTGAAAGCCCAGGCTGGAGATTTTCTGCCACGCTTTGCGACCGTCGAAGATCGGAGTATCATGAGGAATCTTCGAGTAGGCGCGGACCGTCATGGCCGGATTGTAGGGGAGCGGCTCGTCCGCTGAAGGAGTCTTGGGAATCCGGGTGTAGGCCGCGAATTTCGAAGGGGCGAAGAGATTGGAGATGCTGTCGTGGACGAAATACCGGACCCGCCTGCGGCCCCATGCGGTGCGGGCATCCCCGTCAGCCATGTCCTTGTTCCATTGGTGGATGTTGAGGATGACTTCCAAGCGGTTGGTCACCCGATAAATTCCCGAGCCGTCGCTGCTTCCAACCGGTTCGGTATCCAGCAGGATTTCGCCGAGATCGGGGGTCGGCAAATGGTCGGGTGGCACTTCGCCTTGGTTGAGCTTTTTGATGGCGAGAGCGTCGAGTTCGGGCAGCAGGGGCATTTGGAATGCCCTCAGCCCGTTGGCGCGCAGCAGCCAGGTGGCGTGAGCCGCCAGATTCGAACGGCCGGGCGCGATGTGGCGCGAGACCAGCGAGACGAAGGCGTCGCTTGCCGGAAGCGGGCTCAAGAGATGCGCCGAGCCGAACTTCATGTGGTTCGCCGCCGGATCCGCCCGGCTGATCTCCAGCTCGATCCACACCCGTTGACGGGTCGAGGTCTTTTGAAGCATCAGATCCGCTTTCGGCTGATAGCCCAGAATGCGGCCCTCCAACGCTGAAATGACGGCGACCTCACGCGACGCAACCCAGCCGACGGGCGGTTCTTTCACCCACCGGCGCTGCAGGGTCTCGGCGAGGTGAAACTTCATGGCCGATGCTTGCAAAGATTCCCGATCAAGCCACCACGATCCGCGCGCCGGTCTTGAGTTCGTTGAGGCGGTGCTGGAGGCTGGCGACGGCGGCCAGGCTGTCGGCCGCGACGTAGGTGAGGTTGGAACCGGGGTGGTCGCCTTCGATGAAGGACAGAGACCCGAGATCGAAGTCGCCGCGTTCGCGACCGTCGTCGAGAGGCAGGTCCAGGAGGTAGTGGTATGCCTGTGGAAGGGTGCCATCGCGTATCTCGAAGTCCCATTCCATCCAGTAGTCGCGCTCGTAGCCGTCGATGGGCTCGTCGAGCATCTGTTCGATCTCTTCGATCGCGTGCTTGGTCCGGCCCTGGGTTTCCACGTCATGGCATCTCCAGTCGATGAGGTAGTCGCGGAGCGAACGGCGTTTGTCTGGCCAGAAGCCCTTGTCCTCAATGAACTCGCGCAGCGTCGGGTAGTCCGGCTCCCTATCCGGGTCGCCGAGGTGCAGCAGGTAGCGGTCGGAAGTTTTTTCCGCAAAGAGTTCGAATGAGGAATGGTCCGGAGCGAGGATGAGCGGGTGGCTGTTGCCGATGCAGACGTCGCGGATGCGGCGGGCGATGGCGGACGGAATGAGGCAGGATCCGCCGACTCCGGCGGAAATGGAGAGGAAACTGCGACGTTTCATAGGGATCTTCGGGTTGAGGCTGGGAAGGGGGTTGTCGTAAGTCGGTGGCTCATGATCCGGAGATTCATCACGATCCGGTCGCCAGCTTGTATCCGGGCGGGACGGGCTGGCCATTGACGAGGGCTGCCTTCAGGTCGCGGGCGTGGCGGCAGGTGCCGCGATACTCGAATCCCGGGCAGGTGCAGGTGACTTCGCTGGCCTCGAAAGTCAGGATGTATTTCTTCGAGGGATCGGAGCCGCTCGCCAGCTCGTAGACGGTGGCAGCGGGCCGGGTGAGCACCCGTGCCAAGGCGAGGATCGCCTCGCGGCTGAGAGGCGGGGCCGCCGGGCGCGAGGAGGCCTCCCGGCCAAGCGGTTCGGTTTCCTTCTCGACCTCGTCAAGCAGTGCCGCGACCCATTCTTCGTCGTTAAGAGGCACCTCCCCGTCGGCAAAGCGCGCGGAAATCCGGGCGACCATGTGCTCAAGTTCGGCAAGCACGTCGCGGGTGGCGCCAGGCGTCAATGCCGCGCCATCAACCACCGCTTCCACCAGCGCCGACTTCACCTCAAGCACGCTGCGGACAAACTCGTCGATCGTTCCGCCGGCCACGAGGTAGTGCACATTGACCGTGCCGGTCTGGCCGATCCGGTAGGCGCGATCCTCCGCCTGCCAGTGGTTGGCGGGCACCCAGTCGAGGTCGTTGAAGACGACATGGCGGGCGGCGGTCAGATTGAGTCCGACGCCACCGGCGATGATGTTGGCGACGAAGACGCGGATGGAATCGTCGTTCTGGAAGCGGTCGACGAGTTCCTGTCGCTTGGACGCCGGGGTGGCACCGGTTAGAAGCACGCAGCGTCCCTCGAAGTGCTTGGCCAGTTCCTTGACCGGCCGGTCGTAGCAGGAGAAGACGATCGCCTTCCCGCCCTGTTCGACAATGCCCTCCAGCAGCTCGGTGGTCGCCTTGACCTTCGCCGCGGCGAGTTTCTCACGGGCCTTGGTGAGCTTGGCCAGCAGGCGGGTGCGTGAACTGTCCTGACTCACCGCACCACTCCGGGAAAGAAGGAGACTTTCCACCACCTCCCGCATCTCGGCGTTGGCGGTCCCGGCTTCCACTTCCACATCAAGCCAAGAACGGAGCTTGGGTGGCAGGTCCAGCACCTCGTCCTTGCGGCGGCGGATCATGATTCCGTGGAGTTGGAGCGCGAGTTCCTCAAGGTTGCTGGCACCGTCGGTGATCCAGCCGTAGTCGTTCTTAGCGGCCGCGCAGTAGCGCTTGGCGAATGACAGGAAACTGCGGCCCAGCGGGTGGTGCACCAGCTGGAGCAGCGGGAAGAGGTCACGCGGACGATTGGTCAACGGGGTGCCGGTCAGGGCGTGGACCACCGGGTCGCCGCCTCCCTCAAGCGCGAGCCGCCGGGCGTGGGCACCACGCTGGCTTTTGTGGTTTTTCAGGAAGTGCGCTTCGTCGAAGATGATGCCGCCCCATGACACGATGCCAAGCTGGGCGATCCGCTTGCCGAGGATGTCGTAGTTGAGAATGACCCAGCCGACGGGATTGGCAAGAGCCTCGCTGCTGTCATTGCCCTGGAGGATCGTGCACTTGGCATCCGGGTCGACTTGGCGAATCTCGCGCTGCCAGTTCAGCTTCACCGACGCGGGGCAGATCACGAGATACGGGCCTTCAGGCGCGGCGTGGCGCATGGCGACGATCGATTGGCGGGTCTTCCCGAGCCCCATGTCGTCGGCGAGGATCGACCGCCGGCGGGCGAGCAGGAAGGCGACACCCTCGATCTGGTGCGCGAACAGGCCGTCGGAAAGGCGGAGGGCTTCATGGAATGCGGCATCCTCAACTTCGGACGACGGGACGACGGCTTGGGGAAGGATTGACTGTGGTTTCACGGCAGTTGGGCGGCTGGAATGGGATGAATGATGGCGAACCGGGTGGGACATTTGTGGGGGTAGGCCTGGGGAAACCGGAAGATCGCCGCTGCGGCTTCAGCTTTCGGCAAGGTCCGGGATCCGTTGATCGATGAGACCGGGGTCACGGTGGTTGGGCGTTTCATGAGCCGACCTTCGCGGGGCTGTTCCCGAGGATGCGGTCACGGCGGAGACGGGCGCTCACCAGATCGGTCGTCCTGAGGTTCACGCGGACACGCTCCGCCGTGCCGTTGGGCAGATGGACGGT
>JBIPNO010000182.1:0-12910 GCA_044372775.1 Haloferula sp.
AGCCCCGGACATCGCCGCCCTCTTCGATTTCGATCCTTACCCGGACCACGTCATGCGGGACAAACGGCGACGTCAATCCCCTGTGGAATCAGGGATCCGGGCCTTAACCTGACGCGAATGGGCATCAAGGTTCTGCATGCCGCGTTCGAGGGGCAACTGGAATTTCTCACTGGCATCGTTATAGGAGAACTCGAGGAAAACGAGATCCGGCTGATGATTGACCACCCGGCCATTAAGGTTCTTCAAACCCCAATCGGAGTTTTGGCCGGGACCGGCCGAATTGATGACATTGACGAGCCCGGGGTATGTCACATCGAACCACGTCTTGACGGCTTTCGCCCATTCCCCACCCGAGGTTAGACTGGTCCCATAAAGCACAACTGTCTGTTTCTTCCCCACCTGAAGATTTTCGAAAAACGGGATAGCAGCCTGCGCACCGGGAAGAACCATCGAAAAGGCAACCGAAACGAAGAAAACAGTGATGCGCACAGAAGCAGAGGCTCGTCGGACGGCTGACAGGGAAAGAGGCGATATCATTTCTCGGATTCAGGGTGTCTGTTTCGGACGGTCACTAAAACGCCGGATGGCGATCGGGCGGGTGGGATGGCTGCCATTGAACAGAAACACATAGTTGCGCTTCACCGGCTGGTGGCCCCAGGCGCTGGAGTAAACCCGTTTCAGACTACCTTCATCGACCTGGGCGATCTGGACCACGACATCGAGTGCCTTGTCCTGCAGGACGACGTCGGAAACCATGCGATCCTCACCGGGCTTCAGCGCGAATTTACTTCTTCCAAAAATCAGCGACACGGTTTTTTCCGAGAAATTGAACACCCGGTAATCACCAGCCTTGAAACCTTCCGCATCCACATCGTAGGCGGTCAGCTTGGTCTTGCCATCGGGTGAGCGATCGGCCACGAGCAGGACCAAGTTCGAACGCTCGGGCAACACCGCCGAGGCGAGCGGTTCCGGAAGCGGCGGCTTTGCGGCGAACTCTTCGGCACTGCCGCGGAGGACGAACTGCCGTGGCCCCGTGTAGGGTATCGGCTCGCCCAGGCCGCTGCGGTCGGATACGAACGGCTCCACTTTGCCGTCATTCATGAAGAAAACGTTTTCGACCGGCTGATCGGTGGAAATTGATAGAATCCGGGTCTTGTGTGGCAGAGTCTGGCCAAATGCCGGGATTGCCAGTACGGCGAGAGTGAGTAGGATTCGAAGGTTCATGATGATCGGAGTGTTAGATCTCGCCGGGCACCAGCCAGCGGAAGGAGATGAGTTCAAAACGACGCCCAAAGGTCTTGTTCGGCACCTTGGAGAGGGCGGTAAAATGAGTCTCCGGACTTTCCGAGGGATCGACATAGCCAGCCCCGCGTTGAACGAAGGCCTCGCACCACGCACGCGCGATCACCTTGCCTCCGGCGTCCAGCGCTTCTCCGTAGGCGCGAACCCTGAAGTAGTCGGAGCGGGCCTGAAGAACCGGCCCGAGACTCTGCAATACATCACCCTGCATCAGATAGCCGGCCTGCCCGACCGCCTGGCTCTCGCCGTTGATCGCATCGGAAAACGGACCGGTCGGCTTTGAGGCCGCTTGGTCACTGACGCTGCCCGGAAGTCCCGCATTGACCGTGCGGTCGATGGCGGCCTGCAGCGGCCCTTTCCGGCGATGCTCGACGTTGGAGGCGGAGGGATCGCGGTTGACGAATTCAGCCAGCGAACGGAAGGGGCCACGGGCTTTGACCTCATCGACGATCGCACTGGCAAGCTTGTCTAACTCATCGGCATCCAGTTCGCGCCAGCCAATCCAGAATGCGGGATCCTGACCATCGCCACCCTTGGTGAAGGCGTCGGCCGTGGCCACGTGACCGAAGCGGTTGAAGCGGGTGCCCTTGGGGTTTTCCCAAGCCGGATTGGCGCTTGGATTGGCGGGATCGATGCGTGGTAGTTCCGAGGCCCCCATCGAGGAAAGTAATGCCTTCCATGCGGTTTTCGAGGTGGAGTTGACATTGAAGGCGCCCGCGATCCGGATTCGCGAGGAGATCACTTCGGGTAGTTTGCCAGCGGCGGTGCTGATGAGCTTGTCGAGCGATGCGTCCGAGGACTCCGGAACAAACTCGATCCGCGGATTGGCCAGCGGAAATGCCTTTTTTGCGTAGTTGTAAACGGAATCAAAAGTGGCACCCGCGGTCCCTTGATAGTCGAGTCCGAGGGTGGAGAAATAAAAGTCATCCCACAGCCGCTCGTTGACCTCATGGGAGATGTCTGAAACGTTGTGACCGGAAAAACCGTTAAAATTGTTAGCGACAGTGGTATCCAGCGGAATTTTCAGGTCGGCATAGGAGTTCCCCACGACGAAGCCGGGCTCGAAACTGTAGCGGCTGAGCTGGGCGTGCTGGAACTGACCGATGGAAACCAGCGGGCTTCTCGGGACATCGTAGATCATGACGTTCGGCTGGCCTCCGACCGCCGTGTTGGATGCCCCGCCGAGCCCCTGATAGCGCGCGATATCTCCGAGCTGGGGTTCGATGTTTTCACTGCCCTCGCTGGCCTCCGCGACCAGGCCGCGATTGCCGGCTCCTCCGTCGCCCACGACTTTCGCCGGAAGTCCGGTGCCATGCGCGCCGCCCATCAGGGCACTGGTCAGGTTCCAGCCCTGGCGTTTGCCGTTGGCCGCGATCGCACCTTCCCAGCGGGGATTGATGGATAGGGCGCGCGGGTTCGCATCAACCCATCCTCTCAACCGTTGGTTCGCATCCTCCATCTGGGTGGTGGTGCGCAGGAAGAAGGACCAGGTGGCGAGATGCTCGTAGCCGCCGGGAAGGGCGAGGTCGGTGATTTTGTGTTTCGCTTTGGAGGTTCCAACCCCTGAAACCGCTCCCGAGAGGATGCGCTCCGGCACACTGAAAGGCGTCCCGCTGCCGGTATTCCAAATGTCGACATAGCGGGAAATCGACCCGCTGTCATTATTCGCCTTGAAGGCAAAAAAGCTCTGGGCCGCGTTTGTTTTCAGCACATCCGGGAAGCGGGCGCGGGTGGTGGCTTGTTGCACATCATCAAGAACCATATCTCCGATCCAGAGATAACGTGGCGTCCCGTTGGCCAAGGTTCCCGCCAGAACTGCCGGACTCCCGTTCGCCTTGCGCAGATCAATCACATAGGCGCCTTCTTCGTTCCATGCCGACTTCAGTTTGTTTCTAGCAACCATGTTGGTGGATGAGGACACCGAGAACAATCTGAACTCCCCGGGTTGAAGGTCGATCGCGTTGGCTTCCATGGTCAGGCGGGTTTGCCCAGTCTGATCGGTCTGTTTCCATTGGTCGCGCGTCCAGACTTCGACGACCGAATTCGTATCGCCATTTGGATCGGTATCCGCCGGCAGTGGGTTTTGGATCCCCGACGAATTGCCTGAAGCATAACGCAGCCATGGGAATACCCCCCAGTCGAAGATATATGAGGTGCTGCTGATCGGGACGTTATAGGGATTCCAAATGCCGAGCACCGGCTTGACCTGCAGTTGCAACTGGTAGCGGTCCGGTCCGATGAGTCGGGTTTTCAGGCGGAATCCGATCTGAAGGTGGGAAATTACCGGGGTGACCGGGCTGTTGGTGTGTTGGATATCTTCGGCGAGTTTCGCCCCGGCTCCGCTTTTCTGATAGGGCAGCCAGTCGTTGATCCGGACATCCGTCCCCACGGTGGGCGAGGAGAGAACCGGTGCGATCTTCTGATTCGACAGGTTTTTCCACAGTCGCGCATAGTTCCAAAGGATACCCCAGTTCGGCCCGGCCCCACCTTGGACCCGGCCTCGGATGGAATCGCTGAGGTAAAATTTCTCTGGGGAACTAACTGTGTAAGTCTGGGCGGGCAGCCCGTTGTTGCCCTTGGCTCCCAGATAGTCCGCGATGTATGACTTGTTCTGTTGGGAGCGGTCGAAGAGCAGCGAGAGGTCGGTTTTCAGGCGACCTTGGGCGACGTTGACCGGAATTCCATGGCCACCCGAGGTGAGATCATCGAAATAGGTGCGCGGCAGATCCGTTTCGGAGGTCGCCAAACTCAAGGTTTCCATCGAAATCAGCGTGCTCTTGTCAACTGCTGAGTCAGGTCCGAGTTGTTCGAATCCGCGACCAAGGGCGAGCAAGCCGGATTCGAGCGTGGACTGGGAGCGGGCTAGACGCGAGCTATTGTCAGGCGGCGCTCCACTGGGTTTGGTCAAATCGACACGTGCCTTCACCGCTTCGTCGCCGACCCACCAGCCCATACCGCCAGTGGTTTTGGATGGGGAAATCTTCACCAAGGGGACGCGGAGTTCCTTGGAGTCAGTCTTGCCCTTGATGGCGGCGAGCAGGGATACGGAGGATGTTGCCGGCAGCGCGGTTGCCGGATCGGGTTTCTCGCCGCTGACAAGCCAGTTTGGCAGAGAGTCCGGCTGGTCCGCGCGCCACACGCCGGTCCAGCTCGGATTCTGCGGTGTGCCCACAAGGTCGGCTCTGGCGCTCACCCGCTGGTCTGGTCCCGCTTGTTTCTGCAATTCACCGATCGCCAGGCAAAGCGCCATGCGCGCATTTGCCCGGGCGGTCGCGAGGGCCGCTCCCTGGCTGCTGCTGCGCAGCGTGATGGAGGACAACGAAAGCAAGCCGACCGCGATCACCGTCAGCAGGATCATGAGGGAAAGCGTCACAACCAGAGCGAATCCCTTTTTACGAGTAGGATTTCCACGGTTCCCCATCAAGCACAAGGCGAGGTTTGAAGGTGGATGGTTCGATCTAGCAAATGAAGGCATTTCTGGTGGTGGTTGGGTTTTCATCAAAAACGAGCGTCTTCATGTGGCCGGCATCATCAATGATGATGATTCCGCAACGCCCGCTACAATAACCCGCAGTCTAAGGAAACTGCTTCTTAAAATCATCCCCCATTCGAGGGACGGGATGAGGCTGGCATCTTCAGAATCTGTCCATCCTGCTCAAGACGATTCTTCAATTTCCCGTAAGGAACTTGTTGGACGCTAATTCCTTCTTCCACGGCGAGGGCGGCTGCGGTCCCGGCGCTTTGCCCGAGAATCATGAAGACCGACTCCATCCGGATGGACCCATACGCGATGTGCGAGGCGGCCAGGCAGACCGGCACGATCAGGTTCGCGCACTCGTCTTCCCTGGGGATGAGCGCGCGATAGTCGATTTCATAGGGTCCGTTGATTGACTTCTGCACATCACCCTCTGCGGTGACGAAACCATCATCACCGACATGGTATTGGGTGTGGTGCGAGTCCATTTTATAGGAACCCATGCCGACGGGTTGTCCGGTTGTCCGCTTGAGGATGTCGTTTTCATCGATGACATGGTCGTTCACGAGGCGGCGCGCTTCCCGGACATAGAGTTGGGGCGACCAATGGCCGTTTTCGACAAACTCGTCCTTGGGCAGGCCCCACTTTGCGTGAGACTGCCGAATCGACTCGGACACTCTTGGATGGTTTTGCAGCGTCCAAATGAGGCCGAGCTGCCAGTTCTTGTGCGCTTCTTCGATCCGGGCACGCGTGGCGTAGTCCGCCTCCGGATAGTCATCACTCATGCCGATGTAGTCGGTGGAGATTCCGGAGTCATTGTTGGAATCCGTCTTCCGGTTGGGAAGCAGGCTGAATTTGAAGAACCGGCTCTTTTGCCCGGCCTCGATGGCGCGGAAAAGCAGCTCGTAATTCTCATCACGGTAGCCCGGAGGTTTTTCCACCTGGATCCGGTTCGCGGGCACGTCGGTCAGGCACATGCGGTAGCAATAAGCCTGGACACGCTTGTCCCCGGCCCCGTTTTCCCCTCCCGCATTTGCATTCACCCGCGGCAATAGACCGCTGGTTGGGTCGCCCTTGATTACATGGGGATCAATGCCTTTGGGGAGTTGATTGCCCTTGTGTCCTTTTTGGATGCCGTTCGCTTTTTCATCGTATTGCGAATTTGCCTCGCGGCCGACCGTGTAGGAGACACCGGCTTCGGCCATGAGATCGCCTTCGTAGGTCGCGTCGATGAAAACTCCAGCCTTTACCTCTTTGCCGCTTTCCATCCGGACGCTGGCGATGCGGTTGGTGGATTTCACAATCCTGCTAGATCGATCAAGCCGGTCACGGATCAACTCCACGCCGCTTTCGGCGAGCACTTGGTCGAACAGGCGTTCCGCCACGTGCGGCTCGAAGACGGTGCCGATTTCCAACTCCTTGTTGAAAGCGGGCCCGTGTTGACCGGAGCTTCGAAAGGTCTCCTTGGGCTGGAACTTCCACGCCTCCGGCTTCTGATAGTATTCCCAGATACGATGGAAGTATTCCCGACTCAATCCGCCCACCGTGCGCTCATCGCCCATGTCGGTGAATCCCAGACCTCCGCTGCTGAGTCCGCCCAAAGGTTTGGTGGGTGAAATCAAAATGACGGATTTACCCATTTTCTTTGCCTGAACCGCGGCAATCACCCCGGCGGAGGTTCCCCCATAGACGCAGACGTCATAACGAGTTTGTGACTGGGCGACGACTTCGCCGGACGCCCCGAAAGCAATCAACATGGATAGACAAGCAACACCACAACGGGCAACGGATTTGAAAAATAGCAATGACACGGGAGGAATACGTTCCACTTCGGACGATGGATGTAAACCGTGGTCTTCTCCCTCGAATGAGGGATGCTAGGGAGCGGGTCACATGGATACCGTGTCGTCGTAGCGTAAATCCAAAACCCCAGCAAACCGAGACTCCATGAAGACCAAAACCCTCTACTCCGCCGCATTGCTCCATCTGGCCCTTTGTTCGGCAGCATCCGCAACTCTCACTGTCTATGACGGCTTCGACTACGGTGCCAGCTCCGGTGACCTCACCGGGAAAAACGGCGGATCCGGTTTTTCGGGTGCCTACACCGACGGCGGCAACAGCACCATCTACAGTACCACCGGTCTCACTTACGGCACCCTCGAAACCGCCGGAGGAGCCTCACTGACCGCCGACGGAGGGACCGCCACCACCCTCAGCTTCCGGGGGTTCACTGCCATCTCTTCCGGCGAGACCTGGATCAGCTTTCTCGCCCGACGCAATGGAGCGGCGTCCACCACTACCTTTGCTGGACTTTCCTTCTACAACAGCACGGGAATCGCTGCCGCCGACTCCGAGTTTACCATTTCGAATGCCGGCACCGGCGGGACCTGGCGGCTCTTCGATAACAACAACGGAGGTGCCACCACAGCGGTGTCCACCGGTATAACAATCGCCTCGGACACCACCTATCTGCTCGTGGCCAAGATCGCCTGGGGCGCGGGGGCCGGCGGAACTGAAACGGTCTCCCTTTTCGTGAACCCCACCCTGGGGCTCACTCCCTTGGCAGCGGATACCAGCCGCGACATCAACATGGCGACAAATATTGACAAGGTCCGCATCGCGGGGGCAAGCGGAGTCAATTACACCTTCGATGAGATCCGGATTGGCGATTCGTTCGCGAGCGTGACCCCGGTGCCGGAGTCGTCCACCAGCACCGCCCTCCTGCTGGGATTGTCCTCGCTGGCCTTTCGCCGTCGACGTTCGTCTTGAACCAATATCAGAATGCCTCCTTTCTCCTCACCGCGCGAGTGATGGAGACGGGTTAGGCATTTTTCAAAAAAGCCGGAAACCCGGAGCGTGTTGCAGTTGCTTCGCTCAAACCCAAATCCAAACCTCATGAAACTCATCCAAAAATCCAAAGTCCTCTATTCCGCCGCATGGCTCCATCTGGCGCTCTGTTCCGTCGCATCGGCAGGCCTCACCGACTACGATGGCTTCGACTACGGTGCCACCACGGGCGACCTCACCGGGAAAAACGGCGGATCCGGCTGGTCCGGAGCCTACACGGACTCCGGCAACAGCACCATTTACACCACTCCCGGGCTCACCTACACGGGCCTCCCCACCACCGGTGGAGCGGCAAAAACCGCTGACGGAGGAGGGGCCACCACGATCAATTTCCGCAGCCTCAATACCATTTACGGAGATGGTGAGTCGGAAACATGGATCAGCTTCCTGGCCCAGCGCAATGGAGCGGCTTCCACCGTTACCTTTGCCGGACTTTCCTTCTATAACAGCAACGGAATCGCATCCACGGACGCCGAAGTCACCTTCGCCAACGGCGGCACCGGGGGGGCTTGGCGCATCCTCGATAACGGACCACCCCTCGTCACGGGTTCGACGGCTGTGGTGCCTGCTTCCAACATCACCTATCTGCTCGTGGCCCGGATCCTCTGGGGCGCGGGCGCTGGCGGGAAAGACGCGGTCTCCCTGTTTGTGAATCCCACGCTCGGCACTCTCCCCACCGTAGCCGACGCCACCTTGGATGTCGAAATCACGAATTTCGACAAAGTCCGCATCGCGGCGGCAAGTGCAATCAACTACACCTTCGATGAAATCCGGGTTGGCGGAAGTTACGCCGATGTGACCGTGCCACTGGTGCCGGTTTATTTTCCTCTCGAGATCACCCGGACCGGCGCGAACTACGACTTCAGTTGGCCGAGCCAGAGCGGCAAGGTTTACGATCTGCTGAGCAGCACGGATCTGTCCACCGCGCCCGCCACTTGGGCCGTTTACGATCCAGACGGTCCCGGCGGAAACGATCCCTACGGCGACATTCTCGCCACAACTCCGACCAATATCCTGACTGCTGTCCCGGGTTCCGGCCCGGTCCGATTCTTCGTAGTGGCTGAGAAGGACGCGGTCCCGGCGTTCTCCATAACGGTCCAGAACTCCGGAGTTTCTGGAAACAATACCAATGACGGCCTAGCTCGTCTTCCCACCGTATTGGCGACCAACCCGGACCATCTGGTGCTCTACTTCGGCATCAACGACGCACTGAATTCCGCCAAGCTGGTCAGCCTGTCCACCTTCAGCGCGAATCTCACCAGCATGGTCAACCAAGCCTTCACGGCAAACGTCAGGAAAGTCTTCCTAGTCGGCATTCATCCGGTCAATGCAGCGTATGCCGCGTCGCGCCACCCGTCCCATCCACAACTCGCGCGGCTCCAGGACCACCTAACGGAATACAACGCCGCGGTGGCCAGTGTTGCCACTGCGACGGGTGCCATCTTTATCGATTGGCGCTCCCGCTTCCTCGAGGAAAGCCCCGGCACCACCATCGCGGATGCGACGGCCAACAACGTTGCTTCGCTGCTCCGCTGCGTGGCCAATGCCAATGACGACGATGGTGTCCACCTCACCGTCGCCGGAAACAATTTCCTCGGTGTCAGGGCAGCCCAGGCCCTCAGTTCCCAGGTGGTCAACGGAGACCTGATCAACTGCATGGGCGACAGCATCACCTTTGGCTTTGCGATGACCGGTGCCGGAACCGCCACGGGAAACACTTATCCCGCGGTCCTCAAGACCACGCTGAACCCCTGATGGTCCGGTGCCCCTGCGGCGGGCTTGTGTCTCAGGTAAATCCATCTGAGACTCATTGAGGTGAAGGGTCCCATCAGCCATCGCAGTTTGAGCTTCTCGGCAACCGGATCGCGGGGGCTGGGTTTGGCTTTGTGGCTCGCGGTGTCAGCCGCTCATTTCCCCGGGGCGATCAAAGCAGCCGAGTTGCCGAACGACGGAACCAAGCCGATCCGCGCCGTTCAAACCATCGCCTCCCGTGATCCGTTTACGGAAACCGAAGTCAAAGTCCGCGGCGTTGTCACCTGGGTGGATGCGACTGTCGGAAGCATGTTCTACATCCAGGACGCGACCGGAGGAGTGCGCGTGACCTCCGGGACGGAGTCACTTCCGGAGTTTGGAGATGAGGTTTTCGTCCAGGGAATGCTCGAGCGAGGTCCATTCACCCCGCTCATCACCCGCGCGACGTTTCGCCCGCTCGGGCAGGGAGCTCTCCCCACCGCCATGAACGCATCCGGCGGCGGCATTCGCAACGGGGCATTCATCGCAGAACGGGTCAAGGTCGGTGGATCAATCCGCTCGGCGGAAGCCCTCAGCCCCACCCGTGTTTCGATGATCCTCGATTCAGGGGGCTTCCGGCTCAAGGTCCTGATCAGCAATTTCAATCATCCCGACACGCTTGAAGGGTTCATCGGCGGGGATCTCATGGGAATCGGGGTGGTATCTCCGGTTAAGGCCCGTGACGATTTCCGGCAGTTGGTGGATGTCGAGGTGTTGATTCCTTCGATGGAGGGGCTGACTCTAAACCGCAGGGGAATGCCGGACCCTTCGAAAATTCCGATCACTTCCCTGGAGCACGTGTTCCGCTACAGTCCCGGGCAAACCCGGAGAGACCGCAAACGCACCCGGGGCGAGATTATCTATCAGGATGCCGATGTCATCTACCTCAACGACCGTAAAAGCGGCTTGGCGGTTAGGCCCTCGAACCATCCCGCTTTCCAGCCTGGACAGTGGGTCGAGGCAACGGGATTTCTCGATTTGGAATCGTTTTTGCCGGTGCTCTCGGAGGCGATGCTCAAGGCATCGCCGGAAGTGGAAGCGCCCGTCCATCCCGAGGAGTTTGCAGTGGACGAGCTTCTATCAGGGCGGCAACACGCCAACTACGTGACGCTGTCCGGCCGCCTCGTGGAGCGAATGGATATACCCGCGCGAATGATTCCGGAAGCCGGATCGCAGCAGAAGACCTCGGTGTTTTCCATGCAAACTCCGAAAGGTATTTTCACCGCGGAGCTGCGTGGTGAGAGTGACCAGGCGGTTCCGGCGGCATTCCAAGTCGGGGCGGAGGTGAAGATCAGTGGGATTTGCCTGATCCAGACCGACAGCCTGGGAAATCCCACCACGTTCAAGATTCTCGTTCCCGATGCGAGCAAAATCTCCGTCACCAAACCGGCAAGCTATTTCACGGTAAGGCGATTGCTGGTCGCCCTCAGCGCGGTCCTTGGAATCCTTCTGGCCGCGACGGCCGCAGCGTTTTTCTTCGCCCGCAGAAGCGCCTCATTGAAGGCGGAGATGCGTGAACGGCAAGCCGTAACCGCCGAGCGCACCCGCCTGGCCGGCGATATCCACGACACCCTCGAACAAGGGCTCACCGCCATTCAACTCCGCCTTTACAGCATGGACTCGGGTGACGGAAAAACCGATCTGGATCTTGTCGCGGCGCGCTCCCTCGTGCAGCAGTGCCATCTCGAAATGCGGCAGTCGGTTTGGAACCTGCGTTCCCAATCCACGGACAACTTCAACCTCGCCGAGGCACTTGAGCGAACGGCGCGATCCCTGGTTCTGGGAACCTCCATCGAGGTGGATCTCGAACAACAGAATTTCACGACCCGACTGCCCCTGTTGGTCGAAGACAACTTGCTGCGCATCGGTCAGGAGGCCTTGGGCAATGCGGTTCGACATGCCCACCCGACACGCTTGAGCATTCAACTCGCCGCCACTCCCAACCACGCCAGCCTCGTCATTACTGACAACGGAAGCGGGATGCATGAAGGCGCACGAAAACCCGGACATTTCGGTCTGGTCGGCATGGAGGAGCGCACCGTCCGGATCGGCGGCAGCCTTACCATCAGCAGCACACCCGATACCGGCACCACCGTCCGGGTGGACGTCCCTCTTTCCACCCAGGCAACCCATTCATGAAACCCATCCGAATCGTAGTCGTCGATGACCATTATATCGTGCGAGAAGGGCTTCGCAGCTTGATCGAACGTCAACCGGATTTCATCTTTGCGGGACAAGCGGCCAATGGCGCGGAGGCGATCCAGGTCCATGAAGAGTTGAAGCCGGACATCATGATCATCGATCTCGGCCTTCCGGTTCTCAGCGGAGTGGAAGCCATCCGCGCCATCCGCGATGCCACCCCGGACGCCCGGATTCTCGTTCTCAGCAATTTCGAGGGAGACGAGGACATCCATGCTTCATTCGAGGCCGGCGCATCAGGCTATATCCTCAAACACAACTCGGGCGAGCAGATCGTCCCGGCGATTCGCGCCTTGACCGAAGGAAAGCAGTGGATCCCTGCGGAAATCGCCCGGCAACTCAAGGCCCGCAAGTTTGTCGAAACCCTCACCTTGCGCGAGCGTGAGATCGTGCTGTGTATCGCCAGAGGCGAGGCGAACAAACAAATCTCGACAAGTTTGGGGATCTCCGAGGAAACGGTCAAATCCCACGTGAAGAACATCCTCGCCAAACTCCAAGCCAAGGACCGGACCGAGGCTGTCACCCTGGCATTGAAACGCGGCATCGTGCACCTGCCGGACTTCTAGCAGCCGGGTCGATAGAGATTCGTCCGGATGGAGAACATGCCAAGATGATGGGCTACTTCCGCCTCCCATACCATTTCCTGTTTCCTGCAAAGCGACCTTCAGGAACAACTTGGTAGATCTCCCGGAGATCCGCCTGCATGAAATAGGATTCACGGATCTCGCCCAGTTTCACGGTGATGGCATTGCCGGAAATCGTGTAGGTGAACGGCTGGCTGCTAGGAATTTGCTTTTGGCGGGAGGCCCCTGAAACAGCCGTTGGGGCGGACCGGAGGGCGGGGAAAAGGGGGTTGAGCAACGATGCAAATGGCTCCTTCGTTTGCCACTCGGGATGTTGCGGCGCGAGGGTTTTGATGCGGTCCATCGCGAAGAAGAACTGGAAATACATCGGCTGCTCCGCCCAGAGGCAGCCGTCGTTGTCAAACGTGGCGATGCGTTCAGCGAGCGGCACGAAGTCGGATGAGCCTTCCTTCGATACTTTTTCGACGAAGGTGATGATCGATTGCTTGGGGGCGGTGTCATTCCACGAGGGAAGGGGATCGGCGGCAAAGAGCTGGCCTAAAAAAAGCAGGACGAGGAGTGTGATATGTTTCATGCTGTTGTAGTGCTTGATTTCATGGCCAATCAGAATTGATAAACGACCTTGAGCCAGAAGCTATCACCTTCCATGCGCTTCTCGGTGTTGCGTTCGGGGATCCATTTTACTTCGGCTGCGAGAGTGTTGTCACCGATGGGC
>JBIPNO010000186.1:0-12905 GCA_044372775.1 Haloferula sp.
GATTCGGAAACCTTCGTCCTCCACGACCTCATCGAGCGGGAAGGCAGCACCACGCCGGACGAGTCGCGCGGCCGGGAAAGCGTGCTGAGCTACGAGGCGGTTGTATCGGCCCTTTGATCCCGAGCACCGGAGGAGCAAGCCCCTCCCCCGCTTTCGCGGGCCCCTCTCACGGGGAAAACGGAAATTCCCGGGCTGTCCCCACGCTTGTCCCACCCCGTCCCCCACCCTGCGCATCCACGACAACGGAATTCGCGCTCCCATGGGCAACCTGCACCATCAATTCCATATTAAAAATTTTGTCAGCAGCCAACTCCATGTCACCGCCGGAAATCCAACCGGCGAGCGCGGATCGAACCTGGCCACCGCACCTACCGGCAAGGCGCTTCCGCCCCCCGCTCCCAGGCCCGGAACCCGAGCCTCAATTCCCGCGTTTCTTCGGCGGACGAGTCGCCCGAGAAACGGGGCGGACAGGCTCTCCAGGCTTTTTGGCAACGACTTTTTTCGGCTTGGCTGCCCCATCCTCCCCAAGCTCGAGTGGCAAGACCAGGCGGCCCTCATTGCGCTCGACGTGGTTCGCCAACGCACGAAGCGCCCACCGGATGATGGTGGCGGAGCTGACCCGATAGCGGTCCGACAGAGCATCCAACTCTTGCATCTCGCTCACCTCGAAGCGGACGGTGATTCCCTTTTTTTCCGTAGCCATCTTTTTGATACTATGAACGACCCCGAACTATCCTGCAACAATCTTCTTGCCTCCGGTGCGCGTCGGTGCAATCCGATGCCGGTGAAAACGATCCGCGTTTTGCTATCCGGAGAGGAGATGGAGACACTCGAGCGGGTCCGGGCACTGGGCTTTTCCAGCAACGCAGAAGTCCTCCGCTGCGCCACCCTGGCCTGGGCGGATGCTGCGGCACAGCTGCCGGAAGAGAGCCCGCCTCCCGGCACCGCCGCTGACAGCGCTGACGTCTGCCAAGCCCGCCGTAAGATCTGATTCCAATTCCAAATCCACCGACCTCCATGAAATTACCGTCGCACCTCCTGCCGATCATTCCCCTCGTCGCGTCGTTGATGACCGCGCACGCCGCCACCCACGCCGTTCTTCCCGGCACATCGATCCAAGCGAAGATCAACCTCGCCGTCGCGGGGGATATCGTCGCGATCTTCGGCGGGACCTACAACGAGGACATCACCATCAACAAGGCGATCCGCCTGGTCGAGGTGAGTGGTCAGGAAGTGACCATCAATGGGCATGTCACCTTCTCCGGGGTGACCGACTGCCCGCCATTCGACGGCTTTACCGTCGGCTCATCTGGCCGCGGGATCTGGGTCGCGAATACCACAGGCCTGGTGCTCCGGAATGTGGATGCGCGAAACGGCTCAGGAATCACCGTGGAGGGGACCTCGGTGCTGAAAATCTCCGAATGCCAGTTGTCGAATCTCACGGCAGGGAGCACAAATCTTGAAATTTCAAAGTCGAGTCTTACCGAGGGACTCAACCAAACTGCAGGCAGTCTTATAGCTTCTCAGATCGCCGTCAGCGGGAATTTTGATTCGCAGACCAGTGCTCAGAAAACCGTCGCGTTTCGGACGACCGTTTCAGGAGACACGGTTTTGCGCTCCAAGCGAGCCTGGGTGGGCTACTCTCAGGCACGCAGCATCACTTTCACCGACGCGAATGCCGCGAAGTTCGTGGCAGTGGGTTGCTTGGTCGATCGTCAAGGTGCCGAGGCAAACGGGATCCACTGCAACGTGAGTAACTCGCAGATTCAGTTGGTCAATAACAGGATCATTCGGGTTGGTTACCATGTGCATGGAGACGGGGAAAACGGAATTGATTTGCGCGGCGGTGGCAACAAGGCATTCGTTTCTAACAATTACTGTCAAATGATCTATTATCACGGCCCCGATTACGGAGTTCGCGGCGACGGGATCTACGTCCGCGATTTCTCTGATGCGACCATCATCAACAACATCGTAGTTGGCGCGAAGCATGGTATTTCCGCTCCCTTTGGAGTGCTCGCTCAAAACAATCTTTACTGGGCCTCGCCTTGGAACGCCCGCGAAGCCAACGGCGTGATCGCCGAAGGCACGCTCTACGCCGACCCGCTCTTCGTCGAAAACGAAGCGCCGAAGCTCCAGGCCGGCTCCCCCTGCCTCAATGCCGGGACTCCCGACCCGCGCTACAATGACCGCGATGGCAGCCGCAACGACATCGGACCCTCCGGCGGGGCTTGGTTCGACCCGGACGGCTGGACCACCGAGAACCCGGTGGTGATTTCCTTCGATCTCTCGCCCGACATGGTGCTGGAAGGCATCGATACCGAAGTGATCCTGAGTGAAGGCCAGGCGGTCAGCGCCCCCTAACGCATCGGAACCCCCGTGGCATGACTGATCGCCCCTCTCGATTCCGGTGGCTCGGGCCCTGGCTGCTCTTCACCGCGCTGCTCAATGCGGCGCAGGCGGCACCCATGGTTGCCGCCGAGTATTTTGTCGGCAGCGACCCCGGCGTCGGCAATGGCACGGCACTGAGCTTGGAAGACACTTCCTCGCTCGCGACGGGATTCTCGCAGGTCGCGCTCGGGCTTTCCGCCAAAGAGCCCGGCACCTACACCGTGGGCATCCGGGTCAGGGACGATCAAGGCCGCTGGAGCAATCCGGCGATCCGGCGCTTCACGCTGTCACCGGGTGGCTACCAGCTCGCCGGTGGCTTGGACCCGAACGGCAGCGCGTCCCAAGGTATGGACGATTCCAGCCTGTCGGGCATCGGCGGATTCGCGGGAAAAGCAAATGCCGAGTATTTCGTCGGCACTGACCCCGGCGTCGGCAATGGCACGGCACTGAGTTTGGAAGACACTTCGTCGCTCGCCACGGGATTTTCGCAAGTCGCGCTCGGCCTTTCCGGCAAAGAGACCGGCACCTACAGCATCGGCATCCGCGTAAGGGACGATCAAGGCCGCTGGAGCAATCCGGCAATCCGGCGCTTCACGCTGTCACCGGGCGGCTACCAGCTCGCCGGTGGCTTGGACCCGAACGGCAGCGCGTCCCAAGGCATGGATGATTCCAGCTTGTCGGACATCGGCGGATTCGCCGGAGAAGCGAATGCCGAATACTTCGTCGGCATTGACCCCGGCGCGGGCAATGGCACGGCACTGAGTTTGGAAGACACTTCGTCACTCGCCACGGGATTTTCGCAAGTCGCGCTCGGCCTATCTGGCAAAGAGCCCGGCACCTACAGCATCGGCATCCGCGTAAGGGACGATCAAGGCCGCTGGAGCAATCCGGCAATCCGGCGCTTCACACTGTCACCGGGCGGCTACCAGCTCGCCGGTGGCTTGGACCCGAACGGCAGCGCGTCCCAAGGTATGGACGATTCCAGCCTGTCGGGCATCGGCGGATTCGCCGGAGAAGCAAATGCCGAGTATTTCGTCGGCACTGACCCCGGCACTGACCCCGGCGCGGGCAATGGCACGGCACTGAGCTTGGACGACACTTCGTCGCTCGCCACGGGATTCTCGCAGGTGGCGCTCGGCCTGTCGGGCAAAGAGCCCGGCACCTACACCGTTGGCATCCGGGTCAGGGACGATCAAGGCCGCTGGAGCAATCCGGCGATCCGGCGCTTCACACTCTCACCCGGCGGCTACCAGCTCGCTGGCGGACTCGACCCGAACGGCAGCGCTTCTCAGGGCATGGACGATTCCAGTTTGTCGGGCATCGGCGGATTCGCGGGAGAGGCGAATGCCGAATACTTCATCGGCACTGACCCCGGCGCGGGGAACGGCACGACGCTGAGCCTGGAAGACACCTCCTCACTCGCCACTGGATTCTCGCAGGTGGCGCTTGAGCTTTCCGACCCCGTGCCGGGGACCTACAGCATCGGAATCCGGGTGAGAGACGACCAGGGCCGCTGGAGCAATCCGGCGATTCGGCGCATCACCCTCATGGACTCGCTACTCCTGGCGCAAACGGAGGCCGGGGTCTCGGAATTGGAGGCTGAAACAGGAGATCCGCCACGCCCTCAAGTATGGACCATTTCGCCCCGCAAGTATGTTTCCGAAGCGCTCTATCAGGTGATCATCGGAGCTCACTCGATTGAGATCCAACGCAGGACCGAGGAGACCCTGCGCTCATTCATGCAGCGCCTGCAGCAGGCGATTTCAGGCAACCCTTCTCTTGCAGGACTCGTGGTGGCGGAGATGGCAGGGACCACCACCCTGCGCATCACCCGCAAAGCCGATGGTGCCGTGGCAGACGAGTGGGTCGCCGCTTCCCAGGGCCTGACGACCCGGATGGAACAAAAGGGCGACCTTGGCAGTGCGGGTCGGAAAATCGTGGCAGCCGAGTATTTCACCGACATTGATCCGGGTGAAGGAGCTGGACTTCCGATCGATTTGGCAGGGACGGCAAGCAGCCACCAGCGAGACTTCGCTCAGGCCGGCGTGGACATCACGGCGCGCAATGCCGGCAGTCACCGGATCGGAGTTCGCTTCAAAAACGCGGCAGGACGCTGGGGCGCCCCGGTGTTCCGCGGCTACCAGTCGTTCTTGCTTTTCGGAATACCGGACACCACCGCGCCGGTGGTGACTCTGACCGGATCGGCGAATCCGAATCTGCCATTCGGACAACCCTACGTGGAACCCGGATTCACGGCGCACGATGGGATCGATGGTGATTTGTCCGCGGATATCGTGGTCACTGGCAGAATCAACCCCTTCGTTCCAGGAATTCAGACGATCACTTACACCGTCGTCGATCGTTCCGGCAATCGAGCGAGCGTCGCGCGGAATGTGCGGGTCGTGGACGCCACGGACCCGGTTTTCACCGGGTCGAATGAACTCGCGTTCACCTCGCCTCCGGCCACCACGGACATTTACAGGGGCTTGCTGGCGGAAGACCCGGAGCAAGGGTCGCTCTCGCATCGTATCAAGCTGATCTCCGGCAGCGTGAATTGGGGGCAAGCGGGTAGCTATCCGCTGGAATTCCAGGTTTCCGACGCTGCGGGGAATACCAGCCGCTTCACGCGAACCGTCACGTTGAGCGGGGATGCCACGAAGTATCCGAGTTTTTCCGCATGGATCGCCGGCAGGGCCCAAGGCCTGGCCTTCACGCCGACCGATCTGGTTGCCGGTGCCGATCCCGACTCCGACGGCTTCAGCAACGAGATGGAATGGACGTCCGATACGGATCCGTTTGACGCGTTCTCAAGGCTCGAGATGGATTTCTCCGGGGGGCCGGCGAGCCTTGCTTTCCAATGGTCGTGCAACCAGCGGATTAACTACTGGATTGAGGCCAGCCAGGATCTTCAGGGCTGGGTTCCCTACTCGGATCGAGTCAACACCGACCAGGGTGACTATTTCACCCTCGATGTTCCGATTTCTTCGGCCACCCCCAAGGCGTTCTTCAGGCTCTCATGCGAACCGCGACAAGCGATCATGACCGAGACTCCGTAGGCAGATTTCACCCATTCAACTTTTCACCCCCGGAATCCACCGCCCTCTCTCGGTAAGCCGGGAGGGGGTGCTTTTGTTTCGACCGTCAACATCGCTTCAAGAAGCGCCAAACAGGGGTCCGCGCGAGACGCTGTCCAATGCTGAACCGCCTCTGGACAGCACGAGTGCGCGGCTGATCCCCTGCCCTGTCGCCCGGTTGACACGCCGCACGCGGTCAAATGGCCGCGACTTTCCTTGGCACCACCGGCAACTGGGGCATCCCGAACGATCAGCCGGGAATCCTCATCACCGACCTGTCCTTCGACTTCTCCAACCAGGAGAAGACCGTCCTCGACAAGGCCGGCGAGATCATCGGCCTGTCGCTCTACCAGGAGAAGGTCGAGATCAGGCTCTCGGGCCTCGTGGCGAAGACCTCGTCTTTCAGCGGCAAGATCGGTGCCGCCATCGCGCTCGCCAACGCGATCCCGGGCCACCTCCAACAGGCCAGCGGTGGCACCACGATCCTGATGCAGGTCAGCCGCAGCCTCAACAACGAGGACTTCGAGAAGATCGACCTGACCGCCACCCACTACCCGTTCGTCACCAGCGGCGGCGGTGCCTGAACCACTCCCTAACATCAAGTTCCCGAGATGAACGCCGTATCCCACCTATCGTCCACCGCCACCAGCAACACCAGCCTCGCCGCCGCCCTGACGGCCGTGGGCATCGAACTCTCCGAGAAGCCGTTCGTAAGAGTTGTCGGCGACGGCATCCGCGGCGAGCGCACCGTCTGGTTCTTCAACCCGCAGAGCCCGTGCGGCAAGTTCCAGACCAAGGAACTCATCGCCGCCTGGCACGACGACGCTTGGCACCTCGCCCATCCCGAGCACCCCTTTGCCTACATCAAGTGCGCCCTGCTCAACCGCGAGCGGCTGGTCGACAAGGTGAAGCGGGACGTGCCGCTGGCCTGCGTGAAGCGCCGGGGCAAGATCGCCTTCATCCCGCTGGACGCCTCACCCGCCAGCGAAGACCTGTTCCTCCGCCACCTCTGAAGATCCCATGGACGACACCGACCGCCAGAAGCTCCTTTCCGCCGCCTTCCACGACGTGGAAACCATCGTCGCCGGCCATGCCATGCGCCCGCTTTCGCTGGCCAGCTACGACGTGCTGCTCCGCACCGGCAACCCGCTGGTGAAGGGGGAAATGCCCAAGGACGGCACTCCGGAGTTCACGTCTTCGATCATGGGCTTCGTCTACACCCACTGCGCCCCGTGGCCCGAAGTGGTCCGGGCCTCGTTCAACGACCAAGGATTCCGGGAAGCCGCCCTGATCTTCTGCGGCGGGCTGACCCCGGAGGATTTCCAGACCGCCTTCCAGCGCCTGGAGGCACAAAGCCGGGAACTGGAGGCGGCCCAGGTCGATCCCGTGTCGGGACTGGCCGGAAAAAAGCCCCTGCCTGCGACGAACCGGGCTTCGTAGCCGCCCAGGTCTTCGCCGTCGCCGCTGAAACCGGCTGGCCCGAGGAGCGGATCCTGTTCATGCCGCTGGCAAGGCTGGCGCAGTATCAGCACTGCCTGTTGCGGAGAAATGGGGTGCGGGCGACGTGGAGCGGCACCGCCATCCACATGCCCACGCTCAGAGAGCAGCTGGGGCAACTTAGGACACGGTGGACCCCCAAGTGAGCTGGTCCGACCCAACGGCTGGTTCGTGAGCTACCCGCCACGCCGAGGCCGCTGCCGTCAATTCGCCGCGATATGCCGAGACCGCCGCCCGCGAAAAGCTCTCCGTTAAGGTCGATCCTGGCGTCGTGGAAGCCAAGGCCGATCTGTCCAAGGTCCGCCGACTTGGCCAGCCCCTCGACCCCGAAGCCACCGATCGCGAGCTTGCCGCCGATTTCCACTGAGATCCTTTCCAGGGGAATACCCGAGAATGCCAAGACCGCCCCACCTTGAGTGAGTAAGGCACCCCGCCTTGGGGAACCGGGTCGTGCTTTCCTGTGGAAGGGCATGACATCGAAATCAAACTTGCCAACCAGCTCCCCTTTCGTCACTCGTTTGGTATGACGAAAAGAATAAAAACCGCGTTCGGGATCCTGTGCCTCGTTGCAGGCCTGTGTCTGACAGCTTTTAGCGCGAAAGCTGCCGAAGTTCCTTACGCGGTCAATCCGTTGGGTTGCGGCACCAAGTCAGATCTCAAGATCGAAAAATTCCTCATCAAGTCCACCTCGATTGATTGCATCGTCGAATCAATCGGCACCAAAACGATGAGAGTAATTCTGCACAAATCCCATGTTGAAAAGCACGCGGACAAGTTCGTCGAGACGATCAAGAATTCTACAGTGCTGAAGCATCTGAAGGACAACGGATACACAGATTTGAAAATCTACTACAACGACAGCCACGTTAAGATTCTTTTGGTAAGAAAGCTCTGAATTTCCATCTCCAGAAATTCCACGGAAGATTGCCCGAATCCTCGCCACCGCCGCACTGGTAGAGTTTCTCTGGCGATTCTGCCGGTAGCCGGGATCAAGTGTCACCCGGTTCACGAAGACACGCTGGTGTGCATTCTGGAGGCCGTCGCTAATCCTTGAGCACAAGAGCCGTGATGAAACAGCAAAGAAAGACTAGCACAGCAATGGCCATCAACACCTGAGCGATCAGGAATTCGTGGAAAAAAGGAAGGACGACCATCGGAAACGATGAGCAATACATCACGAAGAATAGATGCTTCGATGCGCCGCGTAAGAGCTTCATTAGATTCTTCGGAGTTTGTCGTTTCACAGACAACGAGCAAGCCAATAATTTCACCCTGTCGCCATCCTATCGGATTGGCGACGTTGTGAAGATCAAGCGCATTGTGACCGACGTTGACCGCTGACAGGGGTAAATCCTCTATTTCAGCAAACATCATATGAGCCAATTGGTTAGCAGTAGGCAACGGGCATTGCGGCTGCTGGGAATTGGGCGGCTAGGAACTTTTTTGAGGTGGTGCGTGTGATACAGCCGTTGGGGCGGACCGGAGCGCGAAAAAGTGGAACGGAAGCGATCGTCAGGGGCAGCCCGTCAGTCGGGGCAGGATTCTTCACGGGGGACAGCTAATCACTGCAAAGTTGCCGGGGACTAGGAAAAACAGACCGTCCGGCAAGGCACCGCTGGCCGGGGTCTTCGGGGAACCAAGTGGCACCGGATCGTCTGGGACGCGCTGGAGTCGATTCTGGAGGTAACGCCGGGGGACTGCTATTGTTCGCCCTGCTCCCGCTCCTTCTGACGCCGCTCAAACGATTCACGATTCCGCTCAGAGTTAGCCCATGAAACGAACGGATCGACGGCTTTTGGAGGAATCACAGGTGCTTGCTGAACCTTAGTGCCGCAGCGCGAGCATCGCGCTCCCGATTTGAGCGGAGCACGGCACTTGCGGCACTTTTCCGCCGTGTTGCCCTTCAGAAGGACGACAAGCCAGCCAATCGGACCCAGTAGCAGGCCCCACACAAGTCCGCCCCTCGCGTCCCCGACAGTGCGGCCGATGAAATAGCCGATGCACCCCGCGATTGCGAGACAGCTAAACAGGCCGAGGACCATGAGCATTTCCATTTTGGCAGGCTAACAAAGCTCGACGGTGCGACAAGCCCATTCAATCGACCTCGACCGGCACAGGCACCGGGGCGGCAGGGTGCCGCGTTGACCAGTCGCCGCCGATCCGGCATCTTGCTGATCACGACGACGACCAAGGCATGACCGGTAAAAACCGGGCAGCCAATGGGTAACCAAGCCACCCCCACTTCTGGCACGTTTTCCCGCGTTTCGGCGCGCAACAGGCAAACGGGAGAATCTGACCATAAAGCGCCGAAAAACTATACGGCCGTTACAAAAACGGCGATTCTAAACACCATTTCTAAGGGATGTTCAAAGGAGCCCTTACCGGACCTCCGGTCCGGGTAACAGCTCTTCCAATGGCCTTCAGTCCAAAGACAGATTCCCCGCAGGTTGACTCTACCCAATGCGCATGAGCGCCCTGACCGTCACCCTCGGAGCCGACATCACCGCCCTGAAGCGGGCTATGGCCGGTGCCACCGAACTGGTCGGCGCGTCGGCCCGGCGAATGGGGAGGCTCACCGGCGCGGGACTGGCTGGCCTTGGCACGGGCGGTGCGGCCGCCTTGCAAAAGGGCTTCAGTGTTGCCGGGAGCGCGTTCAAGGCATCCATCGGCGCGGCGATGGCCGGCGGGGCTGCCGCGGTGGGTGTCGGCATGAAAGCGGTCACGGCCGCCGCCGATTTCGAGCAGACCAAGGTCGCCTTCACGACGCTTATCGGCGACGCAGCCAAGGCGGAACAAACCCTCGGCAAGCTCCGCGAACTCGGTGCCAAGACTCCGTTCGAGTTTCCCGAACTGGCCGACGCCGGTCGCAAGCTCATCGCTTTCGGTGAATCCGCCGACTCGGTGCCAGAAACCCTCCGCCGGATCGGCGACGTCTCCGCGGGCGTGCAGGCACCAGTCAACGAGATCGCGGAACTCTATGGCAAGGCGCGGGTCCAAGGGCGGCTCTTCGCCGAGGACATCAACCAGCTTACCGGCCGCGGCATCCCGATCATCGAGGAACTCGCCAAGCAATTCGGCGTGTCGGACTCGGAGGTGAAGAAGCTGGTCGAGTCCGGCCAAGTCGGCTTCCCGGCCATCGAGCGGGCCTTCGTTTCCATGACCTCGCAGGGCGGCAAGTTCGCCGGGATGATGGAGGCGCAGGGCAAGACGACTTCCGGCCTGTTCTCGACGCTCAAGGACACGATCAACGAAGTGTTCCTCACCCTCGGCACCCCGATCAACGACGCCATCCGGCCACTGGTCGAGCAGGCGATCGGTCTCGTTCAGAAGCTCACTCCGCTCGCGACCGAAGCGGGCAAGCGGGTCAAGGAGGCGGTGATGTTCGTCATCGCCGCGTTCAAGAGCGGGCAGTTGCTCGATCTCGTGGCATCGTCACTCAAACTCGGCTTTGCCGTGGGCGTGAACGCGCTGGTCAACGGCTTCCGCACCGCCATCGAATTCTTCTGGAACCTGATCACCGACGGCGTGATGTGGAAGAGCCTCGGCACCACCCTGCTCGGGCTGGTGGGCGGCTTCGGGGCCGCGCTGCTCAATGCGTTCCAGACGCCAATCGTCTATCTCCAGGCGGGCATGGAATGGGTGATCGCACACTTGCTCAAGGGGCTGCTCAAGATCCCGGGGATGAACGAGCTGCTTGGCTTTGAGGCGGGCGACGTGGAGACCAGCTTTGGCAGCATCCTCAAGGACCGCCGGGAAGCCGGCGCGGAACTGTTCGGCATGAACTTCAAGGAGATCGCCGAAGGTGCTCAGGGGCTCATCGGCCAGGGGGCACCGAAGCTCGGCGAGCGGGTGGCGGAGGCGGCGCGCAAAGCGGGCGAATCCACCGGCAGCGAACTCATCGACACCCGTGGCCTGCGGGACAACTTCGGCAAGGTGGCGAAATCGATCCGCGACACGATGCCCAAGCCCGAGGAGGCCGCCAAGACGGTGGCCGCTGCGGGAAAGGTCAGCGGCACCGAACTCTCGGCTGCCATCCCCACCGCCTCATCGCTCGCCCCCATCGTGACCTCGCTCGGCAAAGTCGGCGGCGGCGGCTACTCGTCTGGGGCCCTGGACGCCCAACGCGAAAACAACCGGCTCACCGGCGAAACCAACCGGCTGCTCAACGACCTCAACCGGCGGGTCGAGAAGCTCGGCGGCGGCGGCCAGGCGGCCTTCGGTTGACGCCGTGCCCCGGCCAAGATGCCGAGACACGTTTCCATCCAGCCCGGACGCCTTTACCCGCAGCCGGGCTACTCCGTCCAAATCGACAAGGAGGGCAAGTGGACCGCGACCCAGATCTTCCGGTGCCACCGCAGCTCCGCCGTCGCCCTGATGCCGCGGCCAGGCACGGTCCACCCAGAGATCAACTTCATCCAGGTCTCGCAGGTCACCGCCAGCTTCACCGAGGGCGACCTCGCCGAAATCGTCTGCCAGTATGCCGGGGCGGAGGAAAAGGAAGAAGCGGCCGAGAAGAACAACGCCGTCTATTCGATGGGGCTATCCCTGTCGGAGGAGCCGCTGCTCAGCCATCCTCGCTACAAGGACATCGAGGACAAGGAACGCGAGGCCATCCAGTTGATCCAGTCCGGCAAGGACAAGGACGACCAGGGCAACAAGCTCCGCGACAAGATCGAGAGCGACCTGGGCACGGAAGTTCTCGGCAAGATCGAGCGCGGGCAAACCAGTTACTACAGCCCGCGGGTCACCTGGAAGGAAAGCTGGGTGCGCGACAAGCCGGCGAAGTCGTCGGATCTCAACGACATCGGGAACATCTCCGAACCGTCCGGCCCGGTGCCAGAACTGGCCGGCGGCCGCAACTGGCTGCTCAACGGCGTGACCCAGTCGCAGGAGGGCAAGTCCTACCGGATCGAGATGGAGTGGCTGGCCAGCGACCGGGGCGGCTGGGACGAGGACATTTACAAGGACGAGGAATGAACCGGCTGCCACCCAAGAAGAAGCGCGGGGATCCGATCCTTGCCGAGGACTGGAACGCCCTGCTCGACGCCATCGCCTCGCGCACGCCGCGACCGGGGACGGGGCTTGAACTCATCGCCTCGTCGGGTGGCTTCGCCTACTCCAAACCTGGCCCTGGTATTGCCCCGGCCCAGAACCTGCCTCCCTTCGCGGTCATCGGCATCGAGAAGAAGGACGACAGCTATCAGGTCACGCTCAAGGAAGGCTGGGTCATCGAGCGCAAACCAAAGACCGACGACACCCCGGCGGTGAAGTTCCACATCCCGAAAGCAGGCGAAGAGCCCCTCGACACCATCCCCCGCCCGCAGATCGTCATGGCCTTCGGCGACACCCTCTGGTGCAAGATCGTCACCGACGAGATGGGTGAGATCAGCGAGGAACCCGAAATCCTCGCCGCGGCCGAGGACCAGGATGGCAACCACTACTACCCCGAGGATCCGGAAGGCTCCGGGAGCGACGGCGAGTATTTCGTGAAGCTCTTCAAGCTGGAGGACGACGGCGGGACGCCCAGGGTGAAGGTCTACCAGCAGAGCGACATCGAGCACTGGGCGCAGCTCTGGACCGGCGAGAACGTCGGGGGAGGCGCCAACGTGTTCAAGGACCACAAGGAGGATTCCAACATCTACCGCTTCCGGTCGGTTCGAGGCGACTACGGCATCCGCGAGAACGAGGCCACCGACGAGGTGGAACTCGACTTCCGGGCGATCAACGTCGGCACGGGCAAGCCGGTCTGGGTTCAACCGCTGGACGGCTCGGGGCAGCCCGACGAGGACCCTCCGGACGGACCTGCTGAGTTCCGCTCCATCGCCGAGCGGGTGACCCAGCCGCAAATCCGCGTGAAGTGCGAGCCGCCCAATCCGGGCGATCCCTTGCCCAAGGAGATCCGCATCGAGGGCAACGGCAAGGACGGGGCCATCCTGGTGGATG
>JBIPNO010000107.1:0-12861 GCA_044372775.1 Haloferula sp.
CCGGTTCCCCCTCCGGTTCCCCCTCCGGTTCCCCCTCCGGTTCCCCCTCCGGTTCCCCCTCCGGTTCCGTCTCCGGCTCCTTCTCCGGTGAGTGCGGTCGCTTCTCTAACCGAGGTGCCCCGGTCGTCGGTAGTGGAGAAGCCAGCAGGATCAAAAGAGGGATGTTCTCGTGCTGTTGCTGTGATCTTGCTGTGTGGCGTATTGTTGCTGTTCGTCATGGGCGGCCTGATTCTGAACCATGGGGCTGACCTTGAAACTGCAGCCACAGTGGAACCGAGAGCGAAGGTTGAAGAATTGCCACATGAGGCGAATTCCAGCGATACAGGTGGGTTTCTGGATCCTGAAGATATAAGCCAACTTGAAGAGGAACGGGAGTTCGAGATCGCACCCCGTGTGAAGATGGCCTTCTGCTGGATCCCTCCAGGGAACTTCACCATTGGAAGCCCCGCCGGGGAAAAAGATCGACAAGACGATGAAGATCAGGTGCCGGTGCGGATCAGTCGGGGCTTTTGGCTGGCGAAGACGGAGTGCACGCAAGGCCAGTGGCAGGCGGTGATGGGGAGCAGTCCGAGCCATTTCAAAGGTGAGGAGTTGCCGGTGGAGAGTGTGAGTTGGGAGGAGGTTCAAGGGTTCCTGTCGGAACTCAATGGGCAAGGCGTGCTGCCTCCGGAATGGAAGTGGGCGCTGCCGACGGAGGCACAATGGGAGTATGCCTGTCGCGCGGGGACGATGACGGTGTTCAGTTTTGGCGACTCGCTGGGTAGTCGGCAGGCGAACTTCCATGGGGGGTTTTTGGACGAGACAACTGCGGACGTAGGAAGCCATGCAGCCAATGCGTGGGGCTTACATGACATGCATGGAAACGTGTTTGAGTGGTGCGCAGATTTTTACATAGAAGAGTATGAGGGCGGGGTAGATCCTACGGGACCTGCGACTGGCCGCCTCCGCGTGATTCGCGGCGGCTCGTGGGAGAGCCAAGCCGCCAGTTGCCGCCCGGCCAACCGGAGCAACCGCTGGTCTGACGGCCGCTTCAACAACTTGGGCTTCCGCCCAGCCCTAGTTCCGTCCAGATGAGCGGAGCGACGAACAAGCGGATGGCGGAGTGGCGGCGACGGGACCGAGGGAGACGGAGGGGCTGTGTCCAAAGCGTCCGCTACCACGAAGCGTCTGGAAGATGTAGCTTGTCGACCGAGTCCTGAGTTGTTAGGGATTCGGTTCGTTCCGGTTCATCAATCGTCCCGGACAAGGGTTTCGAACCACCGATTTCATGATAAAGCAGTTGTTTTTGATCAATGGGCCGAGGGCGGCATTGGCAGCGGTCTTGCTGTTTTTCTCGAACGGTGCGGTGTCGGCGCAGTCGGCGCGGGCTGCGGCGGGGTCCGTGGTATTCACGCCCGATGCGGCGAAGAAGGAGTTGTCGGTCGGATTCCGGCTGGTCGATGACGTGGCGGTGACCTCCGTCACCACCGCGGCGGTCGGGAAAGACGAGGCCGTGTCGACGACGTGGGAGGCGTGGGAGGGTGAGAAGGCACCGGCCTGCGCGTGGATGATCGTGGTGGACACCAGCAATCCGGCACGTGCAGCGACGGTGGCCAAGGGGGTAGCCTTTGTCGGCGAATTCGTCGCCGGTCTGCCCGCGCAAGACCAAGTGGCGGTGTTTTCCTTGGCCCGCGATTTGACAGAAGCAACGACTTTCGGAGGCAGTGCGGCCGATGTAGCCAAGGGCTTGTCCGGTATCAAGCCGGCAGGCGACGCGTCGCTGACCACGCTGATCCACACCAATTTGCGTGAGGGCCTGGGAAAGCTGGTGGAACGCAAGGAGCCGCGAAAGGCGCTTCTGCTGCTGACCGATGGCAAGGATGAGACACCCGGCGGAGCGGCTGCTCAGGAGATTGAGAAAACCAAGCTGATCGAGGCGGCCAAGAAGGCCGGGGTGGTGATCCACACGGTTGGCTACGCCGAGAAGGCGGATGACCAGGTGTTCTTCGCCGGGCTGAAGGAAATTTCCGGACAGACGGACGGCTTGTTCTCTGCCGCTGCGCTCGATGGCAAGGAACTGCCGGCAGGAACCCGCGAGATTTTGAACGGGGTGATGCATGGGGCCGGAACGGCGAGGATCGACCTGTCCAAGCTAGCGGAACCGTCAGCACTGGTAGTGACCGTGAAGACGGCGAGCGGGCGGGAAGCAGTGCTGGAAGTTCCGAAGGAGCAGGTGGAGGCTGCTCTGAAGGCTCCCGAAGCGGAGCCGCCAGCTGCTCCAGAAGTAAAGCCAGAAGGCCCCGAGGTCGCTGAGATAGGTTCAGGAGATGCCGAGGGCGAGGATGCAGCCCCGCCCGCCGAAGAGGTGCTGGGAGACAGTGCCGTGAAGAAAGCCGGGGTTCCGCCGTGGGTTTGGGCGGTAGTTGGTTTGGTCGTGCTAATCCTGTTGGCGGCGCTGCTGATGGTCAAAGCCTCCCGCAAGCGTGAGGCGGAGGAAGAGCAAGCCGCGGAAGAAGCGCGACGGATCGAAGAAGAGCGGATGGCGCAGGAAACCCGCTTGGCCGATGAGGCAGGGCGTGCGGCGGATCTCACGAAAAAAGCGGAGGCTGCTCCCATTGCTTGGCTTGAGATGTGCGACGCTCAACAAACCCGGCATCCGATCCGGATGGCCAGCTTGAAAATCGGGCGTGGGCAGCACAATGATTTCGTGCTGAGGAACGACAGCGTCTCCGGCAATCATTGCGTGCTGAATTCCAATCGCGACGGCGAGTGGAGCATCACCGACCTGAACTCCGGCAACGGGGTGTTGGTAAATGGCCAAACGGTCGCGCAAGCGCCGCTGCGCCACGGCGATGTCATCGAGCTCGGTGAACTCAAAATGCGCTTCCTGCTGCGCGCCTGAATCGACCGAATCCCAGAACCCTGACCCATGGCCGAGGAAATCCGAACGTATCTGGTAGGGCGTCGCAACAGCTCGGTGGCTTGTGACATCGTCCTGCCGGAAAGCGAGGTGTCGGTAAGCCGGAAGCACCTGGAGCTGACGGTGACGGCGACCGGGCAGTGCTACCTCGTCCACCTCCATCCCAAGAACACGACCCGGGTTCTCGGACGCGACGGCAATTGGGCGCCGATCAGTCAGGATTACGTGGGGATCGACGTGCCGCTCTTGCTTGGAACCTATCGGACGACCGCACGGGACCTGCTAGCCTTGTTACCCCAAGGGCTATCGGATGCGGGTGAGCCTTCGCCCGAAGGGAGGCTGGATTGGGATCCGGAGCGGGGGACCTTTATCAGGCGTTGAACTGCTTGAGCGAAGGCGAGCAATTCCTAAGATCATGAGTGAATCCCCCAGAGTATTCAGAAGAAGGGAGGCACCCGGGCGTGTTGAGCGTCTCTGGACTCTGGTGGTGTCGGGTTGCCTCGGGGCCATGTTCGTGCTGCTGCTGAACGTGGTTGGGCCATGGCAGATTAAATCAACCGCGGCATCGGGCAGGGAGGTGGTGGACATCGATGTCAGCCGGATCCTGGTCGACTGGACCTACTACAAGGACGACATGGGACGGGTGGTCAACGAACGGAACCCCCTTTCCGTGCAAGCTTTCATGTGGGTGGCGATGTTTATCGGTCTTGGTGAATTGTGGATTCGTGGTCGAGCGATGAGAGCGGAGCAGGGGCTGCTCGTGGCGAAATTGCTCCCAGAGGACGAGCGCAGCTTACTGACGGTCGAGGATTTGCGGCCGATCTACGTCAGGGCTCGGAGTATCTCGAGAACGGCGGTGCTGCCGGTGCTGGTGAGGCGATTGTCGATGGAGTTCCGGAAATCCAAGTCGATCGACCGTGTGAACGCCCTGCTCGATTCCAGCCTGGAGCTTTTCCAGCACCGTCTCGACCTCAAATACACGCTGCTGCGGTATTTGGTCTGGGTAATTCCAACACTTGGCTTCGTCGGCACCGTGATCGGGATCGCAAATGCAATGGCGTTCGCGGGAAGCGGAGCGGTGGCGATGGATGAGATTCTGGCACCCACCACGCAGAAGCTGGCGGTGGCCTTTTACACCACCCTGGTGGCCTTGCTGCAGAGCGGAGTGCTGGTGCTTGGAATGAATTCGCTCCAGGCCGGAGAGGAGCTGGTGCTCAACGACGCCGGCCAGTATTGTTTGGAAAACTTGGTGATGCGTTTGATGGAGCCCGGCCAACTCGAAGAGGCCCACGGGGCCGGCCGCAGCCAGTGACCTCGTCCCGGCAAAAGAACTTTAGCAACGATCCAACGAACAAGACCATGAGCGACCCCAACGACAAGACGCGGCTCATTCGCCGCGGATCATCCGGTGACGCCGGAGTTCCCACCCCGCAGCCCTATGTTTCGGGTCCACGTGACCCTGAAGCGACGGTTTACGGCGGCTCCGGCGCGACTAGTGCCGGAAACATCGACCAGACCCGAATCATCCGCCGCGATGCGCAGGCCCCAGCCGGACAAGCCCCGGTGGACGACGATAAGACCCGGCTCGTCCGGCCATCATCCCGGAATGCCGCGGGCGAGACCGTCGCCCCATCCGACGACTTGCCCGAAGGACCGGTGGTCGGCTGGCTGGTGGTGGTGGAAGGACCGGGCCGCGGGAAATCGGTGACGCTGGGCTACGGCATGAACACGATCGGCCGCGAGCTTGGCAACCGCGCGTGCCTGCCTTTCGGCGACACGCAGATCTCACGCACCAAGCACGCCACTCTGACCTATGATCCCCGCGGCAGGAATTTCTTCATCCAGCACGGGGAATCCACGAATCTCACCTATGTGGGAGAGCAGCCGGTGCTGTCACCGGTTCTGCTGAATTCCGGCGACCTTATCCGACTTGGTGACACCACCGTGCTCAAGTTCATCCCGCTGTGTGGCGATGACTTCAACTGGGATTAGCCCTGCCATGGCGGCCGACTCGGGAGAGCCGCCGCCACCATTGGCGGAACAGGTCGACGGCTTGCTGGACGGGCGTGACTTCGCGGGTCGCCAGATCCTTGGGACGCGCGCCGTGCAGGAGGATTGCTACGGGGTGGTTCCCAGGGCGGAGTTCGATGGGGGGGCTAGGGATTTGTTCCTGGTGGTGGCCGACGGGATGGGCGGTCATGCGGCCGGAGAGGTCGCCAGCTCGCTGGCGGTAGGCACTTTCGCGGAAACCTTTCTTGAGTCCGCCACGGCCTGCGACGCGGGGCGACTGTGGGACTGCCTGGAAGAGGCAAACCGGCGCATCGGCAGGGAGATCAAGGCTCGCGGCAAGAGCATCGAAGGCATGGGCACGACTCTGCTCGCGGTCTTGCTGCGGGACACCTCGGTGCGCTGGATGAGCGTCGGCGATTCTCCGCTCTATCTATTTCGCGATGGCGTGGCCCGCCGGCTCAACCGGATCCACTCGAAAGCGACGGAGCTCGCCGAAAAGGTGCTGGCAGGTGAGATCAGCGAGGCCGAGGCGCGTCAGGATCCCGAACGGCACGTGTTGATGTCGGCCCTGATTGGCACGACGATCTACGAAGTGGACGACCCGGAGCCGATGATGATCGAGGCGGGTGATGTGCTGGTAGCCGCCACAGATATCGCAGGTATCGTGACCGCGCACACCGGAAGTGGCGCGGCAGCGGTGGCCGACGCGCTGCTGGATGCCGTGACTGCCATGAATCTTCCCAAGCAAGACAACACGACCGTGGTGGTGGTTAGACTGCCAGCCTGAGCCACGACCAACCCTTCCCACAATCATGCAACGCAAGAACCGGGAGATCGTCATTTTCAACCTGTCGGCGATCGACTTGTTCTGCTCCGGCATGGGGGCGGTGATGGTGTTGATGGTCCTGCTGATGCCTTACTATCGCAAGCAGACGCCGCCTGAGCCCGAGCCTGCGCTTGTGACGGCGACTCGGCCTGAAGCACCGGAACCGGAGCCGGTTCCTATTCCCAGTCCACCTGAACCCGTTCCGGAGCCCAGCGTGCTGATTCACGATCTTGAATTGATGATTGTGATCGACACCACTGCGAGCATGGGTGAGGCGATCGATGACCTCCGTACGACCCTCGGTACCATCGTCAATGTGCTTTCCCGACTCACCAAGAATCTCAAGGTCGGGGTCGTCGCGTATCGTGATCATGGCGACGAGTATCTTGTTCGCGGGTTCCCCCTTCGCCAGCTAGAGCCGGCTGGGGCTGGGCTGGCGGCATTGCGTGAGTTCCTACGGGGACTCAAAGCCGGCGGCGGGGGTGATGTGCCCGAGGCCGTGGTCGAAGCGGTGCAAGAGGCGACGCTTGCAAGTGCTGGATGGGTTGTTGTGGACGAACTTCCCGAGCGTTCTCGGCAAGTCATTCTGATTGTCGCAGACGCGCCAGGTCACGATCACAAGGCTTCCAAGTCCAGCGCCATTGCGAGCGAGTGGCAGGCTGATGATGCGCGGCGCGGGGTCTATTGCGCCGTGCCGCCTGTCTCCTCATCGTATTTCGAACCGCTTGCCTCGGCCGGGAAAGGTCGCCTAGTGACTTGGTCAGACATGCTTGGAGCCATTTTGGACGTCGTCGTCGACAAACGGTAAGATTTCACAGCCGATGAATAGTTCCGAATCTCCGATTGAAGCGTCGAACTCCGCCAGCAGCGCGTTGCCTCTGGTGCGTGCGGTTTCCGCCATGCATCAAGGAGCGCGCGACTACCAAGAGGACGCCTGCGGGCATTGGTTCGATGCAAGGCAGCGGTTCTTTGCCGTTGTTGCGGATGGTGCGGGTGGGCATGGTGGAGGAGCCGAGGCAGCAGAGGCAGCGGTCCAATCCTCCGCCGCAGGTTGGCAGGAGTGCTTTGAGCAAGCTTCAGGAAATCCCGATGTGTTTCTCACCGAATGGATGCGGCGGGCTCATGCGGCCGTAAACGAGGCCGCCGCGCGAATCAACCGCTCGGCCCGTGCGGTGGTGGTTGGTTGTTTCTCCGATGGCGGGGCGCTCTACTGGGCGCATGCCGGGGATTGCCGCCTGTTGCGGTTCCGTGGCGGAAAGCTCGTCGAGCGCACCCGTGACGACTCGGTGGTGCAGGTGCTTTTCGAGCGAGGCGAAATCCGCGAAGAGGACATGGGCACTCATCCTGACCAGTCGCGTCTGCTTCAATCGCTGGGCGGTCCAGAAGCGCCGACCCCGCGGATTGGAACGGCTGATCTGGCGGACGGGGATGTGATCATTCTCTGTTCCGACGGGTTCTGGGAGCATCTCAAGCCGGTAGAGTTGGAAAAGTTGGCTTCTACGGCGCCTGAAAAGATGCAGCATGCGCTTCATCAGGCGGTGGAAGTGGCGGTCGGGCGGGGCGGGCCGAAAGCTGATAATACGACGGCGCTGATGGTCGCATTCGGCGGCAGCAAGGACCGGCCTCGGCGTAGCGTGCCATGGCGTTTGCTGGTTGTAGTCGCGGTAGTGGCCGGATGTGCGGCGGCTTTGTGCCAGAGCGGTTGCTTAGAAAAATTCAAACCGGTTTTTGAACAGTGGCGGCTGCTCCCTACCCCCGATGATCGTGGCGTGCCATCCCCTGACACGCCTTCCGGCGATACCGTGCTCCCTCCAGAAGGAGCTCCCCTTAAAGTTCCGAACAACCGCACTCTTAATGAGTAATTCAAACGCATCGTCATGCCATCGGCTCAGATCCTTCCGCTGTCGTTGGGTTTGCGCTTGGGTCTTTGCTCTTGTCCTCCTGCTTTGTGCAGGAGTGCGAGCTGAGCTTGCCGAGGAAGTGGCGGAACGAATGAAGAAATCGACGGTGCGGGTGGTGATATTGTCCGGTGATGAAGTGAAGGGGCACGGGAGTGGCTTCATTATTTCAAGCAATGGGCATGTTGCGACGAACCGTCATGTGATCGCTGAAGCCGAAACGGCGGTGGTCATTCATTCTACGGGCGACCTGGTTTACATAAGGCATGCGGAGCTTGTTGGTGTGAGCGATACCTCCGACCTGGCCATTCTTAAAATTGATCCGATTCCTTCCACCGAAACCGTGGAGATCGCCAACACCGAACTCGTTACCGGACAGAATGTGACGACGGTAGGATTTCCAGGAGCCATCGACACCGGGGCGTGGGCGACTCTCGAAGGGGTGGAAATCGGCAGCAAGTCGGGAGAAGGGCGGATCACCAGCCCCGACGCCCGGAGTGACTTTGAACCCGCGGTGTTTTCAGGCGCGGTGGCCAAGATTGTGACTGAGTCTGGAACATGCCTCGTGCTGCACTCTGCGAAGATCAGCCCCGGTAATAGTGGCGGCCCCTTGGCCGATGCTGAAGGGCGTGTTTGCGGGATCAATACGGCGCTGGTTCCAGCATCAATGGCCGGCGCTGATTACCCGATTTCGATCCACGCTTCCGAACTCATTACACTGGCCCGTGCCCATTCGGTTTCGATCAAGGTCACCTCCTCGAAGGTATCCTCCGGCGGTGGAAACTTACAGGTCGTATTGTGGATCGCCGTGGCGGCCTTCGCCGTGGTGGTTTTCCTCCTTCTCCTTCGCAAACCGAGGATGGCGATGGGCGACACGCTGTCGCGGATGGTTCACTCGAAGCGGCAGACCCCGGGGCATCAGGATCAGCGGGCTCCGTCATCGGGAGGCCGGCCCGTGCCGATGCCCGCCGCGCCCAATAGCGGGGGGCTGCGGCTGCGCGGCCGGGACTTGCAGGGCCGTTCCTACGACCTGTCTTTCAATCAAGCTGATTTTCGACGTAACGGCGGCCGCCTCGTGGTCGGCCGAAGCCATGATCTCAGCCAGTTGCTGGTTTCCCATGACAGCGTTTCGCGGCAGCACGTCACGCTGACTCTGAGTGGCAGCACGGTGCTGGTGGATGACCGGAACTCAGGCAACGGCACTAAGATCAACGGTCGCGAATCGGCGGTCGGCGCGCCATCGGTTCCGCTGCGCCCCGGCGACCGGCTGACGCTCGGCGAGGTGGATCTGATCTTCGAGGTAATCCATTGAACGAATGGCGATCGACCATCCAACGGAAGCGCTTCCGCCGGGCTATAGGCTCGGAGGATACGAGATCCTGCGAGTGCTTGGCCGAGGTGGCTTCGGGATGACCTATCAGGCGAGAAGGAAGGGGTTGGCGGGTGAGATGGTGGCGATCAAAGAGCTTTATCCCGGCAGCCTGGTGCGTCGGACCCCGGGGATGACAGTGGAGGCCCTGCCCGGCACCCACCCGTCCCATATCGCCGACTCCATCGAGATGTTCCTGCGGGAGGCCCGCCTGATTTGCGCGCTGGACCACCCGAACATCGTCCATGGAGTCGAGGCCTTCCGTGGGAATGGCACCGGCTATTTGGTGATGCGCTATGTCTCCGGCAAGAACTTGCGCGATAGCCTGCGGGATCCGGGGGGCTTCCGCCCCGGCTCGGGATCGCTGCCGGCACTTCTGGGGCCGCTGCTCGACGGTCTGGAAACCCTGCACGGCCATGACCTGCTACACTGCGACATCAAGCCCGATAACATTTTCCTGGGGGTGGGGTTCGAGCCGATCCTCATCGACCTCGGTTCGGCCCGCTGGCATGTCCCGGGCGTGGGGACCGAGGAAGCATCGACATACTCGCATTATTTCTCAGCTATCGAGCAAATGTCCGACCGCTTCGGTCCGATCGGCCCGTGGACCGACATTTATCAGCTTTCGGCGGTTGTCTACCGCTGCATGACGGGCGGCAAGTTACCGGATTCGGTAGACCGTGCCGAGGAGCGCGCTGATCCTTTCGTCCCGCTGCGCGAGATACCGGAGGTGGTGGCCGCCTATCCCCAGGCGCTGATCGAGAGCATCGACCGCGGGCTGCAGCTCCGCCCCGACCAGCGGCCGCGATCCATCGGGGAGTGGCGGCGTCCCATGGAGGCGATCCTTGCCGCGACCCGCCCTCCGGCGGCCCAGGCTAAACCACAGGCTAAACCACAGGCGTCCTGCCCGGAGCCCCTGTCGCCGCGACACACCGGGGAGCGACTCTTGTCGGATCCGAAGCAATTAGTCAGCAGGGAGCCTGCCGCATTCAAGGGACCGGAGGCTGGCGGTCCTGATTTCCTTTTGTGGACGGCAGGCGGGCTGCTTGTGATCATCCTGATCATTGTGATGGCCCTCGCGTCCGGGTCATGTGGCCAGTGAAACTTATCCATTGTAAAAAGATCCATGCGTGAACCAATGTCAGGCACCCAGGAGTCGGGACCGGGCGGCAAGGAATTGCCGCAAGGAACGAGGTTGGAAGAGTTCGTCATCGAGCGAGTGCTTGGTTCGGGAGGCTTCGGCATCACGTATTTGGCGCGTGACATCAGCCTGAGCCGCCAAGTGGTGATCAAGGAGAACCTGCCGAGCCAGTTTGCGCACCGCGACACCACCAGCCTCACCGTTCATGCCGGCCCTGGGCGCGAGGACCAGGAAAACTTCCGCTGGTCACTGGAGAACTTTTCGCGAGAAGGGGAGACCTTGGCCTCGCTGCGCCATCCGGGAATCGTGCCCGTTTTGCGCCGGTTCGAGGCTTTCGGCACCGCTTACTTCGTGATGCCCTACATCGAGGGGTCGCCTCTCGATGTGTTGCTGCGCGAGCGGCAGGGGGCAGGCCGGCCTTTCGTGGAGAGCGAGCTGCGGGTTCTGTCGGAGCGGGTGCTCGACGCGCTGGGCTACCTGCATGAGCGGGGTATCTATCACCGGGACATCAAGCCGGGGAACATTCTGATGACTGCCGATGGGATCCCGGTGCTGATCGACTTTGGGTCTGCCCGCCAACGCTTGAGCGAGCGCTCGATGACCGTGGTGGAGAGCGCTGGCTATACACCATTTGAGCAGCTTCAGAGCCGCGGGAACGTCGGGCCGTGGAGTGATCTTTACGCACTGGCGGCGACTTTGGTGAAGGTGATGACCGGGGAGGCTCCGCCGAAGGCGAACGACCGGACGATGGGTGACCCATGGCAGCCTTTGGTGGGGCAGGCTGATCTTGAGGGCCGGTATTCGGAGATCTTCCTGAGCTGCCTGGACCGAGCGCTGAAGCTGCCGATCGAGGATCGCTGGCAGGGCGCGGAGGAGTGGCGGGCAGCGCTGGAGTCGGGGATTGTTGCGCAAGCGCCGGGGAAAGCCGGTCAGCAAGTTGTCCCGCTTGCACCTGCTCGGACGAAGGAAGCGAAACCTCGTCGCTGGCCGCTGGCGGTGGCGGGGGCACTGGCCTTCATGCTGACCGGGGCGTGGTGGTTGATGCAGAAGGCCGGGTCGGAGGCACCGGTGGTGATTTTGGCGCCCGCGCCGGGTGGCTTGGTGATCACGAGCGAGCCGTCTGGGGCGGAGTTGCGAGGCGAATCCCGCGATGTCGTTGGTAAGACGCCGGTGGAGTTGACCGGTTTGGAGGCGGGAAAGCTTTGGCAGGGAGAGTTGTCGTTGAAAGGTTACGAGACGGCGGAGGCCGAGGCAGAAGTGCGCTCCGGCGAGACGAAGCTGGTGTCGCCGGTGGTTCTGGTGCCGCAGGCGCAGAAAGTGGTCGTGAGCAGTGAGCCAACCGGCGCGGAGGTGATGGAGGATGGGAAGCTGCTGGGCACGACGCCTTGGGAAGGTAGTCCGCGTGCCGTCGGCAGTAAGGTCGCACTGAGCCTGCGCAAGGCGGGTTACGATGGGTCCGAGCTGAAGGGCGAGGTTGCATTCGGCAAGACGCTGCTGTTGCAGGGCAAGTTGAAGCCGACGCCGCAGTCGATCTTTGTGGGCAGCGAGCCAAGTGGCGCGGAGGTGTTGGAAGGCGGGGCGGTGATTGGTAATACGCCGCTGGAGCTGAATGGCCAGACGCCGGGACGTGGGGTGGTTTACCAGCTTCGGCTGAAAGGCTACGAGGAGGAGGAGCTGAGCGGGGAGGTGAAGGTTGGCGAGGCGCTGCGTCTGAGTGCCCAGTTGCGTGAAAAGCCGAAGCCGAAGCTGGAAGGACTCAAAGCTGGCGAGGAGCGTGACTTTGAGATCGCTCCCGGGGTGGAGATGACGTTCTGCTGGTGTCCGCCGGGTGAGTTTGTGATGGGGAGTCCGGAAGGCGAACTAGGGCGTGAGGAGGATGAGATTCTGCATCGGGTGCGGCTGACGAAGGGCTTTTGGCTGGGGAAATACGAAGTGACCCAAGCGCAGTGGCTGGCGGCGGGTGGTGTGGATCCCCGTGGACGGGAACCCGCGACTGTGGATGGCGAGGTGACATTGCGCTGGTCACAATTACGCGCTGCGGGGACCTTAGCCGCCAATTTCAAGGGGGATCGTCTGCCAGTGGAGCGGGTGACGTGGACTGAGGTGAATGAATGGTGCGAGAGTTTGAGGGGTGGAGGCGGCGAATCTGACGATCCTGATGGGGTTTGGCGTTACGGGCTGCCGACGGAGGCGCAGTGGGAGTATGCGGCGCGTGCTGGTTCCACCACGGCGCTCAATAGCGGCAAGAAGCTGACTTCAAAGGAAGGCAAATGCGAGAATCTGGATGAGGTGGGCTGGAATGGTCAAAACAGTAGGGATCGGACGCACGAGGTGGGTGGTAAGAAAGCAAATGCGTGGGGCCTTCACGACATGCATGGGAATGTGTGGGAGTGGTGCTCGGATTGGTATGGGGAGTATCCGAGCGGCCTGCTGACCGATCCACGTGGTGCTGCATCGGGCGCGAGCCGGGTGGGCCGGGGCGGCGGTTGGGGCCACTACGCGGTCAACTGCCGCGTCGCGTACCGCGGCAACTCCGGCCCGACGTGCGCGAACAGCAGCATCGGGTTCCGGGTGGCCCGCAGTTCAGTCCCTTAGCAGCCCGTTGAAAAACGCCGGATCCCGGAGTCCCACGTGACGTTGAGCCGTGGAACTCCGCCCACGACGATGCGGACCGGATCGCTCAGATTGAAGTGATATCTCCGCAATTTCCGCGTCCAA
>JBIPNO010000153.1:0-3356 GCA_044372775.1 Haloferula sp.
TAGCGTCGCATCCCAAGTAGTGCCCATCAAAGTAACTTTTCTGAGTCATTCGAATTGATGCGTAGCCGTCATTGCACAATAAAAACGTTTTGATGTTTAGTCTGTTTGCGGCGACGGTTCCAAGTTCTTGAATGTTTTGAGCAAAACCACCATCTCCTTCTACGTGAAAAACTCTTGGAGCGCCTGCAAATGCAGCACCAATCGCTCCTGCTAAGCCGTATCCCATGCTTGCGAGTCCTTTGGTGGTGATTACCACATTGTCCCTACCTTGGTTTAGGGATTGCATGGCAACAGTCTCCGCAGCACCGCTGCTAGACGGAACAACTGCATCGCCGTCTCTTAACAGTGCTGAAAGAGCGATATAGAAATCATATGGATTCACATAAGGGCCTATAGTTTTGTTGACAGTTTCAGAAGTAGGCAGTGACCTCTTAACAGATTTCGAGAACTCAACCCAGGCCTTCCATTCATCATTTGTCCTTTCAGAATCCAGAAGTTCAAGAACAATAGGCAAAACCTCGTCTGCGTTAGCCACCACTGGGAAGTCAATCCCTGGATTCTTCTTGTCTAGTTCTGTTGGATCTATATCAACCTGGATTATTTTACCGACGGGCATAAACTGCTCCCAGTTAAAGCCACTTTGTTGAAGCCCTAAACGTGTGCCCAGAGCCATTAGTAGATCGGATTGCTGAAGAATTACGTTAGCCGATCGTTGGCCCCAAGTATTCGGGCGACCAAAGTATGACATAGCCTCACTGCTAATTCGATCTGTACCATTCCAAGTTGTCATGACTGGAATGGGTGAATTTTCTAATGATTTTCGAATTTTCTTGGCAGCGTCTCTGCTCACGCCACCGCCTATCAGCAAGACCGGTCTTTTTGAGTTTCTTATCTCGGTGCTCAATTGCTCAGATAACGAAAATGGGTTGTTAGAGAGTGAGCTGGCTTCCTTAGGTTTAGTTTCTATTTCCTGATATTCCACTCCTTGGGCATCAAGGCAAAATTCGATAAAAACCGGGCCTTTTCTTTGGCTCAATCCAGAAAGCACAACTTTTTCAATTTCGGTTCGCGGGACTGGCTTTTGAATTTGAAGGCTCGCAACAGTTAGCGAGCTAACTAGGGACATTCCGTCTATTTCTTGGATCCCTAGTTGCCTAACGTTTCCATGTGACAAGTCCGTGCTCTTGACCTGACCCCCCACAACCAAAAGGTCCCGACTTTCCAAAAAAGCACCGGCCATTGCGGTGATTATGTTTGTTAGACCTGGGCCCGCAGTGACTAATGCAAAAGCCTTGTTGCCGCTATCACCATTACTCTCATTGAAGTATTCGGCGGCTATACCTGCAGAAACTTCATGAACTACTGGAACGCACTCGAACACATGGCTTGCTGACTCTAGTAGATGCATTATGTTCCCACCAGCCACATAGAAACAGTGTGTATAGCCCAAATCCTTAAGCCAACGAACAAACACATCAGAATATTTCAATAGTTGCCTTCCGCCGAAACCAGATTTTCAAGATTAAGTGCTAGTTCGCTCAGTGAAGTATATACGTAATCAGCCCCTGCAATCAGCAGGTCGTCTTTGCTAAAAATGGTTTGAGCTAGGCCAATTGTCTTAACTCCAGCAGCTATGCCCGCAGCTATGTCCTCTACCCTGTCCCCAATCATGAATGCCTCAGAGACACCTAAGGACCTGACACAATTCAGAACAACATCAGGTTCTGGCTTAGGGCGCGCTGTGCCCGTTCCGTGAATTTCTATTATGTATCCCCTTAGCGGCGAATTTGCTATGACAGCCTCTGCTAGATATTGAGGCTTGGAAGTCGCAACGCCCGCGACGTGGCCAGCTTCTTGAATCGTTTTCAATAAATAGGTTGCTTTTGGAAACGTCGTGTTTCCCAAAAGAACTTCTTTAAGTAAAGAATCACGAAACTCTTTGACTAGTGCGGACACCTCAGTAGGAGACAGGGGTAAATCAGAGAAGAGCTCAGAAGCCTCAAGTCCTATTACAAGATCAGCCCTCTCTTTGGAGAGCTTTGGCTGGCTGTAAGAGTTCCTTGCTAAATTTGCTGCGCGAAGAATTTGTTCAGAGGAATCAAAAAGTGTTCCATCCAAATCAAAGATGAATCCAATAGAACTGGTAGTGCTGATTCGCCAACTCAAGACTCACCCCTACTTATTCCTGTAACCCACAATTTCCTCAAACGGAGTTTCTCTCCACTCTATTTTGCCTCAAACAGTAAAAGCCTAATTTTCGAAAGTACCCGAGTGACCAGTTTCGCGATTTCGTAACCGAGCTTGAATAATGCGTAGGGGATCTTAGCTAGAGATTCGGGGAACAATTTGGCAAACTTGCGGACAAACACAAGTGTCCTAATGGTGAATGAGTTTTTGGAACTTGGGGTGACGCCATCTGATTTATTCAATCCCTGGACATTACTGTCCCAGGAGATAAGTCTGTTTCTCTCAATCCTGACTGAGGTGATAGTGGCAGGGGCTTTATACCCTTCAGAAGATTCGGTCACTGGCAACCTGCTCATACATGTTTTTTAGGTTTCCCAAGTAATTCTCTAAGGAAAACTTGACTTCTGCACGGGCCCTCGTCCGAACACCAAGTTCTTTCAGTAGCGTTTTATTCTCTATTGCCCATGTGATTCGGTTTGCGATTTGGCCGACTAGATCATCAAGATGTACTTCCAACTCAGGACATTCGGTAACTTCACTGGCAGCAGTATTACCAACAGTAATGACCGGGACTCCTGATGCCATGGCCTCTAGGGCCATCATTCCAAATGACTCTACTGAGGATGGCATTGCAAACAGGTCTGCTGCTTCATAGAAAGTTCCTAGATTGTTTATGTCGTTAGTCCAGGGAAGCTCAATAGACTCAACTTCCTTGGAGTACTTTGCAACTAGGCCTTGCTTCTGGATGCAAAGAAGAAGGATCTTTCTTCCGGTTCTTCTCACTTTTTCAATGGCTTCAACTAGCTCCTTGAAACCTTTTCTCTCATCATCTGTAGAGCGAGCCGCAATAACAAAAGTATCTTTTTCGATTCCGAGAATAGCTCGGGCATCAAGTTCTGGCTTTGGTCTAAAAACTTTGGTGTCAATTCCGAAGGGAAACTGAAACACCCTTGCGTTCCAGTTTGAGACCTTCTTTTCAATCTGACCCCTCATCCAATCTGTTGTGATGTGAATGTTCATGGGGGTTTTCGAGAAAAGGAGCTCCTTTCTAGATCGCTCTTTGTCGGTTCGATCCCAATAAACCGGAAGCGACGAGTCAAGAGATGGGCAACTTCCGCAACCTAAGTCCCACCTTGCGCAATTCAGCGGAAGGGTGCAGTGCCCGGTAA
>JBIPNO010000108.1:0-12734 GCA_044372775.1 Haloferula sp.
CGGAGCAAACCCTCGGCAAACTCCGCGAACTCGGGGCCAAGACGCCGTTCGAGTTCCCGGAACTGGCGGATGCCGGCCGCAAGCTCATCGCCTTCGGTGAATCCGCCGACTCCGTGCCCGAAACCCTCCGACGGATCGGCGACGTGTCTGCGGGCGTGCAGGCTCCCGTCAACGAGATCGCGGAACTCTACGGCAAGGCGCGGGTCCAGGGGCGGCTCTTCGCTGAGGACATCAACCAGCTCACCGGCCGCGGCATCCCGATCATCCAGGAACTCGCCAAGCAGTTCGGCGTTTCGGATTCCGAGGTGAAGAAGCTAGTCGAGTCCGGCCAGGTCGGCTTCCCGGCCATCGAGCGGGCGTTCATCGATATGACCTCGCAGGGCGGCAAGTTCGCGGGTATGATGGAGGCGCAGGGCAAGACGACTTCCGGCCTATTCTCCACCCTCAAGGACACCATCAACGAGGTGTTCCTCACCCTCGGGCAACCGATCAACGACGCCATCCGGCCGCTGGTAGAGCAGGCCATCGGTCTGGTGCAGAAGCTCACGCCCCTCGCCACCGAAGCGGGCTTGCGGGTCAAGGAGGCGGTGATGTTCGTGATCGCGGCCTTCAAGAGCGGGCAGTTGCTCGACCTCGTGGCATCGTCCCTCAAGCTCGGCTTCGCGGTGGGCGTGAACGCCTTGGTCAACGGCTTCCGCGCCGCCATCGAGTTCTTCTGGAACCTGATCACCGACGGCGCGATGTGGAAGAGCCTTGGCACCACCCTGCTCGGGCTGGCGGCCGGCTTCGGGGCCGCGCTGCTCAATGCCTTCCAGACGCCCATCGTCTATCTCCAGGCGGGCATGGAATGGGTGATCGCCCACCTGCTCAAGGGGCTACTCAAGATCCCGGGGATGGACGAGCTGCTAGGCTTCGAGGCCGGCGACGTGGAAACCAACTTCGCGAGCATCCTCAAGGACCGGCAGGAAGCCGGCGCGGAACTGTTCGGCATGAACTTCAAAGAGATCGCCGAAGGCGCTCAGGGGCTTATCGGCCAGGGAGCACCGAAGCTCGGCGAGCGGGTGGCTGAGGCGGCGCGCAAAGCGGGCGAATCCACCGGCGGCGAACTCATCAACACCCGCGGCCTGCGGGACAGCTTCGGCAAGGTGGTCACCTCGATCCGCGACACGATGCCCAAGCCCGAGGATGCCGCCAAGACGGTTGCAGCCGCGGGCAAGGTCAGCGGCAGCGCGCCTTCAGCCGCCAAACCCAGCACTGCCACCCTCGCCCCGATTGTCACCTCCCTCGGCAAGGTCGGTGGCGGTGGCTACTCGTCCGGGGCGCTGGATGCGCAGCGCGAGAACAACCGGCTAACCGGCGAAACCAACCGGCTCTTGCACGATCTCAATCGGCGGGTCGACAAGCTCGGAGGCAGCGGCCAGGCGGCCTTCGGTTGACGCCGCGCCCAGGCCAAGATGCCGAGACACGTTGCCATCCAACCGGGACGCCTCTATCCGCAGCCCGGCTACTCCGTCCAGATCGACAAGGAGGGCAAGTGGACCGCCACCCAGATCTTCCTTTGCCACCGCAGCTCCGCCGTCGCCCTGATGCCGCGACCCGGTACGGTCCATCCGGAGATCAACTTCATCCAGGTCTCGCAGGTCACCGCCAGCTTCACCGAGGGCGACCTTGCCGAAATCGTCTGTCAATACGCCGGGGCGGAGGAAAAGGAAGAGGACGACGAGAAGAACAACGCCGTCTATTCGATGGGGCTGTCTCTCTCGGAGGAGCCGCTGCTCAGCCACCCGCGCTACAAGGACCTTGAAGACAAGGAGCGCGAGGCGATCCAGCTGATCCAGTCCGGCAAGGACAAGGACGACCAGGGCAACAAGCTCCGCGACAAGATCGAGAGCGACCTGGGGAAGGAAGGCCTCGGCAAGATCGAGCGCGGCCAGACCAGCTACTACAGCCCGCGGGTGACCTGGCGGGAAAGCTGGGTGCGCGACAAGCCGGCGAAGTCGTCAGATCTCAACGACATCGGGAACATTTCCGAACCATCGGGCCCGGTGCCGGAACTGGCCGGCGGCCGCAACTGGTTGCTAAACGGCGTGAGCCAGTCGCAGGAGGGCAAGTCCTACCGGATCGAGATGGAGTGGCTGGCCAGTGACCGGGGCGGCTGGGACGAAGACATTTACAAGGAGGAGGAATGAACCGGCTGCCACCCAGAAAGAAGCGCGGGGATCCGGTGCTCGCCGAGGACTGGAACGCCATGCTCGATGCCATCGCCTCGCGCACGCCTCGACCGGGGACGGGGCTCGAACTCATCGCCTCGTCGGGCGGCTTCGCATACTCGCGCACCGGTCCAGGCCTCGCACCGACTCCCGCGTTACCGCCCTTCGCGGTCATCGGCATCGAGAAGAAGGACGGCGGCTACCGGGTCACGGTCAAGGAAGGCTGGGTGATCGAGCGCAAGCCCAAGTCCGGCGACACCCCGACGGTGAAGTTCCACATCCCCAAGGTGGGTGAAGAGACGCTCGACACCATCCCGCGGCCGCAGATCGCCATGTCCTTCGGCGACACCCTCTGGTGCAAGATCGTCACCGACGAGATGGGTGAGATCAGCGAGGAGCCCGAAATCCTCGCTGCTGCCGAGGACCAGGATGGCAACCATTACTACCCCGAGGACCCGGAAGGATCGGGAAGCGACGGCGAGTATTTCGTGAAGCTCTTCAAGCTGGAGGACGACGGAGGCACGCCGAAGGTGAAGGTCTATCAGCAGAGTGACATCGAGCATTGGGCGCAGCTCTGGACCGGAGAGAACGTCGGAGGAGGTGCCAACGTGTTCAAGGACCACAAGGAGGATTCCAACATCTACCGCTTCCGAACCATCCGCGGCGACTACGGCATCAGCGAAAACCAGACCGCCGACGAGGTGGAACTCGACTTCCGGGCGACCAACGTCGGCGCGGGCAAGCCGGTCTGGGTTCAACCGCTGGACGGCTCGGGCCAGCCCGACGAGGACCCTCCGGATGGTCCGGCCCGGTTCCGCAGCATCGCCGGGCGGGCGACCCAGCCGGAAATCCGCGTGAAGTGCGAGCCGCCCAATCCGGGCGATCCCCTCCCCCAGGAAATCCGCATCGAGGGCAACGGCTACGACGCCGGGGTGACCGCAGCCCTCAAGATCACCATGACGGTGCGCGACGGACTGGTGAAATCCCTGCTTTCGGAGGATGCCGGGGGAGGCAACCTCAACTTGGAGATTCACAATTTCACCTACAACAACGACGGCGAACTTTACGGCCAACCCTACCTTTCGGGCATCCTCTACTGGCGCGACGGAGTTTTTGCCGGGGTGACCGATCCGACGCCCGGCAACGAGCCGCCCGGCTTGCTGGTCCACCAGGTGGCGTGGCTGGTTTCGGCCGCGTGAGCGCCGGTTGACAGCAGCCCACCGGCGTGAGGCTCTACGTCGACCTGGAAACGCTGGAATTGATCGAGGGGCCGGGATTCCGCAACCCGGTCACTTCGCTGCGCTTCAAGCGCGGGGATGCCGCGAAGCTGGAGGTGAGCTTCCTTGCCAACGGGACCACCGCGGCGGAGATCGGCAACCCGGCCACCCTGGAGCTCCAACTCGGGCTCAAGCCGCGCGGGCGCTACGACGTGGGCTACCTCGTCCACGAATCGGCGTGGGTGCCTCCGGCAACCGGCGCGACCAGCCCCGTTTACTCCTGCTCGCCGAGCTTCAACACGGTCGAGCTCGATTCGGCGATGCAGGTCGGTTCTTCCACCGGCACCGAGCTTTCCGAGATCGGCCTCATGGGCGAAATCACCTGGCGCGAGGGCGGCGGCCAGCCGACTTCCACCCGGACCTTCCTCGTCATGGTCGAGAACGACGTGAACCGCGGCACGGAAGGCGTGCCCGTCGATGCGGAACCGGCCTATCCCCTACCACAGAACATCGCTTCGCCCGCCGATTTGGCTGCCACGATGGCGGCTCACTTGGGGGCAGCGGACCCGCATCCCAACTACCTGCGGCACGACATCCAGGAATCGCTGAGCGCCCTTCATCGCTCCCGGGTACGCGCTTCCATCAACGCCCCGGAGGCTCCGCCCGACCTTTCCATCCCGATGCAGAACATCGGCGGCACCTGGTATCCCGCGGTGCTGGATTTCGTCCCGTCCAACCATGACAGCACCGTGATGACCGAGGGCACTCCCGGATGGCTCGGGCGGCTCGCCGTGACCGAAGGTGAAATCTGGATCTGCACCCGCAACGACATGACCACGACCAGCGACGGATGGCGGCGGATCCTCACCGAAATCCCATGAGCCCAGCTTCCTCCGCATCTTCCGACCATGCGCCATTCCTTCGACATCGACTACATTCTCAAAGCCATCGTCGGCATCGCCTCGCCGGTGCTGGGCGTCATCACCTCGTTGCAAGAGCAGATCGAGTGGACGTTGCGCGTCTCGTCGCTGGTCGTCGGCCTGCTCGTCGGCCTGATGTCGCTCGTCGGAATGATCCGCAAGATGCGCGGCGGTTGACACCGGCCCCGGGGGGCATGAAGGCCTTCAAGTTCCTCACCCTCGTCGCCAAGATCGCCGGAATCGTCGCCGCCTTCGAGGTCGTCCCCCTCGTCGATCCCGCCACCGGCGCGGCCATCTTCGCGGTCGCCTCGATCCTCAAGGACAGCGCCAACCGGCTCGCCGAACTCTTCCGCCCCCGCTGACATGCGCGACCCCGCCCGGCTGCCGATCACCCTCGACCAGGGGACCGTCTGGACACGCGGCGTCTCGCTGCGGACCGGCGGCCCGGACGGCGATCCCTTCGACCTCCGGGGCTGCCAGCTCCACGCCCAGATCCGGGAAAACTGGAACGGCCCGCTGGTCAAACAGGTGGCGGTCGCCGCGCTGGTTCCCGAAGCCGGCACCTTCGAACTGGTCGTCGACGACCGCGCGTGCGAGCTGCGGCGCTTCGACCTGTTCTGGGACCTGCTGGTGACCACGCCCGACGGGGTCGTCTTCAAGCTCATGGAGGGACCCGTCAAAGTCCGGTCCACCGTCACCCGTCGCGATGCACCATGACCCGCCCGCCATCGTCATTGTCGAGCCGCCCGGCCCGCTCCTCGTCGTCGTGGAGCCACCCGGGCCGGTGCTGGTCGCCGAAGTATCCGCCCAGGGACCGCCCGGCCCGCCGGGACCCGCGGACATCGGCGGTTTCGGCATCCATCTACAGGACGCCGCGGACGGCGACCTGCTGAGCCTCCAGGGGAGCCACTGGACCAACCGCCGCCAGGACACTCTCACCGACGGCGGAAACTTCTAACCACCCGTCCTCACGACCATGCCAAACACCATCCGCATCAAACGCCGCAGCACCGGTAACGCCGGCGCGCCCGCCTCGCTCGAAAACGCCGAACTCGCCTTCAACGAGGTCGACAACACCCTCTACTACGGCAAGGGATCGGGCGGTTCCGGCGGCTCGGCCACCACCGTCGACGCGATCGGCGGCCGGGGTGCCTTCGTCTCGCTCGGCGACTCCCAGACCATCTCCGGTGCCAAGACCTTCACCGGCAGCGTCGCGCTCGGCTCCGGCGCCACCGCCACCACTCCCGCCACGGCCAGCAACACCACGGCCGTGGCCACCACCGCTTTCGTCAAGGCCCAGAACTACCTGACGGGCAACCAGGGCATCACGGTGAGCGGCGACGCTTCCGGCTCCGGCGCCACGGCCATCGCCCTGACGCTCGCCGGCGTCGGCACGGCAGGCACCTACACCAAGGTGACGACCGACGCCAAGGGCCGGGTCACCGCCGGCACCACGCTCGCCGTTGCCGACATCCCGACGCTCACCGCCTCGAAGACCGGCGACTTTGACACGCAGGTCCGCACCAGCCGCCTCGACCAGATGGCATCGCCCACGGCCGCGGTCGGTTTCAACAACCAGCGTATCACCAGCCTGGCCGACCCGGTCGGTGCCCAGGATGCCGCCACCAAGGCCTACGTCGACGCCGCGCGCACCGGCCTCGATGCCAAGGCGTCGGTCCGCGTCGCCACGACCGGCAACATCACGCTTTCCGGTGTCCAGACCATCGACGGGATCGCCGTGACCGCCGGTGACCGCGTGCTGGTCAAGAACCAGACCACCGCGACGCAAAACGGCATCTACCTCGTGGCGGCCGGTGCCTGGACGCGATCCGACGACGCCGACGCCAATGCCGAAGTCACCCCCGGGTTGTTCACCTTCGTCGAGTCCGGTACCGTCAACTCCACGACCGGCTGGGTCCTCTCCGGGTCCGGCGCGATTGTGGTCGGCACCACGGCCATCAACTTCGCCCAGTTCTCCGGTGCCGGAGCGATCACCGCCGGGGCGGGACTCACCCAGACCGGGACCACCCTCAGCGTCAACGCGTCGGAGGCGGGCGGCCTCACCGCGGGCTCCCAGCTCCAGCTCGCCGGCCAGGCCCTCGCCCTGCACCAGTTGGCCACCAACGGCATGATCGTGCGCACCGGCAACGGCACGGTGGCTGCCCGCTCGATCACCTCCAACTCCAGCGGCATCGGCGTGACGGCAGGCGACGGCGTCGGCGGCAACCCGACGATCTTCCTTTCGAACATCCTCGGCCCGCTCGGGGCTTTGACGCCCGCGAGCAACAACTTCCCCTACATCGACGGATCCGGCGTCGCGCAAAACGCCCCTCTCACGGCGTTCGGCCGCAGCATGATGGCGGACGCCGACGCCGCGGAAGGTCGCGCCACCCTCTTGCTCGGCACCATCTCCACCCAGAACGCCAACAACGTCAGCATCACCGGCGGCACCATCGACAATGTGGTTTTCGACGGAGGCACCTTCTGAGCCATGGCCGTCACCCTCACCCTGAAACGCTCCGCGGAATCCTCCAAGGTCCCGCTGCTCTCGGACCTCTCGCCCGGGGAAATCGCGATCAACACCACCGACGGCCGGATCTATCACCGGCATTCGTCCGACACCGTGGCGGAGATCAACGCCGCGGACGCGCGCACCGTCGGCGGCCTGGACCCCAGCCAGCTGATCCGGTCCGACAGCGACGGGACCCTGACCGGCAACCTCGCCGTGACCGGCGGCGTCACGGCCGCCTCGTTCTCGGGCGACGGCTCCGCCCTCGGCTCCCTTGACGCATCGAACCTCGCCACCGGCACCGTGCCCTTCGGCCGGCTGCCAACCGGCACCGCCGCGTTCACCGTGGCGACCGGCAACCACAACCACAACACGCTCTACATCGCGCTGACCGGCAACCAGACCGTCACCGGGCTCAAGACGTTCAGCAACGGCATCTCCGACGGGTCCGCCACCCTTTCGGGAGGCCAGCTCAACCGCCCGAACGGGAACCTCGAACTCCAGTACAACCGCTCCGCCGCCAGCGAGGGCGTCGTGATCTTCGGCAATACCGCACGCGTCTGCCGGTTCGTCGCATCCACCGGCAACCTCGGGCTCGGCACCGCCACCCCCACCCAACGACTCGACGTCATCGGCAGCATCCGGGCGAGCCAGCCGGTGATCTTCCCGGGCTACACCCTCGCCACGCTCCCGACCGGCGCATCCTACACCGGAGCCATGGCCTACGTGTCCGACGAGGCCGACGGCCCGACCATGGCGTTCTACGACGGCACCAACTGGCGGCGGGTCCAGGACCGGGCGGTCGTTTCACCCATCCCGTAACCCCGCGGCCGTCGCCGCCATCCGGGCAAGGCGGATCACGACCCGGTTGGCCGGGATCCGGCTAACAAAAAAAACCCCGGATGGCTTTCACCGTCCGGGGGGCTTCGTTGTGTTGCAGGTCAATTCCGGATCCTCGCTTCCATCCCGCACTGGTTCTTGAGGGCCGCGGGAACCAGAGATGAGCTGTCGAAAGGCGCGACCGTTTGCTCAAAAGCATCGCGCTATGACGTTCGCGCCGGTCGAACTTCACCAGGGAGTCGTGCGTAGCATTCATCCGACGCGACTCTATCAACGCTGCGCTATGCAGCGCAGAAAGACCGGGAGGTGGTAGCGACCACGCTTACGGCCCGCCGTCCGGCAACGTGATCTCTTGGCTGATCGACAACATCACCGACGACCTGACCGCCAGCGGGGAAACATCCACGCACCTTGCCGCCACCGACGCCCTACTCCGCGCGGGCATCCAGCTCCAGACGGTCAACGCGGTCGTGCGCAAGCTCCGGCTCCAGCGGATCTGCATCGAAAGAGACCGGTGACCGGCAGCTGGGCGAGGCCAACAAAAGGAAAGCCAACGAGAAGGATACTGAAGGCAGCGATCGCGTTATCCAACAGGTGGTTGTGAAGCACTGACAACGAGGCAATCCTACGACCCGAAGCAACTAGGGTTTCCAATGACTTGGAACCCTAGATCCGTCAGCTTGAGCTGGATACGGGATCCGCACCGGATGCGTGAAACGAGGGCTTCGGGAATGGTGTTCCATCGGTGAACGATTCCCCAATGAATCCGGCCATCACCGACCTTGATCGCAAGATCACGTACGCTCGGAGCTGTGCGATCCGGAAACTCAAGAAGCGTTTTCATGATCGCCGGCCAGTGGCCTTTCAACCAATACCTGCCGTCACTGAAGATGGGGACTCCATTCCTGGTTACTGGTCGGCTGGTTTTCTTGTTCCTACGTTCGTCGACGAACTGACGGAGTTCCCTGGCCGATCCTTTTCGTTTGCACCATCCACACCCGAATGAATTGGTTTCGGTGCTCAGGTATATGGGGTGATTGGTTCCCGGGCACCGAGCTCGCCAAGTGTTTTGGCTCGTGCCAGTAGGTTCCGGCTGGAGCGCGCATTCGCGTGCAACGCGAATGATCTCAGTTTCCGCCTGCCGGGCACTTTTCGCGTTTTCCTCCAGTTCCTTTTCGATGCCGCTCCGCAATTTGCGGAACGCATCCTCGTCGATGAGCCCGGCTTTCAAAAACCTCCCCGGCCATTGGCACCCCAGTCCCGAGCGGATGTGCTTGCCGATGAGCCGGAGGCAGGCCGAAAGTTCCAGGTCCGAAGTGGTCGCGGCAAGATGATTGTCGAACCCTGCTATCCCGGATTTCACGATTCGATTGATTTCGGCAATGGCTCTCCGCCCCTCAGTCACCGTTCCGATGATTTGCTTCAAAAAAAGTTCGTCCACCTGTCCGTTTCGCCTGAAAAACGCCACTTCCAAGAACTCGAATGGCATGACGTCCACGGTATAGGCACAGGCGAATTTCACACCATCAGCTGGCTGCAGACCAATCATGAAGATTCCTCCTCCACTTCCTCAATTTCCGCTTCTTCCAGAGTGCCGCAAAAACCTTCCCCGTCGTCATCGTAAGTCACCCGCAACTCGCCTTTCAGTCCACCGGAGAAATACCACCAATCCTGGAAATCCTCTCCCTCATAGCTGAAACCTTGCCCAGCGTCGTCAAATGCCTCACCGGCTAGTATCGAGTCCCAGTCCTCAGGATTGAGAATGATCTCCTTCCAATCGTCCGGCCAGTAGACGGAGATTCGGACACGTTTTCCTTTTCTGGGTAATTCCATGGTTTTGTTCACACTGGCTATTGGCCGAAGTGCCCGAGGTTTCAGGTAAGGCGGCTAGATCCGTTCAATGAAGTCCCGATAGGCCTTGTGGTCATCGCTCTCCAGGTCGTAGCCCCATTTCTCGAAAAGAGCCTGGAGCATGAGCTTGGCAGCGGTCCGGCCCTCAACAACACCGGCAACCCTTGCACAGGCGTCCCAGTCATAGCGACCCCAGTTGTCATCCCAGGAAATCCGGAAAAGAGCCCAGTCGAAATCCTTTCCCTTCCAGGGAATTACGTAATAGTGATTGGATATTTCCCAACTGGTGAAGTTTTCCACCTCATCTTCAAAGGTGCCGATTTCAATGGCATCGGCGGGAATCATGTCCTGCATCCGCTCCAATTCAGCGTAGCGGTCATATTCATTTTCCTCCTCGTCAACGTCCTGATCCAAGTCGCTGGTATTGACCTCGCTATTCTTGAGATGGACAAAATCGAGGACGAATTCTTCGAGGTCTACCGGATGGGGAGAGTCAATCGCTGCCATTCGTCGAATGGTGGGCAAACTGCGCAGGAGATCAAGCCAGTAGACGATTGGTTGAGCAGCTCTGTGAACCGTCCGCGGCATTCAAACGTCGGGAATGGATGAAGGCTCAGAAGTCGATCCAAGGCATCCGACCGCAAAAAAGCCCCGGTGAATTCTCACCGTCCGGGGGCTTTCGTTTCCGTCCGTTCAGCTCGCGGCGTCCACCTGGTAGTGCTTCCGGAGGGCGGATCGAACTGCCTCGAAGTCGTAAAGGTAGAACTGGGGGCCGATCTGGAGGTAAGGGATCATTCGTTTCCGGGCCCACTCGTCGATGGAGCGCGCACTGACAGTCGCTTGGCGAGCTCCTTCTTCTTGATCAGGGTGGGCTGGACAGGACCTGAGCATCCTATCGCCTCGACGGGGTTGCTCGTGTCCATCGCCCGGGCGGGAGGTAAGGTGATGGGAGCCTTCATTGTCGCGCACTGTTGGGGGTGTCAACGCACAGTCGGTTCTCCTGACGACAGGAGAAGCTCCGGAGTCTTTGGTGGATGCTCCGTTTGCGGCCGGGTAGGTTTCCCTGACTTAGATTTGCTGCGGATTGAAACTTCCTTCGTCGCTGAACCTTTCGGACGCGGGGAACGGCACACCTGCGGAAAAAGATCTTTGGAAAACTCGATACTCCAGCGTCTCGGTGCTCCGGTCGAGCACTCGGGCTCCAGCCAGCGGAAGGAGGCCGCGATGCGCGGATTCCGGGCTAGGATGTCGAGTGGATGCATACCTCCCTCCTGCGGCACCGCAGACCGAAACTGGCCCTTGGGCTTGAGATTCTCCGAGCCTCCCCTCAGGTTTGAGGGGCGATCCCAATGTCCGCGGGACCCCCGGGAGGATTCGAACAGTCCGCATCGAGTGCCGCCTGCTGCTCGGCCAGAAGCCGGGTCGCGTGCTCGGTCCAGGCAAGGGTGGCAACGCGGATCACCTCGGCATTGCTGGAGAAGCCGAGGGAGCGGACCCTCTCCACGATCGCCATGTCCTCACCATCCAGTTCAACGCGGATCGAATGCACGCGCATCGTTTTGCACCGGTTCGCACCGCTCGCAAGAAGATTATTGCCAACCGGATCGGGGGTTTTAATCATGTTTTGATATGGCTACCGAGAAACAAGGAATCACGGTTCGTTTCGATGAGGGCGAGATGCAGGAGCTTGGCAGTCTCGCCGAGCGCTACCGCGTCAGCTCCGCGACAATCCTCCGTTGGGCGCTGCGGGCGCTGGGCAATCATGTGGAGCGGAACGAGGGCCGCCTGGTCCTGCCGCTCGATTTCGGGGACGCGGCGGTGGAGAAGCCGGCGAAGAAGGTCGGCAAGCGGAGCGCCGCGTCCGGGCGAGCGGAGGCCCCGCCCGTCAAAGCGGCCAAGAAGCGCGGACGTTGATGGCCGCGACGCCACGAGCCGTTCCGATTGGCTGACGATCGGAAAGATCAAACGCCAGCTCTGCCCGGGAAGAGATGCGGGAATGGCGCGGGCAGGTGGAGGATGCGGATGGGTCATCAATTGTGGTCATGACGATGCGGAACGCTTCGGAGTTAGCCAAGGGGGATAGGACAACCGCGGGCGTAGGGCCTCGATTCCGGAAAGTTTTTTCCTATAGGTTCCAGCGCGCGGTGATGCCCCTCACCTTCCCCGCCTCGAATTGAGCGTTTGGAACCGCGTAGGAGCACGTGCCGCCCGCACAAGGGGTGGCAGTATTCCGGCCCCTCACAAAACCATTCCGCGTCTCTGTGGCCACGTTGGCGCGCGGATTGAACGGCCCGTCACTTCCAGATCACCCGGCCGTTGAGCGTCATCCGCCCCGTCCGCTTGTCGCAGGTGAACGTGTTCTCCAGCTGGCCGTCCTTCGGCAGGATCCCGAACCACTTCTCCGCCTCCTGCTCGGTCGTCAGCTCCCGGTAGTGCTTGAAGATCATCGACGGCGAGTTGCCCGCTTCGAGGGCGACCTGGTCCGCGCTCTTCACGATGGCGATCCGGTAACTGATGAACGAATGCCGTAGCACGTTGCGCGGCCACGGGATCTTGAGCGCCCGGGCCAAGGCGGTCATGTCCACGTAGAGATTCTTCGCGGAGACGACCTTGCCCTGCCGCTCCAAGGGGGCGAGCCACGCGACAAGGTTGTCGGGGATCGGCACCACCCGCCGCGATGCCGTCTTCGCCTGATCCGCGCGGAGCTCGATGATCCGGCGGTCCAGATCCACCGCGGACCAATCCAGGCGGCTCAGCTCGGCCACCCGGATCCCGGTAAACGCCTCGATGGCTAGAATCGGAATCAAGCGGGGCGGCGCGGCGTGCAGGATCGTCGCCATCTGCTTGGGCGAGAAGATCGAGTAGTTGTCCGAGACATTCTTGACCAGTTTCACCGTGTCCGCCGCCGTGCCGCGGTCCTCGGGCAGGTAGTTGCGCTCGCGGGCGAAGGAGAAGAACACCTTGATGCAGCGCAGCATCGAGTTGCGCGTCCCGGCCGCCACGTCCAGCGAGCGCAGCCAGGCGTCGATCTCCTGGGAGGTGGCTTCGAGGATCTCGCCGGGGAACTTGGCGGCGAAGCGGTTCAAGGTGGTCCGCAACTGCCCGAGATACACCTTGCTTGCCCCATCCTGTTCGCGCTGTAGCAGCATCTCCGCAACGATCTCGGGAATCGTGACCTGCCGGACCA
>JBIPNO010000187.1:0-12727 GCA_044372775.1 Haloferula sp.
TCTGGCGGCGGCTGCTCACCGTGAGCGCCGAGGACTGCTGGGGCATCCTCACCGCGGAGGTCAAGGCGCTGCACGACAGCTACACCGAGATCAACCGCAACATCCCGTCGAAGACGGCCAAGGGGCGCATCTTCATCTCGAAGGCGGTGATCCTGCTCTGCCTCGCCAAGAAGAGCCGCGACCCCGACCACCTGCAAAACTTCGTCTACGACCAGCAGGCCGGGCTCGATCCGGAAACCCTCACCGACGAACTCGACCAGGCGGGGGAATACGTGCCGATCCCCGACTACGCCTACGACTGCCACACGCCGCAGGGCAGGGGGATGGGCCGGACCAAGGCGGACTTCTTCAAGGCGGAGCAGGAGGCGCTGAGCCCCTTCATCCCCGGGCTGTTCGACAACCTCATCGATTCCTGACACCATGGGCTTCCGATTGATGCAACCGCGCTTCCCGCTGGGGAAGATCTACGCCACGCCCGGAGCGATCGCCTTGAACGTCGATCTCGCCGCCTACCTCCGCCGCCATCACTGCGGCGATTGGGGCGACGAACTCTGCGCCGAGGACAAGCAGGCCAACGAGGATTCGCTTGAGCATGGAACTCGCCTGCTGAGCTGCTACCGCACACCCGCTGGCGACCGTCTCTACATCATTACCGAGTGGGATAGGTCCGTGACCACGATCCTGCTGCCCGAGGAATACTGAAGGTCAGTGCCGGTCCAGGGCGTCGATGCGCCTGCTGAACACGTCCGCGATCGCGTGCATCGTGATGATGAGGGGGGCGACCAGATCCGACTCAAGGAGCCTGTGGGTCTTGATTAGCTCGAGGCACGCGACCCAGATGCTGGGCTCGCCATCGAGAGCTACATCTGCCACCCACCCGGCGATTCTGGACGCCATCCCCTCCGCTCCGCCCTTTTGAAGCGATGTGAACCAGTCGCAGGCGCGATTCACGGATTCCCGGTATTCATCGGGCGAGACCTGGCTTCCGATCCTGAGAGATATGGCGGCACGCTGCATGACGGCCAGGTAGCTGACGACCCCGGCAAGCTCGTGCCCCTCTGCGCCATCACGGGCGAGACTGGCGATTTCCGCGAAGATCTTGGGTTGCTGGTTCGCAATCTCCCTTGTCGTCGCCAGCACATCCTCAGGGCCGAATTGCCTCAGGCTCTTCAGTTCCGACGAGATCCAGTCCTGGTCGATTCTCGGCATGTAAGGGGGGGGGCGGTGGTGGTTGCTTGTGTGGAAGCCAATCGGGCTCCGTTCAATCCGCGCGCCAACAAGCCGTCGCCAAGTCTAACGGCAGGGCGGAAAACGCGGATGGTGCATGAGAGGGCCGGCCATATTGCCATCCCTTGCGCGGGGGTAGTGTGTTCCTACGCCTGATTACGCGGCGTCATGGAGGGCTCCCTCACGAGGCTCTTTCCAGCAGGTGTGAAGCCGTGACCAGTCCCCTTGAAATCCCGACCCGATCGTGGCTCTCGAAGTAAAGCATCAGCTCGTCCAGATCCAGGCCGGCCTGGCAGCCGGTGTGGAAGGAAACGCTCGGTCCGAAGCATTCGGCGACGAGTTCGTGCAGTCGGCCGAGGCGAATTCCGAACGGGTGCTTCGAGACGAGATCGAGGACTTCGTGGCCGTTGATCAAGGTTGGGCGCTTCATGGTTTCGAGGTGGTGGGGAGGTGATGGTTCTGGGGGGAGCCGGGGAGGTCATTGGCGTATGCGAAATTCAGCGAGGGAGTTCAAGCGAGGGATGCTCGTGGCGGTCTAACCGTGTCGGCGATGCTTGGAATTCCAAGCCTCAGCGGGGTGAGGGATGGGGGCTTCGATTCTTCGCTTTGCCATAGCTTTCCGCACGCGGACGGGCGGCCATTCCACCCCCGAAAAATGGTGCGCAGCGGCGTGCGGATGGCGCGCGACAAACGACGCGTGTGGCTGGCAGGAGGAAGGATGTCGGAACGCGGGCACTCCTGCCCTCACCGGCATCCAGATCCCACCTGATCCCAAGATGAAACCGCAAGATCCCCAAGCCGAAGCCATCACCTTCGGCGTTGAACTCGAAACCACCATCCCCGCCACCAGCGGCGTCGTCATCGGTGGCTACCACAATGGCTCCTACGTCCGCGCGGGCGTGGCCACCACCACCGGCCTGCCGCTCCACGCGCCCGGCTTCAACGGCAACTACTGGAAGGCCGAACGCGACGCGTCAATCCGCGCCAACCCGGGCCGCATGGCCTGCGAATTCGTCTCGCCCATCCTCCAAGGCGGCGACGGGGTGGCCCACCTGCTCCAATTCCTCGAATGGGCGCGGGCCATCGGCGCGAACGTCAACGGCTCCTGCGGCTGCCACATCACCGTGGGCGTCAAATCCATCATCGGCACGGACGACCCGCAAGCGATGAGCGAATACGCCCGCAAGCTCGCCCACATCGCACGCTGGCACGCCATGAGCCTTTACGGCCAAACGGGCACCGGACGCCACCTGAACCGCTACAGCCACACGCTGGGCGACGACGTGGGAACGTTGGTTCGCCAGATGGAACGCCGAACGGACCCGAGCCTCAAGACGGTGGCTGCCCGCCAATGTGGACGCGGGATGATCAACTTCCAGAAGCTCTTCAGCCACGGGGTGATCGAATTCCGGGTCTTCGCCGGCACGCTCAACCGCCACAAGCTACTCCATCACCTTGCCACGGTGCTCGGGCTTTGCCGGCGGGCCGCCGAGGTCGAATGCCTCGGGTCCTTCGCCAAGAACAAGTCGCAGGCCAAGCGCACGGCCACCGCCAAGGACGCGCTGCGCTTCCTCTGGGATTACCTCGGATGGACCGGCGGCAAACGCGACGTCGCGCTGGGTCTGGTCGGCCCGCTGCACTCCGAGTTCAAGACCTACCGGAAAGTCGCCGAGCGGATGTGCCGCCGCTTCGATAGCCGCTTCCCCTTCGCCAACCTCTGACCGGACGAAGCGATGTGTGTGATCCTTGTATGCCCTGGGAACGTGCGCCCGGATCGCGCGACCCTCGATGCCTGCCATGAGGCCAACCCGCACGGTGCCGGCGTGGCATGGCGCGATGACGGCGAGGTGCGCTGGATGAAGGGGCTCGACCCCGGCGAACTCGAAGCGCTGATCGCCAGGCTCCCCGGCGAGATCGTGATCCACTTCCGCTGGGCCAGCGTGGGGGAGGTGACGCCGAAGTTGTGCCACCCGTTCCCGGTGAGCGCGAAGGCGACCACCCGGCTGACCGGCCACGCCCGTGCCGTGCTCTTCCACAACGGCACGTGGACCGGCTGGCGCGACACCTTCAAGCGGATGCCCCGTCACCGGATGCCCGACGGCCTGCTCTCCGATAGCCGGGTCGCCGCCTCGATGGTCGACCTCTGCGGCATGGACGTCCTCGACCGTCTGCCCGGCCGCTGGGTGCTCTTCGAGCGCGACTTCACCGAGCTCTACGGCCACTGGCGCGACTGGCGGGGAATGCGAGCGAGCAACCTCGGGTTCCTTCACGAGCTGCGCGGCTACGGCGGCTGCACGGGCTATTCCCAGCCCTTCCTACCCCTTTCCGACGAGTGCGGCACCCCGGACTTCTGATCCACCCGCCCTTGTCCTTCCAACGCGAAATCATGACTCCAAACCACGATCCCATGAGAACGAAGAAATGCCATGTCCAAGTCGGTGCTCCGGTGAACCGGAGCTTTCACCCCGCCTTTGAAATCGACGCCCATGCCCTGCTTTGGGCCAGCGCCAAGGGGCGCGATTTCATCCCCGCCACCGCCACGATCGGTCGCAAGGCCTACCAGAACGACCCGCTGCGCCGGGAGCCGCTGCCGGATGCCCGGAAGTATCCGGTGCTCATCGAGCGGATCGGCTACTGGGAGACCGTGCTGGAACTCGACGACCCGCAGGTGGTCCTCGGAGCGGCGGTGGTAGCCGCGCTGAACAGCTTCCACGACCTGCTGGGAGCCAGCCCGCTCGCCGCGGATCCCGCCCGGTTCATCGCCGCCATCACCGAGTCCGCCCGCGAATGGGCGGAGGAGTGCTTCAACGCCTGAACCCTCAACCCACCATGAAAACCGTGATTCAGATCAATGACACCCGGAGCTGCAACGGAATGCCGCTCGCCATGCCAAGCCACGAGGGCACCGAGGGCATCCGCCTGCTCACTGAGAAGCAAGTGGCAGAGCACCTCAAGATCTGCCGCCGCCAGCTCTACAACTGGCGGAAGAGCGGACTCATTCCCTACCTCAAGCTCGGCAAAGCCGTCCGCTTCCGCCTCGCCGATTTGGAGGCTGCCCTCGCCAAACTCACCATCCAGCACGAACCCAAGCCATGAACCGCACCTACAAGCTGATCGCCAGCCGGGGGACCGAAGTGATCTTCGACGACCGTCTCCACGCAGAGAGCCCCCGCGCTGCCCGCCGGGAGATGAAGAAGCTGCTCGGTCTCGAAAGCCTGAGCGGCATCGTCTATTCCATCACCGAGATCCCGGTGGACCTGATCCGCGAGATCGTGGACGCCCGGGTGGCCGAGCTGGCCGGCGGGGCACCGATGCAAAGCCCGGTGCCTCCCGATGTGGAGGCTCTTGTGATGGAGCGCCTCCAGCCGATCCTGCGACGACTCGCGGCCTTGGAACGAACGCCCGATGAACCCGAACGCCCTGCGCGCTTCGATCCACTCGCCATCCTGCCGGATGCCCCAGGCGAAGCGACCGAACCGGACTGGCACCTCGTGAAGCGCCACTTCCGCCGCTACCGGGATCCGGCCAAGACGTCCGCGAAATACGGCATCGACGTCCGCGATCTGAACGCCCGCGCGAGAAGGGAGGGCTGGGAGGCATGATCGAGGTGAAGCGCTACCGGAAGCCCGATGGCTACCCGTCCCGCTACTGGGGCGTCTACGTGGATGGCGAGCTGCTGGCTGTGGTGCTCTACCGCAAGGGTGCCTTGGCCATCGCCGACATGCTCATGCGCGGGCGCTACCGAAAGGAGGCCGGTGATGCCGCGTAGCCCGAAGCCCCGGACCGTGCCGCCACCCATCGCGCCCACTTGCTTCGTCCCGTCCTGCCCTGCGGATTTCGTGGGGCAGGCTTGCAAGGTGGCGGAACTGCTGCTGCGGAAAGCCGAGCGCCTCCGAGCCACTCCCGATCAACCGCTCAAGCTCCTCATCTCCGGAGCCCCCGGCATCGGCAAGACGAGCTTGGTCAACCTGATCGCCCGCACGCTCGCCCGCCACCCCGCGGCCATCGAAGACGTCAACGGCCGGGAAGTCGGGCTCGACCTTGCCCGCGACTGGACGCGCCACCTCAGCTACGGGTCGATCTTCGGCTCGTGGTCGATCAAGGTGGTCAATGAACTCGACCGCTGCTCGAAGGACGCGCAGGACCTGCTGCTCACCTATCTCGACCGGATGAGACCGGGCCATGCGTTCCTCGGCACCACGAACCTCGACATCGGCAGCCTGACCGAACGCTTCCAAACCCGCTTCCAATCGGTCCGCCTCCAAGCCCCGGAAAACGAGGTTCTCGCGGCTTTCCTCGCGAGGCGGTGGGCGGTTCCCATCACCACCACCCGGATGATTGCGGAGGGGGCTCAAGGGAACGTCCGGGCGGCGATGGGGGATCTGGAGATGTGGATTGGGTAGGCGATATCCACCTCCGCACCAGTGCTCGAGCTATTCCACTCATTAGCGGGACCAACCCGCGTTGAAAGCCATCACCAACACTTTTCTTGTGCCGATCGTTTCGAGGTGGTAATCGAAGACGTTTTCCTCTTCGCGCTTAGAGAAAACGGAGCTTCTTTTATTAAATTAAAATTGATATAAAAACAACAATAATAAACCAAGGTGCGCCTAGGAGCACGGTCACCGTCTGGCCGATAGTCCAGATCGAGCTCTTAATTTCTTGTGGTCTATTCTGGTTTGATTTGTTGATGAATGATTGAATGTCCATTATCGTGAGTGACCGGAGGAGCAAAATTATGAGTATAATGAAATTCGTGGCTGGAGTTCCTGCGGGGAAAAGGACTCCTAAGACCCATAGTAGAAGCCAAGCTGCGGAACGCGCCCCATAAGAAAAATTGGATCTCGCAGTTGAATTTAATTGTTTATCGAGACTTATCTTCTTGAGTAATGGCTCGATGTAAAATGGTGAAAAAACACCTCTCCAGAAAGGTCTTATTGCGAGATTGTCACGGTTTCTCAAATACTTCCAATTTTTGTATACCCAGTAGTTTTGGTATAATCCACAAGTAATTATGCTTAAGGTTACCAATTGCCATTCTGGTATATAAAAAAACCAGCTTTCTGTAGTGTGATCACGGGTAGATTCGATGGGTGAAGGGTCTATATTCAGAATTTCGTATAAGGGTTTCCATTTTGTTAGGCCTTCGTGCCATGATAAATCATCGGGAGAAATCATTCCCGAGTAAAGCATGGTTTGGATTTGATCTGGCGAAAATGGCCCTGTTTGCTTTCTGTTACTAATTATTAATATGCCTTGGATTGTCATGGCTTATTTGTTTGGAGTGGTTTGGGATTCTTGATCCGGGCCTGTAACTTGTAATGCCGCCTAGCGTGACATCACCACAGCAACCGTCCGGAATGCTCCCGGCTTGCCCGCTACTGGAATCTTCAACAGACCGGCCCCAACGACACCATCGACGTCGGCCGAGGGGAGCAGCACGCCGCCGACGAGCGCTTTGCCGGCGAGGATGCCGCTGGTGGAGGCGGCGACGTCGAGGGTGCCGCTGAAGCTGCCGGTCTTCGCGTTGATGCTGCCCTGCCAGGGTGCAACAAGTCTGCCCGGGATGGGGAGAGCGATCAGCTTGTAGGAGGCGTCCAGCGCGAAGGAGTCCGGAAGCGCTGCCGAGGCATCCTGGTCGGGTAAGCCGCCTCCTTCGAAGACCACGCCGCGGAAGGTCTGTTGGGTGAGGCCTAAGGTGGTGGAGAGGGCAATGGAGCTGGACGGTGCGGTGAATCCACGTACTCCGACTTCAGCCGGCAGAGCGGCGAATCCGCCAGGATAGGACAATTCCCCGGCATCGGCGGCGCGATACCACCAGAGCCTGCGATCTGTCTTTGCAAGGGCTGTGGCTGGGACTCCTCCGCTCTCGTGCAAGGACACCACGCCGCCGATCCGTGACGAGAGGTTGCGGTAGGGCTTCAGCCAGAGCAGGGCCTGACCGGTTGCCCCGAGCTTGAGGCTGCTCCTGACAGCTTGCGCGTCGCCGAGTTGGCCGCTGAGGGTGATGCTGCCCTTGGTCGAAATCAAGCCGGTCGCCCAGCCCATGCCGGCCGGGATCAGGAAGCCGTCCTGCTCGCCTTGGTCGATCACCATCGTGAACGCTTTGGTGGCTACAGGCAGTTCGGCACCGCGGGCGAGACGGAAGCCGCGCAGGGTGCCTTGCGGGTGAGTGCCGCTGGCCAGGGCGTCGGGGCCGCTGACGCTGAGGGTCAGATTTTGCGAGGTCAGTCCTGGTGCTGCGAGGAAGCTCATCGTCATCGAAGCGCTCGTGGCCGCTGGGTCGAGGTCGAAGGTGCCGGCGGCCTTGCGGATGGTGGTGGAGCCGGCTACGTCGAGGGTCGCGGACCATTTGCCGGGGGACGACAAGGTGGCGGTGACAAGCCCTTGCGGAAGGCCATTGGCATCTTCCAGGAGGGCCTGCCAGCTGCCGGTGAGCGAGGTCGGGAAGGATCCGACCGGCAGGCTCAGCGGGATGCTGCGGACGACGGTGCTGCCTTCGAGGATCTGGATCGTCAGCGCGCTGCTGGCCGGTTTGCCGGTGAGCTTGCCTTCGAGCACGCCGGTGGTGGCGTTGAAGGTCATGCCGACCGGCAGCTTGCCTACCAGCTTGTAGCTGCCCTGGAACCCGAGTTCGCGCAGGTCGAAGCGGATCCGGTCGCCGATGCGGGGCTTGAAGGCGTCGGTCGTTCCCTTGAAGACCAGCTCGTAGGTGTCGCTCAGGCCGTCGCCGTCGCTGTCGGCGTTCTTCGGGTTGGTGCTACGCTCGTTGACCTCGCGGCCGTTGAGGATGCCATCGTTGTCCGGGTCTTCGTAGGCGTCCGCGATCCCGTTGCCGTCGCTGTCCTGCGACAGGGGATTGGTGGTGGTGAGGACCTCCTCCTGCAAGTCGCCCAGCCCGTCGCCATCGCTGTCGCCGGAGAGTGGGTTGGTGCCGCGGGCTTTCTCTTCGCCGTCCGTCAAGCCGTCTGAGTCGCTGTCGGGGAAGAGGGGATTGGTGCCGTCGTTGACTTCTTTGCCGTCGTTCACGCCGTCACCGTCGGTGTCGGGGAGGTTCGGGTCGGTGAGGCGAATGATGATTTCCTGGTAGTTCGTGAGGCCGTCGGAGTCTGGATCACGGGTGTCCTCGACGAAGGTGGCTCCGACGGATTTGTCCGAGTCCATGAGGAGGATGAGCGGATTGGTGGATCCGGTGGCGTCGCCGGTCCAGGAGCCGAAGAGGTAGCCGGGGAGTGGGGTGGCGGTCAGGGTGGCATTCGTGCCATGAGCCAACGTGCCGGCATTGCTGAATGCTCCTCCGGTGGTTGTCCCGTTGTTGGCCAGATTCAGGAGGAACGTCGGAATCGAGCTGGCCAGTTTTGGGTTTGTCGAGAACTGGACCTCGTAGCTGTCCGAGTAGCCGTCGCCGTCGGTGTCGGCCAGCAACGGGTTGGTGGTCCGGGTCTTCTCGTCGCCATCGCTCAGCCCGTCGCCGTCGCTATCGGTGACGAGCGGGTTGGTGCCGTCCGTGACTTCCTGGCCGTCCTTGACTCCGTCGCCATCGGTGTCCGCGGTATTCGGATTTGTGAGACGGACGATGATTTCTTGGTAGTTGGTCAGTCCGTCTGCATCGGGGTCGCGGGTGTCTTGGACGAAGCTGGCCCCCACCGTCTTGTTGCCGTTCATCAGCAGCGTGAAAGGATTGGTCGATCCCGAGGCATTGCCGGACCAAGAGCCGAAGAGGTAGCCTGCGGATGGCGTTGCAGTGACGGTGGCGTTGGTGCCGTGGGCCAGCGTTCCTGCCTTGTTGAAGCTGCCGCCGGTGGCCGTGCCGTTGTTAGTCAGGGTCAACGTGTAGGTCGGGAAGGAGGCGCTGGATTTTGGGTCCGAGGAATTCTGGACTTCATAGCCGTCGCTGTAGGTGTCACCGTCGGTGTCGGCGAGGAGCGGATTCGTGCCGCGGGTCTTTTCGTTGCCATCGTTCAGTCCGTCGGAGTCGGTGTCGACGACTTTCGGGTTGGTGCCGTCGGTGACTTCTTGGCCGTCGTTCACGCCATCCCCGTCGGTGTCGGCAAGGTCGGGGTTTGTAAGTCGTACGATGATTTCCTGGTAGTTCGTCAGGCCGTCACCGTCCGGGTCGCGGGTGTCCCCCACGAATTTGGCACCGATTGTCTTGTCGGAGTCCATGAGGAGTGTGAGCGGATTGGTGGAGCCAGTGACGTCGCCGGTCCAGGAGCCGAAGAGGTAGCCCGCTGATGGCGTAGCAGTTACGGTTGCGGTGGTCGCGCTCAGATAGGATCCTGCTCCGCTGACGGTGCCGGCGATTGGAGAATTGATTGAGAGTAGCCAGTTCCTTGTGTCTACGATCCTGTTAGCCGAAGTTCCGTTGCTGAGGCTGCCTACTGCTATGGAGCTGCGGGCGACCCGGAACCCGAAGATGCCGCTAGAGTAGCCCGGGCTGCCGTTGCCGCGGTTCACTACGCGGCAGTCGAAGGCCGTGTAATACCAGCCGCCGCCCCGGATCAGACGGTAAGAGCCCGAACCATCCCAGTCATCAAAACACCACTCCCAAACGTTGCCGGACATGTCATATAAGCTCAACTCATTAGCCAGCTTCGTCGCAACATTTTTTGTAGATCCTCCGCTATTACTCGAAATCCAAGCTACTGCGTTGATGTCGCTGCTGCCACTGTATTCGTAGCCGTTTGTCTTCACCCCACCGCGCGCCGCAAATTCCCACTCCTTCTCGCTTGGCAAGCGGTAGCCATTTGCTGCCGAATCGACAGTCGGGGCGGAATCTCCTGTTCGGTAGACCGTTGTGCCCACCTTGTAAACAGGGGCCAGGCCCTCCTTCTCGCTACGTGCGTTGCACCACTTGACCACGTGATACCAGCTCACGTTCGTCACCGGCCGATCTGGCCCACCTCCTGCGCCAACACTGCCAATGTCGTATCCGTTCGCTGCGGCCCAAGTCCGGACTGATTGGAATTCGGACCACGTGACCTCGGTCTTGCCCATGTAAAAGGCGGCGACGCTTTGAGCTCCCGCCCATGACGATGAAGGCAGGGCTCCGGTCACCACCTCAGCAAATCCAGGAATCTGGCGATCATCCGCCAACAGCCGGAAGCGCGTCTGCGGGCTGAGTTTCCCATCCCAGTCCACCCCCGCATTCCAAGTGATTGTCTTACCCGTCCCCACGGAAACTCCGTTACCCACCGCCCCCGTCGCCGAGGTCACCGGAACGCCGTAGGTCGCGCCGCCATCGCTGGAGATCTCAAGCGTCACCTTCACCGTCGGTGTATCCGCCGCCACGTCGTAGGTGATGTCTACCAGCTTCGTTCCTGGACGCTGTAGTGCGGTCAGGTTCGACACCACTGGATCCGCGGCGAAGGCGCTGGTGATGAGTGCGAGCAGGGCCAATGCTCCGGCGAGGAGGGGACGGATGGTCATGGGGTGGGTCGGGGAGTGGCTTTGGAAAGGTTCGTCGCGTAGCGAATTGGAAGCGAGCTTGGTTGACAGGGTGGGACAATTGCGGGGTGAGATTCTGCCGATTTTCGGCAGGCTCACCGGACTTTCGCCACCATGCTTGAAACTCTAAAAACTTTGGTTCTTGAGTCTGCGGATTCCTTGCAGGTTGCCGGTCCGATGCACCGTCTGCAACCGGAAAAGCCGGGCATGGTGATGAAATGCCCCCACTAGATTTTGGTCGAAAATGGTGACAAAACGAGCGTTTGGATGAGTTGCAAGTCACTGGTCGTGAGGAGGAAATCTATTTCAAGTGGTGACAAAGTTACTGGGTCCTCCCACCCCCATCCAAATCCTATGAAAGGAGCCATTTTCAACTTTACACTTTTTTTCGCGTCGAGATCGACCGAATTTGGCGCGAGGGTTTGAGTTGTTTGGTCTGCAAATCATTGAGAAATAGGGATTGGCGGCTTTCGATGCTGGCGCTCTCTAACAGAAAATCGGGGCGTTCGGAGGTGTAAAGTGGTGTAAAGTACACCCCCAAAAAGTGTAAAGCTGGCGGTGTTTTTCGGCCCGGAAAATCGCGTCCTGGGGAAGTCATTCGAAAGGGCCGTTCGGGAAGGTAAATTTTGGCGTCCAGCCGATGAGCTTTTTTGCACTTTTGATGCCGGCGAGCGTGGCTGGAACATCCGCCGGGTTGGCGGGCCGGTAGTCGATCCTGGGCTTGGATCCTGGTGGGGTGACGGCTGCCAGCATGGCCAAGACCGAGTGGTTGCGGCCGGTGCCGACGTTGAGGACGTCCGCTGCGGGGCCAGGCCAGCGCAGGGCCAGTTCGACCGCCTGGGCGACGTCGGAAACATGGGTCAGGTCGCGACGTTGGCTGCCGTCGCCGTTGATGATGACCGGCTGGCCGGCGGCGATCTTGCGGCGGAAGGCTTCCAGCGCGAGGTCAGGACGCTGGCCGGGGCCCCAGACCGAGAAGAAGCGCAGGGCGATGAAGCGGAGGCCGTGGAGCCGCGCGTAGAGCTGGCCCCATTGCTCGGCGTGGAGCTTGGTCAGGGCGTAGGGGCTCTGGGGGCATGGGAGGGCGGATTCCTCGGCGGGAAGCGGTGTGTCGGGGCCGTAGACGCTGGACGATGAGGCGAGCACGAAGCGGCCGATGCCCGATTGCCGGCAGTGTTCGAGGAGCCGCAGGGTGGCCAGGACATTGGTGGCCTCGTAATCGAGCGGACGGTCGAGCGAGGGCCGGACACCGGCGAGGGCCCCGAGGTGGACGACGGCCGCGAAGTCGCCGCAGGGAAGGGGATCGGAGCGGAGGTCGCAGCGGTGGAACCTGACACCGTCCGGGAGGGCTTCGGCTTGGGGCCGGTAGTCGGTGGCCGTGACTGGATGGCCTGATTCGGCGAGTAGGCGGACGACGTGGCGGCCGATGAAGCCGGAGGAACCAGTGACGAGGACGGGGATGGGGGCCATGCCCGGCGGCTGGAGTCAACCGGCCTGCACCAGGTCCACGAGGCGGGCGATGGTCTCGCCGGTGAGTTCGTTCGGGCCGAGCCGGATCAAGCGCCAGCCGCTGAGTCCGGCTTCAAGGTATTTCTCCAGATCGGCCGCAAAGCCTGCCCCGCGGTTGTGGCGGCCGTTCACGTAGATGCCGCCCTCGATCTCGATCAAGGTGCGGCTGGGCAGGTGGGCGAAGTCGGCCCGCCACTTGCGGACGGGGTGGAAGCGATGCTCCTTTTCCAAGGGCGGGCCGCCCTGAGCTTCCCAGAGGGTCTCAAAGCGCTTTTCCAGCCTGCTGGGCGGCTTGGCTCCCCGGAACACCTTGCGGTCGCGTGAGGGCATCACAGGGGCAATTTCGGCTGGCTCGGATCGTCGACCGAACACTCGATCTCGTCGGTGGTCACCTTGGACACGCGGCAGGTGACCTTGAGCTTGGTCGGGGAGTGCGACCGGTCGAAGCTCACGCGGAACCCGAGGCTGAACTTGCCGTCCTCGTCGGAGCTGTCCTCGGCGTCATCGAAGTGGACGTCGAGGAGTTCCTTCACCGCATCGACGG
>JBIPNO010000049.1:0-42185 GCA_044372775.1 Haloferula sp.
ATCAAAGCCCCGGACATCGCCGCCCTCTTCGATTTCGATCCTTACCCGGACCACGTCATGCGGGACAAACGGCGACGTCAATCCCCTGTGGAATCAGGGATCCGGGCCTTAACCTGACGCGAATGGGGCTGAGGGTTGTCAAAGGCGAAGGGGGGATGGCGATGGTCCAGCAGGTCCAGTCGGCGAAATACGCAGGCATGCCGAGCAGCGCGATCGCCACCGGGCTCGCCGACTTCGCGCTCGCCCCGCCGGAAATGCCCCGCCATCTGGTCGCCTACGCGCGCGGCCTTCCTTTCGCCGCGGCGCGGGACGAGGAAAGCGCCGCGGAAGTGTCCGGGCCGCTGCAGAAGATCTTCGTCCTGCTGCGCGGCCGCACCGGCCACGACTTTTCCTCCTACAAATCGAGTACCATCCGCCGCCGGATCGAGCGGCGGATGCATCTGCACCAGCTCGCCGGGTTTTCGCAGTATGTGGAATTTCTCGAGGAGAACCCGCACGAGATCGACATCCTGTTCAAGGAATTGCTGATCAGCGTGACGAATTTCTTCCGCGATCCGGAGGCCTTCGGCGTGCTGACGGACACGGTGCTCCCGGCGATGATCGGATCTCGGCCGGACGACCACGCATTCCGTGTCTGGGTCCCGGGCTGCGCCACCGGCGAGGAGGTCTATTCGCTGGCGATCCTGCTGCGCGAGGGCCTGGAGTCCGCCAAGCGCCACGGCGACGTGCAGATCTTCGGCACCGACCTCGACCACGAGGCGATCGAGGCGGCGCGCCACGGCCGCTACCCGGCCGGCATCGCGGCGGACCTCACCCCGGAGCGCTTGCGGCGCTTCTTCGTCGCCGATGACGGCAGCTACCGGATCCGCAAGGAGATCCGCGAGATGGCGGTGTTCGCGGCGCAGAATGTGATCAAGGACCCGCCCTTCACCAAGCTGGACCTGATTTCCTGCCGCAACCTGCTGATCTATCTCAACGCCGACTTGCAGCGGCGCCTGATGCAGGTCTTCCATTACGCGCTGAAGCCCGGCGGCTTGTTATTCCTTGGCTCGTCGGAGACCATCGGCGGCTTCACCGACCTGTTCGAGGTGGTGGACAAGAAGTGGAAGATCTTCCGCCGCAAGGAGACCGCGCTGGCCCCGCATCCGCTGATGGAGTTTCCGGCGCAAGCAAGCCCGGCCGGCATCGAGGTCCGCGCGCCGGCGGTCGCGCGCGCGCCGCGGGAATCGAACCTCGCGAGCGAGGTCGACCGCCTGCTGCTCGGCCGCTTCGCCCCGTCGAGCGTGGTGGTCAGCGAGCGCGGCGATGTCGTTTACATCCACGGCCGCACCGGGGATTTCCTCGAGCCCGCGGCCGGCCAGCCGCGGCTCAACATCCTGGACATGGCGCGCGAGGGCCTCCAGCTCGAGCTCGCTTCCGCGCTGCGCCAAGCGATCTCGCGGAACGGCGAGGTGACCCGCGAGGACATCCGGATCAAGGCGCAGGGCGCTTACCTCCACCTCGACCTAGGGGTTGTCCGGATCCACGAGCCGGAAACCCTTCGTGGCTTGCTGCTGGTGACCTTCCGCCCGCGCCCCGCCCCGGCCGCGAAGCCGAAGGGCAAGCAGCGGAGCGCTCCCGAGGCCGGTCGCATCGAGGAGCTCGAGCGCGAGCTGCAATGCACCCGGGAGTCGCTGCAAATCACCATCGAGGAACTGGAGACCGCGAACGAGGAACTCAAGTCGGCCAACGAGGAGCTACAATCCACCAACGAGGAGTTGCAGAGCACCAACGAGGAGATGGAAACCTCCAAGGAGGAGATGCAATCGCTCAACGAGGAGCTGACCACGGTGAACGCCGAGATGCAGTCGAAGGTCGACGACCTGTCGCGGACCAACGACGACATGCAGAACCTGCTCAACAGCACCGACGTCGCGACGCTCTTCCTCGACGGTAAGCTCAACATCAAGCGCTACACCGAACCGGCCCGTGGGCTGATCAACCTGATCCCGGCCGACATCGGCCGACCGCTCGGCGACCTGGTGTCGAGCTTCGCTTACGACCGCCTGGTCGCGGACTGCCGCGAGGTCTTGCGCACGCTGGTGATCCGCGTCGCCGAGCTGCAGACCCGCGATGGCCATTGGTACCTGATGCGGATCATGCCCTACCGCACCGCCGAGAACGTGATCGACGGGGTGGTGATCACCTTCCTCGACATCGATCCGATCAAGTCCGCGGAAAAGTCGCTGCTCCGCATGTCCAAGGTCTTCCTCGAAGGACCGGAGCCGATGATGATCCTCGATCTCTCCGGGCGGATCCTCGAACTCAACGACGAGGCCGTGCGGATCTACGGCTGGTCGCGCCAGGAGCTGACCGGTCAGCCGTTTTTCGTGACGGTGGCCGCGGGGCGGAAAGAAGCGGCGGAGGCCGGGCTCGGGCGTTGCCTGCTGGGCGAAGCGGTGCGCGACCTTGCCGGGCCTTGGGTCACCAAGGCGGGGCGGGAGCTGGCAGGCAGTTGCACGCTCAAGCTGCTGACCGACGAGAGCGGCCGGCCGGATGCCATTTGCCTGCTGGCCAAGCACCCGGGTTCCTGATAACTCAAACGAAGATGAGTGACCACCGATCCAGCCCGGCTCGATCCTCGGACCCGCTCCGCGAACGGGCGGAAGCCGCCGCCCGGGCCACCCGCGGCGATATCGAGCGGATGAGCCCGGAGGAGATCCAGCGGCTGCTCCACGAGCTCCAGATCCACCAGATCGAGCTGCAGATGCAGAACGAGGAGCTGCGCCAGTCACAGGCCGAGCTGGCGCGCTCGCGCGACCGCTTCAGCGAGCTCTACGACAACGCGCCGGTCGGCTATGTGACCGTCGATGGAGCGGGCCGGATGGTGGAGGCGAATCTCACGGCGGCGGTGATGTTCGGGGTGGAACGGGGCGAGCTGGTCGGCGGGGAATTCACCCGCTTCGTGGCGCGCGACAGCCAGGATGCCTACTATCTCCACCGGCAGGCGGTGCTGGAAAGCGAGCGCCCGCGCGACAGCGAATTGTCCTTGCGGCGGCCGGACGGGTCGGAATTCGCGGCCAGGATCGAGAGCATTGCTTGCGGCGCGGCGACCGGGCATTTGCGGAGCGTGATCGTGGACATTTCGGCGCGCAGGGAAGCCGAGCAGAAGCTGCGCGAACTCAACGAAACGCTGGAGCAGCGGGTCGCCGAGCAGACGCAGGATGTCCGGCTGCTGGGCGAGGCGGTCTCGCACCTCGCGGATGGAGTGCTGATCACCAGTGACGGCTTGGAATGGCCGGCCCCGCAGATCGTTTTCGTCAACGACGCGATGTGTCGCATCACCGGCTATTCGGCGGAGGAGCTGGTCGGCCAAACGCCTCGCATCCTCCAGGGGCCGGCGACCGAGCGCTCGGTGATCGCAAGGATGCGCGCCGAGCTGGCCGCGGGCCACCATTGCCAGGTGGAACTCGTCAACTACCGCAAGGACGGCACGGGCTACCCGGCGGAGTTGTTGACGACGCCGATGTTCGATTCGGAGGGCAACCACACCCATTACGTCGCGATCCACCGCGATATCACCCAGCGCAAGCGGGCGGAGGACGCGCTCACGACCTTGGGACGGATCGTCGAGACGTCCCTTAACGAGATTTACATCTTCGACGCCGCGACCTTGAAGTTCGTGCAGGTCAACCGCGGCGGGCGGGAGAATCTCGGCTACACGATGGAGGAACTTCGCGAGATGACCCCGCTCGACTTGAAGCCGTCGTTTGACAAGGCCGGATTCGACGCGCTGGTCGCGCCCTTGAAGTCCGGCGAGGTGGGAAAGGTCGACTTTGAATCCCGCCACCGCCGGAAGGATGGAACCTACTACGACGTCGAGCTCGCCCTTCAGCTGGCCGACTACCGGGGGATATCCTGCATCGTTGCCATCGCCCTCGATACGACCTGGCGCAAGGAGCTCGAGCAGGAGGTGGTCAAGGCATCCGAGGAAGAGAGACAGCGCATCGCGAACGATCTTCACGATGACCTTGGCTCGCAGTTGACCGGCTTGAAGCTGCACATCGAATCCGCGTCCTGCATCCTCAAGGAGATGCTGGGCGAGCCGTTCGAGGGCTGCGAAATGGTCTTGCAGCAGGTCCGCGACGCGATCACCCGGACCCGCGAGATCGCCCGCGGCCTGCGGCCGGTGGGCAACGATCCCGAGGACCTGATCGGAACGCTCCACGGGATGGTCGAACGCACCGGAACCACCGCGGGGATCCGCTGCCGTTTCGATTGCCCGGAGCCGGTCGCCATCGCCGACCCGCACGTCGCGAACCACCTGTTCCGGATCGCCCAGGAGGCGGTGAACAACGCGGTCAAGCATGCCGGTGCGACGCGGATCATCATTTCGCTGAAGGACACCGGTCCGGCGGTCGAGCTGCGCGTCACCGACGACGGCAAGGGCTTCAAGCGGCATGCCGAGCATGGCGGGCTGGGCCTCCACATCATGAATTACCGCGCCGAGGCGATGAAGGGAATCCTCCGCATTGGCCCGTTCGCAACGGGCGGCACCAGCGTCCACTGCGTCGTGCCGAAGTCCGCGCCGGTGGCGGTGCCGTGAGGGTCGCCTTTGCGGGAATCCCGTAGATGCGAAGTCAACCCTCCGGCCACAGTTCGGCGAACTGGTCCGGCAACACGCCGCGGATGTCCTCGATCTCGCCGTCGGAGATCCGCTTTTGTAAGACGCCGAACACGGCGGGCACGCAGCGCGCCGGATTGAGGTCGCCGGAAGTCGGTCCCGCCAGCTGCTTGACCCGTGCGAAAAACTCCGGCTTGTCCATCTTCTCCGGCTTGCCCACCGGCGACCAGCCTTCGAAGAAAATGCCGCGGAGCATCGATGGCAGTTCCGCCGCCAGCTCGCAGGCTTCGACCGGTGTCAGCCGGTCGCGCAGGGCATGCAGCACGGCGCGCAGGGCGTGGTAGGCGGTCGGGCGATCATCGGTCGACAGGGCGTCCTCGACATCCTTGAGCCATTCGTAGGTCTTCTGGAGGGAGGCGGCGAAATTGCGGGTGATGGGGTCACTCATGGCGATCTGATGGCTTAGTCTCGCCCGGTGGCTGGCGCAATCGGGAGAACCGGTGAGTCGCAGCGCGCGGAAGCAACGATCACCCGTACGAGAAATCCCGATTCACGATCTCTCGCGTCGCCCATTGCCGCGCCCGCGCCGACCGGTGATAGTGCCCGGTGAACCCATGAACGCACGATCCGTTTTCCTCACCTGTCTGCCTTTGCTGCTCGCCGCGTGCGGCGACAAGCAGGAAAAGATGGGTAAGGGTTTCCTGCTTCCGGCGGGCGACGCCGGGCGCGGCAAGCAGGCCTTCGCCGAACTTGAGTGCATCCGGTGCCATGACGTGGTTGGCGTGGGCCTCGCGAAACCTTTTGAAAAGTCCGCGGTCCACTTCAATCTCGGCGGGGAGGTGCGCAAAGTGAAAACCTACGGCGAGCTGGTCACAGCGATCACCCAACCCCAGCACGTCATTTCCGCCGATCATCTCGCGACTCTGGAAAAGGAACAACGTGATGGTGCGGTGTCTCCGATGCCCGAGTTCAACAACGCCATGACCGTCCGCCAGTTGAGCGACATCGTCACCTTCCTCCACGGCCACTACAGCCAGGTGGTGCCTGAGGGGCTGGAAAACCCTTACTACTACGGTCACTGAACTTCCCGCCCGCCTGATCGCCGTGTCCGATCTCCATGCCGCGAGGATCATCCGTGCCAGCGCCCGTCCGCTCGACGGCTCGGCGGGCGGCTACGACGAGCTGGTCGCGAAGGCCGGGAACTATCCGCTGGTGCTGCTCGGCGAGGCTTCCCACGGCACCCACGAGTTCTACCGCCAGCGCGCCTTGATCACCCGTCGGCTGATCGAGGAGCATGGCTTCAACGCGGTCGCCGCCGAGGCGGACTGGCCGGACGCCTACCGGATCAACCGCTACGTCCGCGGCGAGTCCGGGGATCGGGACACGGTGCAGGCGCTCGCCGGCTTCGAGCGCTTCCCGTCGTGGATGTGGCGGAATGCCGACGTGCTCGATTTCATCGGCTGGCTGCGTGACCACAATGACAACGCCGGCAGCCCGGACCGCCAGGCCGGGTTCTACGGGCTGGACCTATATAGCCTGCACAAGTCGATGGACGAGGTGATCGGCTACCTCGAGCGGGTCGACCGCGAGGCGGCGGCGAGGGCACGGGGAAGCTACGGGTGCATGGATCGCTTCGGTCCCGATCCCCAGAACTACGGGTTGCTCACCGCCGCCGGGGTGAGCGGATCCTGCCAGGTGGAAGTGCTCCGCGAACTGATGGCGCTCCGCGCCGCCGAGGCGCGCTACCTCTCCCTCGACGGCCGGGGTGCCGCGGACGAGTTCTTCTTCGCGGAGCAGAACGCCCGGCTGGTGAGGAATGCCGAGCACTACTACCGCGCGATGTTCCGCTCCGACGTCTCTTCCTGGAACACCCGCGACGAACACATGGTGGAAACGCTGGTCGAGCTGCTGTCCCACCTTCAATCCCGCGACGGCCGCGCCAAAGTGGTGGTCTGGGCCCACAACTCGCATCTCGGCGACGCCCGCGCGACCGAGATGGGCCGCCGTGGCGAGATCAACCTCGGCCAGCGGATCCGCGAGGAATTCCCCGGCAAGTGCCTGCTGGTCGGCTTCACCACCTACACCGGCTCGGTCACCGCCGCTTCCGGCTGGCATCTCCCGGCCGAGCGCAAGGCGGTGGTGCCGGGGCTCGAAGGCAGCTACGAGCAGCTCTTCCACCAGGTGGGGATCCCGCGCTTCTGGCTCGACTTCACGCGGGACCATCCGGCGGTCCAGGCGCTCCGCGACCCGCGCCTCGAGCGGGCGATCGGCGTGATCTACCGGCCTGAGACCGAGCGGCAGAGCCACTATTTCAAAGCCTGCCTGCCGGACCAGTTCGACCTGCTGCTGCACTTCGACGAGACCCGCGCGGTCGAGCCGCTCGATCCTTCAGAACAGTGGGTGGGCGCCGACGCTCCGGAGACCTACCCGGCCGGAATGTGAAGCGGCGCGGATTTCACCACGCGGGTAGGGGACTGCCGGGGAGGGCCAATGGCGACGGGTGCCCCGGCCTGATCGGATCTGCCAGCTTCTTCCGTCGCGGTGCCGCGGGTGGGGCGGAAGGCGGGACCAGCGGACACCCGAGCAGGCCTTCGTAAAGATCCATGTAGCGGCGGGTGAAGCGGGCGGGATCGAAGTGCCGCCGGCTTTCCTCCATGATCCGCCGGATCTCGCGCTTGCGGAGCCGGGGGGGCAAGGCATGGAAATCCATCGCCCGGTCGATCGCCCAGCGCAGGCCGTTGCTGTCGGCGTCTTCGAAGCGGAAGCCGTTGCCGTTGGACGCCGCCACGTCCAACTGCCGGATGCTGTCACGCAAGCCGCCGGTCGCGTGGACCACCGGCAGGCAGCCGTAAAGCGGCGCGATCATCTGCGGCAGGCCGCAGGGCTCGAAGCGCGACGGCATCAGCATGAAGTCCGCACCGGCGTACGCCAGCCGCGCGAGCCGTTCGTCGAAGCCCCGCACCGCAACGCGGCGGTGCAGCGAAAAGGCCTCGGTGATCCAGCGCAGGCAGTCCTGGTGGGGCCCGTCGGCCACCACCACCAGCTGGAGATTCCGCTGCCAGTAATCCGATACCGTCCGGTGAAGGATGTCGCTGAGCAGCTCGGGGCCTTTCTGGACGGGATCGAGCCGCGAGGGCCAGAAGAAGAGCGCGGCCGCGGGATCTTCCTCCAGCCCGAGTTCGCGCTGGAGGGCGAGCTTGTTGGCGGTTTTCCCCCGGGCGGAATTCCGCGGCATGAAGCGCTCTGCGAGCGCGGGATCGGCCGCCGGATCATAGCCGGGGTCCGGCGCGTTGAGGATCCCGGAGGCGCGCCCGGCCGCCAGCTTGGCGCTGATTTCCGGACGGATGCCATGTGCGATGCCCTCGTGCCCGCCGTCCGCCAGTTCCCGCAGGAAGCCGGGGCTCACGGTGTTGACATGATCCGCGGCGAAGATGCCGGAGGCGAGCGACTGGACCGGTGTATGCCAGCGGGCGTGCTCGCACTCGCCCGGCGGACGGTCGAAATAGAGGTGTTGCCAGAAATCGCGCGGGTCGATCCCGGCGGCCCACATCCGGTCCAGCGTCACTTCGCGGCTGTGGATGTTATGGATCGTGAACAGGCTGCGGATCCCGCGGCTGTGGGCCGCCGCGGGGACCAGCGCGGTCATCCAGTCGTTGCAGTGTACCAGGTCCGGCCGCACCCGGGGCAGGATGCGGTGGATCACCTCGCGCTGGAACGCCAGCGCGGCGTGGAGGGCCTCGTCCCGGTGATCGTGGTAAACGTGCTCCTAGTGATGGAAGAAGGAGTCGTCGGCGAGGTGGACGGGCGACCCGTCCGGCAAGTCTCCGGCATCCTGCCGGAACAAGCGGCGGTAGTTCGGCACTGCGACGTGGACATCGGCCCCCTGCCGCACCAAGCCGGCGACCAGCGAGGCGGTGGCGTCGGCGAGCCCCCCGGCCTTCGCGCGGATTCCAGCGGCACCCGCGCCCATTTCGGCGGGTAAGCGGGTGACTTCAGGCGTCACGATCAGGATACGGGGGCAGGTCGGAATCTCCGGGCGGTGCATGACAGGGGCGACGGGATAGGGACATGGAGGATTGGGGGGTGGAAGAATTCATCGGTCCGCGCCACCTTTCCGTGGTGACGGAAGGGGGGGGGGGCGGGCGGACCGACGAAAGGGGGGAAAGATGGAGCCGCTACGAAGTGAGCGGCCGATGGTCGCGCGAGCCGCTGTTGGCCGACGAGGAATTCATGAGATCGAGCAAGTCGACGAACGCCTCCAAGAAACCCGACCGTCGCCGGTGGTCGCGGTGGAACCCGGACAGGCCGGAGGCAGCGCCGCCTGCTTCCCGGGATCGCGAGCGGTTGGGCTTGCCGCGGCTCCCGCGCTTGATCGGGGTGGGGGCGGAGCTGCCGGGCACTGTCGGCGGGGGAACGACCGAAGCCCGCGATGACGTGGCGGGGGCGGGGGAAGTTCCGGTTCCCGGCTTGGGCTTGAAGGGAAGGGGGCCACTCATGGTTCTCTTGGATATGAAGCTCTCGAGATCTTCCCCAAGAGGGCTGTGGTTGGGGGGAGCCGCAGCCCTTTTTTTGGGGGGCGGACGACCTCGTCCGAATGCTAGGGCATGGAGGTTGGCTCCGGAAAGGGGTTCAAATCACCTTGATCTCTTGGCGCGCCTGCCTCTTCCCGGGGGCCTTCGGCAGGTGCAGCGTGAGGACGCCGTCATGGTAAAGGGCATCGATTTTCGACGGATCCACGCCGTCCGGAAGCTGGAAGCTGCGGACATACTTCCCATAACTACGCTCGATCCGGTGATAGCGCTTCTTCTTTTCATCCTTCTCGCGATGGCGCTCGCCCTGGATCACCAGCGCCCCGTCTTCCATGAAGACCTTGACCTGCTCTTTGGGGACATCGGGCAAGTCGGCGGTGATGGTGAACTCATTGTCGTCTTCGGCGACATCGACCTGGGGCAGCCAGTCGGCTTCGACGAGGGTGTCGTCGAGCAGGGATCCGTTCATTCCGGATTTGAGGAAGAGCGAACGGGTTCGGTTCTGGAGGTCTTCGAGCTCCTTGAAGGGATTCCACTTCGTGATGGCGGTTGTCAGGTTCATGTTCGAGGGGTTGATGGAGTTGCATCGCCATCATGCAGTATCCCGGCCGCCCGTATATTGGCGGTGTGAATGGTTCGCTCTTGGACAATCCGGCAATTGGACCGTAAGGGGAATTCTTACGGGTCGGCTTAACCATCTCCCCCGGGTGCTCGGAATCAACGCTCTGCGTCGAGGATCTGCTTCGCGCGCAGCAGCGGGGCGCGGGCGGAGAGGATCGAGACATGGTCCTCGTCGTAGCCCTGCACGCTCGCCGCATCGGCCTTTGCTTCGGGACGGAGCTGGCTGGCCACGCTGACCGTGCCGTCGTTTTCGGCGGGCATGATGGGGGAGCGCTTGGCGCGGTGGCTGTAGAACAGGTGGTAATCGACCTTGCCCTTCAGCCGCCGGTCGAAGAGGTGTTTGAGGTAGCCCGATCCCTGTTCCATGTCGTACCACGACGGCACCGCGGTGGGCGCCCATTTCACGCCCATCGCCGCCGCCTCGTGGCCGCCCCATGGAGTCGAAAAGGTGATGAAGGTGCGGATGTAGTCCTGCTTGTCCTCGATCACGTTCTTCACGACGAAGCGCCGCGAAACCAGGCCGCCCATGCTGTGGGCGACGACATCCAGCCGCTTGAAGCCGTAGCGGGAGTGAAGCAACTTGACGCCCTCGTTGAGTGCGGTCGCGGCGGTGTCGAGGCGGCCGCCGGACGGATAGAAGTAGAACCACGGCTGGTAGCGGCGGCGGTCGATCTTTTCCATCGCGGTGCGCCAGTCCTGCGGCGAGCCGGCAGCGCCGTGGACGAACAGCACCGGGATCCGCGAGGGGTCGTAGCGCTCCAGGAAATAGACGCCGAAGCCTTGACGGATCGCCAGCGTGGCCGGGGTCCACAGGCCGTCCGCGCCGCGGGTAGCGGCGAAGCGCGGGTCGTCGAGGTCGACGATTTCCCCGGCGGCAAAGCGGATGCCGCGGTGGGTGATCGTTTCCTCCACGGTGCCTCCGGCCACCAGCTGGTCGACGGCCGCGACGAGTTCCGGCGGCACGGGGTTGGACGTCGACAGCCGGCCGCGGACCCGGGTGGTCCGCGAGTCGCCGTCGATCGCCAGCGGACCCTCGTGCATCCAGGCGGCTTCGCCTTTCTGCCAGCGCCCGTCGCGGTTGTTGTCGGCAAAGGCCCCGAGGTGCTGGTTGAGCGGGCTCTTGACCGAGAACACGAAGGCTCCGCCGGGCGCGAGGTCGACCCGGTCGCCGGAGTAGATTTTATTGTCGGCGCGGTCCCACTCGATCACCGCCACCCGGACCGGGACCTGGTAGTCGTCAGCATTCTCAATGATGCCGGAAATCCGGTAGTCGTCCTGGAACGGCTTCAGGTCGGCGGCGAGATGGCGGAAATTCGCGCAGCCGGCGAGCAAGGGCAGGGCGAGCAGGAGGGGGCGGATGAGTCGCGCTTTCATGGCTTTCCCCGGCATTAAAGCGGATCCACTCCCGAACGCGAGCCTCGGGTTTCCCATATCCTTGCAAATCTTCCGCATCCCGTCCGCCGGAAGCGATGCGACTTTACCGGAGCGGGTCTTTTGGCCCAACTCCGGATACCAAGATGAACCGCACCGTTGTTTTCGACACCAAGCCCTATGACCGCGAAGCCCTGCAGCAGGCGTCCGCGGCCGGCGGGATCGACTGGCGTTTCATGGAGTTCCGGCTTTCGGCCGAGACCGCGATGGCGGCCGAAGGCGCGGCGGCGGTCTGCATTTTCGTCAACGACCGCGCCGACCGGCCCTGCCTCGAGGCGCTCGCCGCCCTCGGCGTGAAGCACCTCGCCTTGCGCTGCGCCGGCTTCAACGGCGTCGACCTCGCCGCGGCGAAGGAGCTCGGGTTCTCCGTGACCCGCGTGCCGGCCTATTCGCCCTATGCCGTCGCCGAGCACGCGGTCGCGCTGCTGCTCGCGCTCAACCGCAAAATCCCACGTGCCAACAACCGGGTCCACGACCTGAACTTCTCGCTCCACGGGCTGGTCGGCTTCGACCTCCACGGCAAGACCGCCGGCATCGTCGGCACCGGCAAGATCGGCCGCGTCACCGCGCAAATCCTGCGCGGCTTCGGGATGCGCGTGCTGGCTTACGATCCCTTCCCGTCGACCGATTGGGCGCTCCAGCATGGGGTCGAATACACGGATCCGCGCACCTTGGCCGCGGAGTCCGAGGTGATCTCGCTGCACACCCCGCTCACCCCGGAAACCCGCCACATCATCCGCCGCGAGACGCTGGAGATGATGAAGCCCGGGGCCATCCTGATCAATGTCAGCCGCGGTGCGCTGATCGACACCACCGCGCTGATCGAGGCCCTCAAATCCGGCCGACTCGGGGGCGTGGCGCTTGATGTGTACGAAGAGGAAGAGGGCGTCTTCTTCGAGGACCTTTCCGGGCAGATCCTGCAGGACGACGAGCTCGCACGACTGCTGACTTTTCCCAACGTGCTGATCACCGCGCACCAGGCCTTCCTCACGCAAGAAGCGCTGGCCGAGATCGCCCGCGTGACCGTTGCCAATCTAACAGCCTTAGCCGCCGGCGCGCCCTTCCTTCCGGACACCGCGCTGGTCGAACCTTCCCGATCATGAATCAGGACCCAACCATTTCGACCTTCCGAATTGCGTCGGCACCATCGAGGACGCCATCGCGCTGATCCGCGAGAATCGCGCCGCGTGGCTGGAGTTCCAGTTGCCGGTCGAATCCTGAACTCCATCCCGGACATTGCCCGCCATGACCTCCTCGAAGCGATTGCTGGAACCGGTCGACCGCATCTCCGAGGTGCTGTTCGGCCTGATCATGGCCCTCACCTTCACCGGCGCGCTCAGCGTTGCCAGCGCGGGCAAGGAAGAGGTGAACGAGATGCTGATCGGCGCGCTGGGCTGCAACCTCGCGTGGGGCATTGTCGACGGCGTGATGTATGTCCTCGCCTGCCTCACCGAGTCCGGGATGAAGCTCAAGGCCTTGAAGGCGGCCCGCCGCGACGATGCCCCGGAACTGGCCCGTGAAACCATCGCCGGCACCTTGCCGCCGATGATCGCGGCACTGGTGACGAATGACGAACTCGAATCGATCCGCCAGCGCCTCCGCGCGCTCCCCGAGCCGCCTCGGCGGGTCCCGCTGGCCAGGAAGGACCTGTTAGGCGCGGCGGCCGTCATGCTGCTGGTGTTCCTCTCGACCTTCCCGGTGGTGGTTCCCTTCCTTTTCATGGACGACGCCAAATCGGCACTCCGGACGTCGAATGCCATTGCCATCGGCATGCTGTTCTTCGGCGGCGTCGCCTACGGCCATCACGCCGGGATGCGGCGCTGGCTGATGGGGCTCGCCATGGTCGTCATTGGGATCGTGCTGGTGGGCATGACGATTGCTTTAGGCGGGTGACGGGGAGCGCCTCCCTCCCTTGCCTCACAATCGCGAGCAATCCCCGCGATATCGGGAATCAACTCCACCCCACCCGCCGGTGGCAGTCGATGGCGGCGGGTAAACGGCGGCATCGCTCATTTGAAATGGACTGGCTCTTCGAACTTTATCGCACCCAGCCGGTCGCCCACGCCGTGGGGGTCATCTCGCTGGTCTGCGTGCTCGGCATGGCGCTGGGCAGTTTGAAATTCCGCGGCATCGGACTCGGCACCGCGGGCGTGCTGTTCGCCGGGATCCTGGTCGGGCATTTCGGATCTCCGGTCGACCACCCGACGCTCGATTTCGTCAAAGAGTTCGGGCTCATCCTGTTCGTCTTCACCATCGGCCTCCAGCTCGGTCCCGGCTTCTTCGCGGCGCTGCGGCAGCAGGGGGTGAAGCTCAACCTGCTGGCCGCCGCGGTCGTCATACTCGGCGCGCTGGCGGCTCCCTTGACCGGCTGGCTGGCGGGCTTCGACGGTGCGGCGGTGCTCGGGATCTTCTCGGGGGCCTCCACCAACACGCCGTCGCTCGGTGCCGCCACGCAGACCCTTGCGATGCTGCCGGACCTCGCCGCCGACCGCCGCGCGCTGCCGGCCCTGGCCTACGCGGTCACCTACCCGACGGCCATCGCCTGCATCATCGGCACGCTGCTGCTGTTGAAGAAAATTTTCCGCATCGATCCCGCGGCCGAGTCCGCCGCCTTCAATGCCGGCCACCGCCAGCATGCCGCGCCGCTCGAGCGCCGCACGCTGGTGGTGACGAATGCGAAACTCGCCGGCCTGACGCTCGACAACATCCCCGGCCGTCTCGAAACCGGCGTGATCATTTCCCGCGTCCGCCACGCCGGCGAGTCCGAGGTGCTGGTCGCCACCGATGCGACCAAGCTCGGCACCGGCGACTTGCTCGCGGTGGTCGGCACGCCACGCGGCCTGGAGCAATTCGAGCGCGTGGTCGGCGACACCAGCGACGAGGACCTGGTTCTCGCCACCGATGCCGTGACCTTCCGCCGGGTGGTGCTGACCAACCGCGCCGTGCTCGGCAAGACGGTGGCGGAGCTCGATCTCGACAACCGCTTCGGGGTCGTCGTCTCGCGGGTGACCCGCGCCGACATCGAGATGACCGCGGTGCCCGGCCTGCGCCTGCAATTCGGCGACATGCTGCAAGTGGTCGGCAACGAGAAGGACATCCTGAAGGCCGGCAAGCTGTTAGGGAACTCGCTCAAGGAACTCAACGAGACGCATTTCGTCCCGCTGTTCACCGGGATCTTCCTCGGCATCGTGCTCGGCAGCATGCCGATCGTCTTCCCCGGTCTGCCGCAGCCGGTGCGGCTCGGCCTGGCCGGTGGGCCGCTGATCGTGGCGTTGCTGTTAGGACGGCTGGGGCGCATCGGCAAGCTGGTCTTCCACATGCCGGTGAACACCAACCTCGCCTTCCGCGAGTTCGGGATCGCGCTGTTCTTCGCCGCGGTGGGGCTCGGAGCGGGGGCCAAATTCTTCGCCACCGTCTTCAGCCCGCTCGGCTTGCAATGGCTGCTGGCCGGGGTGGCGGTGACCGTCCTTCCGCTGCTCGCCGTCGGGATCTTCGCGCGGGTGGTCTGGAAGATGAACTTCATGGACCTCAGCGGCTTGATCGCCGGCAGCATGACCGACCCGCCGGCGCTCGCCTTCGCGACCAACGTCGCCGGGAGCGACTCGCCGACCGTCGCCTACGCCACCGTCTACCCGCTCACCACCCTGTTGCGGATCCTGTCGGCGCAGGTGCTGGCGATCGTGTTGATGGGGTGAGGGGCGGGCGGACCAGCTCCGCGGTGATGCCGATGAACTGGACCAGCTCGCCGGTATCGCGCCAGAGGACGCTGGCGGCGGGGTAGGGGCCGCCGGTCGGGCGGATGTCGCGGAGCAGGGATTGGTAGCCGGTGAAGTCGATCGTGCCGCCGCGCCGCGGCAGCCGCCATTCGTAGCCGGCCCAGCGGGCGGTCACGGCGGCGGGGCCGTCTTCTAACAGCTCGAAGGGAACCACGGCATGGAGGCCGCCGAGGTCCGCGGTGAAGCGCGACCACAGCACCGAGCGGTCGCCGGAGCGGAACGGGATCGGGGTGGCGTCCTCTGCGGAGGCTGCAACGAAGCCTTCGCCATCGACCAGATAGCGGAAGCCGGGGCCGTCGCGCTGGCGGAAGAGCAAGGTCAGGTGGTCCGGGGGATCGAGCGGCCCGGCGGGTTGGGGGAAGCGGGGAATGCGTTTCATGGGAGCGGTGGGTTCAAGCGGGGAGGTGGGGGTGGGACAGTCGTTCGATCAGTTGGTCGCGCTTGCGGCGCGCCTCGTGTTCGCAGCGGGTATTGAGGCTCACCCGCTTCCTCTCGCGGGTGCCGTCGGGCAGGTGGAAGGTTCCGTGGAACCACCAGGTGCCATGGTTGTTCCAGAGGTGGTGGAGCGGGTTCGCGCACTGTTGGCGGGTGGTGAGATAGGTGGATTTCATGAGGTGTCGTTCGGGGATTCGGGGCGACACCGGGGCCCGGGAAAAAAGAAGCGCCCGTTCCTTTGACATCGGGACGGGCGTCGGAGATTTCCGGGGAGACTGTTGTTGGGCGGGTCTGTCTGGTCCCGCTCCCTCATCCCGTGAACTGGCTCACGGAAGCACCTTGGCGTCTCGGCTAGGTTGCTGGCCCCGTTCTTGCGTCGGGGCACTCCTGATGTCGGGGAGGAAGCTGCCACGGGAGATCGGCCGGCTCAAGCACGGAGTCCCGCCGCGGTTGTCATAAGTGGGAGACTTCTGCCGCCCCTGTTTGCAATGTCTTCGCATCGATTCCGTCGTTCCGGAATCGGCTTTACCTCCGGGGCGGGCGGCGGTGAGGTTGGGGTGCTGGACGTCCGGCAAAAAGAAACCCGTGCGATGAAGGAAACCCGGATCGATGACTTCGCGACGGCCGAGGGCTGGCAGGCCTTCGCGTCGGGCGAGGCGGTGATGAAGATCACGGCCGAAGCCGGCGCGCTGCGGCTGGACTTCGACTTCCACGGCGGCGGTGGTTTCGTGGTGGCGCGCAAGGAGTTCCGCTTCGCGATCCCCGATGATTATGCCTTCGCCTTCCGGGTGCGCGGATCGGCACCGAAGAACTCCTTTGAGTTCAAGTTGGCCGATCCCTCGGGAAAGAATGTCTGGCGCTGGCAGGAGCAGGCATTTGAGTTCGGTAAGCAGGCCCGCGAGTTGGTCCTGCGCGGCAGCCGCATCGGCTTCGCGTGGGGACCGGCCGGTGGCGGAACGCCGAAAGAAATTGGCGCGATCGAGTTCGTGCTGAGCGCCGGTCCGGGCGGGAAAGGAACGGTGTGGATCGAGGACCTGCGTTTCGAGGACCGGACGATCCGCAGGAAACCGGCGGTGACCGCGTCGTCGTCTGTTAGAGGCTCTGATCCGGCATCCGTGCTCGTGGCGAAGGGCTTCTGGCGCGCGGCGGCGAAGGATGCCGCGCCGGTGCTCACTCTCGATTTCCACGAAGTCCGCGAATACGGCGGGTTGGTCATCGACTGGGAAGCGAAGCCGGTCTCGCGTGCCTTCCGCGTGAAGGCATCGGCCGACGGCGTGAAATGGCGGACGCTCCATCGGGCGAAGGATGCCCGGGGCGCGCGGAGTTTCATTCCACTGCCGGGCGGCGAGTCGCGGCATCTGCGGCTTGCCTTCGAAACGCCGGGCATCGGCATCCGGCGGAGCGCGGTGAAGCCCTTCGAGTTCTCGCGCAGCGTGATCGACTTCTTCCATCAGGTCGCCGCCGCCAGTCCGCGGGGTCATTTCCCGCGCTATCTGAGCCGCGAGCAGAGCTACTGGACCTGCGCCGGAGTTCCCGACGGACTGAGCTGCGCGCTGATCAACGAGGAAGGACTGGTCGAGGCGCACAAGGGCGGCTTCGCGCTGGAGCCTTTCCTGCATGACGGCCGCAAGCTGGTCACCTGGGCCGATGCTCGACGCACGGTGACGCTCGAGGAAGGCGAACTGCCGATCCCCTCGGCACTGTGGTCGCTGAAGGAATGGGCCTTGCAGACGACGGTCTTCGGACGCGGCGAGGGGGAAGACGCGGTGATCCTCACGCGCTACCGGGTCTCTAACAAGTCGGCCGCCGCCCGCAAGGTGACGCTGTTCGTCGCGATCCGGCCCTTCCAGGTCACGCCGCCATGGCAAGGCTGGCAGGGGCTGGGCGGGATGAGTGAAATCCGGGAGATCGCGTGGAAGAAGGACCGCGTGGTGGTGAACCGCGAGCGGACGGTGGTTCCGTTGAACAAGCCCGCGGGCTTCGGTGCGTCGAGCTTCGAGCAAGGAGTGATCACGACCTATCTCGCCGCTGGCAGCTTGCCGCCGCTGACCTCCGCGCGCGATGTCTCGGGATGTGCTTCGGCCGCGCTGCGCTTCGACCTGATGATTCCCGCCGGCGGGTCGCGTGAGGTCTTTCTCGCGATGCCCTCGGGACAGGGCGTCGTGCCGGCCGATGGCGCGCCTTTTCTCGATGAGGCGGTGCGTGAGATGCGCGAGCGGTTGGTGGGCGTTACCTTCGAAATGCCGGCCGGTCCGCCGCGCGAGGCCGCGCGCACCTTCAAGACCGCCGCCGGGCAAATCCTCATCAATCGCGACGGCCCCGCGCTCCAGCCGGGTCCACGGCGCTACACCCGATCGTGGATCCGCGACGGGGTGATCATGGGCGCGGCGCTGCTGCGAAATGGCGACCTTAAGGCGTTGCCGGATTTCATCCGCTGGTATGCGCCGTATCAGCGGAAGGATGGTTTCGTGCCCTGCTGCGTCGATCGCACGGGACCCGACTGGCTGGTCGAGCATGACAGCCACGGCCAGTTGATCTACGGCGTCGCGGAAAGCCACCGGTTCACCGGTGACCGCGACTTTCTCAAGGAACTTTGGCCGCAGGTGCGGAAGGCAGCGAAGTTTATCGTGAAGCTGCGGGCTCAGCGGTTGACGGCGGAGTACAGCGAGCCGGACAAGATCAACCGCTTCGGCCTGCTGCCGGAGTCGGCCAGCCACGAAGGCTACCTCGCGCATCCGGTGCATTCCTACTGGGACGACTTCTGGGGTTTGCGCGGCTTGTTGGATGCGGCGGAAATCGCCACCGCGCTCGGCAAGCGGGCTGATGCGGAGTTCTTCAACGAGCAGGCGCTTTGGTTCCGGGCGACCTTGCACGCGTCGATCCTCGCGGTGATCGAGGCGAAGGGGCTGAACTACATCCCGGGCTCGGTCGAGTGGGCGGACTTCGATCCCACGGCAACCTCGAACGCGATCAGCCTGCTGCAATCGATGGACGATCTGCCGCGCGTGCCGCTCGACGAGATGTTCGATCTCTTCGTCCACGACTTCCGCCGCAAGCACTCCGGGGCGATGGAGTGGAACAACTACACGGCCTATGAGATCCGGATCATCGGCGCGCTGGTCCGGCTCGGGAAAAGGGCGGAGGCGAACGAGCTGTTAGAAGCCTTTCTCGCCGACCGCCGGCCACGGGCGTGGAACCAGTGGCCGGAGATTTCCTGGCGAGATCCGCGCAGCCCCGGCCACCTCGGCGACGTCCCGCACACCTGGATCGCCGCCGAGTTCATGCTCGCCTTCGTCAGTCTGTTCGCCTTCGAGCGCGAGTCGGATCACTCGCTGGTGATCGGCGCGGGCATCCCGCTGGAATGGCTGGCTGGCGGGAAAAAAGTCGCGGTGAAGGGCCTGCGGACCTGGCACGGCGTGCTGGATCTTTCGATGCGGCTCGACGGCGAAGGGGTGGTGGAGCTTGGCGGCGATCTCCGCGTCCCCGCCGGTGGCTTCGTGCTGCGTCCGCCTTGTCCCGGGCCGGTCCGTTCGGTGACGGTGAACGGCAAGCCTTTGAAGAAATTCGCGGCCGACGAAGTGACGGTCCACGCTTTCCCGGCGACCGTCCGCATGGCTTTTTGAACCCGGAATCCGCACTGATGAACGCTCCAACCCCTGCCGACTTCCCGTTTCGCGCCGCCAGTCCGTCGGGCATGAGCGTCGAGTTGAACTCCAACGGCTCGGTCCGTCGGATGGACTGCGGCGATATCATGCTCAACGTCTTCCTCGGGAACGAGGCCGAGGGCAGCGTGGCGAACCTCCATCTGCGCCGCCTTGGGGAAACGGTGGAGACGATCCCGCTGCTTGGACCGCGCAGTCCGGCCCTCTATCAGACGGACAGCCGCGGCTTGTTTGCCGGGGGCTTTTGGAACGACATTTCATTCCGGGTGCGCCTCGTGCTGGCCGAGTCCGCGAAGGCGTGGTTCTGGCATGTCGAACTGGAGAACAGCGGGCCGGACACGGTCACGTGCGATCTGATCCATACCCAGGACATCGCCATCGCTCACTACGGAGCGACGCGCTTGAACGAATTCTACGTGAGCCAGTATGTGGACCACAGCCCGCTGGAGCATCCGCGGAAGGGAATGGTCGTCGCGTCCCGGCAGAACCAGCCGATGGGCGGGCGCTTCCCTTGGACCGTCATCGGATCGCTGGGGAAGGGCGTGTCATGGTCCACCGACGCGCTTCAGTTTCACGGCTTGGCGACCCGTGCTGGAAAGCGAGCCGCGGCATTGGAGTCGGGCTTGCCGGGAGAGCGCTTGCAACACGAGCACTCGCTGGTCGCCATCCAGGACGAGCCCATCGTGCTGCAGCCCGGCGCCAGCTCGCGGCGTGGATTCTTCGGCTGGTTCGAGGCGGACAAGCCGGCTGCCACTTCCGCCGAGGACCACGCCTGGATCGATGCCGCCCTGGCATTGCCGGAGGCCGTCTGTCCGCCGTGGCCGGTTGGGAATCCGGTGAGCCGTCCCGCATCCTGTCTCTTCACCACCGCCCCCTTGTTGAAGGCTGAAGCTCTCGATGCGGCGGAGATCCGCTCGTACTTCGGCGCGGATCAACGGCACGCGGAGTTTGAAGGCGGCCGGACCTGGTCATTCTTCACCGCCGGCGGAAGTCACGTGGTGCTCAGGGACAAGGAACTCAAGGTGCTGCGGCCCCACGGACTCATCCTGAGGTCCGGCGGTTCCCTGACACCCGACGAATCCGCCCTCACCTCGACCGCTTGGATGAACGGCGTGTTCCACTCCATGGTCACCCAGGGCCACGTCAGCATCAACCGCTTCCTCTCGACCTGCCACAGCTATCTCGGCTTCTTCCGGAGCCACGGGCAACGGGTGTTCATCGAAGGCGAGGATGGCTGGATGCTGTTAGACGGGCCGTCGGCATTCGAAATGAAGCCGGATTGCTGCCGATGGATCTACAAGCACGGCGGCGGCGTGATCGAAGTGCGGTCCTCCGCGCCCGGCGACCGGCACGAACTCCGGCTGTCCCTCTCGGTTCTCGAAGGCCCGCCCGTGCGGTTCCTGATCTCCCATCATGTCGCGATGAATGGCGACGATGGAAGCGCTTCGATCCCCGTAATCTTTGACGTCACGGGAAGCTCCGCATGGGTCCGTGCGATCCCCGACAGCGATGTCGGCCGCCGTTTCCCGGAAGGCGGATTCACGGTCGAAGCGGCCGGTGACACCCTCATGGAAAGGATCGGCGGTGACGAACTGCTCTTTGCCGACGGCGCCTCGCAGAACCAGCCGTTCCTCTGCTTTGTGACCGCGCCGTCCAGAGCGGCCGAGCTGGTCATCCGCGGTGGGTTGTTAAAGGAGGCCGTCGATCAGGTGGCGGACTTCTGGGATGTCATCGGAGCCGGCCTGCGGATCGAGGCACCGGCGGGTAGTTCCTCAGCCGCAGCGGCGGAGCGGGCGGAGTCGGCCTTTCCGTGGTTCATTCAGAATGCACTGGTTCATTATCTTTCCCCGCGCGGCCTGGAACAGTATTCCGGCGGCGGCTGGGGGACCCGTGACATCTGTCAGGGCCCGGTCGAACTCCTCCTCGCGCTCGGCCGTTTCGAGCCGCTTCGCGATCTCCTGTGCCGGGTCTTCCGCCAGCAGAACAGCGATGGCGACTGGCCCCAGTGGTTCATGTTCTTCGAGCGCGAGCGCAACATCCGTCCGGGGGATTCGCATGGCGACATCGTCTATTGGCCGCTGCTCGCGCTCGCCCAGTATCTGACCGCCACGGGCGATGCCTCCATTCTGGATGAAGCGCTGCCGTTCTTCCATCACGATCCCCAGGCCGCCGAAGTCACGAGCATCCGGGATCATGTCGCGCGGGCCCTAGATTTGATCCATCGCCGCGTCGTCGAAGGCACGGGCCTGGCCGCCTATGGCCATGGCGACTGGAATGACTCGCTCCAACCCGCCAAACCCGACATGCGCGAGCGGCTTTGCAGTTCTTGGACCGTCACGCTCAACTATCAAACCCATGTCGCGCTGGCGGATGCCTTCAGGCATCTGGGGGACGATGACCGCGCCGCGGAATTCGAAGCGAAGGCCGCGGGGATTCTCGCGGAATTCCAGCGCGTCCTCATCGTGGACGACGTGATCACCGGCCTCGCCTACTTCCACGAGGGCGGAGAGACCGACCATCTTCTGCATCCCAGCGATCGGACAACCGGAGTGTCCTACAGCCTGTTGCCGATGATCCACGCCATCATCAACGACATGCTCAGCCCGGACCAGGCGGAGGCGCATCTCGGCATCATCCGTGATCATCTGCTGGGGCCGGATGGCGCGCGGCTGTTCGACCGGCCGATGGCGTATCACGGCGGTTTGATGACCCATTTCCAACGGGCGGAGAGCGCCAGCTTCTTCGGTCGTGAGATTGGCATCATGTACATGCATGCCCACCTCCGCTATTGCGAGGCGCTTGCCCGCATCGGCGATGCCACCGCGTTCTTTCGCGCCCTTGGCCAAATCAACCCGATCGCCCTTCGCGAGCTGGTTCCCTCCGCCGCTCCCCGCCAGGCGAACTGCTACTATTCAAGCTCCGATGCCGCGTTCGCCGAACGTTACGCGGCCTTCGACGACTACGACCAGGTCAAGCGCGGGGAGATCCCGCTGGAGGGTGGCTGGCGGGTTTACTCCAGCGGTGCCGGTATCGGCACGCGGCTCATCATGCAGTGTTTCCTCGGCCTGCGGGTGGAGAAGTCGGCGCTCTTCGTGGATCCGGTGATGCCTCCGGACTTGGATGGACTGAAGGCCTGCCTGAATATCCAAGGTCGCATGATTGAAGTGAGCTATCGCACCGGCATGACTGGGCGCGGGCCGGTCTCGATCGACCTCAATGGCAGTTCGCTCGAGTTGATGCGTGAGAAGAATCCCTACCGGACCGCAGGCGTCCGCATCCCGATGGAGTCGTGGAGCAGCCGTCTGACAACCGGCACGAACCGGATGACGATCACGCTTGAGTGACTGCTCTAACAGAACCGAATCATGCTGAAGGAGATCGCCGACAAGCTAGCCCGGCTCCCCCAGGAGTCCGTTCACCAATGGTTGCGAGATAGCACCCAGCTCGCCACGGGAGACTTCGGTCCGATCCCGTTCGTGGAGGCTGAAGCAGAAGCCAAGGCGGAGGGCTGGGAAATTGTCGACGGGTGGCAAAATGGCTCGGCGATCCTACGGCGGTATCGGATCACAGAAACCGCGTTTTGCCTCGGCGACGTAGCTGCCGATGCTTATCTTTTCTATTCTTCAAGGAATCGGAAAGCTGGTTCGAGTCCATTCGTCCCAACCGATGTGTGCTCCATCGAGGTCGGTTTGAACTTCAACTTCGGCCGTCCTTACCGGGACGTTTTGGCGGAAGCAACGCCTTCCAAATCGACGGTGATCGAGCATGTGCTGAATCTCGATGAAGTCCGCCGCCAAGGCCTGCGATGGCCGTTCCTCCGGCGGATGAGGGTGCATTATGGATTGCGATTCCAAATCAGCTCCGATCAACAGCATCACCCGAGTGGCTTCTTTGTGGAAGCGGAGTTTGTGGCACTTCTCGACCGACCGGTCGGCTATTGTCATGTGGAGGCTTTCGTCGAGAGCAAGCTTGATCCGTGGCGCGATCTCGCAGGCAACGCATTTGAGACGGGCTACATTCCGCAAGATGAGTTGAGTGAGGCCCGGGCCTGGATTGGCACGGAAGGATGGCACTGTGCGTCGCCTGAAGAGGCTGCGGAGCTGCAGCGCACCTACTTGAAAGCGAGTGGGAACGAGGGCGCTTTCGGGTAGTTTGGAGAATGGGAAGCCCCAGACGGCTCGGGGCGAGAGGCCACCGCCATTTTCGAAGATGGCTCGACCTTCGCCCCCAGGCCGCGCCCATCGATCCCGCTTCACTTCACCTCGAAGGGCATGTTGGCGGTCGCGGCGTGGCCCTTGCCGTCCTTGACCCAGACGTGGAGCCGGTAAATCCCGGGCTTGGCGGGTGCCTTCACGGCGACGCGGTCGCCGGAGGGTTTGGCGATCGTGCCGGCGATCGCCTTCGGCATCGGCGGGGCCTTGTGGCCGTCGTGGCTTTTCGGCTCAGGCAGCACGGCCCAGTGAAAGGCGAGGGGATCGCCCTCCGGATCGGTGGCCTGGACGGTGGCTTCGAAGGGGCTGCCGGCTGTGAGAGCGGCCGGGGGGACGCCCTTCACCGGCTGGATGTCAGGGGCGCGGTTGGCCGGCTTTTTGCCGCTCCACAGTTCCTGAAGCGTGTCGGCGGCGGCCGTGGTCTCGCCTTCGTGGGTAATCAGACCGAACCACGTGACGGAGGCTTCGAACTTCCAGCCCCAGAGAAAGACATAACTCCCGAGGCAACCGCCGTCGTTGGAGATCGCGGTTTCGTAGGCCTTGCGGATCATCGCCGCCTTGTCGCTGCTGGTTTGCTCGATGGGGGCGCCGGATTTGGCCTTGGGACTTTCCCAGAACCCGCGCGGACCCCACTCGGTGAGCATCCAGGGACGCTTCCAGCCGACGTTTTCCAGATGCTTCCGCAGTCCCATGACACCGCCGTAGGTGTTGACGCCGAGGAAATCGAGATGGGGCACGTGGTCCATCAGCCCTTTCACCTTCGCCTCGTTCGCTCCTGCGACGGCGGTGAAAGTGGGATGCGCCGGATCGAGTTCCTTGACGAGTTTCGCGAGGCGGTCGAGCTGCTGCCAGAACGCGATGTTGGTCCCGTCGCCTTCGACCTCGTTGCCAACTCCCCAGGCGAGCAAGGCGGGGTGATCCCGATAACGCAGGACTTCCTCTTTCACCCGGGCGGCTTGTTTCGCGCAGTGTTCGGGATTGGCGTAGGAGAACCACGAGCACTCGGGCTCCAGCCAGATCCCGGCGCTGACGGTGAGTCCGAGCGATTCCGCCTGATCGAGAATCTCCTTGAGCCCGTTGGTGGTCCAGGTGCGGGTCGAGTTGGCACCGCGCGCGGCGAGCTGCTCCAGGTTGCCGCTGCCGCCGGCTCCCTTGACGAAATAGGGCTGGCCGCCGCGCGTCATGCCCTTCGTGGCATCGACAGTTACCGGGATGGCGGCGCGCCCGGTCGCGGGAACGACGACGGCTGGCGGGGAAGGTTCGGACGGTTTCGACTCGCTATAGCTTGAGAGACCCACGGCGGCGAACGCGAGACGGGTGGCGAGGCGGAGAGGCTTTGAAAGGAGACGGGAAGAGAACATGGGAAAGAAGAGGGGCTGCGCCGTGGTGCGTTCGGAATAGGCGAATGTGGAAGACTCCCGCTGGATGCGTGGACCTGCCATCGATAACGTGAAGGGAATGAGAAGTGCCGCAAGCTCCCGTGCAAGGGTGTTCCTTTTCAACGGCCTGATTTTGGCGGGACCGGTGGCGTATGGCGTGCCGCTGGCCGACGGGATGAAGCTGGGCATCGACTTCGGGCCGACCGTCACGAGCGGTTGGAACAACATCATCACCAACAACCAGTCGATCACCGCGGGATCGGTGATCAACCTCGCCGGGGCCTCTCTGGACGGCATCGCGATCGCCACGGCGAACAGCCAGTTCGTGAACAACGACGGTTCGAACGGCTGGCCAGGCATTTCCACCAACGGCGGCACGGCACCGCCGGAGTTCGTGGAAAGCGTGGTGACCGACATCGCGGGCAATTTCAGTCTCGGCGACGCGACGCCCTACCGGATCACGATCACCGGTCTCAACCCGGCGCTGGTCTTTCGCGCCGATGCCGTGGCCACGGCGACGGGCAGCCCGACGGACACCTTCACCATCCTCGGCGCGGCGACCTACGGACCCTCCGCGATCACCCGCGCCAACGCACGGACCGGACAGTTCCACACTTTCACCGGGGTTCAGGCAAACCCGGCCGGTACGCTGGTGATCGAGGTCACCGACAGCGCGGCATCGACCAATCCGATCGTCTGCGGCATCCTGCTCAGTGCCGGCAGCACGGGCGTGGCGGACAGCGACGGGGACGGCATGACCGACACCTGGGAGCAAACGCATTTCGGCGGGCTCGGGCAGACGGCGGCCGGCGACTACGATCAGGATGGCGATACCAATCTCACCGAGTTCGAGGAGGGCACGCTGCCCGCCTCGATCGCTTCGAACTCCGGGGCGGTGAAGGCTTGGCAGATCGACTTCCAGGGCGGCCCGGGCGGTGCCTTCGGATCGGTGGACGCGGTGACCGCGTCGCAGGACATCGGCTATGGCGCGAAATGGAACGCCTTCATAGTGCCGGCCACCAACGCCGACGTGTTCGCGAATCCGCCGACCAACCACAACGCGGTCCAGAATCCGGTTCTCAACAACCTCGCCGACGGGACCAACACGGCGACGCCCGTCACCTTGTCGATCGGCGGCGGCGTTTCCGCCTTCAATGTCGGCCGCATCCTGAGCAACGGCGGCATCGACCACGCCTTCGGCGACCACTGGTTCTGGGGCGCGCAAGGGCTGACCAGCGCGACGCTTGGCTTCACCTTCTCCAACCTTTCGCCGGGGACCTACTCGCTGACCGCCTACGCCAACCCCGACCAGCACAACCCGCCGCGCGACTTCGGGATGAGCGTCGGCGCGGCGAGCGTGGCCATCGTGCCGGTGCACGGAGCGACCTTCTACGCCAATCCCGGAACCTTCGCAGGAACGATCCGCGGGATCACGGTCGACGGTTCCGGCAGCTTGAGCGGCTCGCTGACGACGATTGCCGGGGATCCAAGCATCGCGGCGATGGTGCTGCGGCAGGTGAGTGCTCCCACATCCGCCTTCGCCGCGGTGGATGCGGCGACGATGAACCACGGTGGGAAATGGCTGTTTGATCCGCTGGCGAACGATGTGGTGTTCCCGCCGCTGGTCTCCGTGGAAATCGTGCAGGCCCCCGCCTCGGGCACCGCGGTCGTCCAGCCGGATCGGAAGATCCTTTACAGCCACCTCAGCGGCACTCCGGCGACCGATAGTTTCCGCTACCGCTTCACCGATGCGAGCGGCGTCTCGAACGAAGCGCAGGTCACGGTCACCTTCACCGGCGGCATCCGTGTGCCGCCCGCCACGGTCGATTTTCCCGCCGCCCTGCCGCTCACCACCTTGAGCACCGAGGATGCCTTCGTCGGCCGAGGCGCGTTCAACTTCGAGCAGCCAACCTGGATGGCGACCATCGAGGGTAACAGCGAGCGCTTCTTCGTCGCCGAGAAGGACGGCATCATCTGGGAAATCCCCGACATGGCGGCGAGTCCGGTCACCCGCCATGTGTTCATGAATTTCACCAGCACCGCCTGGAAGGCCGCGCAGGGAGGGCAGCTCGACTTCTTCACGGAGATGGGGATCAAGGCCTTCGCCCTGCATCCGGATTTCGAGAACGGGAGTCCGTATGTTTATGTCTCCTACAACTTCGAAGCCGGCAGCGCGAACAACGGGGCGGTCGGCACCGTGCGTCTCTCCCGTTTCACCGCCACCGGTCCGGGCCTCGCCAGCGTCGACATGCTGAGCGAGGTGGTGATGATCGAAATCGACAGCGCGTCGCAGGACCACAACATCGACGGCGTCAAGTTCGGCCCAGACGGCTACCTTTATCTCGGCTTCGGCGACGAGCGGAATCCGGGCGGCAATTCGCAGACGATCACCAACGAGTTGTGGAGCTCGATCATCCGGATCGACGTCGACCGCCAGCCCGCGAACCTCGAGCCCAATCCCGCGGCTTTCGTCAAGACCAGCGGCGGCGTGGCGCATTACAAGATCCCCGCCGACAATCCCTACGCAGCGGCTTCCGGCACGGTGAACTACAACGGCACGGCCTTCGCGTGGGACGCGGTGCGATCGGAGATCTACGTCACCGGTGCGCGCAATCCGTGGCAGTTCAGCTTCGACAGCATCGACGGCGAGTCGGTGATCTGGCACGGCGACATCGGCAGCGACGGCGGATCGAGCCGCGAGGAAGTCAACATCCTGCGCAAGGGCGACAATGCCGGCTGGCGGATCCGCGAGGGTGGCGGCGGACTCCAGACTTACACCCGCGGCGACGGCACCGTGGTCAACGGGCCGGTGGCCGGCACCGTTTACGCGGCCCCGCCGGCCGGGGTCACCTTGCGCGATCCCGAATGGTTCTACGAGCGCGGTGGCGGCAATTACCAAGGAGCCTCGGTCACCGGCGGCTTCGTCTATCGGGGCGCCAAGTATCCATCGCTCGATGGCAAATATGTCTTCGGCGACTGGCTCAACGGCCACCTTTGGTCGCTGGAGCGCGGGGCGGCGGCGGGCAATCCGACGGTCAACCGGATCGGCGGGATTCAAGGAGTGGTCGGGTTTCACACCGACCCGTCGAACGGCGACATCCTGATCCTGAGCTGGAACAGCGAGGCCGGCGGCTTGTTCGCGTCCGATGGCCAGATCGGCAAGGTGTTCCGCCTCAAATCGAACACGGTGGGAAGCGACGCTTTCCCGACCACGCTGTCATCCACCGGCCTCTTTGCCGACCTCGCCAATCTGACACCCAACCCGGGCGTGCTACCGTACGAGCCCAACGTCACCTTCTGGTCCGACCACGCGAAGAAGCGCCGCTGGTTCGCGCTGGCGGAAGGACAGTTCGGCTTCGATCCCGACGCGACCTGGACCTTTCCCGAAGGCGCGCTGTGGGTGAAGCATTTCGACATGGAGACGCGCAGCGGCGATCCGCTGAGCCGCAAGCGACTCGAAACCCGCGTGCTGGTGAAGAATGCCGGCGGGGTGTACGGCGTTTCCTACCGCTGGAACGAAACGGGCACCGAGGCGGATCTCGTCGGGCCCGGCGGGGTGTCGTTCAATCTCGCGATCGATGACGACAACAACCCGGCGACGCCGGACATCACGCGGCCGTGGCTGATCCCGTCGCACACGCAGTGCATCACCTGCCACAATCCGGGCGCCGGTTATGTGCTCGGCTTCGACACCCGCCAACTCAACCATTCCCGCACGCCGCTGGCCGGGCAAAGCGGGAACTACTTGGAGCTGTTAGAGTCGGCCGGCTACCTCGGCGCGCTCCCGTCGCCGGCCGCCGGCCTGCCAGCCCATGCTGACATCCACGACGGCAATGCCAATCTGGAGGACCGGGTCCGCGCCTATCTCGACGTGAACTGCGCCTATTGCCACGAGGATTCCTCGTTCAACCTGCGCGCGTCGGTGCCGCTCGAACTGACGGGCCTGCTTCACCTTCCCGACGGCGGCCAGATCACCCACCCGGATCCCGCGGTGCGCCGGGTCATCCCGGGCAACGCCGCCTTGTCCAGCGTGCTTCAGCGCACGGCCGGAGCGCCCTTGTTCAACCGCATGCCGCCGCTGGCTTCGAACGTGATCGATGATGAGGGTGTCGCTCTTTTGACCGCATGGATCGAAGACTACGCGAACTCCGCCCCGGCCTTCGTGCTCGGGGCCGGACCGCATACCGTGGTGATCGACTCCAACAGCACGGTCGGCACCCCGGTCGTGCTCGCGACGGCGACCGATCCCGACGCGCCGCGCGACAGCGTGAACCATTCCATTCTTTCCGGCAACGAGGCAGGTCACTTCGCGATCGATCCCGCCACCGGCCAGGTCACGCTGGCCAGTCCGCCGTCGGTTCCGTCGTTCTCGCTGGTGATTCGCGCGGCCGACAACTTCACCGCGAACCCGCGTGCGGTCAGTGCCACCTTCAACATCGTCTTCGGCACCAACACGCCGCCCGCTTTCCAAGGCCCCACTGACTTTTATCCGCTGGCCTCGTTGCCACCGGGCACCCGCATCGGCAGCGCGCTGGCCCGCGATGCCCAATCGACCGTGCCGGTTTACACGCTGACCGGTGGCAGCGGCACGGGCTTCTACGCGGTGAACTCCGCGACCGGCGAGATCACGGTCAGCGGCAGCCCGACGGCGGGGACTGCCTACACGCTGGAAGTCCAGGCAAGCGATGGCAACCTGCCGGCAACGCGGACGTTCACCATCCGACCGGTCGCCGCGGAAAGCACGGCGCTCGCCGCGGAGAGCGGACGCGTCTTCTGGAACCTCGACTTCCAAGGCGACGGCAGCAGCACCGCGGCGGGACAGACCACGGCACCGGCCACCACCACCGACGGCGGGATGTTCTGGAATGCCTTCGAGGTGAAAGCCTACACCGGCAACCCGTCGGCCGCGTCGGCGAATCCGTCGATGGCGCTCAAGACGAATGCCGGCGGCACCACCACACCGGTCACCTTCTCCTTCCAGACCGACAGTGATCCGGCGACACCGGTCGGCAGCGGCGTTTTCGGCTACAGCGGTCGGACCACGACCACCGCGCTGACGGGCGATTATCTCTTGCTGCTGAACCAAGCCGTCGATCCGAACAACGCCACGGTCCATCAGTGGCAGATCAGCGGCCTGGTGCCCGGTTGGCAGTATGACCTGTTGTTCCAAGGCGGCTTCGACGGCGCCGGCCGCGGGATGGCCGTCACGGTGGATCGCGACGGTGACGGTACGCTGACCGACGAGACCCAGTTCAACGTCACCCACGTCGCCGACCGCGTCGCGAACTCCGCGATGTTTCGCAGTGTCTTCGCCGATCCCGCCGGCATCATCCGCGGCACCACCGGTCGCACCCCGCCGGCCGGCACCACGTGGGGGGAGTCGAACTGGGCGGGCCTGCAAATTCGCGCCGCCGGGAACACCGGTCCCGTCATTACCGGCCCCGCCGCGATCCAGGTGGCGGAGAACAGCCCGGCCGCCACGCTGCTTGGCACCTGGTCGGCCATCGACACCGAAGCGCACGCCTTCACCTGGTCGCTGGCCGGCGGCGGCGGGCTCTTCGCCATCGATCCCGCGAGTGGGGAACTCCGCCTGCTCGCACCGCCTGACCATGAAAGCGCCGCGTCGCACCTGCTGGCCATCACCGCCACCGACAGCGGGTCGCCTTCCGCCGCGACCACGGTCAGCGTGATCGTGAGCATCCTCAATGGGATCGAGAACAACGGCGAACACGTGACCGCCACTCTAACAGCTCCCGGCGGGCCGTTCCCGGGCTCGACCGATCCCGCCCTGACCGGCTTCAACGCCGACCCCAACCGCAACGGCCTGGCCAACGCGCTGGATATCCTCTTCGGGATCGATCCGGCCCAAGGCGGCGGCCAACCGGTGATGCGCGTCCTGACCGCCGGCCGGACCCACGCCGCCTTCGAGGCGGAAGTCGATGCCGCCATGGCCGACCTGCTGGTGTTCCACTTCGAGGTCTCCGACGCGCTCGGTGGCTGGAGTCCCTGCGCGAACGCCCCTGCCATCGTATCCGAGAGCGGGGGAGTCCGCACGTTGCGGGTCGACGACACGAAACTGCTTTCCGCCCAGACCGGTCGCTTCTTCCGGATCCGCATGGAAGCGGGCGACTTCTGAGTGGTCAGCCGGAGTCGTGTGGATTCCCGACATGCGGTGGCGGATCGGTGATATTCCCAAGAGCGCCGTCCCGATTCATGGTGCTGGATGATAAGCGTCAAAAACTCTTTCGGCCCGCGCGGGTCGTAAAAAAATCCCCAACCCAAAATCCATGAAATCCAAAGTTCTCCTTCCGGGTGCGGTCCTCGCATTTTCTTTCGCCGCCCACGGCGCGCCCCTTCTTCCCGGCAAGAAGATCGGCGTCGACTATGGTCCGACCCTCACCACCAACTGGAACAACTTCACCGGCAACGGCAGCAAGGCCGCCGGTAGCGTGATTCACCTCGACGGGACCGTGTCGGACCTGCTGGCGATGACCGTCAGCAACGGCCAGTTCTATAACAACGACGGCACCAACAACTGGGTCGGCCTGCAATCGAACCCGACAAGCATCGCGCCGAATCCGAAAGCCCCGGCGGAGTTCGTCGAAAGCGTGACCACCGACATCGCGGGTAATTTCTCGCTCGGCGACGGGACTCCGTTCCGACTCGTGGTCACCGGCTTGAATCCCTATCTGGCCTACAAGGTCGACGCGGTGTCGAGCGCGGCCAGCGGGAGCAACACGGAGTCGATGACCATCCTCGGGGACGCCACCTACGGTCCGACTTCGATCTCGCGTCCCTTGACCGTGAGCCAGGGCCTTTTCCACAGCTTCGCCTCGGTGCAGCCGACGAGCGGAGGAGAACTTACCTTCAACTCGATCGACAGCGGCGCGGGGACCAACCCGATCCTGAACGGTATCCTGATCGAGGTTCTCGGGGCCACCGCGGCCGGTCTGTTAGACAACGATGGCGACACGATGCCGAACTGGTGGGAAGTCGCCTACCAGTTCGATCCGGAGAGCAGTCTTGACGGCGGTTCGGCCGATATCGATGCGGACGGAGTCAGCAATGCCGATGAATTCGCCGGCGGTTCGGATCCGAGGAACCCGCTGTCGGTGCCCGCGGTTCCGACATGGGCGGTCGATGGCGACGGCTCGTGGAACACTCCGGCAAACTGGTCGTCGGGAAGCGTCCCCAACGGCGTGAACCGCTCCGTGCGGCTCTCCTCCGCCGCACTCACGACCGCTGCGGAAGCCACGATCGGGCTCGACGTCCCGGTGACGCTGGGATTGCTCGAGACCACCGGTGGCAAACCGTTCACCCTGGGAGCCGCCAACGCGCTGACCTTCAGCACGACCAGCCCGAAGGCATTCGTCAGCAGCACGGCGGATGCCGGCAGCGCGTTGGACATCACCGGCAACGTGGTGCTGGCGTCGCCGTTGGAAGTCACGGCTGGCGGGACCTCGGCGATCACCATCGGCGGTTCCTTGACGGAGACGGCGGGACCTCACGCGATCACCAAGGGCGGTGGCGGCGACCTCGTGCTCTCCGGAGACGCTTCCGGATTCGCAGGAGCGATCACCTTGAACGCGGGCCGTCTGGTCCTGGGGCGTCCCGGTGCGTTTACTTTCGACACCGTGCTCTCCGGACCGGGAAACCTGGTTCACGCGGGCGGCGGCACCCTCAGCTTGTCCTTCGCCAACACCCACAGCGGTGGCACTCGGGTGACCAACGCGGGCACGCTGGCCCTCGACAATGCATCGCCGCTCGGCAGCGGCGCGCTGACCCTCGATGACGGAACGCTCCTCGCGATCGCGGACGTATCGGCAGCCAACAAGCCGCTGAATGTCGGCACGGGCGGCGGCACGGTGGACGTGGACGACGGCTTCCTCCTCACCACCGGCGGACCGGCGGCAGGTTCCGGAACCCTGACCAAGACCGGCCCCGGGAGCTGGCGCATCCAGGGAGGAAACACCGGGACCATCGGCCTGTTCACGGTCGCGGAGGGCTTCGTCGATTTCAACCGGAACGACACCTTTGGCAACCACACCGCCTCCCAGCAGGATCTGTTCATCGGCAGCGGAGCCACGGTCACCAACGGCTCGGGCGCGACGGGCTTTAATACCTTCCGCAGTCTGACCCTGTCCGGTGGTACCCTCTCCGTGACGAACAGTCTCAACGCCCTCACCGGAAAATTCCAGGCCTACTCCTTCAAGCAGAGCATCACAGTGACCGGCAGCAGCGCCTCGGTCATCGACGACCTCGTCGCCGGACCCAACGGCGCCATCAACATCGGGGGCACTGCCGACCTCGGCGGCGGCCGTGGTTCGGACCTGCTCATTGATGTGGAGGACGTCACGGCCAGCAGCGCACCGGACCTGACGATCTCCGCGAAGCTGAAGAACTCGGTCGGGCCCGGTATCGGATACATCGATCTCGCCACCGGCATCGTCAAGGAAGGCCCCGGCACCCTGCTGCTCTCCGGGGCCAACAGCTACACCGGCGACACCACCGTGAACGAAGGCACGCTGGTCATCGGACAAGCGGTGCTGGAGGACACGGCGGACGTGATCGTCGATGCCGCTGCCTTCGTTCAGCTCGACTACGCCGGGACCGATACCATCGACCAGCTCTCCCTCGGCGGCATCGTCCAGCAGCCGGGTGTTTACGGCCGGGAGGGCTCCGGTGCCCAGTTCGAAAGCGCGCGTATCACCGGCGACGGGACCCTCACCGTGAATGCCGGCCCCACCCTCACTCCGTTCCAATCATGGCTCGCCACCAACTACCCCGCGCTGGTCGCTCCCGACAACGACCCCGGCGACGATCCCGATGGCGACGGCGTGACCAACATCGAGGAGTTCGCCCTCTCCGGCAACCCGACCAGCGGCTCGGATCAAGGCGCGCGCCGGATCGCGATCGACGATGTGGCGGGAACCGACCATCTCACGCTGACCCTCGCCCTGCGCACCGGCGCGACGTTCACCGGCAGCGGCCCCATGACGGCCACGATCGATGGCATCGACTACACCGTGCGCGGCTCGACCGACTTGGCGGGCTTCACCACCGCCGTCTCCGAAATCGCAGCGATCACCACCGGTCTTCCACCGGCGGCGACCGGTTACACCTATCGCACCTTCCGCATCACCGATCCGGTGACCGCGGGGCCGAAGGCCTTCCTGCAAGCCCTCGCCGCGGAAGACGTCCCTTGAGGTGATTCATCCGCACGATGCCCGGAATGAATAGGCGGGTGTGGACTGCCGCCATGGTCATGTTTTCCATCGCTCCCCATCCTTCAGAGTCAAACCCATGAAGATCCCCCGTCACACCGGCCGAAGCTGCCTGCTGGTCCTCGCCGCTTCGCTCGTGCCCGCCATTCCCCTGTCTGCCGCGACCTGGGACGGCGGCGGGGGTGATGGCAACTGGTCCACGGGAACCAACTGGTCGACGGACGCGGTGCCGACGGGTGCCGAGACGGCGCTGGTGAATTCCACGGTAACGGTCAATCACACGAGTGCATCGGCCTTCACCACCTCCGGGATTCTGGTGATCGGCGGGGCCGCCGCGGTGACCACGGTGGTGAACGTGGGGCCGGGTTCCGGCACGCTCCAGTTCGGCGGCGACGGCTTCAGCAACGCGGCCCGGATCGGCGACGCGGCGGGCAACGGGACCCTCAACATTTCCGGCGGCAAGGTACAGGTCGGCACCGGTCTGGCGGGCAACGACGCTTCCATCAATCTTGGGACTTTCAGCGGTTCTGGAACCACCGGGACGATCAACGTCTCCGGCGGGGAACTTCAGGTGGGTCGTCGGATCCTGATCGCGGCCAACGACGCCTCGCGGGTCGGTAACATCACCCTCTCCGGCAGCGGGATCATCCGCATGGTCGCCACCGGCTCCGCGGGTGAGGGGGACCTCGGCATGCTGCGCCTGGGCAGCGGGGTCTCGACGCTTGATTTCGATGGAGGCGAGTTGATCGGCCGCGGCATTCATCAGAATTCCGCGTCCAACAGCTCCAAGATCTACTACAACGGCACGAAGTTCACCCTCAACGGCAACAGCGGGACCGGGGTCAGCGCCTTGATCGGTTCCGGCGGTTCGGCCGTCAACCAGATCAAGAACGGCGGCCTCAAGATCGACACCGCCGGCTTCAATGCGACGATCGCCCGCGGCCTGGCCAACTTCACCGGTCACACCGGCGTCCTGACCAAGGAAGGCGCGGGCACCTTGACCATGGCCGCCGCTGGCAACAGCTACTCGCAGACGGTCGTGAACGGCGGGGTGCTTGATTTCACCGCCACCGATGCTTTCGGAAACCATACTTCGTCGACCCATAGCCTCACCGTCAACGCGGGTGCCTTGGTCACGAACTCGACCGTTGCCGGCGGCTTCAACACGTTCCAGAACCTGACCCTCAACGGCGGCGAACTGCGGGCAACCAACACCCTCAGCGCCCTGTCGGGCACCTTCCAAGCCTATCACATCCGCGGCACCGTGACCGTCGGTGGCACCACCGCTTCCACCATCTCGGATGTCGGTCAGGCGAACGGGGCGATCAACATCGGAGGCACCACCGATCTCGGCGGTGGCATCGGTGCCAACGCGGTCTTCGCCGTGGCGAACGCGACCTCCTCTCCCGCGGCGGACCTCACGGTATCGGCCAAGCTCAAGAACTCGGCCAACTCGGTCTTCGCCACGCTCCAGACGGGCATCGACAAGACCGGGGCGGGCACTCTCGCGCTGACCCGCGCCAACAGCTACACCGGAGCCACCAACATCCAGCAGGGCACCCTGGCGCTGGTCGGGTCGGGTTCCATTTCCACCAGCACGGTGATCAACGTCTCCTCCGGTGCCACCCTCGATGTTTCCGCTACCACCAGCCCTTGGGCGCTCGCCACCGGCCAGTCGCTGGTCGGAAACGGGACCATCGACGGCGACGCGACCATCGCCGGCACCGTCGGCCCGGGCAACAGCCTCGGCGCGCTGACCTTTGCGGATGACCTCACGCTCGCCGGGATCGCCAGCCTTGAAATCAGCGCCGCGCTCAGCGATGCCGACCTCATCACCGTGGCCGCCGCGCTTGCTTTCGGAGGCACCTTGAACGTGACGAACCTGGGCGGCACGCTGGTCGAGGGCCAGTCCTTCGACCTGTTTGACTTCGACTTCGCGCAGTCCTCGGGGCTCTTTTCCGCGGTCAATCTTCCGTCGCTCGACAGCGGGCTGGAGTGGAATGACTCGGCCCTCTACACCACCGGCGTGATCTCCGTGATCCCGGAGCCCGGGACCCCGGCCCTGCTCGCGTCCCTCGCCGGTGTGCTGGCACTCCGCCGCCGGCGGAAGTGAGGCCCGCCCCGCGGTTGCTGGAGCGGGTCATCGTAGCAGTAGCGTCTTTCTGTAGCTGGCGCGAGACGCGCCAGCCACCGTTTCAGAGGCGGCCAGCGGCCTGACGTTACTTGGTTAGATACTCCGCCCGTAGTAGTTCCATCGACGTTGCCAGTTCCCCGTCTTCCAACGGCCGATCCCAGATCAGGAAGCGGGCGATCTCGCCGTCGAAGGACTCGTGGCCGGGATGCTGGATGGCGTCGCGCTCCTGGCCGATGGTCATGCGCGAAGGGTTCGCTTTGGGATTCACCGGGAAATCGGTGGTGGCGACGGGCTTGGCACCATTCGAGAAGAGTTCGAGCTTCACCGTGCCCCCGCCCGCGGCCATCCGGCCGGCGATGAGGTGGAACTTGCCGGTCTCCAGCTTCGGGCCGAGGAGTTGCGGGTTGTTGGCATCAAAGCGGCCAAAGGTCAGGCCGTTCCGGGCACCCCACCACAGCGTGTTGTCATCGTTCATGCAGCCCCAGACCCCTTCGTATTTTTCGCCGTTGCGGAGGTTGCCGAAGAAGGAGTTCACGTCTTTCAGCCCGACCCGCTGGTCATGGACGGCGAGCACCGCGAGCCAGGTGTGGCCCTTGCCGGTGCTCAGGCTGTCGAAGCTGTCCTCGTCGAGGCAGACGAGTTCCTGCTGAAGGAACACCAGCGCGGGTTTGCCCTTCAGTTCCGGGACCTCCTTGCGCAGCACCGGCCGGCCGCTGCCGGGCTCCTTGCGGCCTTCGTCGCGCTTCACGAAGTCCTTGGCGGGCGAGGTGGCGACTTGATTGCGCCACGCGGCGACCTTGTCGCCGTCCTCCAGCGTGAGGCCTTTCGCGGCGTCGAGGTCGAGCACCAGGCCCTTCGCGGGGAGTTCCGCCGCGGCGGCGAGGAGAGCGGTGCAGCAGAAAGTGAAGATGGGCAGGACGGGGTTCATGATGAGGTCTGTTAGAGGTTCAGGAGCGGGTGTCGCGTTGTTCGGACGGGCGCCAGCCGATCCATTTCTTGAAGGTGTTGGAGAAAGTGAACGAGCTTTCGAAGCCGACGGCGTGGGCGATGACTTCCACCTTGTCGTCGGTGACCGAGAGCAGGTGCTGGGCGCGCTGGAGGCGGAGGAACGTGAGATGCTGCATCGGGCTGCGGCCGAGTTCCTTGCGGCAGACCCGGCGCAAATGCTCCTCGCTCATGCAGGCGATGCCGGCGATCTCGGTCAGGCTCCACGGGCGGGCGAGGTTGGCCTCGACCCGTTGCCAGACCTGCCACAGCCGCTCGTCCGGGCGGTGCGGCTGGGCGAAGCGGACGACGTAGCGGTGGACCAGTTCGTTCCAGTGGTGCAGCAGCGCCGGCGAGGCATCCCCGGTGGATTCGCTGTGCAGGCCTTCGATCGCGGCTTGCAGTGGCGCTGCGATAAAAGGGCCGGTGACCGGGGAGTGCGACGACACGATGGGGCGCACCTCGCGCGACTCGTCATAGCGGACCCAGGCGAAGGTCCAGCGCTTGCCGGGCAGGCACTTCAGCGCGTTCATGACGAAGGGTGGCTGCAGGCAGGCCTGGTTGGCGCGGATCTTTTTCCAGCGACCGTCGGCGAGCACCACGCCTTCGCCTTCAATGCAGGCGATCATGAAAGTCCCACTCTGGTTCATGCGGACCACTTCGAACGGCGACGCGGCTTCCATGATGCCGGCGTGCGAGATGTGGTGCTGGTGGAGCAGCGGGCAGACGCTGCCTTTCGAAAGCCACGACCGCGCGTCCGCGGCATCGGCCCGCACCACGCGGTAGCGGGTCCGGGCACCGAGGATCTGGACGTCGTCAGAGGGAGTCATGCTTGGTTTCTTCATCCCCGTTCCCGCGTTTCTAACGGTGGCCGGTGCCCGGCGTCGAGCCTGCGGGGCGGGATGTGCGGCTGTGATATGAAGAGGTGGCCGATTTCGGCGCTCAAGGCGCTAGATTTTTCCCGGCGACCGCGTCAATCTCCCTCCCATGCCGAATCCTTGGACCGGAAAAGGAAATCCCTACACGCGGGCCGAAGTGCTCGAACGCCTGCACGACACCCTCTCGAAGGGCCAGCCGATCATCGCCGCGGGTGCGGGCACGGGGATCAGCGCGAAGTTCATCGAGAAAGGCGGCGCGGACCTGATCATCATCTACAATTCCGGCCGCTTCCGGATGGCCGGCCATGGCTCGACCGCCGGGCTGATGGCCTATGGCGATGCGAATGCGGTGGCGATGGAGATCGGCGAATACGAGGTGCTGCCGGTGGTCGAGGAAGTGCCGGTGATCTGCGGCGTCCACGCGACCGATCCTCGCCGCCGGATGTGGCATTGGCTGGGCAAGGTGAAGGACATGGGCTTCAGCGGCGTGAACAATTTCCCGACCCACTGCATCGTCGACGGCAAGTTCCGCCAGATCCTCGAGGAGACCGGGATGAGCGTGAAGAAGGAGTTCGAAATGGTGGCGCTGGCCCGGCGGATGGATCTTTTCAGCATCGTGTATGTCGACGCCCCGGAAGAGGCGAAGGCGATGGCGGAAGCCGGGGCGGACGTGATCATCGCGCACGTCGGGACCACCGTCGGCGGCTCGATCGGCGTGGTGGATGCCACGATGTCGCTGCCGGAGGCGGCCAAGCGGACGCAGACGATCATCGATGCCGGTCGCACGGTGCGCGACGACATCCTCTACCTCAGCCACGGCGGTCCGATCAACACGCCGGAGGACGCGGCCTATATCAACGAGCACACCGACGCGGTCGGCTTCGTCGGGGCCTCGAGTCTCGAGCGGATGGCGGTGGAGATGTCGCTGACGAAGCTGACGCAGGAGTTCAAGGCGATCCCGGTGAAGCGGAGGCATTGAGGAGATTGTCGATTGATGATTTTTGATTGCCGATTTTGGATTGAAGATAAGCGATGAAGACGATTGCCGTTTTGGGGACACTGGATTCGAAAGGGGAGGAGCATGCCTTTGTCGCCGGGCTGATCCGGGAGCGCGGGCATGCGGCGCTGCTGATCGATGTCGGTAGTGGCAGTCCGCCGGTGGTGACGCCGGACATCACGCGGGAGGAGGTTGCAGCGGCGGCGGGGCTGGATCTCGCGCCGCTGATGGCGAAGCGCGACCGCGGAGAGTGCGTGGTGGCGATGTCGAAGGCCGCGCCGGTTTTGTTAGAGAAACTGGCGGCGGAGGGGAAGATCGACGGCGTGATCTCGCTCGGCGGTGGCGGTGGCACGGCGATCGGCACCGCGGCGATGCGGGCGCTGCCGCTCGGCTTTCCGAAGCTGATGGTGTCGACCCTGGCCAGCGGCAACACCGCGCCTTACCTCGGGACCAAGGACATCGTCATGATGCCGAGCATCGCCGACGTGGCCGGGCTCAACCGCTTGTCGCGGGTGATCTTCTCGCGCGCCGCCGGGGCGATCTGCGGGATGGTGGAGGCGAAGGTCGAGGTCGATGCCGCGAAGCCGCTGGTCGTGGCGAGCATGTTCGGCAACACCACTGCCTGCATCACCGAAGCCAAGCGGATCCTCGAGGAAGCGGGCTACGAGGTGCTGGTCTTCGCCGCGACGGGAGCGGGTGGCCGCACGATGGAATCTTTGATTGAAAGCGGGATGGTCAGCGGGGTGCTCGACCTGACCACCACCGAGTGGGCCGACGAACTGGTCGGCGGCGTGCTCAATGCCGGGCCGGAGCGGATGGACGCTGCTGCGCGGGCCAAGGTTCCGGTAGTGATCGCGCCGGGCTGCCTCGACATGGTGAATTTCGGCGAGGAAGCCTCGGTGCCTAACAAGTTCGCCGGGCGGAATTTCTACATCCACAACCCGCAGGTCACGCTGATGCGGACCACGCCGGATGAATGCGCGCAGCTCGGCCGCATCCTCGCGGCGAAGGCGAATGCGTGCACGGAGGGCTGCGCGGTGATGATCCCGCGGAAAGCGATCAGTGTGATCAGCGCGGCGGGCCAGCCCTTTCACGATGCGGCGGCGGACGAGGCGCTCTTTTCGGCACTTCGCACGAACTCGCGGCAACCGGTGGAGGAGTTCGATCTGGAAATCAACGATCCCGCCTTCGCCAAGGCATGCGCGGAGAAGCTGCTTTCCCTGATGACCTCAAGCGCCCGCTGATTTCAATCCCAACACATACCCCACGAGACGATGGTTCGACACTACGGCATGTTCCAGTTCAAGGAAGGCATTACCTCCGCCCAGATCGACACCTGCTTCCGCGAGATGAAGGGCATGGTCGGGCAGATCCCCGGGCTGCTGGACATGGAGCACGGGCCTTATGAAAGCTCGGAGGGCCTCAACGACAGCTTCACCCACGGCTTCATCATGAGCTTCGACACCGCGGCGAGCCGCGATGCCTACCTGCCGCATCCCGAGCACGAGCGGGTCCGCGACATCGTCGTGCCCTGCCTCGAGCGGGTGGTGGTGTTCGATTTCGTGGTGTGAGGGCTGCATCTTCACGGTAGGGGCCGACCGCCGGGCGGACCCACTTTACCCTGAGGCTGCGGAGGTCGATGCCATGGCGGGTTCTTGGGCGTCCCACCCTCGGGGGGGAAGTGGGCGGGCCCGGCGGTCCAGCCCTACCGGAATTTGATCGGCGGGCCCGGCGGTCCAGCCTTGGTCGCCCAGCCCCGCATCACCTGCCCAGCCTGGCATTTGCGCGGTAGCGTGACGGGGTGCTTCCGTGGTGCTTCTTGAAGACCGGGATCATGTGCTCGACATACTTGAACCCGCAGGCCTCCGCGATGTCGGGGATGGACATGCGGGTGGTGTCGAGCAAGTGCCGCACCCGGTTGATTTTCACGCGGCGGATCTCTTCCGCCGGACTGCGGCCGAGCAGCTCCTGAAAGCGGCGTTCGAGTGAGCGGCGGGCCATCGGCACGGCTTTGAGCACGGTGCGCACGTCGATGCCTTCGTGGGCGTGGTCGCGGATGAAGCGGAGGACTTGCTGCACCTGCGGATCGCTACACGCGACCAGGTCGGTCGACTGCCGGGTGGTCACGCCGAGCGGCGGAAGGTGGATCTCGTGCGGGTCCGCCGGTTCGCCGCGGAGCATGCGGTCGAGCTGCGCCGCCGCCTCATAGCCGATGCGCCGGATCGGGATATCGACGCCGCTGAGCGGGGGATGCACCACCCGCCCTAACAGATCCTCGGTTTCCAGGCTGAGGATCGCGACCTCCTCGGGGACCTTGATGTTGCCCTCGGTGCAGGCGATGGCAAGGTAGCGGCAGATGCCGGTGGCCCAGCCGATGATGCCGACCGGCTTGGGTAGCGACTCGATCCAGCGGCGGCGGTCGTTCTGCCGGGCTTCCAGACCGGCTTTCGGGCCGATCCGTGCGGAGGATTGGTAAACCATGGCATCCGTCCCGTCCTCCGCCATCACGCCGCGGAAGGCGTCGGTCCAGAAGTCGATGAACGGACGTTGCGGCTCCCCGCAGAAGGCGAGGTGCTTGAGACCCTTCTCGCGCAGGTGCGCCACGGCCATCCGCATCACCGCCCGGGCGTCGCTGGTCACCCGGGGGAAATCGACGCCTTCCCGGACCGAACCCGACACGTTCACCACTGGCGCGTCGAGGGACCTCAGCTTGGCGGCCAGCCGGCGGGTGTGAATGGAGGCGACCACCCCGTCTCCGCTCCAGTCGCGCGGCATGGAGGTGTTCTCGTCCGGTTCCCCGGGTTGCATTTCCAGCAGCCACGGTCCGTGCTGCTGGGCATACTCCCAGACGCCTTCGATGAGGCCTCTGCCGTAGTCACTCCATGCCGGGATCAACAACGCGACCCGCGGCAGACCGCGCCGGACCGGCGGGGCGGCCTCATTCGTGGATTTCGGGGGTCGGATCGACTTCATGGCTAGCATCGCTAAGTCGAAGCGTTCTGGTGATCAAGAGCATTTGGCGCAAATGAGTAAAGCCCATACGCACGCGAGAATGGCCGAGTCTATGGAGTGCCGTTGTAGAAGTGAATCGGGATCCTGACCGGAAGCGGACGGTGCGCAAAGACGACACAATACCCACTCCTCAGGGAGTCGGAGAAATTGCCGTGACACTGGCGTAGTGATTGAATTCGCTGCTAGTGTCCTGCGCGCTAAATCCGTTTAATTTCGATTTGCATCGCTACTAGATATCTAGTAGAAAAGCGGCATGCCGAGACCGACTTCCTCCATCCGTTTGTCCGATTCCGAACGCGAGAAGCTCGA
>JBIPNO010000109.1:0-12689 GCA_044372775.1 Haloferula sp.
GAATTCGATTTTCTCGTTCATTTTCAGGGTGTCTTTCCATGGCATGGCCGAGAACCGTACGACGGTCCGCGGAGTGCAAGGTGTTACCCATGTATTGAACCTATTGTGTTACCCATGTTCTGAACCCAGACCGAGATGCCGGAGCCTGTCCTCCGTAGCTTTTGCGAAGGAGGACGCCGATCTTTAGTCGGCTTGGACAGCAGGCAGGCCAAAGAAAATGCCAAAGAGCCGTCCAAAAGTCTGAATGTCGAAAGTCGGAATGTCGAAAGGCATCCCGACTTTAGACCTTTAGACCTTTAGACCTTTAGACCTTTAGACCTTTAGACCTTTAGACCTTCAGACCTTCAGACCTTCAGACCTTCAGACCTTCAGACTCATTCCGCTTTGAAACCCTCCCCTCACCCGCTTTGCTCACGGCCGTGAAACTCGTCTCCTGGAACGTCAACGGCATCCGCGCCACCCTCGGCAAAGGTCTCCCCGAATTCATCGCCTCCGAACGCCCGGAAATCCTCTGCCTGCAGGAAACCAAGGCCCGCGAGGAACAAGTCGCGCTTCCCCTTGAGTTCGGCGGCTACAAGTCGTTCTGGAACTCCGCGGAAAAGCCCGGCTACTCCGGCGTGGCGGTGTTCACCCGCGACGAACCGCTCTCCGTGAGACATGGCATGGGCATCGACGCGCACGACCGCGAAGGCCGCGTGATCACCCTCGAATACCCCGACTTCCAACTCGTCAACGTTTACACTCCGAACGCGCAGGACGAACTACGACGTTTGTCGTACCGAATGGAGTGGGACGAGGCCTTCCGGCTCTTCCTGCTGTCGCTCGAAGCCTCCGGCAAGCCGGTGATTTTCTGTGGCGACCTCAACGTGGCGCACCAGGAAATCGACCTCGCCCGGCCGAAGGAGAACCGCAAGAGCGCCGGCTTCAGCGACGAGGAACGCGCGGGCTTCGGCCGTTTGTTGGAGAGCGGCTTCCACGACACTTACCGCCACCTGTATCCCGAGAAAACCGGCGCCTACTCGTGGTGGAGCTACCGGGCGAACGCGCGGGCGAACAACATCGGGTGGCGGATCGACTACTTCGGCCTTTCCAGCGGTCTGCTCGGCCGGGTGAAGGACGCCGCGATCCTGCCGCATGTCACCGGATCCGACCATTGCCCGGTGTCGCTGACGCTCGGCTGACGGACCAGCAGGCTGGCGAGGGAGAGCGGCAGCAGGCTGCACGCAGTCCATGGCAACGATCAATGCGCCGCGTCCTCCGCCTTCGGCTCCGGCAGGAACTGGGTGAGGATCGCGCCGATCAAGGCATAGGCTCCGGCCACGCAGGCGCCGACGATCGCGATGCGCGCCGGATCCGGTTTGTCCGACGCGGCCAGCGTCAGCGTGATCCACGCCGCTGCCGTGCCCAGGATGCGCCCGCCGATGTTCGCGGCGAAGCTTTCGCCGGTGCCGCGGAGGTGCATCGGGAAGACCAGCGGGATGTAGTTCCCCCAGAAGCTGAACTGCGCGACCACCAGGAAGCCGGCGATGAAGATCCCGATCTTGATCAGCCCCAGGCTGTCGGGATTCCCGAGCTGCCCGGAGATCCACCAGAACAGCAGCGGCACGAAGATCAGCGAGGGAAGCTGGAACACGCGGAACAACTTCCGCCGGCTGATGATCGCCACCGCCAGGACGGCCAGCGCCAGGCGCCCCATCATCCCGCCGATCTCCTGCCAGAAGGTGATCTTGGCCACCGCCTCGTCACTCGCGTTGCCGCCGATCTGGCGCTTCTTGCCGTCCGGAATCTCCGGCTTGCCCGCCGCCTTGGCCTCCTGCACCGCTTTGCCCACCGCCTCCTTGGCCGTGGTGATCATCGCCGCGTGCCCGGCTTGGTTCGGCGTGTTGAGCGCCTGGGCACCCAGGATCTGCGGCAGTTGCTGGATCGCCCCGAAGGCCAGCCCGTAGCTGCCGGCGAAGAGCAGCGTGGTCAGCACCGTGGTCTTGATCAGCTCCGGCGCGAACAACTCGCGGATGCTCGGCCGCCGCAGGGTGCCTTCCGATTTCTTGCGCGCCCACTCCGGAGATTCGGGCAGGAAGGGTCGGATCAGGATCAGCGGCAAGGCGGGGATCACCCCGGAAATCAACGTGTAGCGCCAGGCTTCATGCCCGCCGTGGATGGCGGGAAGATCGAGCGCCCACTTGGCCGCGAGGACGTTCGCCCCGGCCACCAGCAGGCCGCCGACCGACGAGAAGGCCTGGGTGTAGCCGAGCACCTTCTCGCGCTGGACCTTGTCGGTGAACAGCTCCGCCAGCCAGGCCACCGCCGCCACGAACTCGACGCAGACGCCGATGAAGACCAGGCAGCGGAAGAACAGGAGCTGATAGAGATTCTGCGAGAAGCCCGCCGCGAAGGCCGAGAAGGCGTAGAGCAGGATGCTGTAGGTCAGCACCCGACGCCGGCCGAGCCGGTCGGTGAGATACCCGCCGAGCAGGCCGAAGATGCCGCCCGCGATCGCCGGCACGAAGAACAGGATGCGCGCCCACTGGGTGAAGGCGGCGCTTCCCGGCAGCAGCAGCGGCACGCCGTTCGCATCCACCCCGCCGAGCGAGGCCAGCGCCGGCTTGACGATCAGCGGCAGCATCAGCAGCTCGTAGATGTCGAAGGCAAAGCCGAGCGCGGCGATCGTGCAGATCAGCCACTGGGTCGAGGTGAGCTTGGGAACGGACATGGCGGAATGGAACGGGGCCGGACCGCCGAGCTTTGGCGATCCGTCCCTTGAACGCAACCCGGCGTCCGAGGTTTCTCGTCATGCCACGATTCCCGCTTCAAACCATGATCGCCCGCACCGCTTTGGCCGGCTCCACGCCGGTCAGCTTGTAGTCGAGCCCCTGGAACTTGGTGGAGAAGCGCTCGTGATCGATGCCGAACTGGTGCAGCAGCGTCGCGTGCAGGTCGCGGACGTGGACCACGTCCTTCACGGAGGCGTAACCGAGCTCGTCGGTCGCCCCATGCACCATGCCCGGTCGGATCCCGGCCCCCGCCATCCACAGGCTGAAGGCCTTGATGTGGTGGTCGCGGCCGCTCCCCTGCCCCATCGGCGTGCGGCCGAATTCGCCGCCCCAGATGACCAGCGTGTCTTCCAACAAACCGCGCTGCTTGAGATCTTTGACCAGCGCGGCCGAGGCCTGGTCGGTCAGCTTCGCCGATGCCGGCATCTTTTTCCCGATGTCGCCGTGATGGTCCCAGCCCCGGTGATAGAGCTGCACGAAGCGCACCCCGGACTCTAACATGCGTCGGGCAAGCAGGCAGTTGCTGGCGAACGAGCCGTCACCCGGCTTCTTCACTCCATACATGTCGAGGATGTGCTGCGGCTCCCCGCTCATGTCGGTCAGCTCGGGCACTGACGATTGCATGCGGAAGGCCATCTCGTATTGGGAGATCCGGGTGTCGATCTCCGGATCGAAGCGCTCTTCGCGCAGCATGCCGTTGAGCCGCTGGATCTCATCGATCACCTGGCGCTGGCTCGATTGGCAGACGCCCTCGGGATTGCCGACGTAGTGGACCGCGCTGCCCTGGCTCTGGAACTGCACGCCCTGGAACTTGCTCGGCAGGAAACCCGCGCTCCACTGCCGGGCGGAGATCGGCTGGTCGGGATCCGCGCCGCGCGAGACCATCACGACGTAGCCGGGCAGATTCCGCGACTCCGCGCCGAGGCCGTAAAGCAGCCACGAACCCATGCTCGGGCGGCCCTTGAGGATCGAGCCGGAGTTCATGAACGCGTGCGCCGGATCGTGGTTGATCTGCTCGGTGACCATCGAACGCACCACGCAGATCTCGTCGGCGATCGAGCCGATGTGCGGGAACAACTCGGAGATCTCCGTCCCGCACTCGCCCCAGCGCTGGAACTTCGTGAACGCGCCGCGGGCGATCAGCTTGCTCCCCTGCAGCTGGGCCAGTTGCTGACCCGCGGTGAACGACTCGGGAAAGGGCTTGCCGTCGAGCGCGAGCAGTTCGGGCTTGGGATCGAAGGACTCCAGATGCGACGGTCCGCCGGCCATGCAGAGGTGGACGACACGCTTCGCCCGCGCCGGGAAATGCAAACCGCCCTGGCTTTCGAGAAACGGCACCGCGCCGGAGAAGTCCGCGCCTGACAGTTGGGACAGCGCCATGCCGCCGATCCCGGCGAAGCCGCGCTGCAGGAAGGTCCGGCGGCTGAAATCCTGCTGCCAGCGCTCGTAGGCATCCAGATGGGAAGGCTTCATGGGTCAGTAGCGGGTGATGGTTTCGTGCAGGTTGAGGACGACCCGGCAAAGCTGGGCCCACGTGGCGAGTTCCACCGGATCCTGGCCCGTGCCGGGATCGGAAATGCCTGTCTTGAGAAAGGCCGAGGCGTCCTCCGGCTTGCTCTGGTAGAACTTCCGCCGCTCGGCAACGAAGGCGGTGAGCGATTCGATCTCCGCCGGCTTCGCCTCCCGGGACAGCGCGATCCGCAGCGCGTGCTGGATCTTCTCCGCATCGCCCGCGCCGGGTTTCTCACGGATCAACCGCAAGGCGAAGCTCCGCGCGGCCTCGACGAAGGACGGGTCGTTGAGCAGCGTGAGCGCCTGCTGCGGGCTGTTGGATTGGAAACGGTCGGCGGTACACTCCTCGCGGCTCGGCGCGTCGAAGCCGGCCAGCATCGGGTGCATGAAAGTCCGCTGCCAATGCATGTAGAGGCCGCGGCGGAACTGATCGGTGCCGCTGCTCGCATGATAGTCGCGCTGCGGGAAGTTGAGGTTCACGTAGTAGCCCTCCGGCTGATAGGGCTTCACGCTGGGCCCGCCGACATGGCCGGTGCCGAGCAGGCCGGCGATCGACAGCGCGTTGTCGCGGACGAATTCGGCATCGAGCCGGCGCGCTGCTTGCTCGGCGAGCAGGCGGTTCGCGGGATCGCGCTCCGCGAGTTCGGGACGGGATGCCGAGCGCTGGCGGTAAGTGCGGCTGGTGACCATCAGGCGGACCATGTGCTTCATGTCCCAGCCCGAATCGCGGAACTCGACCGCGAGCCAGTCGAGCAACTCCGGGTGCGACGGCCACTCGCCTTGGTTGCCGAGATCGTCGAGCACGTTCGACAGGCCCTTGCCGAAGAATTGCTTCCACAGCCGGTTGGTGAAGTGCCGAGCGGTCAGCGGGTTCTCGGGAGCTGTCAGCCATTTCGCGAGGTCGAGCCGGTTGAGCCGGCGGCCGTCATTCTTCAAGGAAGCCGAGGGCAGGAACGCGGGCACCGCAGGGGTCACCGCTTCGGCGGGCGTCATCCAGTTGCCGCGTGGCAGAATGTGGGTGGGCAGGATCTTGCCGGCGGGCACGGCCTGGGCGACCAGCGAATGGGCGAAGCCGGCCCGGCAGGCGATGATCTGCTCGCGCAGCTTCCGGTAATCCGCCGGCAGGGCGGCATCGGGCACCGTGGATTGAACCCAAGCCGCGGCGAGCTCGCGGTGCTGGCCTTCGCTGCGGCTGGCGGCGGGGACGGGGAAGGCGGTGGCCGCCTCGCTCCGCAGCGCGGCCGGCTGCCCTGGAACCGCGTCGCCGAACGGCGTGACGCTGATCCGCACGCTGCCGATGTCGGCGCTGGCGAGGGTGACCCGCAGGACCCGCTCGGCGGCGGCGGGCAGGGTTTCCGCGAGGTGATAAAGCGCGTGCTGAGGGCGGGAGGCGGCGTCCTGAGGTTCTTCCCACAGGGCCGGTGCCGATCGCCATTCCGCTTCCAGCAGCGGGCTGTGATCGCCGTTGCTATAAGCATGCGGCGTCCGCCGGTCGGCCTGGCTCCATGCGACCTTGAGCGGCTGCGGCTTGGCAGCACCGCCGACCAGCGCGAAGGTCGGCGTCATCGCGAACTTGCCGTTGGCCTGGCGTCCCACTTTGCCGGCGTTGGCGGCGGCGGGCAGGGCCTCGATCCGGATCGAGCGGACCGGATGATCCGGCAGCGGGAAGTCGAGCGTCAGGACATCGCTCTTCTTCGGCGGGCCGCTGAAGACCACCGCTTGGTCGGGCAGGACTTCCGAGGCGGTCCCTTGCGAACTCTCGATCCTGCCGGCCCCCAGGGTCCCCCACCCCGTGGGATGCACCGCGAGAAAGGCGGCCGCCTGTCCCTGCCACGTCTGGAACGCGGCTTCGTCCGAGGCCTTCTTCAAGGGGGCCAGGACTTCCACCGCGGAACGCTGGAGTGCTCCGAGCCGCTTCAGGAGAGCCGGGTTCAGCGCCTGGATCTCCGGCGGGAAAGGCCAGTCGTTGTTGGAGCCGGGGAGATCGGGATTCGGGGTGTAGCCGTAATTGGCATAGACGCCCCACTGCCGGACATCCGCGAAAAACGCGCCGAGCGAATAGAAGTCCTTCGTGGTGATCGGGTCGAACTTGTGGTCGTGGCACTCCGCGCAGCCGGTGGTCAGGCCGAGCCATGCCGCGCCCACCGAGCGGACCCGGTCGCCCAGCGACTTCGCGAGGTATTCGCCGGGCTGGGCCCCGCCCTCGCGGGTCATCAGGTTGAGCCGCAGGAATCCCGTCGCGATCCGCTGCTCGTCGGTGGCGTCCGGCAGCAGGTCGCCGGCGAGCTGCTCGGTGGTGAAGCGGTCGAAGGGCTTGTTCTCATTGAAGGCTTTGATGACGTAGTCGCGGTAGGGAAAGACCCGCGCGTTCTGGTCGCCATGGTAGCCCACCGTGTCGGCGAAGCGGACGATATCCAGCCACGGCACCGCCATCCGCTCCCCATAGTGCGGCGAGGCCAGCAGCCGTTCGACCTGTTTCGCATAGGCATCCGGCGAGGGATCGGCGAGGAACGCCTCCAGCTCGGCCGGCGTCGGCGGCAGGCCGATCAGGTCCAGCGACAAGCGCCGCAGCAAGGTCGCCTTCTCAGCCCGAGGTGAAGGTTCCACTCCCTCGCTTTCGAGATTGGCGAGGATGAAGGAGTCGATCGGATTGACGACTTCCGCGGCATGCTTCCCCGCTTGGGGAACCGACGGCCGGACGGGCGGGGTGAAAGACCAGTGCTCCTCGTACTTCGCGCCTTGCTCGATCCACGCCCGGATCAGCGCCTTCTGCCGGTCGCTCAGATCCTTGTGGAAATCCGGCGGCGGCATCACCTCATCGGGATCCCCGGAGAACACCCGCTTGAGGACCGCGCTCTCCTCGGGCTTCCCCGGAACGATCGCCCGCTCGTCGGAGCCTTTCAGCTTGGCATAGGCTCCTTCCGGCGTGTCGAGCCGCAGGTCGGCTTCCCGGGTGTTGGCGTCGAAGCCATGGCAGGAGAAGCAGGTATCGGAGAAGATCGGCCGGATGTGCGCATTGAAAGTGACACGCTCCGGCAGCGGGCCGACGGAGGCCGGTGGCGTGGCCCCGTTGCTGGCAACCGCACCGCCACCGCCGATGATCACCAGAGGCAGCGCGAGCTTGGAAAGGCGTTTCATCATGGGAAATTTGACCGCCTTTACGCCGGAAGCACGGCTTTTCAGTCAGATCCCCCATCTGCCACCTAACGCGCCCCGGCCTTCTTCAACTCCGCCACCGCCTCGTCGAGGCGCTTGCGGGTGGCGACCAGCGCTTCGTTGAGTTCCTTCAGCTTCGCGTCGCGCTGCACGATCGCCTCGTCGCGCGCTTTCACCGCTTCCTCCCAGGTCTTGATCTGGTCCTGCGCCTGGGTCACCAGTCCGGCCAGTCCCTTCGCTTCCTCCTCCTTCGCCGCCATGTTCTTCTCGGCCTCGGCCGCCGCCTGCTGGATCGAGTCGATCGACGCCTTCAGCCCGTCGATGTCCGCCTGCAACTGCCGCGACATTTTCTCCGCATCCATCCGCGCGTTCTTCTCGAGGATCTCGCGGCTCCGGCTTTCCAGGAGTTCCTCGGACATCACCTGCCCGCCGCGCCACTGGATGACGATGAAGCCGGCCAGCACCAAGCACCCGGCCACGTTGATGAACGGCAAGACACGGGCGGCGGTCACGGCTCCTGGAGTTTGGTTTCAAAGCCGACCTTGTCGATTTTGGCGGCCCGCACGGCATCGAGCACCGCCAGCACGTGCTGGTGACGACAGTCCTCGTCCGCCCCGATCAACACCCGCGTGTCCTCGTCGGGCTTGAGGTCGATCAGACGCTTCGTGATCTCGGTCGGCGTTACCACCGCCGAGTCCCAGGTCGCGATCCCGTGGGAGTCGATCGCCAGATGGATCGGCGGCATCTTGTTGTCCGCGACCGCCGAGGTCGAAACCGGTAGTTTGAGATTCACCCGGTGGATCTGGGTCATGCTCAGGCTGACCATCATGAAGCTGGCCAGCAGGAAGAACATGATGTCGATCAGCGGCACGACCTCGATCCGTGCCTCTTCCTCGTGATCGCTTTCCGCGCTCTGGAGTTTGACCGGCATCGGGGATCAGCGCTTGAGTTGCCGGTCGGCGGCGAAGGCTTCAAGGTCGTGGCCGTGGGCCTTCGCCGACTGCACCAGCAGCTCGACGTGGTTGATCCAGCGCTCGAAGGACCCGCGGAACGTGGAGACCCGCTTGCGGAAGTAGTTGTAAGGAAGCAGGCAGCCGATCGCGATCGCCAGGCCGGCCGCGGTGGCGATCAGGGCTTCGGCGATCCCACCGGTGACCTTGGTCACGCCGAGCGCTTCGTCGCCGAGCGAGGCGAAGGAGCCCATCAGCCCGACCACCGTGCCGAGCAGGCCTAACAGCGGGGCCAGCGTGATGATGGTACCGAGGATCCACATCCGGGCCTCGGAGCGCTCGATCCACTTGGTCGCGTGCAGGTGCATCGCCGCGAGCATCGAGGTGTGGGCGTGGGAAATCCCCTCGTTGAGATTGTGCAGGAACGGATCCGGCAGCTCCTGGCCGAACTTCCAGGCGCTGCCGAAGTCGCCGGTGCCCAGGGCTTCGCGGGCCTTCTCCTGCGCCGCCGGCCGAAGCGCGCGCTTCAGCGAGATCCACCAGATCGTCCGCTCCAGCAACACGCACAGCGCGAGGAAAAAGGTCGCGGCGACCGGCCACATGATCCAGCCGCCTTCGTGGAATGTCTTGAGAACGATGTTCGCGCTGAGCATGGATCAGTTCAATTTGAAGATGATGGGCTGGCTGGTCGTGGCACGTATCCCGGGCTTGGCCCGGAAGCGGCGGACGGTCCGCAGGGCTTCCTCGTTGAGGACCGAGTAAGGGCAGCTTTGCAGGATCTTGGCGTCGACCACGTAACCGCGTTCGTCGACCGTGAACTGGACGACCACCGTGCCCTGCTGGCCTTGCCGGCGGGCGGAGGACGGGTAGTTCGGGCTCGACTTGCGCAGACCGACCCAGCGGTCGGAACCGGTCGCGCTGGAGCCCGAGCCACGGGCGGTGCCGCTGCCCTGCCCCGTGCCGCGGCCGCTTTCGCCGGAGGAGGCCTTCCGGCCGGAGGAGACGGTGGGCTTCGGTCGCCCGGAAGACGGATTGGAGGTCGTTCTCGAAGACGGCTTCGGAGTCGACTCGACCCGCGCCACCGGTGCCGGCAAGTCCGGCACCTCGGGCAAGGGCTCCATCTCCTCCAGTTCAGGTAGCTCCGGCATTTCCGGCAATTCGGGAAGGTCCGCCGCCACGGAGACCAGCTCTTCGGGAGCCACTTCCTCTTCCGACGCCTCGGGCGCCTCGGCCGGCGGCGCGGAGCCCATCGCCTGGGGCGTGATGAACAGCTCGGACTCGTCCGAAAGCCCGTCGTTCAAGGCCGGCAAGCGCTCCGCCACATGCACCACGCACGCCACCGTGCTCGCACCGCCCACCGTCAGCCAGGTGGCCAGGGTGCCGATGTTCAGGGCGTAAAGGAGCGAACTCATGGAGTGGTGATTCAGGCGGTCGCGGGAGACCTTGATGAGATCGAGTCTCAAAAGGAGCTTTAGACCTTCTGCCCGCCCTGTCAAACGTGAAGGCGGGGTTTATCGTTACCGCCCGCTCTTGATCCCCCGCCGAAAATCCCGAAGCTGAACCCGTGGCGCGCGAATACACCCTGAACCGACGGACGACCGGTCCGACCTCCGGCATCGACTACCGCGCCGAGCTCAACGACGAGCAATTCGCCGCCGTGACCGCCCCGCCCGGCCCCGCGCTGGTCATCGCTGGCGCCGGCTCCGGGAAAACCCGCACCCTCACCTACCGCGTCGCCTGGCTGCTCGACCAGGAAATCGACGCCCGCCACATCCTGCTGCTGACCTTCACCAACAAGGCCGCGCGGGAGATGAGCGAGCGCGTCCGCAGCCTCGTCCCGCACGATATCTCGGCACTCTGGAGCGGCACCTTCCACTCGATCGGCAACCGCCTGCTGCGCCGCCACGCCGAGGTGGTCGGCCTGACGAAGTCGTTCTCGATCCTCGACCGCGACGACCAGAAGTCGCTGCTGTCCGGCGTGGTCGCCGCGCTCGACATCGACACCAAGCAGCGCCGCTTCCCGAAGGCCGACGTCCTCGCGTCGATCTTCAGCCTGGTCGAAAACACCGGCGTTTCCCTGCAGGAAGTCATCGACCACCGCTATCCTTACTTCGCCGACTGGTCGGAGGAAATCGCCACCGCCCATGCCAACTACACCCAGCGCAAGCTCGACACCAACTCGGTCGACTTCGACGACCTGCTGGTCCTCACCCTCAAGCTGCTGCAGCAGGACGAGGAGCTGTTAGGCCTCTACCGCAAGCGCTTCCGCCACATCCTCGTCGACGAGTATCAGGACACCAACTCCGTCCAGAGCGACCTCATCGACCTGCTCGCCGGCGGCGGGGCCAGCGTGATGGCGGTCGGCGACGATGCCCAGTCGATCTACTCCTGGCGCGGCGCGGACATGGGCAACATCCTCTCGTTCCCGAAGCGCCACGACGGCTGCCGCGTATTCAAGATCGAGACCAACTACCGCAGCGTCCCGGAAATCCTCGATCTCTCCAACGCCGCCATCCGCGCCAACTCCGCGCGCTTTGAAAAGGACCTGCGTTCTTCCCGCAGCGCCACCGGCACCAAGCCCGCGCTCGTTCCGCTGGAAGACCCGTCCAGCCAGGCCGCCTTCGTCGCCCAGCGGATGCTCGAACTGCGCGACGACGAGGGCATCCCGCTCGAGGAGATGGCCGTCCTTTACCGCGCCCACTTCCAGTCGCTGGAAATCCAGATGGAACTCACCAGCCGCGGCATCCCCTTCGCCATCACCAGCGGCCTGCGCTTTTTCGAGCAGTCGCACATCAAGGACGTCTCCGCCTTCATGCGCTTCGTCACCAATTGCAAGGACGAGACCTCCTTCAAGCGCATCGTCCTCCTGCTGCCCGGCATCGGCGCCGCGGGGGCCGACAAGCTGTGGCGCGACTTCCTCAAATCCGGCGCCGCGGACAGCGAGACCATCCCCGAATGGTCGGCCGTCCTGTCGAAACTCAAGCCGCCGAAGAAGGCCGCCAAACACTGGGAACAGCTCGGCTACGTGCTGGACGAACTCACACCCGGCGGCGACTTCGCGCGGCCCGAAGACATGATCTACAGCATCCTGGAAGGCCTCTACGCCGAGTTCCTCCAGTCCGCTTACGACAACTACGAAGCCCGCCGCGGGGACATCGAACAAATGATGTCCTACGCCGGGAACTTCGACGACATCCTCGAATTCCTCTCCCAGCTTTCCCTGCTCGGCTCCGCCGATGGCGAGCCCACCGGCGACACCGCGGAAAAGGACGACGAGAAGGTCACCCTGTCGTCCATCCATCAGGCCAAGGGCCTCGAGTGGAAGGTCGTGTTCCTGATCTGGCTCGCCGACGGCCAGTTCCCGAACGGCCGCATCCTCGAGTCCGACGACCCCGCGCAGTTGGAGGAAGAGCGCCGCCTGTTCTACGTCGCCATCACCCGCGCCAAGGACGAACTCTACCTCACCTACCCCTTCATCAATCCCAAGTCCTACAGCGGCGACATCATCCAGCGCCCCTCGCGCTTCCTCGACGACTTCCCGCGGAACCTCGTCGAGGAATGGAAAGTCGGCCCCTCCTGGGGCGGCGCGGACGATCCGTTTTGAGCAGGGCCTCACGGGGCGGTTGAATTTGTCTCACGAAGGACCGCATGTAGGCCGCGAATCGTTTCGTCGTAATGGGGATAGGTGTAAAACTTCCCCGAGCTTGGGCGAACCGCATTCCGCGGCAACTCCGGATTCTCGATCAAGCGCTCGGAAGTCGCCGTGTAGTCCACATGCACACTGCCACCCGCCGGGTATTTGTCGCCAAGGTCGCTGGAAGACTCCGGCCATCGCCCATCGTGTTGCTGAACGTATTTCTCCAAGTCCCGAATGGCTTCTGCCGTCGCATATTCGGATGCCATGTTACGGAGCCTTGGGACCCCAAGGGCCAGCGTCATCGCGATCGTTACCGCAACAGCTAACGCGAAGATCTTTACGAGCCGTTTCATTCCCTTGTGATTGATGATTGCCCGCACCCCTCCGTGCGAGTCCCAACGCACGGACCGACCACACCGGATTCGTCAGAAAAGCGCACAGGTGGAACATCGATCATCGTCGTGGCTTCCGTGCCCAATGACTGTCCATCATGGCGGATGGAGCTTGTCGAGCCTCTTTGGGACAAGGCTTTGGCGGGGTCCGGGTTCAGAACATGGGTAACACAATAGGTTCAATACATGGGTAACACCTTGCACTCCGCGGACCGTCGTACGGTTCTCGGCCATGCCATGGAAAGACACCCTGAAAATGAACGAGAAAATC
>JBIPNO010000110.1:0-12657 GCA_044372775.1 Haloferula sp.
CCGGAGCTCAACCCGTGCGAGCAGGTATGGGACATGGTCAAGGACGGGATCGGCAACCGGGTCTTCGCGACAGTGGAAGATCTCCGCGAGGCGGTACTGCCGGCCCTCAGGCGTTTTTGGAACGACGGGGCGGCGGTGCTGCGGTTGGTCGGACGCCCGTGGCTGCTGGATCAAGCAAACGCTACGCGTCCAAGATTAAAGTCACATTAGTTTGAAGAACTGGTATTAAGGGTTCCTGGAGTTTGAGGTTGAGGGCCGATTCGAAAAATAGTGCTCAGGTGAACACTTTTTCGGGTTGACTCGGAATTTTCGGCCTGCTTGGGTGCGGACGATGAGTGCTTCCAAGACGCGTTGGTGCTGGAGGAAAGATCTGGCGGAGTTCCGCGGTTTGACTGACTTCGAACGGTCCGGCTTCCTGCTGGTGCTTGAATGGTTCGAGAACTTCCGACTCCGGCATGAGATGGAAGCGGGGCGGGACGCAGCGAAGGCGTTTTGGCGATCGGAGGTCAAAAAAGAGGATAGAAAGCGCGAGCCTTGGCAACTCGACCAGTGGTCGGATGCCATCCAATGGTATTTGAACTGGCTCAAGGCCTGCGAGGAAGCTGGAGCGGACCACCGCAGTTTGCCGGAGCGGCTGCGCGCCGCCGTCTTTTCCGCCGGATCGCGGCGTGGTCTGGCGCTGCGCACGAAGCAATGTTACGGAGCCTGGGCGGCGCGGTACGGCCATTTTTCGGGCGACGAGCGGGAGGTGATGAAGGTCGAGACGGCGTCGAGGTTCCTGGCGTCGGTGGTGAATGACGAGGACTGCGCGTACTCGACTCAAAAGCAGGCGCTCAACGCGGTGGCCTTCTTTTTCAAATACGTCTGCGGGGTGGAAGAGCCGGTGTTCGACGTGAAGCTGAAGAAGACTGGAACCCGGATCCCGGTGGTTTTGGCGAAGCCGGAGACGGAGCGGCTTTTCGAGAAGCTGGACGAGCCGCCGAAGGTGCCGAACTGCACGCACGGCCGGTATGGTTTGGCGGCTCGTCTGCAATACGGGGCGGGCCTGCGGCTGTCGGAGCTGGTGAGATTGCGAATTCAGGACGTGGACCTCGTGCGAGGGACCGTGACGGTGCGGATGGGCAAGGGAGACAAAGATCGGATGACCGTATTGCCAAAGAGCTTGCGGGATCAGATCGCGGAGCAGATCGAGAAGGCACGGGAGATCTGGCGGAAGGATCGCGAAGACGGGCTGGCGGGCGTGTATTTGCCCGGAGCGCTGGCGCGGAAGTATCGAAAGGCGGCAGAAAGTTTCGAGTGGTTCTGGTTGTTTCCGGCGAGACAGGCGTCAATCGACCCGGCTACGCGAAGCTACGCCGTGGCGAGCCCGGAGACCCGGAGGTACGCCGACGGAAGTCCGGAGGCGAGGGACGACGAGAGGGCAAGTCCGGGGACACTCGCGAACGAAGGCAGCGGAGGAAGTTTGGGGACGAAGGTGGCCGCACGGAAGAAGGGCGTATCCGGGATCCGGCGGCGGCACCATCTTCACGGCAAGGTTTACAACGACGCGATCTCGCGGGCGGCATCGGCCGCGGGGATCGAGAAGCACGTGACGAGTCATGCGCTGAGGCATTCCTTCGCGACGCACTTGCTGGAAGCCGGGACGGATTTGCGGACTATCCAAGACCTATTGGGCCACGAGGATATCACGACGACGGAGATTTACCTGCACGTGGCGACGGGGATGCACGGGCTGGGGGTGACGAGTCCGCTGGATGCGGTGGCGTAAAGAGTGGCTCCTCCTTCGTCGAGGCCACGGAGGAAAGGTGGTGGACTCACCATGCCTCGAGGCCGAGGATGCGGATCCTTTGGCGGGGTGGGGGCTTCCGGCAAGATGCCGCACCCACGTTGGTGGGCGGGCCCGGCGGTCCTCCACAGCTTCAGCGAAGGAGGGGGGCGGAATGGCCGGGTAATGAGTGGGGTCAGTTCTATCGGATTCGAATTGCTCGGAGGAACGCACCCTCCACCACCCAGCTGAGGACCGTCTCGACGAGATCACCGGCCCCGGCAACACCAACCGATCCGCCACTTCTCACGCAAACAATTCCCGGATCGGGCTCGCTTCCTTGCGGACGAGGCGCATCGGGCGGCCTTGGGCGCTGATGACTTCCTTGTCGAGGTCGATCCCGAGCGCGTGGCAGATGGTGGCGTGGAGGTCGGGGACCTTGACCGGGCGCTCGGCGGGTTCCATGCCGTCGGCGTCGGAGGCGCCGATGATCGAGCCGCCCTTGATGCCGCCGCCGGCCATCAGGCAGCCGAAGCAGGCCGCCCAGTGGTCGCGGCCGCCGGCGTCGTTGATGCGCGGGGTGCGGCCGAACTCGCTGAGCACGATGACCAACGTTTTCTCAAGCATGCCGTTGGCCTTGAGGTCGGACAGCAGCGAGGCGATGCCGGAATCCATGACGGCGCCGTGATCGCGCATCGCCTGGAAGATGTTGCCGTGGTTGTCGAAGCCGCCGCGGTTGACCTGGACGAAGCGGACGCCCTTCTCCACGAGTCGGCGGGCGAGCAGGGCCCCGCGGCCGAACTCGGTGTTGCCGTAGCGCTCGATCGTTTGCGGCGATTCCTCGTCGAGTTCGAAGGCCTTGAGCGCGGGGCTTTCCATCAGGGCGACGGCATCCTTGAGGGCAATCTCGGTGGCCTTCATGTCGTTCGCCCCGACATTGCCGGAAGTCCGGGCGTTCATCTTCTCGAGGATCTGCAGGCGCTGCATGCCGCGGGCGTGGCTGATGCCTTCGGGAAAGGCGAGGTAGGGGTCCTTCTCGCCGGGCCGGCCGACGAAGTAGGCCTCGCATTGCTGGCCGAGGTAGCCGGCGCGGGCCGCCTGGCCGCTGATGCTGACGAAGGCGGGCAGGTCGCCGAGCGGCTGGCGCTCGGAGACGATGATCGAGCCGAGGCCGGGGTGGAGGATGTTCGGTGTCTGGCCGAAGCCGGTCTGGAGTTCGTACTGGGCGCGGCCGTGGTCGCCATTGGTGCCGGCGATCGAGCGAACCAGCGCGGCGTGGTGCATCTGCTTGGCGAGCTGCGGGAAAATCTCAGAAATCTCCATGCCGGAGACCGAGGTCTTGATCGGCGCGAACTCGCCCTGGACCTTGCGGCCGGGCTTCGGGTCCCAGGTGTCGAGGTGGCTCATCCCGCCGCTGTTCCAGAACAGAATGACGTGCTCGGCGCGGCCCTTGCCCGGGTTCGCCTGGGCCAGGAGCTGGCTGACCGGCATGCCGAGGATCGACGCGCTGAACATTTTCAGCAGGCGGCGGCGGGTGATCTGGTAGTCGGTGCAGGCGTTCATGGCGGGTCAGGGCAGGAAGCGGAATTCGTGGCTGTTGAGCAGGGCCCAGCGGAGGTCGGCCATGCCTTCGAAAGGATCGGCCGCCAGCAGGGCGCGGGCGTCGGCGAGTTCTTCGGAAACGGGGCTGCGGGTGAGGATTTCGAGGTAGGCGTGCTCGATCGCGAGGTCGTGGTCCTTTTGCAGGATCCGGTGGAGCGGTTCCAGCGGGCCGACCCGCGAGGCCTCGTGGGTCATCCGGCCGTTGAGCATCATGAGCTGCTGGCGCAGCGACGAGGAGGTGTCGCGGAATTCGCCGAGCCCGGCGCGTTCCGGCTGGCCGAAGACGCGGAGGAAATGGGCCGGCGGCGCGGGGGTGGCCATGTGCATCGCGCTGTCGAAGCGCGGGTTGTCGTCGAGCGTTTCGGTGACCGTCTCGGTCTTGAAGGTCATCGTGTTGCCCTGCGCGTCGCGGTTCATCGCCGCCATTTTCTCGGCCTCGATCTGCTCGTCGGACATCGCCCGCATCGACTCCAGTTCGCCCTGTTCCTTCTTGGTGAGCAGGGCGTTGAAATCGAGCTTCAGGGTGGACTCGAGGTCGTAGCCGTCGCCGCGCATCGCGGGGGCTGCGGTCGACTCTTTCATCGGAGCCGAGGGGCCTGCCGCGGCGGTCTCGCCGGTCGGGACCTGGATTTCGCGGGTGATGTCCTTCGGATTCGCTCCGGCCGGCCATTTGAAATCGGCGAGATGGCCGGCGGCGACCACGCTGTCGAACAGCACCTCGCCGAGCATGCGGCGGGTGGTCGCGGCGGCGAAGCTCTTCTCGCTTTCCTCCCGCTGCACCACGGCCGTCGCGGCGGGCAGCGAGGCGCGGCGGTAGGTGTCGGAAAGGATGATGACCCGGATCAGGTGGCGCAGGTCGTAGCCGTTGGCGATGAACTCGCGGGACAGGAAGTCGAGGGTCGAGGGCTGGCGCGGCGGGTTGTAGGCGGAGAAATTGTCGAGCGGATCGACGAAGCCGCGGCCGGTGAGTTCGGCCCAGACGCGGTTGACGAAGGCCTGCGCGAAGTGGTCGTTGCGGGGATCGGTGACCAGCCGGGCCAGCTCGGCGCGGAGTTCGCTGCTGCGGTAGATGTCGCCCTGGACATCGAGGGCGCGGCTTTCGGCCTCCGCTTCCGCCAGCACCGGATCACGCGGGGCGCCGACGGCGGGTTCGACGGCATCGAGCAGCGCGTCGAGTTCGGCGGCTTCTTTTCCGGACGTCGCGGCCTGCTGTTCCCCGTGGCGGAGGGCTTCCAGCCGCAGGAGATGGGCGGGCTTGGTCTTCGACTCCTCGAACTTGAACGGGAAGCGCGGCGTGACCGGCTCGCGGGTCTTGCCGACGGCCTTGTCTTCGGGCGGCCAGAGGACCGCCGACTCGTCGCCTTCGGTGGTGTAAACCATGCCTTCCTGCCGGCCCTGCACCTTGCGGGTTTTCCCGAAGTAGGCGGCGAAGTGGTAGAAGTCCTTCTGGCGCCAATCGTCGAAAGGATGGTCGTGGCACATCGCGCAGCCGATCCGGACGCCCATGAAGACCTGGGCGGAGGACGCAGCGAGCTCCATCGGGTTGACGTCGTCGCCGAGCAGGTAGCCGACCGCGGGGTTCGAGTTCGCGCGGCCGGAAGCGGCGATCAGTTCTCGGACCAGCTCGTCGTAGGGTTTGCCCTGCGCAATCGAGCCGTGGATGTAGGCCAGCAACTGGTTCCCGCCGGGGATGTTCGAGCGGATCCGCAGCATGTCGGCCATGAAGACGGTCCAGCGGTCGGCGAAGCGCGGGTGGTCGAGCAAGCGGTCGACGAGTTTCTCGCGGCGGTCGTCGCCCCCGCTTTCATACTCGCGGATCTCCGCCACCGTGGGAATCCGGCCGATGAGGTCGATGGTGGCGCGGCGGAGGAAAGCGTTGTCGGCGATGGGATCGGTCGTGATCACCGCGGCCCCGGCGTTCTCGCGTTTCAAGATGTCATCGAGCATCCCCGCCGCTTCGGCCGCGGAGGCGGGCGGCTTTTCGGGCAAGGCGACGCGTTTGAGGGGCGGGGGAGTGCGCTGGGTCAGCGTGAGTCCTTCCGGCCACGAGGCACCGGCGCGGACCCAGGCATCGAGCAGTTCGACCTGCTCCTTGCTCAGCGCCTGGCCTTCGTCGGGCATCACGCCTTCGTCGATCGGGCGGAGGTGGACGCGGACCAGCAGCTCGCTTTTCGCGGGGTCGCCGGGGACGACCGCCGCCGTCGTGTCGCCGCCGTCGAGCAGGCCCTTGTAGGTGTCGAGGCGGAGCCCGCCCTTGTCCTTTTCGCCGTTGTGGCAGCGGACGCAGTTCAGCTCGAGGATCGGCTGGATGGACTCCGTGAAATCCGGGGTGGCGGCGGCCGCGGACATCGCCGCGGAGCAGCAGCCGGCGAGAAGGGTCGGGATGGTGGGTTTTGGGGACACGGCGCGAATCAGACGGCTCTTACGTGGCCCCGAGGGCTATTTGATTCGGAAATCCGGGAAAAGGGGAAAGTTTCTCACTTGCCGACTGGGCTCCTTGTTCGGAGATCGTCAAGGTTTCTTCCTTGGGAATTGAATCGAGGGATCAGGATGGATGGAGATCCATGCGGGGAAGGCTGGCGGCAGGATGCCGCCGCCACTGAGATGCGGGCGAGCCGCCCGCGCCCCTCTTGTTCAGGATCACATGCCTCTTCATCCGCTTTCCAACTACGGCCTCTTCGCCGGTCAGGTGCCGAAGAAGTGCTCCAGCGCCTCGACGCAGCCTTCGCTGTAGCCGAGTTGGCAGGCGTGGCCGCCGTGGGCGAGGACGTGGTCGCGGATGTCGGCGACGGAATTGCCGGGGCAGGCGAACATGGCGGCGACGGAGGGGTGGAGCATTTCGAAGTCGTTGTGGCTGTCCCCGATGGCGAAGGTGTGGGCGGGCACCAGGCCGAAGTGGCGGGCGACTTCGGTCAAACTACTACCTTTCTGGTAGTTCTTGTGGCCGAAGCGCAGCCAGATCGAGTTCCGCTGCCAGCCGAGCATCGGGACGCCGGCGGCGAGCGCTTCCACCCGGCCGATGATCCAGGCCATTTCCTGCTCGGTGCGGGCGATCAGGCCGGCGGGGTCGCCCGGCTGGTCGATCCAGGTCGCACCGGTGTGCTCCTCGACCTCGTGGCGGATCGCGTCGAGCGTCCCGCGGACTTCCTTGAAGAAGCGCGTTTGCTCCTTTTCGCAATCGTGGTTCCACGGCTGGTGGGCGGTCCAGCGGCCGAGGTGGTTGGGCAGCCAGATCTCGCGTTCACGGGCGACGACCCAGTCGGGGGTGAAGGGGAAGCGGCTTTCGACGAGGCCCTCGACGACGTGGGCGATCGAGCGGCCGGTGTTGATGCCCCACAGCGCGCCTTTGTCGCGGCGCAGGCGTACGAGGGTTTCGAACAGCCGCGGGCTGACCGGCGGGTCCACGGCGGGGTTGTGGAGGGTGCCGTCGAAGTCGAAGGAAAGGATGTGTCCGGGCAGGGCGAGCGGTTCGAGCGGCTTCATGGGTCCGGGCATAGCGGCACGGCGGCCGCGGTCAAGCGGCGCTTCACTCCGTCACTCGACCGGCTCGGCGCGGAGCGGCTCTTCCGGCACTTCGGCGGCCCGCGGTGCTTCCGGTTCCGCCGGTTCCTCCAGCGGCAAGGCTTTCGGCGCTTCCTCGACCGGGATGGCCTGCGGGGCGGGCTCCGGCACCGGCTCGGCGCGGGGTGGGGGAGGTTCGTCGACCGGCAGGGCGCGCATCGGCTTGACCAGCACCGGCTTGGCTTTCGGCGGGGCCTCCTCCTCGACCGGCGGCGGCGGGACCTGCGGCTTGACCAGCACCGGTTGCTCGGCCGGCGGCGGATCGGCGCGCATCCGGATCTCCACCCGGCGGTTCGGTGCCTGCTCGTCAACGGTGCCGACGGCCACCAGCGGGACCGATTTGCCGAAGCCGCGCGTCATGATCCTGTCCGGCTCGAGGAAAAGGGTGCCGGCCAGGTATTCCTTCACCGCGGCGGCGCGGCGCTTGGAAAGATCCTGGTTATAGGCGTCGGTGCCGTAGAGATCGGAGTGGCCCTCGATCCAGCAGTAGAGGTTGGGGTTCCGGGTGATGATCAGCGCCAGCTTCATCATCCCGACGCGGGCGCTCTCGCGGAGCTCGGCGCTGTTGTATTCGAAGAGCAGGTCGCTCGGCAGCATCGTCTTCTTGCCGACCAGCACGTCGGCGGGCAGGCCCACCATGTCGTCGAGGGTGACCACGCCGTCGAGCGTGCCGGCTTCCACCAGGCCGCCCGCGCCTTTCTTGAGCAGGTCTTCGGCGAACTTGTCGAGGGCGGTGTCGACGGCGGCGAGGGCACCGGGGTCGACGATCGTCTGGGCCTCGGCGGCGAGCGGCAGCGGTTCCTCGGTGCGGCCGATTTCCGGCAGGGCGGTGTCGAGATCGAAGCCGGCGGACGGATCGATCTGCATGCCGGCGGGATCGCCTTCGATGGCGGGATTGTTGAGTTTGATCGCGAATTCCGGGTCGTTGAGGTCCGGGCGGAGTTCGATCTCGGTGTCTTCCGGAAGCTGGGCGAGGATGTCGATTTCCTCCAGCAGGGTCGCGGTTTCCGGCGGCGGGGGCTCGACCTGGTCGTCCGGGGCCTGGGTTTCGTAGTCGGGCGGCATCACTTCCACCTGCTCGACATTGATCGAGGCGGTTTGGAGTTCCTCGAATTCCTGGAATCCCAGGGCGATCTTCATGTGGCCGAGCGCGAAGAAGGCCGCGACGTGCAGGATCACGGCGACGAAAAACGCCACCGCCGACCACCAGCCGAGATTGTCCGGGCCGGGCAAGCGCAGCGGGGTCGATTCGCGCATCTCGCGCCATGAGTAGCCGTCGTCCACGGCGGCACTATACGCGGCATCCGGGCCATGACAATCACGGGGTTCCGGCGGGAATTACGGAGATTCGGGAAGGGACCGCGCGCGGCGCCTCCGGGACGGGTCGCAAATTCGAGAGAGGGTCGGGAAGGGGATGGACATGCGTTGGAAAACCCGTGGCAGGTCCCGGGATTCCCGCTTACATGGCGGGGATGAAATTCTCCGTTCTGCTTGCCGCCGGGCTGCCCTTGGTTGCACCGCTTTCCGCTGCTGTAAAATCCGGCCACGCCGGGGCGGAACTGATCGCCGGCGTGTCTTCCTACCAGCCCGGCAAGTCGTTCCCCGTGGCCGTCCGGCTGACCGTCGATCCCGGCTGGCACACCTACTGGCTCAATCCCGGCGTCGGCGGCATGCCGGTGAAGGCGACCTGGACCCTGCCGGAAGGCTGGACGGCAGGCGAGCTTCAGCAACCGGTGCCGAAGCGGTTCATGACCGGCGATCTGCCCGGCTTCGGTTACGAGGGCGAGACGGTGTTCCTGGTCGATCTCACCCCGCCGGCCGGGGCGACGGGCGAGGCGGAGTGCAAGGTGAAGCTGGCCTGGCTGACCTGCGATGACAGCGCCTGCGTGCCGGGGGATGCGGAGCTTTCGGTGACGCTGCCGGCGGGGGATGGGAAGCCGGGGAAGGAAGCGGCGGTGGTCGAGGCGGCGAAGAAAAAGATCCCGGTGCCCATCGATCTTCATTTCGGCGTCAACGAGGAGGGTGGCCAGCTCACCTTGTCTTTAGTTCCCAAGCTGTGGTCGGACGGAGAGATCGATCTGACCGGCGTTTCGGCCTTCCCCGCCACTCCCGATGTCGTGGATCCCGGGAGTCCGATCGAGTTCAAGAAGGACGCGGATTCCTGGGCGGCCACGGTGAAGAAAAGTGAGTACGCCGACGGCCCGGCCGCTCTCCTCGACATGGTCCTGGCCGGCGGGAAGTTGGAACAGCCGCTTCTCGTCTCATGGCGGGCGAAAAAGTGAGCGGATTCCATTGGACAGCCCGCCGCTCCGCGACAGGTTCAAATTTCAACCCCTGCCCATTGAAAACCATGAAGCACAACACATTCCTCGGCGCCGTGCTAGGCGCCATGATCTGCAGCGCCACCGCCTACGCGATCGAGCCCGGCGAAGCCGCTCCCGCCTTCACCGTGAAGAACGTGAAGGGCGAGGAAGTCTCGCTGGCCGACCACAAGGACAAGGTGGTGGTCCTCGAGTGGCTCAACCACGACTGCCCGTATGTGAAGAAGCACTACGGCAGCGGGAACATGCCGAAGCTCCAGGAAACCTACACCGCGAAGGGCGTGGTGTGGATTTCCATCAACTCCAACGCCGGCGTGAATCCCTCCGACCTGGCCGAGCGCTCGACCAAGGAAGGCAGCAAGGCCAGCCAGGTGGTGGTCGATCCCGACGGCAAGGTTGGCAAGGCCTACGACGCGAAGACCACGCCGCACATGATCGTCATCGGCAAGGACGGCAAGGTCGCCTACAACGGCGCGATCGACTCGATCAACTCGACCGACGCGGCGGATGTCGAAAAGGCGGACAAGCACCTCGTCGTCGCGCTGGATGCCGTGCTGGAAGGCAAGACCGTCGAACTCGCCAAGACCAAGCCCTACGGCTGCGGCGTGAAGTATGCGAAGTAAGTCGCGAGGTATCTAACAGGCCCGCGGGATTCGTCCCGCGGGCTTTTTTGTGGGAGGCAAAATGGGTAGGGACCGACCGCTGGGCGGGCCCACTTTTCCTTGAGGCGGCGGAGGTTGATGGATGGCGATTCTTTTGCGGGTCTTTTGCGTCCCGCCCTCGGGGGTGAAGTGGGCGGGCCCAGCGGTCCAGCCCTACCGGGTTGGAGGGCCGTCGCTTTGCGCGACCTGGATCAATTCCCCGGGAACGGATCCGCATCCAGGCGGAGCTGGATTTCCTCCATCGGGATCGCCGGCTTGGCGGGCGGGTCGGCGCGTTTCACGACGGCGAGGGCCACGGCGGTGAGGGTGGTCAGCAGCAGGAGGGTGGCGAGGGCGAAGGTGGAGCCGCGCGGGGAGTTGGAGAACATGCGGCGGACCCGGGCTTCCAGGCCGCTTTCGTGGGCCATCGCCAATGCGGTGGCGGGGGAATGGGCGGGGGCGGCGAGGTCGCAGAGGACGTTGGCGTAGCGGTCGGCGGGCATGCCTTCGGCAAGCAGGGCTTCGTCGCAGGCGAACTCGCACTGCTCGGCGAGACGGCGGGCCATCCACCAGACGAAGGGATTGAACCAGTGCAGCGCGCAGGCGGCGGCAGCGATGGCGCGCCAGAGCGGGTCGCGGCGCTGATGATGCTTCGTTTCGTGGGCCAGCACGGCTTCGCGGACTTCGGCGGTCCAGTGGTGCCAGGCTTCGGGGACAAAGATCACCGGCTTGAAAATGCCGGCGGCGACGGGGCCGGCGAGACCGGGGAGGAGGCGGAGGTCGATGCCGTCGCGGAGTTCGATCCGTTCCGAGTTCCGCCGCCAGCGCATGAGCACGCCGAGGGCGACGAAGAGCCGGAGGGAAGCGATCGCCACGCCGACGGCCCAGAGCCAGGGCAGCCCTTGCGTGAGGGTGGGGGACGCCGGTTCGAAATCGCCGGGGGGCAACAGCGGGGCTTTCGGCAGGAAGAAGAGGAGCGGGAAGACCGCGAGAAGGGCGAGGGCGAGCAGGGTCAGCCGCGGATCGCGCGCCGCATCGCGCCGGCCGGCCAGCCAGACGGCGGCGGTGGCGATGAGGGAGAAGGCGATGGCGGTGGAGAGCATGGGGAAAGTGCCGAGTGATCAGTGAGCAGTGATCAGTGGAAAGACAGGGGACAGGGGGTTACTTTTTGTGGATGAGGCTGCGGATTTTGGCGATCTCGTCGTTGCTGAGTTGCTGGTCCTTGGGGTCGAGGAGGGCGGCGACGAGCTTTTCGGGGCTGCCTTCGAAGAAGGTGGAGAGGAGCTGTTTGAGGGCGGAGCGCTTGGCTTTTTTCTCGGGGACTTCGGGGCGATAGACGTAGCGGCGGGAGTCCTTGCGGTGGGAGACGAGGCCCTTTTCCATCATGGTCGCCAAGAGCGCACGGACGGCGGAGTAGGTCGGGGGATCGGCCATTTCGTCCATCACTTCCTGCGCCGTGGCCTCGCCCTTGCGGTAGAGGATTTCCATGACCTGCCGCTCCCGGCGTGCCAGTGTCTCTGCATTGCTCATGAGCGGAGAAATAGAGGATGCTGGAAAAGCTGCAACTGAAATGTTGGAAAAGCAGCACAAAAAGTTTGACCGTGGTTTTTTGAAATGCTGTTTTTCCAGCACCATGAAATGCATGATGAACACGATGGCCTCCCGCAAGCGGGGTGGCGGGCTTCTCCTGATCTCCGCGCTGGCGGCGCTGTGGCTGTCCGGCTGCGCGACGAACGGCGGGGGAGGATACGACAGTCAGGCGGCACCCGGCGGAGTGTTTCTCGGCGGCGGGACCGCGGGAGTGGACTCGCCTGCAACGCGGACCAACGCGGATTTCATCGGGACCGTGGGAGGTGTGAACCTTCCCGGAGTCCCGGCATCCTCCGGAACGAACGTCACCGACATCGTCACCGCCGGGAACCGCAGCGGCGACGGATCGATCAACCGCAACAACATCGACGCGGTCCTGAACAATCCGAATCGGGCCCCATCCAAACCACGTCAGAAGGCGGCTGAAGAGCGGCCGGGCCTGGCGACCGGCTTCGGCACTTCGACCCGCTCGCCTTGGTATCAGCAGTCGTTTGTCCGGGCCTCGTCGAAGCCCGCCGGCACCGGCGCGCTCTACTACAACAACCGCGAAGGCATCGACGCGATGACCGGCGGCAGGTACAAGGTTTCCGGCGTGGAGACCGCCGCGGGGGACATGATCGAGTGGGGGATCAAGGGCGGCTTCGGCTACCTGCCGACCTACCGCACCTACTCCTCATCGCGCCGCTTCGTGGTGGGCAAGCACGGCTCGCACTATTCGATCGTGCTGAAGAACCGCTGCAAGAGCCGGCTTGAAGTGGTGCTCAGCGTGGACGGACTCGACGTGCTCGACGGCAAGGCGGCGGCGTTTGGCAAGCGCGGCTACGTGATCGCCCCGGATGAAACGCTGGAGATCAAAGGCTGGCGGACCAGCCCCGAAACGGTGGCGCGCTTCCAGTTTTCCACGGTCGCCGGATCCTATGCGAACCTGGCGCACGGGGATCATCGCAACGTCGGCGTGATCGGCATGGCGGTCTTCACCGAGAAGGGCGTCGATCCCTGGACCTGGATGCCGCAGGAAGTGCAGCACCGCCTGACCGCCGACCCTTTCGCCAAGGCCCCCTAAGAGCCCGTTGAAAAACCCCGGCGATCTGCTTTGATCTCGTCCGAGCATGTTCGAGACCCGCAACGCCGCCGCCGAGACCCAACAGGAGTTTTGGATCGATGCCCGCCGCCTTCC